>CAZUPD010000065.1:0-36140 GCA_964621785.1 uncultured Nannocystaceae bacterium
AAACCTTTGGAATCATTCGATGCATGAACCCCACACCGTTGTGGTGTTTCTCGCATAGTCCCGTCGGTCTCAAAAAATACGAATCTAGTTCAGTAGTTGGATTTTTTTATCCATTCAAAAACGGACCACTCTGCTTATTTTTAAGCCGTATCCTTCGCTTATGCGCTTGTCATCTACCACTGCTGTTGTCTCGCTTTTCATGTTCACATCCGCCTGTAGCTTCCCTTCCGGGGGCGCGGGTACCGGCGCCAGTTCCTCGGAATCAGAGAGTGAGAGCGAGTCCGAGTCGACGAGCGAGGCGACGACCGAAGGCCCGGCGACCACAATGACAAGCGCCGGAACCCAAACGTCGTCCGGTACGGTCGGTGAGGTCTGTGAGCCCGGAGAAATCATTGATTGTACATGCATGGGTGACACCGGAACGCAGACCTGCAACGCCGAAGGTGACGGGTACGATCCGTGTCAGTGCATCGGCGATGGCGACGGTGACGGTGATGGCGACGGTGATGGCGACGGTGATGGTGATGGCGACGGCGACGGAGACGGCGATGGCGACGGAGACGGCGACGGTGATGGCGACGGAGACGGAGACGGCGACGGCGACGGTGATGGCGACGGAGACGGCGACGGCGACGGCGACGGCGACGGCGACATGCCTTTTGGTCCCTGTCCAGGAGGACAGGACAGCGAATGCGCGCCCGGGGAGCAGTGCATCACCGCGGACAACGATTCATGGTCGATGTGCACACCGGGCTCTTGCAACGGCCAGTGCATGAACGGTGTCTGCGTCGACTTCCCAGGCGACGGCATCAATATGGACTACTGCGGTGTCCAGACCTGCGACAACATGATGTGTCCGCCGGGAATGGTATGCGTCAATGGAATCGGCAGAAGCAACCCCGATGTCTGTTTGTGGCCGAATTAGGTCCTGCGCTTTTTGTATCAACAACGATCTAGCTCAAAATTTAAAAACAGGTGCTCGAGTCGTTCGAGCACCTGCGCTATCCACCGCGATAGTTCTATCCCCTCACGTACCCGTCATCTCGGACGACACTGACTCCGAAATAAATGCACATACACGGTTGACAAATTCTCGGGTAAACGGCTTGCCTGTAAAGCGCTCGAAGTCTGGGAACCCTCCGGCACTAAAGGCATTGATCTCGCACACGACATCGCCGATGAAGTCGAGTCCGACCATAAACAGGCCGTGGCGAACCAGCATGGGCCCGATCGCATCGACGACCCGGCGCATCGCCGGGGTGACGGTTCCAGGTTGAGCCTCCCCGCCCACGTGAATGTTGCTGCGGAAATCGTCCCGACTCGGTACGCGATGGACCGCCGCCGCGGCCCCGTCGATCTCAAAAATTTGCCCGCCGACGACGATCACCCGGGTGTCACCGGCCTCAGCCGCGGGGACAAACTCCTGGGCGATCACGGTCCCGTACTCGACCAGACCTTCGATGATTTCGTTGAGGTTTTTCTCGTCGGGGCCAACTCGAAACACCCGGCGGCCGCGGGTCCCGACAGCCGGCTTGAGCACGCAGTGACTCGTTCGCCCGCGGACAAACTGCCGCAGCTCCCGGGGATTGGCCGATGCGATCGTGTGTGGACGGGTAAATGGGGGCAACAACGCGAGGTACAGCTTTGAGCTCGCCAGCTTGAGCCCGTCGGGATCGTTGAGGACGACCACCCCGCGGTCACGGATAAACCGCAGTAATTGCAACGCAGTCGCGTGCAACCCGGGGCGACCATCCCGCGGTGGGTTGGTGCGGACCAGCAACCCGTCGAGGTGCTCGAGCACCAGCGTGGTCGGTTCAGCCGTCCGCAGAGCCTCGACAGCCGCCTGCGCATGCCACATGTTGCGCCGCAACGCCCGGGCCTGGGCAACGACGCGACCGTGCGGATCGACGCCCAAATCACCCACGCCAAATACCCAGGTCTCCTCCTCTTGTCCGGCAAACGTTGCGATCAGCGAAGCCGAGGACTGTGAGGGCACAAGCGATTCAAAGTCGTTGATCAGAATTCCGATGCGGATGGGCATGAACGGAGTCTCGCAAGTTTGAAGCCCGCAACCGACCAATGGGTGCAGTAAAAAATCGCGTGCTGCATCCATTGACGGTAAAAATGCCTCCAACCGTCCGTGGCTTTTCTCGCGCGCCTCACCAAAGGTGCGCAAGCGCGGGGGTTGGACATCCCCCACGAATTGGACCCCGATGTATTCCTCCAACTACCAAGACAGCAATATCCGTTGCATCGACGAGCTCAATATCGAAGAGTTACCGAGCGGCCGGACCACCCGCGTACTCGTGAGCCTGGTCCACGACGGGATCGGACGGGCGACGCGGGCCCCGGTCATCGTCATAAAGGGAAATCGCTCGGGACCTGTGTTTGGAGTCGTCGCAGCGCTCCACGGCAACGAGCTCAACGGGATCCCCGTGATCCACAAGTTGGTCGAGACGATCTCAGCGTCCTCGGTTCGCGGGGCGATCGTAGCGATGCCGGCACTCAATATCGCTGGCCTCATCCGTCGGGAACGCGAGTTTCGCGATGGCACCGATCTCAACCACATCATGCCGGGGATCCCCGACGGTAACGAGCCCAACGCCTACGCCCACCGCCTGACCTCGCGGTTGATGGGGTGCCTCGACTATCTCGCCGATCTCCACACCGCGAGTTTTGGCCGGATCAATACCTTGTATGTCCGGGCTGACCTGACCGATCGCACGACTGCGCGCATGGCCATGTTGCAGCGGCCGACCATCATCCTCCACAACACACCGGCCGACCACACCCTGCGGGGCTGGTTTTCCAGCGGCAGTAAACCGGCGATCACCGTCGAAATCGGCGACCCGCATGTGTTTCAGCCCCAAAAAATCCGGCGCACGCTCTCGGGGTTACGGGCCCTGTTTTCGCAAATGAAAATGTTGCCCAAGCGCGCGTTAAAACCCGTCCCACCGCCGATGCTGTGTTCGCGTTCTAAATGGCTATACACCGATCGCGGTGGATTGTTGCAGGTTCTCCCTGAGCTCGCACAGCTCGTCGAGCCCGGAGAACTCATCGCCCGCCAGGTCGACATTTTTGGCGACCTTGTACGGGAATATCGCGCGCCCTACCGCGGCGTGATCATCGGTAAGAGCATCGATCCCGTGAGTCCGACCGGGTCCCGGATCATCCATCTCGGACAGCTCGCCGAGCCCGGGCAATTCCCCCACGCCGAAGACGCTCCGAAGCCGTAACCGTTCGCTCATGTCCTGAAGGACATCAACTCGATACGCGCGAGGGCATGCTCTCCGGAAGTTCGTGAAGTGCTGCGAGGAGGCGCTCACACCAACGCGCTCGTTGCCCCACGTTGTCTGATTTGGGCATGAGCTGTCGCTCGAATTCCGCGATACGGCTTCGCGATTATTCCCCGTGACTCGGCTGCGGCGTACCCCGCCCATACACCCGGCCATATACAACCAACGCAATTGCACTGACCAGCGCGATTCCGACGAACACATACCAAATGTAGTGTGCGTGGGCGTAGGCCTCGGGCATTGTACCGTTGCCATCGAGTGCAGCCAATCTTTGGGCTTGGTCGGCGGCGGACAATGTCCGTGGATTCGGGCAGTAGGCGTCGAGCAAAAACCCCGAGGTGATAAACCCGAGAAGCGACGACAAAAACGAATGGAGGTGGCTAAACCCGAGGTACAGCCCCTCCTCGCCCTTGGGTGCTTGCACCGAAAAGTACTCCAAAAACCGTGGTGAAATGAAGCACTCGGCAAACCCTTGAAACGCGATTCCGATAATCATCATGAATGCTACCGGATGAAGCCCGAGGATCTCCCCTCCCCCGACCAGGTTGCCGGCCGCCATGCAAAACGCCGACACCGGCATGATGAACATGCCCACGGTCATCGACGTGAGTGCGGAGCGGCGTTGCATCATTGTTGTAACTGCACCGACTGTTAACACCACCACCGCGGGGTTGACATTCGCGTACCACGACGGCGACGCCCCCTCGCCCGCCATCCGCAAAACATACTTGGGCATGGTCGCGTACAACTGGTGCTGGACCATCCAAAACCCGGTAATGATCACAATTAATAGCACCAAGCGCCCGCGCGAGAGTACGGCCTTGAGCGCCTGCCAAATCTCCTCGAGCGACTTGCCCTCGCCCTCACCTTTGGTGCCTTTGTAAAGAATGTATACCAAAATAAATGCTAATGCCGTCATCCCGGCGGCGAACAGGTTGAGGACGATGAGTCCCTCGTTGCCCATGCTCTCGCGCAGTGGTTTGACCAGCGTCTTGCCACCAAACGCCCCGATGTTGACCATCGCGTAAAAAATCGAATACCCGCGGGCCCGGGTTGCGACCGTTGTTTCGCGGGCGACGGTTCCCGTGATGACCGACTTGATAAACGAGCCGCCGACCATCACCACCAGCATCACCGGGATAAACATCCACTTGTACGCGCTGGTCTCGAGCCCGGTAAACACAACCTCGCGCCCGTAAGTGACAAGTCCCGCGGACGACAGGAGTGTCGGCAATAGCCACATTCCCGAGTAGCCGATCGTCAGCAAAGCAAACGCGAGTAGCAGCGAATTGCGAAACCCGAGTTTGTCGGCCAACGCCCCAGAGAATGTCGGCAGCAGATACAACCCGGCCGAAAAGACACCTGAGAGCGTCGCCGCTTCAATGTCGGAAAATCCGAGAATCCGGCTGAGGTACAGCGTGATGGCAACAAACACGCCATACCAGGCGGCACGCTCGAGCAACTCGACGGCGTTGGCAGTCCAAAACGCTCGGGAAAACTTGGGTTTGGAAGGCTCGGTCATGGACGCCGGCAGTATCGCGTCCGTGTGCGGTTCCGTCTACCGGATTTGCGGGTTACTGGGCCACCAAATGACACCCGACGCAGCGATAGCCATCGGGAGCCGTCTCGGAGTTGTACTTCTCTTCATCCAACAACTCGACCATCTGCGGAAACACTTGCTCGAGCATCAACATCGTCATCTCGGGATTACGGGCCATTGCCGTCTCAATCGTACCGTCGAGGGGAAGCGGCCCGAGGACGTTTGGCATCGCGTAGTCGACCTCCTCGGCATTTTGCCCATGGCAGGTCACACACGAGAAATCGGCGTATCGCTCGGCATCGTAGGACTGGAAGATCTCACGCATCGTCGGTAGCACGACCTCGCGCATGTAATCCATCCGCTCGTCGTGATCGCGTTCGGACCATGTCTTTTCGCCACAACCTCCCACGAGGCACCCGACGAGCACAACGATGATTGCACGCACACAGGGATGATAGCAGTTACCTGCCACGCCGGTAGCATTGACAGACGCACTCCTGCCAAGACCTTCCCCGAAGGTCAGACACGTCGCAACTCCCCATTCACTGCGCCTGCGAAGCAGAAGAGCATCGCAATCGTTGCGGCCCGTACGAAACAGCTCATCCACCTCCTGATCCAACAGAATGTTCGCAGGTTCGCCCGTAGTGATTGCAAATGCACATAACCAAATCTGCTCGCAAGGACCGACCGCATTGCCAACCTCGCGGGCAACTGGCACCCTCCGATCATGGGCTCGGGACAGCGTGTTTGCATCACCGAGCACCCCGGGGGACGCGAGCTTGCGATCATCGGCGGTGGGGCGGCGGGACTCATCTGCGCCCACCTCCTCGACACACGCCACCGCGTGACCGTCTACGAGCGCCAGCCCATTCTGGGCGGCAACATCCGTACCCTCGGCGTCAACGTTACCTGTCCCAAGTTACCTCCCGGTGTGGTGCTCGACGCCGGTGTCATCGAGTTTTGTCCCGAGCACTTTCCCGTGTTTCACCGCCTGCTCGAGCGCCTCGACATCGCCGTCACCCCGGTACCGGCAACAACCAGCCTGATCCACGCAGATGGCTTTCAAGACCGTTCACCCGGTAGTCTCGGCCTCGCCTCACTCCCATTTAGCCAGCGGTGGGCCGCCCGTGCACGGCTGTTGCAACTCGCCCCCGAGTTCCTGCGATTTCGTCGACGTGCGGGTGCAGCCGATCCAAATAAGTTGTATCACCAAAGTCTTTCCGACTTCCTCGAAGATGGCCCCGTGAGTGAGTGGCTGCGGTTGTTGATGGTCTACGGCTACTCGATTCCACGCGATCGTGTCGACGACATGCCCGCTGCGCTCACAATCCCAACCTTGTTACAGTTTACCGGTCGTCCGAGCTGGACCTGCCTTCCCGGAGGTGTCTATACATATATTTCGGCGATCCTCAAGCGCATGCGCGGTCAAGTGGTCACAGATGCCGATGTGCGTGTACGTCGAAACGGCCGCGGCGTAAGCGTCTCCCGAAAACAGGGCGAAATCCGACGATTTGATGCCGTCATTTTCGCCTGTCCGCCCGACCAGGTTCTACAGATCCTGGAAGACCCCACCGACGCCGAACGCCGGCGGTTTGGCCCGTGGAAGACCAACCAAATCGTCACCATCATCCACGACGACGATGGTATCTACACACGCTACGGCGTCCGCGACTTCTCTGAGTTCGATGTATTTACAAATCCACCAGGCTACAACGCCTTCCTCAACCGACTCGCCGGGCTACCCAAGAGTACCCCGCGACACTTTCACTTTAGCTACAACCTCGACGGGTTGATTCGCGACGACCGCGTGATCCACCGTCAACCGCATCAGACACCGCTTTACACCCGTATTGCCCTCGCTTCGCGCCCCGAAGTCATCGCCTGCAACGGCGAGTCCAACACCTACTTTGCCGGCGCCTGGCTCGGCAATGGCCTTCACGAAGGTGCGGCTCAATCGGCCCTTGATGTCTCGCGCCTACTCGGTGGCACAACATGCTGATGCACTACAAAAATCGATCGCCTGTCAGGTGCTCATACAGGTTTGCCCCCGTCCAAATCACACCTGTAAACCCGGCAAATCCGGCCGAAGCACTACAAAAGTGCAACCCGGGGACCGAGCTGCGATGGTCGAGGCGACCGGGCCCGATATTGTTTGGAGTCATGTTCGAACCGTAGGAGTGTCCGCGTGGACTCCAACAGTAGCGCTGGTTGGTCGTCGGACTTCCAAGCATTTTGAACCGGACATGCGTCCCAAAGTCGGGCACATAGTCGCGCTCGATCACCTTCACGATCGTCTCATAAATCTCGCGTTTTTTCCCGTGGTAGGCCCGCATATTGGCAAACCGGAGCTGTTGAAACCGGTCGAAGCTCGCCACCGTCAACAACTCGACGAGTTGGGTTCCCTCGGGGCAATCCCCCGGAGATTCGGTCAACAGACTCGGCGTGGTCATGGCAAAACTCGGCCGGCTGTAGTCGCCGCGCAGCATCGACGCAAAGGCGGCATTGAGGTCAGACTCATCGGTGTGAAACAGGTTGTGACGGCCAAAACCGTAGTCCCGCAGGTCGATGCCCTCGAGTGCCACATATGCCATAAAATTGCTGTGAGAGTAATCGTAGTCGAGTTTGCGACGCACTGCTGTCGAGAAACGATCCAAGCCGATCATCTCGGCGGCCTTGCGCGGATCCATGTTGCACACGACCTGTCCCCCCCGGTAGCGGTGGTGCACGCCGGTCCCTTCGCCACCGGGCCCCACTTCCTCTGCACATACACCGATCACCCGCCCGCGCGTATCTGACTCAAACGCAATGACCTGTTGACCGAGCACAACCTCGCCGGCGTGCTCCTCGATCGTGCGGACCAGCGAGGTGATCACGTGTTCGAAGTGGTGGGTCGGATAGTAGGCACCGCGGCAGTAGCCGACAAACAGCATCACCCAGGCAAAAAACGAAAGCTCCCCCGGGGGAAGCAAAAAATCGGGCCACTGGAGGGCGAGCAAGGTTTGGGCCGGTGCGGGGACTTCAAACCTATCAAACACAGCTTGCAGCGTGGCTTTGCGGTAGCGAAGGATTCGGGTCATTCGCGGCAATGCCCGCAGCATCGCGCCGGGTGTCCGCGGGTTGGGGAGGTTGTCGAGCTCGTCGGCGGTCGCAAATGCCTCGTCGACAAACCGGTCGGTTGCGGCCCCCCGCAGGGGAAACAGGTCGCGCAAACGTTGCTTAAGCAAATTTTGGTCCCCCGGGATATCCAGGGCATAACCCGGCATCCGCATGTGGTCGAACCCGTTGCGGTCGTACTCGACAAACGTCACCTCGCGCTCGAGTCCGAGTTTTTTCAACACGCGGTGGACTGTCCGCCCCTCCCCACAATTCCAGACATAGTGGAGCTGGGCGTTGAACTTGTAGTCGCCGACAGCAAACGTATGCCCGTATCCACCGGGCTCGGTGTGGGCTTCGATCACCCGCACCCCGTGGCCGGCCTTGGCCATCAACGCTGCAAAACTCAGGGCTGCAAGTCCACTGCCGACGATCAAGAAGTCGGGATCGGTTCCGGGCATCGCGGGGATTGTCGTACACACGGGGGCGTCGTGCGAGTTTTTTTGGCCTGTCCCCACCGCCAGGGTCGAGAGTCGTTCGACCTGAATGCGTTACAACGCGATCACGACACCCGGGCTCTCGACCCCTCGTCTGTCCACTGCCGCGATCGCATACTCCCCCGCCGGCAGCGAGGTCATCTGCGCACTGCCGGAGACGATCGCGTGCAACCGCCATTCCCCTTCCGTGAACGTATAAATTGTATACGCACGCAAATCCGCACCGCTGAGCCCTTCGGGAGGTGCCAACACCACATCACCATCTATCACCTGAACTTCGGGATAGGGGATCGACGCATCTTGAAACGCGGCGAGCACCGGCGTCAGCACAGCTGTGGGATAGGCCGATTCGACCAGAGCTGTTGCGACCCCATGGTGGTCGGTCATCAGCGGGTCGATGTGGTAAAAAATATTGCCCAACGAACCGTTTGGGCGTTGCTGGCGACTCAGATCGATCTCGATGAGAAACTCATCGACCGACCACTTGGCCTCTGAACCGACCTGGGCCAAGTAGTTGCCGGCGAAGATATAGCCCTGCCCACCCGCCGTCAGCTCGGACCACCAGGCGACCAACGGACCGTAGGCCTGGGCGGTTTGTGTCGACGGCCAATAAAGTTGTGGGGCCAAGTAATCGACCCACCCGTGTTGCATCCACACCGGCGGATCGGAAAACAACTCGGCGTATTGATCGAGGCCCGTGATCCCTTCGGGCATTCCGGGGCGGTAGATCCCAAACGGGCTGATCCCAAATCGGACGTCCGGGCGCAGGGACGAAATGGTTGTAGATACATCTTCGACCAGCTGGTTGACGTTGTCCCGCCGCCAATCGCCGCGCGACAAGGTGCCACCATTTTGCTGATAGCTCGCCCAGGTCGCATCGTCGGGAAACGGGCTACCGTCGGGATAGGGATAGAAATAGTCATCAAAGTGGACACCGTCGAGATCGTAGTTGCTCACCACATCCGCGATGACATCGACAAACCAGCCCCGAACGTCCTCGGATCCCGGATCCATCCACAACAGATTTCCGTAGGGAAGCGCCGCCTGGGGCAACAACTCGGAAATGTGCGCAGGATCAGCAGCGACCTGACTGTTGACCTTGGCCCGGTACGGGTTGAACCACGCGTGGACCTCGATCTGGCGCTGGTGAGCCTGCTCGGTGACAAACGCGAGTGGGTCAAAGCCGTCGGGCGGGGGCACGCCCTGGGTACCGCTGAGAAACCGCGACCACGGCTCAATTGCAGATGCATACAACGCATCTGACTCAGGGCGAACTTGAAACACTATCGCGTTAAAGTGCAGAGACTGCAGCGTGTCGAGCATCTGCGTGATTTCAGTTTCGAGTTCGCTGCGCGTCAAACCGGCCGCACTCGGGAAATTGATGTTGTAGACCGTCGCCACCCATGCCCCTCGAAACTCGCGCTCATGCCCAACAACCGCGAGTTCGGGCGGCGGTTCTCCAGTCGTATCGGATGTCTCAGTCCCCTCGTCCGTCGTCCCGGGATCGGTCGTCGACGGCGTCCCATCAGTCGATGACTGTGTCGTCTCGGTACCTGGCTCGGTGGTTGTCGCGTCCGACGTCGATGGGATGGGATCGGCCGTCGCCGCGTCGCTCGTACCGCTCGACCCGTCTGTCAAATTGCCCTCATCCCCGCCACAGGCGCCCAACAACGCGGTCGTGAGACTGAGAGCGACCACGTTGTGAGGGACGCAAACGTGACGAAGCAACCGTTTTTGACCAGGCATCGGATGTTGATACATCGATCTCGGGCACCTTGGCCAGCACACCCCACACTCGTAGATGTGTTTGCAAATGCACATCTCCAACGATAAACAATCCGCACACGAGTTGTCGGGTGATGTGCTAGGTTGGCGCAACTCGCTCTACGAGAAGGCCTCACATGAAGACTGTACATTCAACTCTTCCCATCATGCTCCTCGCCATCGCGCTGATGCCCGGCTGTACCAGTGACCCGCGGGCAGAAGGTGACAGTGCCGGGATCAACGGGGAAAGCGGAGAGGACTCAGGCCCCGACCTCAATGTCCCCGACACGCCGAACCCGGAGGAACTCACCGACATGTTCGACCGTGCAGGCGATGAATTTGATGTGCCGGTCGATTTGCTCAAGTCGATCGCGCTGGTCGAGACCCGTTGGCAGATGGTGGCAGGAAACGAAGAATTCGACGGCCAGCAACTCGCTAGCGGTCTGATGGCGCTGCGCGGTGAGGTCCTCAGCGAAGGCGCTTCCTTGGCAGGTGTCAGCGTCGAAGAGGCAAAGACCGATGCATATGAAAACATTCGCGCAGCAGCGGCCTGGCTTTCGGCGCAGGCCGACGGAGAAGGCCTCGCCGACCGCGAAGACCTCAATGCTTGGGGTAATATCGTCGCCGAGTACAGCGGTATCGACGGCGATGAGGGGCGCGCTGCCTATGTGCTCGATGAGATTTATCCTGCGCTGGAAGGCGGCCCTGTGCCCACCGCACTCGACCCCGACCTCGACATCGCAGGCGCGAGGCCCGACCCCCTCGCAGGCTCGGGGCCCGACTACGCCGAGTCGATTTGGCGCCCGTCCCCCAACAACAGCTCGCGGGGTTCGTGGACCGCCGATATGGTCATCATCCACACCTGCGAGGGCTCCTACAGCGGATGCTGGAGTTGGCTCAAAAACTCGACTTCCGGCGTAAGCGCCCACTACGTCATCAACAACTCAGGTTCCGAGATCTCCCAGCTGGTGGCCGAAAACCGCAAGGCGTGGCACATCGGTGCAAGCTACAAGTGCTCGCTCAACTCAAGCACCGACTGCTGGCGCAACGGCTCGGGTAGCAACAACTTTACCGTCGGCATCGAGCACGCCGGGTATTCCAGCCAAGCTTCGTGGAGCAACGGCCTGATCCATGCATCTGCAAAGTTGGTCTGCGACATCACCAAGGATAACTCGATCCCGCGCGACAAGTACCACATCGTCGGCCACGGCCAGTTACAGCCGTACAACCGCGTCGACCCAGGTCCCAACTGGCCGTGGGCGAGCTACCTGTCGCTGATCAACGATTATTGTAACGACAACGTTCCCGAGCCAGAGCCAGAACCCGAGCCCGAGCCAGAACCCGAGCCAGAACCCGAACCCGAGCCAGAACCCGAGCCAGAGCCAGAGCCAGAGCCCGAAGAAATCTTGATGGTCATCGACAGTAACCAGTCGGCGAACGCGGATGGGAACATGATCCAGGTGTCGGGTTCCTGGACCTCGGCAACCGGTCCAAGCCAATGGAACACCGGCTACTGGTGGCGTTCGACCGGTGCCGTGTCCGACCCGGCCGTCTTCTCGTTCGAGCTCGACCAAGCCCAAACGCTCAAAGTTGACGCGTGGTGGACTCAAGGCACCAATCGCTCTCCAGCGGCACCATTCATCGTCTACGACTCGTCCAACACAAAACTCGACACCGTGTATGTGAATCAGCAACAAAACGGTGGTCAGTGGATCAACCTCGGCACCTATGACTTCAAGGCTGGGAAAAACCACGTCGACCTGTCTTGCTGGGCAGAAAGTGGATTCGTTGTCATTGCCGACGCTATCCGCGTGCGCTCCAACTAGACTCTTCTGAGCAAGATAGAAGCATCGCAGGTCGTTTGACCTGTGGTGCTTTTGTTATTGCCCCATGTCCCCTATTTCGCCTCACGCAGCTGTCGCTTGAGCTGCTTGGCCGCCATGGCATATCCGCCGTCCGCAGCGTCGACGAAATGAACTTCGCGCACCGATCCCTCGTGCATGAGGCAGGTTGTCAGTGCCCGGTCGGATACGTGAATCCCATAAAAGATCTGCTCGTCGCGGTACATCTGATCGAGTGCGTCCGCCAGCCCACTGCGGGCTTCTGGTGTACAGGCAACGATCATTTTGAGTGTATTATCAAACTTGCGAAAGTCCGACGAGCGCACGTTCTCGACCCGTAATTGATCGAGGCCGTAGCCGTTGAGTTGAATCTTGGGCTTGAGACCAAAGCGGAGTACCAGCTTGAGTACGGCAACTTCGGTGTAGACCCGCACCGCGCGTAGGGCCCTTGCAAGCGTTCCGCGACTGGTCCAAATGACTTCATTCTTCAAATAGTTGGGGTCAAATGTCGGTACGAGCTTGTCTTCTCGCAGCGGATGATAATCGCCTCCGAGATGACGCTCGATCGTCGACAGAACCTTCTGCATCGTCCGACGCTGATCGACATCGGATCCTCGCGTCTTGACGATCAATGCCACCGTCTCTCCACGCGGGCTTTGGACGTCCTCCCACCGACAGGTAAACCCGGAGAAGTCGGCCTTGTGCGCCGGCTGATAGGACGCAGGCACGAGATATGGATTGTCCGCTACCTGTGACTTGATCTGTGCCTCGGCCCAATCGAGCCCTTCCCCCTCGAGCATCGCCTGCGTGTAAAATCGAGAGATCCGCACCCGTGCGACCCGAAGGTCCTTGCCCGCGGCCCGGATATCCGCCACCGGTGTCAACCCGACACGGAGGTCGAGGCCGTAGGTTTCGGAGACCATTTCTCGTGTATCAGCAAGTACGTCGCGCACCACACCGACGAAATCGGAATGGGTCAGAATGGTGATGCCATCCCCCCCAAATACAAACGGGTACTCCATATCGCCCAGGGCATTGGAAATCGCCATCGCCGCGATACCACCAGCGATGTTGACATGTTTGTAGCGTCCGCTCTCAATCGCCCGCGTCGAACCAACGACATCTGTGATGACCACATACCAGTCGTCCGGCACGGCCGCATACATCTCGGTCTCGACGATGTCGGCAAAATCCTCGAGTACCGGTAAATCGCGATAGAAGTCAACCGAGGTGGGTTTTCCGGCCATCATGCGTACCCCAATGATGAATCGTACCAGAGTCTCCGATGCAGGGGTGTGCGGATCTGTCTCATCCACCAGCCAACGGTTCTTCTCGCGCGTCTTGCTCGCGACCCACTGACTATATGTATTTGCAATCGAACTCGGAGGTCAGCGCGGGAGTGTTCGCGCGGGGCGGACGGTGGTTTGCGAAACGATCCCGCGCAACATCCCCATGAGCTCGACCGCAGGAATGAGCTCGGAGTCTGTCACGTTCTCAAAGCGAATTTGTAACTTCGCGGCCATGGCATCGGCTTCGACGAGGGATGTGCCGTTGGCCAACATCTCCGCGATCGCGCGAAGGACCTCCATCTGCTCGATCAGCAAGGTTCCCCGGCGAAGGCCCGTACCGACCCTGGCCGGGTGGAGGTTGCGGAGCTGCGAGCGGCTGGTCTCGAGAGTTCCGTCGAGTTCTCGATATTGTATACGCACATGTCCTAGCTGGGCACCGGTCCGCACGGGCCCTCGGGGGAGGTTGGCACGTCCGCGCGGGGCCAAGGCAAAGAAAATCGCCCCGCGCTTTTTACTCAAAAACAGGGTCTCGACCCGCAATGAAACCACATCTCCGGTCCGCTTGAGGATATCCCCGGGCACCCCAAACACGTGGGAGACCTCCATCCCCGGTGCCGGCTCGATCGAGATTTCAAGTGCATAGGCAAGTTCTGTGACGAGCGACTCAAACTCTTCGGTCAGGCGCTGGGTCGCCTGGGTCGGGTCGCGGAGAAACAGGGTGTTGCCTCCACGCAGACCCGCCAACGCCCGGGCGAGAGGAGCCTGAAAGTGCGGACCAACGCCGATGGTCGTCAGGCCGATTCCCTGTCCGGCACCACGCTCGGCGATGGTGAGAAATGGACTCGCGTTGGTACGGCCGACCGTCGGGCGGTCGTCGGTGACGAGAAAGACCCGCGAGACAAATCCAGGAGGTGAGCGGCGGGCGACTTGAAATCCGCTGTGGAGCGCCCGCTCGAGCGCCGTCGCACCGCCTAGCTGGGCATAGACAACAGCATGTGCGACGCCGAGTTGGTTGGGCATCACCGTGGTCGGAAGCAGAACCTGGGGCTGAAGGCCAAAGCCGAGGATCGTGATGCGGTCGCCGACCTGCATTTGATCGGCGAGGGTGATGATCGCGGTCCGTGCTGTATTGATGGGATTGCCGGCCATCGACGGCGAGAGGTCGAGGAGGACAACCGCGTGCAGCGGCGGTCGTTGAAACGTCGAGAGGTCGAGGTCGCTGCCAAACCCGATTTGGGTCAGGTAGTGCACCTCCGGATGGGCGATCAATGTCGTGGCCACCGTTTGCGTGTTGATACACAGTTTTTGCGAACACGCCGGTGCGGGTGTCAGGGGGAGGTCGTATCCGGCTAAAAATCCTTCGCTGGCGAGTAGCGCAGGTTCGGGGATCCGTCCGCTTTCGAGGCGACTGCGGACGAGGTCGACATCTCGGGCTCCTCCGACGGCGACACCAGGTGTCTCGACGGGCATGTCCATGTCGAGTTCGGGTGCAGCCACTTCTGCGGCGAAGTCGGCCTCGAAGTCAAACTCGGCCGCCGCGGGAGCAGGCGCCCGCATCTTCACAGCAACCTCATCGTCATCGTCGTCGTCGGGTTGGGCATAGCTGGGCCGGGAAACACCCAACGCAAGCAGTCCGAAGCCAAAGCAGATGGTGCGTAGCACAGACCATCTGCGAGTGCCGGCACGACCCGCCTGTGCCTTGGCGAACCCGCGACAACTCAACCGACCGTGCTGCTGCTCCACGTACTTTGACCTCACGACGGTTATTTTCGCAGGCCGCGGAACCGGAACTCGACTTCGAGGGACTCGTCGAGTGCCAGCAGTTTTTCAAAGTTCACTTCTTTTCCCTGCAGCGGCAGGCTCACCGGAACCGGTACGGCCCCCTCGCCCATCCCACCGTCGTCGGCCTGGACATTTGCAACCTGTTGCACCTCGGGCGTAGCGGTCTCGATGTAGTTCATGTCCTCGGCGGGAATCGGGTTGGTGAGGTAGCGGACCCATCGCAGGTTGCCGTCGACACTGCGCTTGATGACCTTGGCCTTCTCGGGCGCGTAGATGGTCCAAGCGACATATGTGCTCGGAGCATCAGCCGTGGGCAGGGTGGCCTTGAAGCTCCCACGCCCGCGATCGGACACCGCCTGGCCGTTTTCAACATAGACGACTTCGACTTCAAACGCTGCCAGGGCTCCACCTGCGGCCTGTGAACGCACCAGTGGAATCAATGTCCGGCCGTCGCTCGCCCGCGCCGGTTGGACGGCACGACCCCCGACCGAAGCGCTCCACAACTCTGCCCCTTTGGGCAGCTCGAGGCGGAGAAACTGCCTGCGGTTGTTGCGGATCTGGTATTTGACCGAAGTCAGGCGCCTGCCCTCGCGGGTCCACATCGTCCGTGCTCGCGTCTGGTCGAGCAGGGTCACTAACACATCGACATCCTCGTGGTGCGCGACCTCGAGTGGAACACTTGCATCTTCACCTAAATATTTATAACCCAGCAGCACCGGTTGCGGGGTGATTCCGAGGATTGCCGCCGGCAGGCTACGAACATCGACCTTGGTCGCACCGGTCACTTCGCCGGCTCCGATCTCGATGTTGCCGCGGGACTCGACCCCGACCCAGCCCTTGGAACGCTCGACTTCCTGGGGCACCACAATCGGTGCAGTAAACTTTTTCTCGCCCTTGGCAACCACGCGCTCGAGCTCGAGTTTCAAGGTATAGGTCCCCTCGGCTGCGTAGTTGAGCGCGACATGGAGTTGACCATCTGGGGTCTGCTTCCAATCGCGGATGCCGACACCCGAGACATCGAGCAGAGTCATTTTTTCGGGCAACTTCACACTAAATTTATCGACCCCGCGAAACAGGATGGTGTTGTGAATCGTGGTGGTCGCCTTCATCAGGCCATCGCCGAGACCAACCAATGTGTAGACTTCGCTGTAGACCCGCGAGGACTGTTTGGCCGCCTCGGGAATCTCGCGTTGCCACTGGATCGATAGCGATCCAGTAGCTGGCATCGTCGCGTCGACGACCCGGTTTTCCCCCTCGATCTTGTCGGATTTGAGCTTGGCACCGGGGACCGTAAAATCCAGGTCTTCCTTGGCTGGCACCGAAAGCGTCGCCGACGTTGCGCCCGAGGGTGCAAGCTCAAAGGTGATCTCGCTCTTGCCTTCAGCTGTGGTCACGGCGACGGCAAACGACACATCGAGGTCGACCGCACCTGGCTTATTGGTCACAAGTGTGTAGAATCCGTTTTCGATAACGACCGGCGCTTCGGCGTTGCCGACCTTTGCCGATTGCAAGGCCACGGTCGCCGGCAGGATTGGGACCCGCGCCCAGCCGTTTTTCTTGAGGACTTCGACACGCATGCGGGCGTTGAACACCGCAGACACCGGCTTCCCCTCGTCCAACACAACTGTCCCTTTGTAGTGCGCCGAACTCAGGGCGTGGTCACGGGGCGTTTGCTCAGTCGACTGGGCTTTTTTATTGGCCTCGTAGAGCTTTAAAAACTCGTCTAACTTCATCACCACGCGCTCAGCGGGATCCTCCGGGGCGGCGCTCGCCACCGCGGGCACGGCGAGTGCACAGGCAAGGGCGATCGCTCGCAAGCCGAAACGGGTGGTCTTCTTTGAGTGGACAAGCTGGGTCATCATCTATCTCCGGCGCTGCAAGAGGGGTTTCTTGGCATCGATCTGAATGCTGAAGGTGGCAGAAGGTTGTAACAGCACACGTTGGTAACGCACGCGTTGGCCGGCGCTCGGGATCACCACGGACATGGCCGATGCAGTGACCTTCGGGCCAGCGAGAGCTTGATTGGGGTCGGCCGGTGGCGCCTTCGCTGCCCCGGCCGACTTCTTGCCGCGACGACGATCTCGACGCGCTTCCCGCCGCTCGAATCGACGGTCGCGCCGTTGGACAAATCGAGGTGAATCTTCGAGGACATCCGAAGTGCCTGCAAACGTGACCCCTTCGCTCGGCTGTTCGGGCTCCGGCTGTGGCATCGGTTCGTCCGCCGGTGCATCGAGCCGGTTGACCTCATCTACGGGCATGTCCATCGTGGTGATTGTCGTCGGATTGATTGTAGACACACCTGTACTGACCTGCCCACCCATCGGCGCCTGTATACCATCCCCGCTTTCGCTACCAACGGAGTCGCCAGGCTTTTCCTTTGTATCCACACTTATCATATCCGGGGCGGGCAGATGGGCGACACTCGCCTCGCTTTTGCGCATGGCATCGCTGGGGGCATTCTCCCCGCGGTCGCCCCCGGCGACCTTGTGCTTCGACTTGCTGCGCCAGCGTCGGCGTTTACGCGTGCGTTTAGCTTGCTTCTCGGTGACGACGAGTTGCTGCTCGAGGACCTCGTTGGCCGCTTCTTGCTCGACCGATTCTTCCTGTTCGAGCCGGGCGAGGTTCTTGCCGAGATCGAGGGCTTTTTTGTATTCGGTTTGCGCCTGTTCGTAGTTACCTGACCGATAGGACTCATCGGCCTGACGCCAAAGCTGTTCCTGTTTGGTTTGATCCGAGAGAGCCCGCGCCCGCGCCTGCTCCTTAACCCGACGTTCGAGGGTTTTGTCCTTGCCACTCGCGCGCCCCTCGACGACATCGAGGTTGGATTGCAGGCGGCTGATGTTGTCGTTTGCCGCCCCGAGATTGCGCAATTCATCGAGGTCCTGTTGGGCGGCGTCAAAGTCGTTGTCGAGCCAACTGCGGACGGCCCGTTGATAGACGGCATCGGCCCGGGCAGCGTTGACATCCCCGACCCCAAATCCGTAGGTGATCCCCTGACCGCGGTCAAAGTCGTCGACCGTATCCCCCCGGCCGACCTCGAGGCGATTGCGGTATCCCGGTGGTAGATAGAGGGTCACCCGGCTGACGGCAATCGGTGCATCTACAATTGGAAGTGCGAGCGCACGCCGCTCCCTGCGCCGCCATACATCGGTATCACCGATCAGCGTGACTTCAACCGCGAACGTCAATAGGCCTTCGACCGTCTCGACCGAGCGCTGCAACGGGATCAACCATGTACCTCCTTGGCCGCGCGCCGGAAGAGCTGTCTCTCCAGCCACACGCGCGCCAACGATCCGACTGCCGGGCGGTGGTTGAACCGACAAAAATGCGGCGCGCTCGTTACGAATTTCGTAGCGGGCCGTCATCAGGCTGCGACCTTCGTGGGACGTCGCTACGGTGTAGTCGGCGATATCAATGACAACCGGTGGTCCAGCGACGGGGACAAACCGCAGGAGATCGAGATGGCCCTCGCGCCATTCGGATGTTGTATAGGCACTTGTGGGTGTTCCTTCGACGAGTCCCTGGGCCCATGTGGGTAATTCGGCCGCCGCCTGGGGTTGCCACCCCGAGAGGGAGGGAACGGCCTCGACCTCGCCACTGCGGGCGAGCTGGACTGCAGCTTCGGTCCGATAACTCGCCATCGGTTCGACCCGCGGGAGTTCGGCCCGGGACTCGGTCCCGGACGATACGGGGCGCGACCACGAGAGCTCGACTTCGACGCGATCGCGGATCGGTGCCTGGAAATCGATGTTGACCTGTCCATTCTGACGACGAACCTCGCGGATAGCTGGGCCCGTGACTTCGAGATCGTCGCCGAGATTTTGTATATTCAACGAAACCGACCCCAGCTCGCCGCGCCGGACTTCCCACACCACACGCGCGCGACCCCGGATCGCCGCGTCGCCGACCGTTAGACCCATGCCGACCCTTGCAACGGCGAGCGCCTGAACCTCGCCCGTGGCCGGTTCACGGGGGGATTCGAGGCTGAGCTTGAGACGCTCGTCACCAGCTAAAAATTGCCGATGCACTCGGATCGCAGGTTGCCCGCGCGCACCGGCGAGGAGTGTCGGGCGATGGCCTTCGGCCTCGATATCGACGGATCCGGTGACTGCCGGGAGCATCTCGATGGCGACCGGTTGCCGCACAGGATCGGCATCGAGATAGGCGTCGAGCTCAATCGTCGCCCGCTTGTCGACTTCGCCAAAGATGTAGATACCGGTACGCGAGTTGATCAACGTGGCCGGTTTGCCGTTAAAGGTTGCGGACACGACCCGAGCTCCAGGACCGAGCAGACGGTCGGCATATGGGAGTCGCCCGAGGGCTCGCATCGTCCAGGTCGCCCGAATTCGCAGACCACCCTCAGACCCCTCGACCCGCGTGATCACAACCTTCCGCGACATTGGCCATGCCACCCGCTCGGCCCCGTCGTCGGTGTGACCTGCGACAAGCTCCGCATACCGCGTTCCCGACATCTCGACGGCGTCGGGAGGCAGCACTGCCATGAGGCAGACAATTGCGGCGAAGGGCATATGGGGGTGAACCTAATCGAACCCACGTAGATGGGAGAAATTGTGGCGCGTTTTGCTGAGGTCCGGCCTCCAACGGATGTGGCGGCCAATCGGTTCAGCGGCCGAACGTGGCCCAGCCGACGTCGCTTACACCCTCTGCGACAAAAAAATCGTTCACAAACGCGCACAAGAACCTTTTGCAAGTGCTAGGATGTCGCCCCAACAACATGTCCGAAAGGACACCAAAAAGAGGTTCGAGATGCGCACATCGATCGTTTTTTGCCTGAGTGCCAGCCTGATGATGCTGGCTGCCTGTGATTCTGCCGAGGCCGTCGACAGCGAAGAAGACGCTGTCAAAGGTTGGGCCGCCACCCAGTCCGCCCTCGAAACTGGAAGTGCGGGTACGTACCAGACTGCCGTCGATATTGATACGAGCGCCGATTGTCTCAACGGTGGCACGGCCCACTTCAAAGGAACAGTCGACACAACCATCGACCTTGAAAATCCGGCAGCGGGTAACTCGACCAACCTTGACTATACAACCACGTTCAACGGTTGTACGACCCAGGGCGTCACCATCGATGGCACACTCGATTACACGTTGATGACGATGACCAGCGGCGAAGGGTCGGCTTCGGTGCACTATACCTACGCCGGTGAGGTTACCTGGAGCGGGGATGTGAGCGGGAGCTGCGTCATCGATATGTCCGCGGATGTGGTGACCGATACAACCGGAGCAAGCGTTTCATACAAGGGAAGCGTGTGCGGGTTTGATGCAGCTGCAACATTAAACGTAAATCTGTAGACGCGCCATGTGAACGACACGCGCGAAGTCCTCGATTGTAGTCGACAGCTTCGCGCGTACTTGTATGGCCACTTAATTGGATTAAGGGCGGTTGACCGGAGCGATGCAGGTCGCCCACGCCCACAACATAAACACGAGCTGGAACGGGAGCCGGATCCACAGGAATACTTCGGGAACCGCCGGCCACCGCCCGGGGTGCAGTGCCATCTCGAGGTTGGCCGGAAAAACGGCGACCAGCAGGGCGATGATGCCCCACCCAGCGAGCGCGCGTAGACGCGGGACAAAGACAAGCGTGCCCAACAGGACTTCGGCGATCCCACTGAGGTAAACGAGGAGGGCAGGCTCGGGCAAGTAGTCGGGGATCATCGCGATCATCCCCTCGTCCATGATGAAGTGGTTGATGCCCTGGACGATCAGGGCAACGGCCAACAACCAGCGAAATCCCCGGCGGAGTCGAGATGCTTGTTGTATGCTCATGAATGTGCCTAAAAGTCGTAGGATCCCGCAGCCATGACTTCGGCTGGTAGCCATGTTTCATGGATATGCAACCATTTGAGCCGCTCGCCGTGGTCGGCAAACAATACAGTGGCGGCACGACCGTTTTGCGGCGGTTTGGATTTGCGGGCGTTGCGTTGCCACTCCTCGTAGGTAGCGAGGATCGTGTCTCCGCGTTGCCACCGGACGACAACCCTGCGAATGGCGATGGCAAACCCGGGACTCTTGCCGTAGTTGTCGCGGATCGCCTGGGCGAGGCGGGCGTTGTCGAGGGTGATCCCAGCCGGTGGGATGAGCAGGCATTCTGGGGCGAACCGGGACGCATATCTGCGCTCGAACAGTTCGTCAGAGCGGGGAATCACACCGGTAAACCACTCGACAAAAAACCGGTGGAGACCCTCGATCTCTGCGGTGACGCGCGCGAGTTGAGGATGATCCATCTCGGCCATCTTACCCCGCTTCGCCCGTACGTTCGGGCGAATCGAATGCTTGGAGATACCTGCTGACGCAAGGCGTGTGAACAGGAGCATGGCGATCGGAGACCCAGGCTCGCGCGAGCTTGCGGGCATCGAGGAGAAGCTCGACCCCGGCACCCGTCAGACACGAAGCGTAGAAACCCGGTGTACCGGCCTGCCGCGTGCCAAAGACTTCGCCGGGCCCGCGGTGCGCGAGATCCTGTTCGGCCACAGTAAACCCATCACTGGCGTCGACCAGGACCTGTAGACGTGTGTGGGCATCCGTTCCGCATTTTTTTTGTGTATGCAACAAACACACCGAAGGTCCCTGCCCACGCCCGACCCGTCCGCGCAACTGGTGGAGCTGGGCGAGTCCAAAACGGTCGGCATGTTCGATCGACATCGCCCGAGCCGCCGGAAGATCGACGCCCACTTCGATGACCGTCGTGGCGACGAGCAGCGACACCTCTCCACTGGCGAAGGCCGCCACCGCACGGGCAACCTCGGTCTGTGGACACTTTCCGTGGATCACCGCGAGTTTGTGGTGGGGAAGGCGTGCTCGAAACCACCGCGATGCTTCGCCGACATGGCTGATCTCGAGTGCACCGTCGGCTCCGATTCGCGGACAGACGGCAAAAGCCTGCATCCCACGCTCAACGAGGCTCGCCAAGTGCTCACGGGCGGTTGCCAGAGCGTTTGTGCCTGCAAATAATTGTGTCGATGGCGGCCGGCGCCCGGGGGGAAGTTGGCGAATCACGGAGAGGTCGAGTTCACCGTATCCGATCAACGCGAGCGTTCGCGGAATCGGAGTGGCCGTCATGACCAGCAGGTGCGGTGTGGTGCCCTTTTTGCGCAACACCGCCCGCTGAGCGACCCCAAAACGCTGTTGTTCGTCGATGATGGCGAGGCCGAGGCGGGCAAATTGAATTTTTTCGGACAGCAGAGCGTGGGTGCCAATCACCAGATCGATCTGTGCACTTGCAATCTGTTCGCTGTACCGCCTTCGCGCTGCTGCGGGCTGTTTGGCGGTCACAACGACACTGCGAATCCCGGCTCGTCGGCACCCGTCGGCGAGCGTCCGCGCGTGTTGGTGGGCGAGTAGTTCGGTCGGCACCATCCAGGCGATCTGTCCCCGGGCCCGGACCATCGCCACACACGCCGCAAAGGCGACCGCTGTTTTTCCCGAACCGACGTCGCCCTGAAGTAGCCGCATCATCGGACGCGGAACTGCGAGATCGGCTTCGATATCGGCGATGGCCCGCCACTGGTCCTCAGTCGGTTCAAACGGCAGCACAGCCCGCAGGTGCTCGCGCGAGCTCGACTCGGGGACCAAACAAACAGCTTGGGCACGCCGGCGAAACGCGACGCGACGGGCGGCGATGTTGAGTTGCATGGCCAACAAACGGTCGAAGGTCAACCGGCGGTGACCGGGACTCACGCGCGCCCGCAGGTCGGCAACCTGTTGCGCTGTGAGGTCATTTTCTGGCATATGCAACTGTTGTAGCGCCCGGGCTGCACTCGGCAGCCGATGTCGGGCGAGGAACTCGCGTGGGAGCCAATCTCCCTGCGCCGCAAAGGAAGCGATTGTGTGCTCGGCTGCGGCCCGGCAGTAGCGGGCAACCGTCGCGGCACCGATGCCTTCGATCGCGGGATAGCGGACGACGATTCCAGGTGGCTGGGCGCCAGGCGGCTGAAGTTTGGGATGGACGAGCTCACGGCGGCCCCTTCCCTGTTTGCCACCGCGTTTGAGCGTACCAAATAATTGTATACGCACACCATCGCGCGCCCGCTCACGCAACCCGCCCACGCGGTGAAACCACCGCGCGACCAGTGGGACCGACGCTCCATTCTCGATGACTTCAAGTTCGAGTTGTGCCCGATAGCGACCGCGAAAAAACCGTTCGCGAAACCGGCGGACGGAACCTTCGACGAGGATGTCATCTCCGACCTCCGCCTGCGCCAGCGAATGCGTCACGCGCCGGTCTTCGTAGGCGTGGGGCACATGCAGGGCGAGTTGCCCAATCGTGGCATAGCCGGCGCTGCGAAGCTTGTCTGCGGTTTTCGGTCCGACACCGGCGAGTGTCGCAACAGGGGTCGACCACGGTGAAGTCACAGCCACACTGTCGTTGCAGTTACATACAATTCACCGCGTTTAGCCCCGAGGGGCAAAACGCGGTGGTTGCCGCTATCCCGGTTCGTGGAACGAGAACTTCAGCTCGTGGTCACACAGGAAGTAGGTCGAACCTTCGGTGACCTTGTGATCGTCGACCCGCTCACCTTCGTATTCGACACCGTTGGTCGAGCCGAGATCCTTGATGAAGTAATCCTCGCCACGACGGACGATCGAGCAGTGACGCCGCGAAATGTTGGCGTCTTTGATCGGGAGATCCGAGTACTTGGCCCCGCGGCCAATGACAAACTCGTCCTGTTCGACCACGTACCAGTTGTCCAGGTAACACAGGTAGAGTTTGCGCGGCTGTTTGGCGACCTTGCGCGAGGTCGGTGGAGGCAACCTCGCCGAACCTGTTTTGGGTCGCGGCAAGGTTGGCTTGCTGCTGCCACCTGACGGATGGGGCAACCTCGTACGGGTCGACTTGAGCGACGGAGGCCCCGGCGGTTTGGCACTCGGGCTCGGACCCGATCGCGGCCGCGGAGGTGTTGTCGGCGGCGGAACAGGCTTGCTCCCAGACTTGCTGCTGTCGGCCTTCTTCTTTTTTGACCCGCCCTTAAAAAGTTGCAGCAGTGCCGCCTGCACAACGTCGTCGGTGCTTATCCCGCGGCGTTTGGCCAGCGCCTGGACCCGTGTCCACAAATCGTCTCTGCACAAAAACTCGCGCTGTGTCTTGCTCATGCACTCCCCCGCAAGGACTCGCCCCGAGGGCCGATCCAATCGGATCGCGCACCCGCTGCGATGCCCACGAATCCTAGTGTGTGTGTGGGTTGTGGGTCAACCGTAGACATCGGGACAGGTCTCCGGAGAGGCCCCAAAGACCTCGCTCCTTCGTGCCCTTCTCGCGCGCTGTCGCCCTTCGACGCAGCGGGGAAGAACCGGGAGTGACTCCTCAGGACTGCAAAATCTCTGTGAGACGCGACAGGAGTCGGTATCCTCCGACAGTCACGCCTGTGGCTGTAACGCTTGCAGACGCAACCCCTCCGACGTGCACGATCTCTTGGCAACCACAGGCGCAAACCCGGTAACCTCGTGGGTACGAGTAGTGAGCGATTCAGGCCTTGCCAGATGTTCACGGCGCCCGCGACAGCGCATCCACAAGCTTTTGGTCGTCGCCGGGAGCCTCGGGTGTGCGCTCATCAGTTTTCGCGCTCAGGCCGCACCTGGAGAGGCTCACCGGCTCGGAGGAGTCGAGGCGCAAGGTGCCACAGCCCGCTCCGTCACCGCCATTCACCACAACCCGGCGATGCTCGGCTCGCTCACCGGGTCCCAGTTTCACACGTCCATTCGTTCAGGCCTCGATCAGCGGTGGGTCCGGCGCAACGCGATCGACAGCAGCGGTTTTCCCACAGAGGACTCTAGCGGTCGCATCTCACTGCTCAACCCGGCATTCGACTACTTCGCCGGAGCAAGTGTGTACCTCGAACCATTTGCCCTGGGCGCGGCGGTGTACACCCTCAACAACTCGCTGCAGCTGAACAGTGCCGACGCCCTGCGCTACCACCTCGCCCCAGGACTCTCGAACCTGCCGGGTCAGTGCGTCGGCCGCAGTGAACGCGCCTGTGGACTGGGGGGCGCCGCGACCTATCGCACTGATTTCTCGTTGGCGTTTGCGTGGAGCGTGTTGGCCAACTTCAACATCGGGATCGGTGTCCACTTCCCGCGTCTGCGCACGCGATTTGCCTACGACAACAGCTCGGTGCTCAGCGATAGCGAACGCCAGGGCGAATGCACAAATGTCGAGGACCCGGCGTGCAGCGAACGGATCGCGTTCTCCGGATATACCCGCTGGCTGCCGGCGTCGGGCACCAAGCTCGCGGGATTCGACCTCGCGCTGACGTTTGGGATCGCCTACGACGTGACCGACCGCGTGACGTTGGGGATCCGCTACCGCACCCGACCACTGCTGCGCGGAGGGCAACTGCAACTCAGCGGGCAGGTCGTCGCCTGTCGCCCGGAAGATAGCGAACCCCAGGCGGGCGATGCCCCCTCGTGTTCGGTCGCCCATCCGCTCGATGCCACCCTGCGCGAGCGCGTGCCGCAGGAGTTGTCGCTCGGCCTCGGACTCGTGCTCGGACGCGGCAAGCAATGGCGGATCGACAGTACGCTGCTGTGGATCGACAATTGCCAAGATGTCGACGGCTCGCGGGGGATCCGCAACTGCGGCGACCCGGGCACCCAACAACTCAACCTCATCGGGCTCGAGACCAGCCGGGTGCTTTTGGCGGACAGTGTGCGCTACCGCGGCCTGCAGGATCTTTTTAGCCTCGATGTGTATTCGACCTACCAGGCGGGTTCAAACCTCTCGCTGACGTTTGCCGGACACACGTCGTCGCCGTCGGTCCAGCGCTCGGCACTATCGGCTGCTCGGGCCGATGGATGGCGCCTGGGTGCCTCGCTCGGGACGACCCTGCGTCTGCGCCAAAGCAACTTCCTCCTGGTCCCGGGGTATGGCCTCGACTTTTACTTCCCCACCGCAGTGTCGGGCGCATCTGCAGCCTTCGATCCCGGTGCCGCCGAACGGTTTGCGGTGGCCCACAGCGACCTCAATTCCGAAGATGCGGCCGCGATCCTCGAAGGGCGCGGGCGCCCGACCAACGCCGGACGCTACACGGGGTTGGTCCACACGGTCACCCTCGCCCTGCGTTGGGCACCGCGATCGCTCGGGATCAACTGAAGCAGTTTTTCGCGACACCGGCGCGCTGAACTCTTCCAACGAGTAGCCAGCAATCAGGTTTTGCCTCGTTGGGATCCCGAACGTACACTGGCTCGGTGCGATTCAATCTAGGGCTATTTGCGGCCTTGCTTCTGTGTACGGGGATTCCCGCCAGCGGGTGTGCCACCCAAAAACCCCCTGAAGTCAAGGTACCAGAGGTTCCGTCGAAAGTTGCCGATCTCGATGACTTTGCCGACGCCCTCAACGACTACTGGCGGATCCCGCTCAATCACCCGCAGCGAGTCAAGTTCCGCAACCGACTTCACACCTATCTCAAGGGCTATATCCAAAAGCAGCTCAACGACGGTGAGCCGCAGGAGGCGCTGTCGGCCCTCGAGTATGCATTTTCGCTGTACACCCCGCGGGAGCTCAAAATTGTAGAAGTCGGTGACCCGGAATTCACGGCCTACGCCGAACAGCTCTACAAACTCGCCGCCCGTAAGGGCCACGAACGCCCGGCACTGTTCGCGCTTGCGATCCAGCTTCAAGCCGGTGACGAGTCGACCAAGGCGACCGCCCTCCAACGCTGGAACGAGATCGAAGAGTGGATCGTCAACAACAGTGTATTTGCAACTGAACCGCTGCTCCGACACGAGGAACTCGAGGAAGCGCTCGAAGAAACCACTGCAGTGTTTCCCTCTCCGTTTTTGGTCGAGCGTCTGACCGACCTCTACCTCGCCCGCTACGAAGCGGCCGTCCAGTACAGCGACAGTTCGTCCGAAGCCGGGATCGAGGCCCGCAACCGGGCGGAGATCACCGGCTACATGTTGATCCGTTTGTATCTGCGGGCCGACGACATCCGCGGGGTTATGAAGGTTTTGGAGCGGATCGACCTCAGCGTCCCGACCAAGCACCTGGTGGAGTTTGTCGAGTCCGCGGGTGGCGAGGCCAAAACCGCGGGGCCGCTGCTCGACCTCGCCAACCAATTTATCCCCGAAGAAGATGACGACGGATCGTCGCCCGTGGCCCCATGGTTTATCACGCAGTCGTGGGGGATCGTCGAAAACCTCGCGCGTCGGGCCATCGCACGCTACCCGAACGATCCGTACGCCCACCTGTTGCTCGCCCGCAGCCTGCACATGAACGGGCTCAACGGCGTGGCCATCGGCCATCTCAAACGCACCGTCGCCCTGAAGAAAGATATCTTTGAAGCCTGGCAATTGTTGGCATTGTTGCATCAGCAACAACTTTCGTCCCAGGCTGTGCGCAACCCCAAGGCGGCGGTTCAACAACTTGCGGCGATCGAAGCGTTCCACGCCGAAGCTGCAAAAACCTGGCGCGATCGGCCGATTTACCCCGGACTTCCGCAGGCCTACATCACCGTCTCCCAAATCCTGTTCGAGTCGGGCAACATCGACCGCGCCCGCGACCTCCTCACCCGCAGTATCGAGCTCGAACCGCAGGCGGCCGCACTCGACTTGCTGGGGACCATCGAGCACAAGGGTGGCAACCCCGAGAGGGCCCGCGAACACTTCGAACACCTGTTGCGACTCGCGTTTGAGCATCAGCTCATCCGCATGCGCTGGGAGGCCTCGACCCACCTGACGCTCGGCAGTATCGCCCACGAACGCGGGCAAACGAGTGAGGCCAAAAACCAGTTTCAGACGGCCCTGCGCCAACTCAACCAGCTGTTGCTGTTCCCCGGGCTCCGAGACACCGAACGGGCACACCACCTGGTTGAACGGGGAAAATTACTGTTTTTGTTGGGGGACGTCGGACGCAGCACAGCCGATTTTCGCCAGGCCCGGACGCTGCATCCGAGCAGTCCCGAGGTCTACACCGAACCGATGCTGTTTATGGTCAGCCACGGGTTTTACGACCAGGCGCGCGAGTTGTTCCGCGCCGCCGTCACCAGCGATGGCCTCGAGGACTCCCTCAAACTCTACTTCTCGTTGTGGATCACCGAACTCGCCCAGCGCCAGGGGCAGCAGGTCGACGAGCAGGCACTGACCTACCTCAGCAACTACCGCGGGAGCTCGTGGGAACAAAAACTCGCCCTCCACGCGACCGGCAAAATGACCGAGGATGAGCTGATCACCAGGGCCAGGGACGCGGGCGAAAAGGCCGAGGCGTACTTCTACGTCGGCCTCGCCAAGTGGCGCAAGGGCCAGACCAGCGACGCGAAGTTGCTGCTACAAAAAGTTATTGGCACCAAGATGATGGGCTTTTTTGAATATGAGATGGCCCGGAGTTACCTGCGGTGGGACGACCTCCCCGCCCAGGCACGTGTGCCCGCTCGCAAGTGAGGTTCGATCCGACCTGGCCAAACGTGCTACCTAGATTTCGATCTAGATTCATGTACAGACAACGACTGAATCGTGTGTCCCACATGCATGCACAACCTACAACCGAAGCTTCGGATCACGGCACAAACTCGCCACATACGAGCGTTGGCGGAGTGCCCTCTCCCATGCGCCTTTGAAGTGCCAACGCACCTTTGGCGGCCTGCGTCTCAGGTGGCAAGGTGGCCAGCGCCTTGGTCAGCAACGCCCGTGCGGATGCCCGCTCGTCGCTTTTTTTACGTGCACTCAGTGCATGCGCAAGTAAAATATCCGCCTTCGCTGCATCGGTGCCGTAGGCGTCACGCGCATAGAGCGACTGGGCCATTTGCAACTTCCCGATGGCCTCGGTGCAGTCCTTTTGGACGATCGCCAAACGTCCCAAACTGGTCAACGCATCTGCCTGGAGGATCGGTTCTTGGGCAGCCTCGGCGACCGCGAGCGAACGCCCGAGCGTGGTTTGGGCCGCGGGATAGTCCCCGGCATCGATCTGGGCTTCGCCGAGATTGAGATAGGCCAAGGCCCGGGGCGGACTGTCCCCGACCCCGATGACCTCGAGCAGCTCGATCGCCGAAAGGTGACGGGCAATCGCCCCGTCAACGTCCTGCTTGAGTCGCAGGATGTTGCCGATGTTCATCTCCAGCATCGCCACCGAAAAATCCTGTGGTCTACTCTTCTGCCACAACTCGAGCGCCTGGCGGTAGGCATCGAGCGCCGCGTCAAACTGGTTGAGCTCTTCGAACACGGTGCCGATGTTGTTGAGCACCTGACCGTAGCGATCGTCGAGACCGGCGTCGGCGAGCAACTGCCCGGCTTGGGTCAGGTGTGCCCTTGCATCTTCGAGATTCCCGAGTTTGCGCTCGACCTCTCCGATGTTGTTGAGGAACACAGCCAGCTCGGGATGTTGGTCGCCCAGCGCATCGCTGGCGACCTTCAGGGCCTGGTTGTACAGCTCGAGTGCCCGCTCGAGCTCCCCGAGGTCTTTGAGGCTGGCCGCGTAGTTGCCGAGCATCTTGCTGTATGCGAGGTGTTGCTGCCCGTAGTACTGCTCGACGATGGCGAGCGCCTGTTCGTAGTTGTCGTGCTCGGCTTGGTAGTCCTGACGATTGGCCTCGACCGCGGCCCGGCTGTTGAGGACATCGGCCCAGGCGAGTCCTGGGATTTCACCGCGCCTTCGCAGGGTCGACTCGGCCAGCGACGACCAGCGCATCGCCTCGTCATGGCGGGACAGCGCCTCTCCCATGACTTTCGAAAGCAACGCCAGTGCCGCGACTTTGATTCGATCGTGGTTGGCCTGCTCGGCCAGCATGACGGTCTTCAGCAGTGTTTGCTCGGCCTCGGCATAGACCCCCGCGAGCGTCTGTAGCCGCCCGAACCCGAGGCTGACCTCGGCCATCAATGGTGTATAATCAAATTTTTGAACCTCCTCTTCGAGTGCACCCGCGAGCTCGAGTCCTTCGTCGATGACCTGGGCATCGTGGAGTGCGTGGACCCGCTGGAGTTGGGACTCGGCTGCGGCGACTTTGTCGGCGATCGCCGGGTCGGGCTTTGCCAAGCGTTCGCTGCGTTCGAGCTGGCGGTCGACATCCTCGCACTCGCGCACCGGCTCGAGTTTGAGGACCGCTTGGAACGCCTGCGATGCAGTCTGGCCTCCCGTCGTAGTCAGCACGCTGATCAGGGCCGCGATCCGCTCGCGGTGGCGGACGAGACACGCCACCTGTAGATTGTAGACCTCGTCGGTCACATTGCCCGTACTGTGGGCCTCGCAGGTGCGTTCGGCGACCTCGGCCCAATCCTCGACCTCGCTGGTCAGGGCCTCGTCGACGCGCTGGGCGAGTGGCTCGGTATAGGCCGCACCTGAGGCGACCAACGCCTGCTGGAGCTCACTCTGTGCGCTGGCCGTCCACACCTCGGCGATCGCATCGCCGGCGCCGATACAGACATCGCTACGAGAGATTGAATATACAATAAAAATGAGGCTGACCACCACCGCCCCGACGATCCACGGCCTTCGCCGGCGGGACGCGAGTCCCCGGCGGCAGGCTGCCATCAACTCGTCCATCGACTGCCAGCGTCGATTTGGATCCGGGTCGAGCCCGCGGCGGACGATCCGGTCGAGCCAACGCGGGATTCCGACCCCCTGTGGCGGCGGTGCGATCCGACCTTCGGCGATGTTGTGCATGATCTCGATCGCGGTCACGCCTTGAAACGGGCGTTGTCCGTAGAGACCTTCGAAGAACGTGACGCTGAAGCTGAACTGATCGCTGCGGGCGTCGTAGGTCCCGCGATCGAGCAACTCAGGCGCGAGGTAGGCCGGTGTGCCTGCGAGCCGGGCGCGTTTGCCCCGGGCGTCAAACGTCGCAGCATTCGCCTCTGGCATGTCCCCTGGACCAGATTGATTCGGCGCCTGATCGGCGACTGGTTCGGCGAGTCCGAAGTCGAGAACCCGCGCACGTCCGTCCTCGGCGACCAACACGTTGGCGGGTTTGAAGTCGCGATGCACAAGGTCGGCCCGGTGGGCAGCGAGCAACCCCTCCCCGGCTTGCAACATCATCCCGACCACCTCTGGCCACCGGCGACCGCGATGTTTTCCCTTTCCGAGGCCTTCGAACCACTCTTTCAGGGTTTGCCCGGGCACCAGCTCCATGGCGATAAACACCTGCTGTTCGTACTCGCCGACATCGTACACATGGACGACGTTGGGATGGGCGAGCTGGGCCATCGCCCGCGCCTCGCGGAGCACTCGCTCGCGGTCGCCGGCACGGCCGACCAACTTGATCGCCACAGAACGATCGAGCTCGTTGTCCCGCGCGCGGTAGACCACGCCCATCCCACCTTGGCCGAGTTTGGACTCGACGACATAGCGCCCGATCCTCGCCTCGCGACCGAACAACTTGGCCTTCGCCATGCGCTGCTCCATCCGAGTCTCGAGGCCGGTCGCTTCAATCTCCGGGAGACTCAGACCAAAGCTATCGCCCGCAATCGCCTCACTCGCGCGCGTGTCCGGCATCTTGCCGGTGTCCGCGGCTCCTGGGATTTCGCCTTCGTCCATCGCTAGCTTCAGACGGTGTACCACGCTTCACCGGCTCCGAAGTGTGTCGATCAAATGGCACAGTTTGACTGGCACACTTCGGATTCACTGGCACGTGTGCCGTTTGTGACAAACGACGTTTCAGATCGGTCGAGAGGCCATAACAACTGATTATTTTTGACATTTAGCGGCACCGTTCCCATCGGCATTGCGGCTGCAAAGTAGGGGGTCGACTCGCCAATAAGAGTCGCCTTTTAGCAAAACCGATTGGAGATATTGTGATGTACGCCGCACTCGTTGTATATGCTTTGACCGCTGTTGATGGATCCGCCGCTGTTGCGCAACCCACCGCCTGCTCGGTCGAAACTCGCACCTGCCAAACCGGGACTGACTGTGTTCCGTTTGCCAACTCCGACGAGGGCCTTTGTCTCGCGGAGACCTCCTACCTCGATTTCGCTGTCGGCCGCGCCCATATCTGCGGCCTGGTTGGCGACGGCTCGCTGGAGTGCTGGGATGTCGAAGACCGCGATCTGTTCCCCATCCTCCCCGAGGTGGGTGGCTATGTCGTCGAAGTTGCTTCCGGCAGCGACCATGTATGTGCGCTGCTCGAAGATGGCTCGGTCGCGTGTTGGGGTCACAACGCCCGGGGTCAACTCGGACAGGGCTCGAGCGCCGAGGCTTCCGCACCTTCTCAGGTGAACCTCGGGACAGTTGCAGTCGCACTGGCTGCCTCTGGGGATGCCACCTGTGTATTGACGGAGAGCTCCCAGCTGATGTGTTGGGGCGATAACACCGAGGGGATGTTCGGACTCGGAACCACCGGCATTGTCGGTGACGATGAGACCCCGGCTGATGTCGGCCCGGCTCCGACGAGCGCTCCCGTGGTCGACTTCTCAATCGAAGATGACCATGTGTGTGTCGAGACCGAAGAGGGTCAAAGCTGTGCCGGAAAGAGCTGGAGCGGTACGATCCGCTTCTAGCCCGCTCGCTCCACGGGCTACGCAACCCCGCATACGCCTGCTACCATCGCCACGAGATGGCGACACAAACCGAGACGCTCGATGCCTCGCGCACGGGCGTCTCGCAATTGCAGCGGCGCGAGCCCGGATTGGTGCTCGTGTGGACGCCGGACGGTCCAATGTGCCAGCCCTACCCGACGACCACACCGGTGACCATCGGCCGCCAGGGCTTCGGTGCCGACATCGAACTCGCCGATCGACAGATCTCGCGCAAGCACTGCAAGGTCGGGTTCGTGGTCCAGGAACACTGGCACATCACCGATCTCGGTAGTCGCAACGGTACATTTGTCGACCGGGGCAGCGTCACGGGCGAACACTGGACGCAAGGCTCCCCGGTCATCCGGGTCGGTCGCTGCCTGTTCCTCACGGCCCCGGATTGCCTGTCCTATCAATCAGGTGTTCGAGTCGAACAGGGTCGCGTGAACGGGCCGGTGTTGCGGACGGCCTGGGACATGATCGCGGCGACGACACAATTCAGCGACACACTCCTGGTGACGGGCGAGAGTGGTGCGGGCAAGGAGATGGCAGCCCGCCGTTACCACGACCGCGGCCCGCGTCCGAAGGGTCCGTACATCGCTGTCAACTGTGCCACGATCCCGGAAGGTGTGGCCGAACGCCTGCTGTTCGGCTCGCGCAAGGGCGCCTTTTCGGGAGCGGAAAATTCGGTCGGCTATCTACAGGCTGCCGACGGTGGCACGCTGTTCCTCGACGAGGTCGGCGAACTCGACCTCGCCATCCAGGGCAAACTCCTACGGGTTTTAGAGACACGACAAGTGCTGCCACTCGGGGCATCGAAGCCGCGCAACATCGATATTCGGATTGTCCTCGCCACCCATCGCGATCTGCGTAAGGCCGTCGAAGCCAAGACCTTCCGCGAGGATCTGTACTTTCGCGTCGCCAGGCCCGAAGTTCATCTCCCGCCGCTGCGCGAGCGTCGCGAGGAGATTCCTGTTTTGGTCAACTTGGCCCTGCAGCAACTCAACGAACTCAATGTCACCTGTACCGCCCATCCGTCTCTGATCGAAACCTGTCTCTTGCGACCATGGCCGGGCAACGTCCGCGAGTTGTTGACTGAGATCCGAACCGCGGCCCAGCGCGCCGTGCTCGACGGCCGCGAGAGTGTCGAAGCCAGTGACCTCGACCGCCCGGCCGGGATGGGGTTTGCACAACGCCTCGAGCAACCGATGCGAACACCGGCACCGATCCCGACGCAGGAACGTTCCGGCGACATCGATCGCACAGGCCCGCAACCGATCCCTCAGACATCCGGTCGCGGCCACGCCCAGGCCCGTCGGCAAGAGATTGTCGATGCACTCACCCGCGAGCGCGGCAACGTCACGCGAAGTGCCCGAACACTCGGCGTCCATCGAACCCAACTGCGTCGCTGGATCAACGCGTTGGGATTGGACCCGCAGACGTTCAAGTAGCGTGTTGGAAATAATCGTTCAAACCTAGTCTGAGGCTTCTCGCTGCTCCCGTACCGCCTTCGCCCAATCTTCGAGGTTTGCCAGCGTGGACGCCAGCACCTCCTTGTTGTTGGCGATCTCGGAAAGACGTTCCTCGAGCAGCTGACGCCCGCGCCGGATCCGACTTTTTGCCGTTCCGACCGGTATTTCGAGCACGGCCGCACACTCATGGGCCGGCATCTTTTCCCAGTAGTGGAGCTCGAGCAGGGTTTGATAGGCGAGTGGGATCCGACGCAGCGCCTCCAACATCAGCCGTTGCTCTTGCCGCTTGGCGAGCATCTGGGTCGGCGAGGGCCCGAGGTCATGGACGGTGACGGTTTGCGGATCAAACCGCTCTCGGGCTTTTTTTTGGTTTCGGTAGTGCGTGCACAACTGGCGATAGGCGATCGCAAACAGGAAGCTGCGAAACGACCCCTCGCCGCGAAATCTCGGCAAGGCTTCGACACAGCCCAAAAACGTGCGCTGCACCAGATCGGCCGTGTCATCGCGTGTCTTGTTGCGAAAAAATCGGGAAACCGACTTGAAATACCGATCAAACAACTTCTCGCCAGCCCGCGTGTCGCCGGCTTTCCACGCTGCTGCAAGCGATTCGTCGGAGTCGTCCACGCGTGGACGTTAACATACCTCGTTGGAGCTGCGACGGGTCGGCTCAAAAGGATCCATTGAGTTGCAACCCGACCGCCGTCGCTTCGAACACCGGGACGACGGATACGGATTTGGATCTACGCCTGCGTTTGCTGATCGCAAACATCACCGCTCCGGCGGTGAGTGTCGCCACTCCAGCTCCGAGGACGATGGCACCAGGTACACGGGTGGAACGGTAGAGGCAGCACTCATCGATCAGCTTTGGAGGTGGAATCACAAGTCCCGTGCCGACTCCGACCGCAGCACCGCCGGTGACCATCAGTGCGATCCCACCCCCATACAGACCGGACTTTGCTGGTTGTGGCGGCGGCTCCGGTTCCGGCTCCGGTTCCGGCTCCGGCTCCTCCGCAGTTGTCCGCAGTTGTTCGACGATCACCTGGATCCTATCGCTAGCGGCACCCACTGGGATCCACTTCATTTGGGCGAGTTCATCGGCCAAACGAGCCCGGCGTGTCGGGAGCGGCTGAGCGGCGAGTTCGGCCTCGGCGAGGCCGACGACAGCAAACGCAAGGGTCTCACGCTCGGAGGCCGACAACTCGTCGATCGGCATCCCCAACAGCTCGTCGACCTCTGCCAACAAGCGCCAGGCGTGATCAAATTCGCGGGGGTCTTGGCTGGCTGTGAACCCACTGATTGCACGTACAATCAAACTGGCGAGCTCCGCACGAACATCGGCTGCATTGCTCGCGTGGCTTTGGGTGAGCAGCGACAGAGCCTGACCCTGTTGGCGGCAGGCATCCTCTAGGTCTCGCGGATTCCCCTCCACGTCGTACCGCGCGACATAGGCCTCGGCGAGGCGCAGACGGACCAATACCCCGGGGCCCTTCGCCCCCGAGAGGTTACCCAAGGCACGGCGATAGGCTGCAATTGCCGCCGAAAACTCCTTGGCGCTGGCATGTGTTTGGCCCAGCTCGTAGCAGCCCCGCGCATCGACACAGGCCGGTTCTTCGGCACTGGCGAGCGCCGGGAAAAGCCCACAAACACACGCGATCACGGTGACGAGTCGATACAGGTTCGGCAATCTACATGTATCAACATGTAGATTGCCTCGATTCCGTTCGCTGGCGAAGAAAGTACCCGGATGCACTCGAGAACCTGACCTCAGACACAGATTGCCCGAAAACAGCCCTGCTGTCATCTGTTGTCGAGACATCCCGGATGCGTGCAGTTACAAGCCTCAGCCCTTGGCAAGTTGCACACACGTCGCGTCACAACCGGCCAACTCGACGTGAGCGACAGCGCGAGCTGAACCCCGTAGCGTGCTCGCCCGTAGCTCGTTGGCGCGATCCCCTCCAACCCGGCGTTCTTGACCGCGGTCGACGGTGAACCTTACCTCCGACAGGATGCACGCCGGGTTTCGATGTATCGGGGCCATCGCCCCCATTCAATGCAATGTCGCCGGCTCATTCGTGTGCGACCGCGACCTGTGGACTACGAACAGGCGACGCC
>CAZUPD010000065.1:36240-42137 GCA_964621785.1 uncultured Nannocystaceae bacterium
CGATTTCTGAAACTTCATTTGAGTCGCAGCTGTTTGAAACTCTGCTCGCGTCGAGGTGCAGCGACCCGCACCTTTTTGGCACCTGCGAGGAAACAACTACTCACAACCCCGTACGCACGCGAGTCGGAGGCCCGTACCTGAAGTTGTTCGATCGCGCCGCGGCGGGTGACGACCCCTGAAACCTTGAGGCTGAGTGGATCCCAAAGGCTCTGTTGCTTGGCACAGCTGCGCAAAACCTGGCTGAGTTTTCTGCGCACCGAGGATGACGAGTACCGCGTCGGGGACTTCTTCTCCGGTGAATCGCCATCATCAGTCGTGGATTCGTCGTCTGTCGTGCTGGCATCAGATGCAGTCGTGGTCTCGGACCCGGTCGTCGCGTCGCCGGAGTCTTTGGAATCGGTCGATACTTCTGACGTGGTTGCAGCTGGTGGTTCAGGGCTTTCGATCGGCGAACCCGTGGCAACTGCCGGCGTCACGGCGGGTGGTTGCGGCCCGCCCGCTATGTGCAGCGTCAACGTGATGGTCGCCGCAACCAATCCTGCCGTGCCCATGACGATCCACGGCCAGCGAGTCCGGGGCTTGCTCTGCGCCGGCATGACCAAATTCCCGACCGCTCCGAGCTCGACGCCCTCGCGTTTGGCGAGTTCGAGCAGGGATTCAAGGGCTTCTCGAGCGCTCGCGAATCGATCCGTGGGCTGCTTGGCGAGTAGCTGCAACACGAAACCGTCGAGCCATCCGGGAACCCCCGCATCCGGCTTGCGCTCCCGCGTCGATTGAGGTGTTTGCGTGGTGTGTTTGAGTTGTAACTCGACATTCGACCCGCGAAACGGCCGCACGCCGAGCAGCAGTTCGTACATCATGATCCCGACTGCGTAGAGGTCTGAGCGGGCGTCCGCGGGATCGCCCAGCCATAACTCCGGCGCGAGGTAGGGCGACGTGCCGACGATGATCCCCGGTCGGGTGGCGAATGAAAACGTCGGAGACTCCCCGTGATCACCAGTATTCCCACTGCGTTCGACCCGGGCGACACCAAAATCGACAACTTTGATCCGATCCGGCCGCAATGGGTCTTCGACCAAGAAGCAATTGGACGGTTTGATATCGCGATGGATAACCCCCACCCTGTGGGCGGCCTCGAGCGCCGCGAGCACCTGCATGATAAATGTACACACACGCTTCCACGGAATCATCTTGCCGGCTCGTTGCGCCTCCCGAAGCAGGCCTCGCAGGGACTTTCCCTCGAGCAATTCCATCAACAAGAAGGCTGGTTCGTCGGCGACGAAGTCGATGACCTCAACGACGTTGTCATGGCGGATCTTGGCTGCCGCGCGTGCCTCGCGAAACATGCGTTTGACTGCTTGCGGATCGACTAGTTGGTGGCGTGGCGAGATCAACTTCACAGCCACACGACGTCCTAAAACGGTGTCTCGTGCCTCGAACACCTGACCCATCCCGCCTTCGCCGAGCTGGCGGGTGAGCCGATATCGGCGGGCGAGCATCGTTCCGACGGAGACTGCTGGCCCGACCGAGCGGGATGAGCTCGTATCTGCAACGAGCTCAGCAGACACAAACTTCCCGCTGCTCGATGCGGATCCGGCATTTGCCGACCTCCCCTCGTCCGCGGCAGACATGCCCGTAGAGCATACCCCGACGACCACAAGCCCGTGGTTTTTCTCGCGCGTAACGTCCGGCGCCTCGGGTCGAAACTCAACCTCGTCGAAAGCGCCGAGAAATCGCTGAAACCCTAGAAATACAAAAGCCCCGAGAGTCGGGGCTTAGAGGCCTGGGCCGGAATTGAACCGGCGAATAGAGCTTTTGCAGAGCTCTGCCTTACCACTTGGCGACCAGGCCAGGGGACACGCTACCTATCACGGTGCGCGAGTCGACACAAGCCCGATCTTTACCGACCTCGAAAGGGTTCGCTGCTGCATTTTATGAAGCACAGCCTCCGTGGGAAAGCGCCCGAGACATCAACTGATGCCCTCCAGTGGATCGATCGGGTCTTTTAAGATTTCAAATCCGTCCTTTTTCTCGGCTGGTTTTTGCTTCGGTCGTTTGGTGCGGGACTGTCGGCGCTGATTGACCTCGAGTTTGCGGTCGACCTCCTTGCGCTCGGCGAGCAACTTTTGGCGCTGCGCTTCATCTTCGACCGAGGCAATCTTGGCATCGAGCTCGCGTTTTTCTGCTTGAAGGCGGTTTTGCTCGCTGCTGAGCCTCTCGAATTCACCGCGCAACTCAGCGAGCTCCGACTCGCGGAGGGTATCGATGACCCCCTGTGACCGTTGTGCTTCGTCGAAGGCAACTTGTTGCTGTTGCAACTTGTTGTACCCCAGACTGCCGAGACCACCGATCGCTACGACGAGTGCACCGACCAGTGCATACAGGCCGACAGGCCTCGCGCGCCGGGCCTCGACTTTCATCTTGGCATCGAGGCGGAGGCGTTCCTGCTCGAGGATACGATCCTGCTCGGCCCGCGCACGCAGGGCTGCTTCTTGCAGCCGGATCCGTTCTTCCCGGGCCTTTGCCTCGCGCAGTGCGAGCTGTTCGGCTTCGCGTTTTGCCTGGGCTTCGGCGCGGCGAACGGCTTGTTGATGCGCTTCGCGTGCGGCTTGTTCACGGGCGAGGCGTTCAGCCCGAAGCACCGTGAGACGCCGGGCTTCTTCGGCAGCGACCCGTTCCTGTTCAAGTGCATGGATTTCGTTGAGGGCGATGAGTGCTGAGTTTTCTGAGGGCGACATGTTGATACGTCCGGATAGCGACTGCTCCATCGAGACCAACGCACCACGCTCCGTGGCGATCCACAAAAAACAACTCTTGTACACACACTTTTAAAAAAATCGCCGGGCAAAACCCGGCGACTTGTTCAAGCGGCTCGCGTCGGCTTACAGACCATCGAGCGGGTCGTCGACGTTTTGCTTGATCTCGACGAGCTTCTTTTTCTTGGGCTCATCGCTCGATCCACTGCTGCCGTTGCCACGCTTTTTCTTGTTGCGGCTCTGCTTGTTCTTGTTCTCGGCAAGATCGGCCTCCAACTGGGCCTTCTCCGCGAGCAGGCGCTGACGCTCTGTCTCATCCTCCACCGAGGCGAGCTTCTCGTCGAGCTTGGCCTTTTCTTGCTCGAGACGGTCCTGCTCGGCACTGAGTTTGCTCAGCTCGCCGCGCAACAACTCGAGCTCTTTTTGGCGCTCGGCTTCGCGTTTTTCGTTGCGCTCTTGCTCGGCCTTGCGGGCAGCTTCTTGCTGTTGCAACTGATCGTAGCCGTAGTAGCTCAGGCCGCCGATGGAGACGATCAGAATGCCGACCACGGCGTACAACCACACCGGCCGTGCTTTCTTTTCCTCGAGCTTCATCTTGGCATCGAGTCGCATCTGCTCCTGTTTGAGCAGGGCTTCCTGCTCGGACCGGGCACGCAACTCGGCTTCTTGAAGACGGATACGCTCTTCGCGTTCTTTGGCATCGCGCTCGGCCTGTTCCTTGGCTTCGCGTTCGGCTTTTTCGCGAGCGATCCGCTCGGCCTCTTCGCGAGCCTTGCGCTCGGCCTCTTCACGAGCTTTGCGCTCGGCTTCCTCTTTGGCGCGGCGCTCGGCTTCTTCTTCGGCGCGTCGCTCTTCCTCGAGGTTACGCAGCTCATTGAGAGCAATTAGTGCTGAATTCTCTTCACTCGACATCTGCAAGCTCCTCGGACTCGGTAGGCGAGATGGCTGGGGTCCACACAACCCAACCTAGACTCTCAACGCACGGCGACGGCCTTGGGTTTTTAGAGAATGCCGCCGACGACAATTCACCCCCCATTACGTTGCCTCAAGACTTTAGCCATGTATAGCCCATTTTCTGGATTTCGTTGCAATTTCGGACAGGAGATGTGCCCCCACATGTACCTGAGGGGCTATCCCCCCAACTGAATTCTCGGGATCTAGACGTGACTCTAAAGTCATTGGGAAGAACGAAAAACGGGGATGCCTTCGCACCCCCGCCTTGAAGCGATGGTTGTTCGCTTAGAACTTCACAGATGTGATGGCACCCATCGAGCTCTTCTTGAACTGCTTGAAGGTTGCCTTCTTGAGTTCGTTGGCTACACAAGTACCGAGGGCAGTACCGGCGTGCGGCGCCTGGGGATCGGCCTTGGTGACCTTCCCGGTTGAACCGGCGATCGAGACCTTGACCTTGACCTTTTCACCGGCCTTGGCCTTGCTCTTACACTTGCTTTCTGCCGACTTCTTGGGACCCGCGAACCCGGACTTGATGTCCGACATCCCCAGGCTATCAGGCAGGTTGCCAGCAGGTGGTTTGTCTTTGGGCTTGGTTGTGGTGCTCCCACCACCGCCACCAACTTTACACCCGGGCTTGTTGGGATCGAGCAAACAGTCGACGGACTGAGATTTGTTCTCTTGGTCCTTCTTCTTTTTGTCGTCGGCAGCCTTTGTATCTACAGGTTTGTCGACGTTCGCCAAGGGGTCGTCCGACTTGCTGCTGGAACCGGACTTCTTCTTCTTTTTCTTGCGTTTGATCGTCCCACCGGCGCTGTCGCTGACCTCTTCTTCAGAGTCGCCTTCGCTCTCTTCTTCGTCATCTCCAGCTTCAGCCTCGGCACCAGGACGGTCCCGGTACTCGATGATCGTCTTGGATTCGCCGGGCTTGTAGACGATGGTCTCCTTGCCCTCGGGTGCTTCCATGTTGAGGACGTACCAGGCGATGCCACCGAGGCCGACTGCGAGGAGCAGGATGATGATGTACAGCGGTACGTTGGAGCTCTGCGGCTGGGCTTGTGCCGCCGCTGCCGCTGCCGCTGCCGCTTCGGCAACGAGACGCTCCTGCTGTTCTTCGGCAGTCGGCCCGATGTCCATCTTGGCATCGGCCAGTCCCGTGAACCCACCAAAACTCGGCAGCGGAGCTCCCATCGCCGGGTCTTGATCGAAGTCGGAACCGGGGTCGGCTGCTGCACCCTGTGCACCCAACATGGCACCCATGGCACGGATGTCGATCAGGCCAGAGCCCTCGCTGTTGCTGGTGGCCGAAGGGGCAGATGACCCGCCACCGCCGCCACCGCCTCCGCCACCGCCTCCGCCGAGGTCAGCACCGAGGCCGAGGCCACCACCGCCGAGCGGCGTGGAGGCGTTGGACGTCGTCGACTTTGGAGCACCTCCCATGGCAACCGAGGACAGGCTGTCGAGGGAGAACAACACCGAGTTCTCGTTGCGGGCACCGCTGAGTTGATTGACACGCGGGTTTGCAGGTTCGGAACCTCCGCTGTCGAGCGAAGATGATGCACTTGCACCGAAGTCGGAGCCGGCGTCATCAAATCCCGATGCGTCGGATGCCGCCGCTTCGCTGCTGCTCCCGCCGTAGTCGTCACTCTCGCCAATACCTGTACCCTTGAACGGGTCGTCTTCTTCGCTGCCACCGCCGAGGTCGCCGAGCGGAGCACTCTGCGCCGGCGAAATACTTGCTGTTGCAACGAGATCACTAAAGGCACCGACGTCACCGAGCATCAGCCAGTCGTCAAAACCCTCCTGCCACACCGAGGTGTCGCGATCGATCTCGCCGCGGGCAAACCGGTCGCGCACGTCCTGTTCGGACAATGGGCCAACGGTTTCGCCATCGATGGCCAAGTGCCATCCTGCAGCCGCCTCATCATCGGCCTCCGCGTCTTCGGCTTCGGTCTCGGCCGAACCCTTGTCGCGAACGATGATGACGTTGCTGCACTTTTTACAGCGTATCTTGAAGGTCTTGCCGCGAACCTTTTCGTCCGCGATTGAGTACTTGGCTCCGCAATTGTCGCATTCGATCTTCATGAGCCTGCTTCCTGGGAGGTTTCTCCGCAGCGGAGCGAATCCCTGCAAATTACAAGGTCCGCGGGGCCGCCAGTATAGGGAATCCACGAAGTGGGTACAACAGCC
>CAZUPD010000066.1:0-41757 GCA_964621785.1 uncultured Nannocystaceae bacterium
CGAAGTCGAAGGACACGATCGTGTGCACCGAGAGCACCAGCGGCGTGGCCAGACCGGCGAGGATCAGATAGGCCTTCTCGTAGTGCTGCCAGTGGCGGTTGGACCCGCGCCACCCCAGCGAAAAGATGCCGTAGGCGATCCGACGGCCCTTGGTCTTGGCCCGGTCGCGCATGGTCGCCAAGTCGGGGATCAGGCCGACGTACCAAAACAGCAGCGAGACGGTGAAATACGTCGAGACCGCGAACACGTCCCACAGAAGTGGCGAGCGGAAGTTCGGCCAGATGTCCATCGAGTTGGGCAGCGGAAGCAGCCAGTACACCGCCAGCCACGGGCGACCGGTGTGGACCAGCGGGAACATCAACGCACAGATCACGGCGAAGATGGTCATGGCCTCCGAGGCGCGGTTGATCGAGGTCCGCCACTTCTGGCGAAACAGGAACAAGACCGCCGAGATCAGCGTACCGGCGTGACCGATACCGACCCAGAACACGAAGTTGACGATCGCGTAACCCCAGTCGACCGGGTTGTTGAGACCCCAGATACCGACGCCCTCGTAAAAGAGGTACGCGAGGGCCATCCCGAGGATCCCGAGGACACTCAGGGAGAGGAGGAAGGCGATCCACCAGCGCCAGCTGGGCACCTCGATCGGGGTGCACACCGCTTCGGTGACATCGTGGAACGTCGGATTGCCATCGACGAGGTCCTTGCGCCCCGACAGTGGATCAAGTTTGTCTGCTGCGACAGCCATGGCGGGTTACACGTAGTCCGGGTTGGGGTTGCGGACGCGACCCAGGTAGGTGGTGCGCGGCCGGGTAAGAAGGTCTTGGAGCACGTTGTAGTTGCGGTCCTTGGCCCGCAGCTTGGCAACTTTGGTGGTCGGGTCGGCGATATCGCCAAACGTGATGGCGCCGGCGCCACAAACCTGTTGGCAGGCGGTGACGATGTCGCCGTCTTTGACGACATCCACGCCGTTGACGTGGGCCTGGATTTTGGCCTCGTTGATCCGCTGCACGCAGTAGGTGCACTTCTCGATGACACCGCGAAAGCGCACCGTCACATCGGGGTTGCGGACCATGGTCTGGAGCGGACCGTTGGTCTCGTCCATGCGCCGGTTGTAGTTGAAGAAGTTGAACCGGCGGACCTTGTACGGGCAGTTGTTGGCGCAGTAGCGAGTGCCGACACAGCGGTTGTAGGCCATGTCGTTGAGCCCCTCGGGCGAGTGGTTGGTCGCGTTGACCGGACACACGCTCTCGCACGGAGCCGTCTCGCAGTGTTGGCACAACATCGGCTGGATGATGGCCTGGGGCCGCGAGGAGTCGCCCGAGAAGTAGCGGTCGAGGCGGATCCAGTGGAGCTCACGACCGTTGGCGATCTCGCTGCGACCGACGGTGGCGATGTTGTTCTCGGCCTGGCACGCGATCGTGCAGGCGTTGCAACCGAAGCACTTGTTGAGGTCGATGACCATGCCCCACTGCTGCAGTCCCTTGAGCGGCGGGTTTCCGAGGACACCTTCGTTGTGGTCCCACAGCGACTTGAGGTTTTCCTTGGCCATCAAGTCACCCTCTTGGGCGAACTCCGGATTGTCTTTGTAGCCCTCGACCGTCGTCTCGCGCACGATCGGACGTGTCGGATAGGTCAGGCCGACATTGTCGGGTTGGTCCTCACCCGTGTAGCTGACGCCGGGGTGCATCGACCCGTGGTCCTGGGTCGAGTAGATCATGCGGCGGCCGACCAACTTGGTGATCTGGGCGCCGCCGACAAACCAGGGATTGCCCGCGGCCTGCAGGACAAAGGCATCGACCCCTGCCCCATCGGCGTGGCGGCCGAACTTCTCGCGCCCGTAGCCCAAGTCGATCGACACCGTGCCCTGGGCCTGGCCGGGTGCGATCCACACCGGTGCGGTGATCGAGCGGCCCTCAACTTCGACCTTGACCAAGTCGCAGTTGCTGACGCCCAGCTGACTGGCCTCGGTCTCACTCAGGTAGACCGCATTGTCCCAAGTCAGCTTGGACATCGGGTGTGGCACTTCTTGTAGCCACATGTTGTTGCCCATCCGCCCGTCGACGACCTGCGGACTCACGTGGAAGTTGATCTCCCAACCGTCGGGTGCACCGGCCTGAAGTCCGGCCGTGATGGCGGTGTTGGCCTGGTCCCAGTTTTCGATCTTCGGGGTATTGCTGGCCCGGGGAATCCCTGCTCCGACGCCGTCGTGGAGCCAGCGACGCCACTCACGGTCGGAGAAGGCTTCGCCGAGTTCCTTGCGCCAGTAGGCCTGGACCAGGTCGTAGCCAGCGGTTTCTTTGCCGGTCGTAAGCCAGTTGAGGATCTCGATTTCGCTGCGCGTGTCGAACAGCGGATCGATCAGCGGCTGACAGATCGACACGGCCGCCGCCGAGGATTCGAGGTCCCCCCACGATTCGAGGTAGTGGCTCAGCGGCAGGTGCCAGTGGGCGGCACGGGCCGTCTCGTCGGTCGAGTACCCGGCGTGGACGACCAACTTCGCCGACCCCAACAGCTCGCCCATCCCGAGCCCACCCGGTGCGTCGTAGACCGGGTTGGCAGAGAAGATCAGCACGCTGTTGATCGAGCCGTCGGCCAGTCCCGCGGCCAGTTCCTGCACACTCGAAAATGGCAGGGCATGGTCTTGGAAGTGTGCCCGGGCGGTGGTGCCAAAAAACCGCAGCGCCGAGTTGATCGCCATCCCCAGCATGTGGACCCACGGGGGTTGGCGCTCGCCGACCATCACCACTCCGGCCGTGGTCTTGTCGTCGAGTGCAGCTTTGAGATCGGCGGCGACGAACTTGGCGAACTTGGCCTGCTCGCCCTCGAGGTTTGAAGGCGTCGAGATCAGGCCGGTGATTGCATCATCAAACGTAACCCCGTGGGCACTGGCGAGTTCTTGCGCCACGCCGAGGAGGACGTGTCCGATCTGGTGGGCCGGGACCGGGAGGTGGTGGTCGGCCTGGGCACCGGTGATCGTGAAGTGGGGCTCCATCGCGTAGAGCCGACTGATTTTGTCGCCGGGGTTTTCGACGTGGCGGCGCGAGGCGTACTCGGTGCCGAGTCGGGTGTGGTCGGGCTCGGTGCCGAGGAAGTCGCAGTCGACCGCAAACAGCGTGCTCGCCCGGTCGATCTTGTAGCTGACCCTTGCACCTTCACCGACCATCGCCTCGGCCGCCGCGCGGCTGTTGAGTCCGGCAGCCGGGTCGTCGACGAACAGGCGGGCCTTCGGGTACTTCTCTTGGAACGCGCGGATGGTCGCCAGCATGGTGGGTGACATCACGTCGCGAAACACCAGACCGATCCCCTCACCTTGGGGTGCGGCTGCCAGCACTGCGGTGATCGCCTGCCCGGCGTTTTGCCAACTCGTGTCGGACAACTCGCCGCCGTCGCGTCGCATCGGACCAACCGAACGATCCGGGTCGTACAGCGAGAGCACCGAAGCCTGGGTCCAGGCATCGGTCGCGCCACCTGAGTTTTCGTGTTTGGGGTTGCCCTCGATCTTGATCGGGCGTCCGTCTTGGGACTCGACCAACAGACCGGTCACCGTGCTGCCGATTTGCCCGGCCGTCGCGTAGTACTCGGCCTGCCCCGGGATCCGGTCCTCGGGGCGCTTGGAAAACGGCAGGATGTGTTCGGTGGGCTTGCGGATACAACCGGTTGCAAGTCCCGCGGCCGAGGTCGCCCCGACCACGCCAAAAAACTTGCGTCGGCCCAACTTGTGCTCGCGGATCTTGCGACCCAGCGTCACCAACTCCTGGCCGGGAAACTCGTCGGCGGTCTCAGGCACGACGCCCTGCTTTTGCTGCTCGCGGGCTTCGATGCTGCGCCAGTAGGTCCTGTGGCTTTGCTTACTCATGTCGACCTCTTCAAGACCGTTAGCGGTGGCACCCGGAGCAGTGCTCGGGGGGAACGACCTTACGCTTGCGCTCGGGGTCTTCGTTGGGGTTGTAGGCCAGGGCTTCGTCGCTGTGCGGATCCCAGTTCATATCGGTGATCCGGTCGAGCGGTCGCAGGTTGTTGTCCGGGTCGCGGTGACAGTCGAGGCACCATCCCATCGACAGCGGTTGATCCATTTGGACCACGGTCATCTGGTCGATGCGTCCGTGACAGGTCGAGCAACCGACGCCCGCCGCGAGGTGCGGACGGTGGTCAAAAAACGCGTAGTCGGGCAACTGGTGCACGCGCACCCAGGGCACGGGTTTGCCGCTCTCGTAGCTGTCGCGGACCTTCTTCAGCTTGGGGCTGTCGGTCTTGACCAGCGAATGGCAGTTCATACACGTCTGAGTCGGGGGGATTGCGGCTTTCGCAGCCACTTCCACGGTGTTGTGGCAGTAGCGGCAATCCAGACCCATATCGCCGGCGTGCAACTTGTGACTAAAGGACACAGGTTGCTCGGGGCGATAACCGACGTCTGTGAACTCCGGGGACCAGTAGTACCAAACACCAAAGATCACTCCAGCCCCAACTAGGGGACCGAGCACCGCAATGGCGAGTGGGATCTTGTTCGTCCAGCGAGGAAAAATGGCCGGCACTTTTTTCACCTTCGTTCGAGGTAACCCGTTGTGTATCGGATCCTGGGGAGGGATTTGAGCGGGAGCTGGGAAGCGCTCCGAGACGCTCGATAGATACACGTAGGGCTTGTTTCGGCGCGCACCCTATCAGCCATGTGACCAGGTCGCAACACTGGTTTCCATGCAATTCAGGGGATAACGCACGACTTTATGAGCGTACACAAACCACCTTGGAACAACCCTCGTGTCGGTCACAACTAGGCCTCCTGTCGCGCGTCAGCATGTCGCGAACCCAACTTCGTTTGCAGACGCCAACGATTTTTGCCCGTCGCCGACCTGCCCCATTCGGCAGATTTGCCAACAACCACTGCCGGGGTCGGACGGCGTGCGAAATTTTTCGGGGGCCAACCCGTCGAAAATTGTTGCACGCACAAGCCAACCCAGCCGCGAACAATGTCTCTCACCTGGACTCGAGGAAGCGCGCAGAGCCTTGCACAGGCACCGAGCTCACATGCGAGGTGACCCGATTTCGCAGCTCGAGATCACTTCTGCGGCGACCCGCGCCACCGTGGTGAGAACGTCTTAATATAGTCGGCGACCGCTTGGATATCGTCGGCTTGAAACCCGCGCCAAGCCGGCATCCCGCGATCGAGCTTGCCTGTACGGATGATCTTCGTCAGGTCTTCGTTGGTCGGCAGCTCCCCCTCGGGCGTCGACTTGTACAGGAAATCGGCGGCCTGGAAGTTGCGCGGTTTGGGGTCGAGGCTACGCGAAGCCGGACCGTCGCCCTTGCCCTCGTAGCCGTGGCACGAAGCACATGAACGCAAGTACAGTTTGCGCCCGTGGTTGAGGCGCTCGGCCGAGACTTCTTGGCCCGCGAGCACCAATGGCTCGGTAAATTCGGGTGGGCCCTGTTCACAGCCAACCATTCCGATGCAAGCGGCGAGCACCGTACCAATCCCAGCGAGCAACCGGCGACCCTTGTGGCGCCGCGACTTTCCATTGGCGCGGACTCCATCCTTCGGTCCGTGCATTTGCAAGCCTCGTTCCGAAGTCCAGGTGAGACCCGGTTTTGCCGACAATCCCAACCTGGCGAAACGTTCAGGTATCGAAAATCTCGTTGTTGTCGTGGTGTCCATAACCTTCGCTCGCATCAACGGCCTGCGCGATCGAGGACGACACTGGCTTCGAGTGCCTGTTGCAGACCTTCCTCATCGGTGTCGAACAGCCCGCGGACATTGCCCTGTTGATCGACGACCACCAATTTCGTTGCATGAGCAATATCGTACATCGAGGTATCGTCCTCGCGTGGCTTCGGGTCCATCGCAAACTTGAACCCGCCGACGACCAGCGCCTCCATTTGCTCCTTCGGCCCGGTGATAAACCGCCAGCGCGCGGGATCGGCTTCGATCGTGGCGGCGTGGCGCTTGAGCACCTCCGGGGTATCGTTTTCGGGATCGACCGAAAAACTCAAAAGCCCGACGTCGTGATCGTCGACCTCGGCCAACTTGGCCTGGAGGTCCATCATCGAGCGGGTGATCCGGGGGCAGATACTCGGGCAGCTGGTGAAGAAAAACGAGGTGACCCACACCCGGCCCTGCATGCTCTCGCGGGTGAACGCAGCCGCGTTTTCATCGACCAAGGAAAACTCGGGTACCGTGTACAAAACCGGCAACTTTTCGAGCGCAGCCCGCATCTTGCCGAGGTTGCGGTATTCGACGTAGCAGCTCTGAAACGGGCGGATCGAGGTGATCACCACGACGCCGAAGATCGCCGACACATGCCAGGGGTAGCGGACAAACGTCCGCCGCAGCCAAGAACCTTCGGTCGGGTGCGGCGGTTGGTCGAGGGGTCGAGCAGACATGGGGATCTCGGATCGGCGGCGTAGACCCGCCACCGCGGGTGTACCACGAAGTGTTGCCAAATGCCGCCAAAGGTCAAGGCGACAGGAGGTCGCAACGGCCGCGGGGCCGACCCACGCGAGACCCCAAAGCGGTACGATTCGTTGCTCATACATTTTTACGAGGCGAACTCGGCGCCCACGATCCCGTGATCGTCCGACTTCAAGTGCACCTCATCGCTGTGCTCGCTCAGACCGCTCGCGCGCCACAAACGAGCTGCGCAGATGATCGTGCCGTGCGTGGAACATGCGCATCTGGTGCGCATCTGGTGCGAGCGACGTGACCTCGGCACGACTCACGGGTGGAGGGTACCGTTCAAACTTCGCGCCGGCGGATTTGATGTATCAACAACGAAGACAAATCCTACCGCCGCCACCGTGCAGACTGCCGCCACGCGGACACACCTTCGCGGCTCTCAGCCTCGGACCCGCGACCAAGTGACCGCGCTGTGCCCCACGCTGCTGCTGCGACCACGGCGGCTTCGGCCTCTTCGTCGAGTTGTGCCGGGCCTTGGAGGTCGGGGTGTTCATCGATGTACCGGGTCGAAAAATCTCCACGGACGAAGTCGGGTTCGTCGAACACCCGCAGGTGAAACGCAATGTTGGTCGAGATTCCGAGGACGACGGTCTCGCGCAGGGCCTGCTTCATGCGAGTGATCGCCTCGGCGCGGTCCGACCCCCACACAGTCAACTTGGCGATCATCGGGTCGTAGTGGCGCGAGACTTCGCTGCCGCTGCCGACTGCACTGTCGACCCGGATATGTCCCCCGTAGGGCCAGCTGGCCACATAGACAGGTCCGGGGCTCGGCAAAAACCGCACCGGATCCTCGGCGTAGATCCGACACTCGATCGCATGCCCGTGTAGCTGCACATGATCTTGATCGAGATCGAGGCGGTGACCGGCGGCGACCCGGATCTGATCCCACACGAGGTCGCGCCCACAGGTCGCTTCGGTCACCGGATGCTCGACCTGCAACCGCGTGTTCATCTCGAGGAAGTAGTAGCGCGGACCTTCGGGGGTCTCTTCGAACAGGAACTCGACCGTGCCGGCACCGCAATAATCGACCGCACGCGCGGCTCGAACGGCGACGTCCCCCATGGCACGACGGATCTCCGGGGTCATTTGGGGGCTCGGCGAGGGGCATTCTTCGATGACTTTTTGGTGCCGGCGCTGGACCGAACAATCGCGTTCGTTGAGGGCGACAACATTCCCGTGGCGATCGGCCATCAGTTGGATCTCGACGTGTCGCGCCCGCATCACCGCGCGCTCGAGCAACATCCGGTCATCGCCAAACGCAGCCTTGGCCTCGCGACACGCGGCCTCGAAGGCGCGTTTGAGATCGCTTGCGTTGTGGACAATCCGCATGCCCTTGCCCCCGCCGCCGGCCGCCGCCTTGAGCATGATCGGAAACCCGATCTCGCGCGCGACTGCCTGTGCATGTTCCCAGCTGGTGATGTCATTGACACCCGGGACGACAGGCACACCTGCCTCGGACATCGCCTCGCGTGCCCGGACCTTGTCGCCCATGACTTCCATCGCTTGGATCCCGGGGCCGATAAAGGTGATTCCGGCTTCTTCGCAGGCCCGAACCAGCGCCGGGCGTTCACTCAAAAATCCGTAGCCCGGGTGGATGGCTTCGGCACCGGTCTCGCGGGCCGCAGCGACGATGCGATCGGCGCGCAGGTAACTCTCCGACGACGCAGCAGCGCCGATGCACACAGCCTCGTCGGCGGCGTCGACATGCAGGGCTTCGCGGTCGGCTTCGCTGTACACCGCAACCGTTGCGATCCCGTGTTCGGCACAGGTCCGAAACACCCGCACCGCGATCTCACCACGGTTGGCAACCAGAATTTTGCGAAAAGTTGGCAGATCGGAGGAGGACATCGGCGAGGCGCAGTGTAACGGCCACGGACGCGAGTTTGTAGCTGCATCCGCAATTGGCCCGAAACTCATCGGTGGCCTGCTTCAAGCCTTTCGACGGGTTCACCCCGTTCATCGATGGTCAGCCGAAGCCGAGCTCGACGCGGCGCTCCTCTGCACCCGGAAGGGGCGCACTGGTCTCGGCGACGACTGGTAAATCGGGGGCCCGCTTTGCGTTGATCTCCAGCCACTTGACGAGATTTTCGGGGAGGTCCGCCTCGTCGTAGATCGCTTCAACTGGACACTCGGGCACACAGGCACCGCAGTCGATGCACTCGTCGGGATCGATGTAGAGCATTTCCTTGTCGCCGTGGAAACACTCGACCGGGCAAACAGCCACGCAATCAGTAAAGCGGCAACGTTGACAATTGGCAGTTACGACGTACGTCATGGCTCATTTTACGATCTTGCACCAAGATCGTTCGAGGCAATCCTCGCGCAGCTACTGCGGGCTCGTCGGTTGTCGCTGCGGCACTTGCGGATCCCCCGCGGACTCCGACGGCGCGACCTCGATCGATTTCTCGCTGTGATCTGATCGCTCGGACGTTGCCGGGGAGTCGATCCGGGCGGGTGCGAGCGGTTCGGCGAGTGTCGGTGGGGGCGGCGTTGGCCACTTGGGCGGTGGTGTTTTGGGGACACAGCCCACACTTGCGAATACACAAACGGCACCCACCCGAACGAGTGCGTGCCGCCATCGGAGCCGAAGCGATGGCTCAGTTGTCATCGTCGTCGTCGTCGTCGTCGTCGCTATCGTCGTCATCATCGTCGAGGTCGACGTCGCCCAATTCGCTGAGGGCTTCGGTCTCGTCGTCATCATCGTCGTCGGGATCGACGTCGCTGTCCTCGGCCTTGTTGACATCGACATCGTCGTCGTCGTCGTCGTTATCGGCGTTTTTGGTCCCGAGGCTCTCGAGGTCCGCGGTCAATTCCTCGACATCGCCACCGACGTCATCGCCATCATCATCGTCGTCGATTCCGCCAAACGCGGCCGCTTCGAGGAAGGTGTTGTCGGTGTTGGAAGCCCGCAGCTTGTTGCGCTGCTCTTCGATATAATCGACCATCACCTGATCGACCGATTCGACGTAGCGGACGTTGCCGGCACTGATTTCCCGCAGGGCGACGACCGCCTGCTTGTTGTCGCATTGAACCTGGGGCACTCCCCGGTTTTCGAGCAATGCGCGCGCCCGACGGGACGCGAGGATTGTCAGGGCAAACCGGTTGGGGACCTTGGCGAGACAGTCTTCGACGGTGACACGAGCCATGGAGCGCCGGAGTATGGAAGGTTCGGCGAGATCACGCAAGCGGCCGCCTCGTCCGCGAGTCAAACCCGGAATGTCGGCAGCCTCGACGACCCGACGCCGGAATTGCAACACGCAGGAGCGAGCCTTCCAACTCGACACCTGCGTGCCCGACCCTCGATTCGAGGAAGCTCACATCTCGACGAGCAACTGCTGCCCGCGATCCCGGAGCTCTAAACTGTCGCGGACCCAGTAGATAAAGCTACGGGCGCGGTCGGGATCGAACTTGAATGCGTGGGACAGCGAAAGCAGGGCATCAACCTCGCCATCGACCAACTTGTTGTCGGCAAACGCGGCACAAATCGCCTGGTAAAACAGGAAAATACGGGCTTCGCGGTGCTGCACGCTCGAGGCGACTTCGATGAGATTGGACGGGGTGGAGAACTCGCGGCGGACCTGGTCACGCTCTTCGGGCAGTAACATCATTTGGCCCATCAAATCCTCCACAAAGTGGCGTTCGCTGTCGGCGACCTGGTCGTCCGAGGACGCGATGATCGCGACTGCCCGGGCCACGGCGACCTGCTCCTCCGGTGAAATCAGTTCTGCGATCGGGAAGTCGAGCATCGGCTTTCTCCAGTTGGTCCAGGCTACCCTAAACGCGATCGTAAGACCAGACTGGACATCCGCGAGAAAACTGCGAAGGGGTGCCTCCTCGCCCGGCGTTGACACCCGGCTGTAGATTCTGTGAGAGATCGCGGCGCCCGTGCAGTTGCCTTCACCATCCGACCCTCGATGCCCTGCGCACACGACCTTTCGGGGTCCTCTCGCCGGCTGGTTTCGCAGGCAGAGCGAGCAGCGATTGCACCCCGCAAGTCGCGGCCCTGGCGAGACCTCCGAACTCGGCCCATGCGATCCCGCGCTCGACGATTCGACCTCGGTTCACAGCGTCGAACAAGCCCTCGACAACTCGCACCTTCACGCGGCAACCGAACGGCCAAACGGGCGATTGACTCGAGCAACCGCGGCAGAACATGGCGGTACGAACCGCAGACACCTCGGGTCGAACCGCACGCACCTCGACACCGAGCGCTGCCAACGTCGTGGCTCGAACGGCCTGTCGCCTCGCCTCGCCCTCGCCCTCGCCCTCGCCCTTTCGCCAGCCTGTCACCGAAGTGAAAAACCGGCACCTGGGGCCTCGCGGGTGATCTCGCAGACGACCCTCAGCGACGAAATCCTGTGGCACCTCGGACCCGATGCCAGGGGTCGGGTCGCCGCCGTCAGCAGCCTCGCAGACGACCCGCAGTACAGCGACATCGCCGGTCAGTGGCCGACCTCGGTTCCCCGCCTTGCCGGCCACAGCGAGACACTTCTGCACAGCTCGCCCGAGCTGGTGATCATCGCCAGTTTTACAGCACCGGAGACCCAGGCGTTGTTGCGATCGCAAAACATCCGCCTGCGAGTACTCGACGGATTTGCCGGGTTTTCCGACTACCGCAAGCACGTCCGGGCGATCGCCTCGGACCTCGGACTGACCGAAGTTGGCCACGCTTACCTGCGGGACTTCGACCGGCGAATCGACAACTTGCGTGCACGTATCGTCGCCCCCTCGCCTCGGCTCAGCGTCGTCAGTTGGCACGCGGGCAACACCGCTGGAACCGGGACCAGCTTCGACGATGTCGCCGACCTACTCTCTTTGCAAAACCTCCCCGCCGTCCACGGGCGTACAGGCCACTTCAACCTCGCCGGGGAACAATTGGTCGCCTGGGATCCGGACGTCATTGTCACTGCCTGCCTGCCGTCCCCGCCCCCGACAAATGGCTGTGTCGAGGCCGAACGCACACTCGCAGCAACACCGGGAATCGCCGCCACCCAAGCCGCGCGCAACCACGGGTTGATGGCGATCCCTCCCAACCTCTTGTTCAGCAGTGGCAGCGGGATGCTCGAGGCCGCCGAATACATGCACACTCAACTGGTTGAGCGGAACCTCATCCCCGGAGTCACCCCGTGAGCCCTCTCCATCTTGCGCACAACCCCTTCCCCCGAGTTTCACCGTGGGCGCGAAGCGGGTGCAAGGACCTGCTCCAGACGTAGGGCGAATGTTGCATCATCACCCAAAATCGCAGGACGGGGCCCCCGCGGTTGTGCCGCCCACACAGGTATCACCGGATACCGTCCCTGTGCAGCCCTGTGGGCCTCCCCAGGGTTCAACGAAGCCCGTGCCCGACGATTTCGCGACCATCACCACACCGGAGACCCGCGCCGATCGGCAACACATGGAAATGTCCGATGAGACAGGATAGCACGCGGAGGTTGACGCCAGCACTGCTGCTCGCCGCGGGTTTGTGTCTGGTTCTCGAGACCGTGATCGGTCCCGGCCAAGTCTCGCTCGTCGATGTCGCCGACGTCCTGCGCGCCCACATCCTCGGGTCGCCCCCGAGCGACCGCCTGTCCGATGCACTCGTGTGGGCCATCCGCCTGCCCCGGGCCCTGTTGGTGGGTCTGTGTGGAGCTGCCCTCGCCTGTGCTGGGGCCGTGACGCAGGGATTGTTTCGCAACCCGATGGCCGAGCCAGGTGTCCTCGGGGTCAGTTCAGGTGCAGCTGTCCTTGCGGTCATGGGCATGTTTTTGGGCCTCGACACCCTCGGGATGTGGGTGACACCGATCCTCGCAGGTCTCGGGGCAGCAGGTTCACTCGCCCTGTTGTTGGGCATTGTCGGCACCCGCCGCGGGGTCGCCACCCTGTTGTTGGCCGGCATCGCGATCGCGGCCATCGGCTCGGCGCTCACGACCTTGTTGCTCGCCCTCGCCGGTGCCCGTTGGGACCTCGGACTCAAAATGATCGCCTGGTTGATGGGCAGCTTTGAGGCCCGCACCTGGGTGCACCTCGGCTGGGGCATCGTCCCGTTACTCGCCGGATTTGCGCTCGCGGCCGGACTTCATCGCGACCTCGACAGTCTGTTGCTCGGCGAACAAACAGCCCGCTCGCTCGGCGTCGACACCCTCGTGTTTCGCCGGCGGGCGATCGCCTGTATCGCCCTGTTGGTCGGCACAACCACCGCACTCTCCGGCGTCATCGGGTTTATCGGCCTCGTCGTCCCCCACATGGTCCGTCTCATCGTCGGCCCGCGACACCGTCGACTGTTGCCCGCGAGTGCGGCCGGGGGTGCAGTACTCCTACTCGTGGTCGATCTGCTCTCCCGGGGTGCAACCGCAGTCGTACTACCTCCGGGGGCCATAACAAGTCTGATCGGCGCACCGTGGTTTTTGTGGCTGTTACGCCGCAGGGGTCGTTAGGCCGATGATCGCTCGCCTACACATTGTAGACATAACATTTGAACGGCCGAGGCACGTGCCGTGAGAACCGGCGCAGTCGATGTTTGCAGCGCGCCCGGACTCTGGTGAAACGCGCGACCCGTCTCGCTGTACTTCGGTGCATACACATTTAAAACCTGGCGTAAGCGACAGGAGGTTGCATTTGCACGCGTTACCTGCGTGACTCCCGCAATTTCTTGCACGAGAATTCGCACATACAACCAGACCCTCGCCAGAACCCATGCACGTACAAATATACTGCAAAAGGTGTTTCATCACACCGCGTGGCATTTCACACCAGACGTGAGAGTGGTCCACAGGTTTTCCACAATCAAAGACGAGAAGCCTCCTCACGCGACCGTGTTTCACCACAGTTTTTCAACAGGATTCTCACAGCCTTGGTGGGGTCAATTTCGATGTACACGCATGTCTCAGCAGACCCACTTCCAACCTCGTTAATTGGGCGAAACAGGCCTTAGAATAGTCTTATCGCCCATTTCTCAGTTCTGAGCTTTGCGCCGCAACCGCCAAAATTTGAGCGACTTTTCACCTGAAGAGATCTCGCAATTCGCAAACACCGACGAGATTTTTTTACCAGCCAACCGGTTTGTCCCAGGCATTTTCCACAGCTTCGAGCGCCGTCTCAATCCCGCACTGTGTGTTCCTCTACATTCGAGGTTCCACAAGATATGGCATGGGCCTTCGGCAATGGACCACCACATCTTGCGGTCGCTCCACACCGCGCTCCCAAACGCTTCTGCAGTCGCACAGTTTTGTCGATTCGAACGGGTCAGGTTTGCGCGAGAGAACTTTTTTTTGACTTGTGAATGCAACCAACCGTGCGCATGCGCCCTGCGACCAACGCTCCCAAACGCCTCTACTGACACGCCACAAATGCCGTTACCATGGCGCCCCGCTAACACCGGACAGTCACTCCATGGATCCGCGTTTTGACCCCGCGCAGCAACTAGATGCACCGACCGCTCAGCGGCTGCGCCCCCAGGAGAAGTTGTATATGCGTTTTTCTCTGGTCGCCCTGCTCACCTGCAGCCTCGGCATGGCCTGTTTTGCAGATGACTCTGATAGTGAACTCGAGGCCGCCGAACTGTCGCAGGACGAGCGAGACGTCCGCGACCTTCCGCAAGCTAGCGACGACGACGATGACGACGAGCTAGCCGACAGCGCCGAAGGGGAAAACGATGCCGTCCTCGATGACGAGGTCGATGTCGAAGATCCCGAGGACGAGCGCGAGGAAGTCGACGAGTTCCTGTTTCAACCGCACGAGTGCGTCCACAAGATGGACGGCAAACGCCCGCGGATCACCAAGGAAACCCAGCGGCAAACCAAACGCATCATCGCCCATGTGGCCAAGCGGATGAAGGTCAGCCCGAGCTTTCGCAAGTTGTTGATGCTGGTGGCCCTGCGCGAGTCGAGTTACCAACAGGGTCTGATCCACCGGCTTTCACCTGACCTTAAAGGCAGTGAGCACGCGTGGCGCAAGATGAACTCGCGCTACGAGGGCAACCCCCATGCCGACGACCCGACGGTGTGGCAGACCTATGGCCTGTTCGGGATGAACTCCAACTACTTCACGATGCTGTGGGACCGCAAAGCCGACCCGCGGGTGCTGTGCGATCCGATCGTCGATGTTTTGATGTATAAGCGGGCCGCCGAGCGGGTGCTGCGAAAACTCAACGGCACCATCCGCTGCAAAGATGCGGACGGCGAGTGGTACGACTACAAAAGCGAGCCCACATGGACCAATGTCCACCGGGCCGTCAGCGGCGGCAAACTGTGTCCGTCCCGCCACGAAGAGCGGGCCGCGATCATGCGCAAGTACTTCACCAAACGGGCCACCCGGATCAACCTCGATCCCAACGAGCGCGTGTCCTCGAAAATGCTGGGCACCGAGCCTGACCAAAGTCTCGAAGGCGAGGCGTGGGCCAGCCAAGAGGAAATGGTGATGGGTCTGTGGGCCGAGATCGAAGCCGAGGAGGCCGAACTCGCCGCCAAGGAGGCCGAGAAGACGGCGAAGCGCGACAAGTCCGACGACGACGACGACGACAACGAAGCGGCGGAGGACTGACCGAGTGCCGCACGGGGTGTCGGGCCAGGATTGCAAATACATCTAGTTCCCCGGGCCCGCACCCTCGACAGGAACACGCGGGGCTCCGTCTGTCGGTCCGTGAACCGCTATCGATAGCCCGACGAACGCCTGTTCACGCCGGCGACCCAGAGGCCATCGCACCTGAGACGCAGGAGCGACCGAGAGTGACTCCGGCACCGTCACGCCCGTCGGACCGATCAAACAAGCTGCTCAGCCGGCGATCGATTGGCCCCTCGCAATTTCGCGACCGATCCTCGATCATGACGTGATGCCCAAGCAGGAACCAGAACTTCAGGCCGTCCGCCTCGACCGGTGGCTGTGGGCGGCCCGCTGCTTTCGCACGCGGACCCTGGCGAGTCAGGCCTGCTCCGCGGGACACGTCAAGCTCAACGGCACCTCGGCCAAGGCGTCCAAACTCGTGCGTCCGGGGGATCACATTGTCATTCGAACCAGCCGGGGCGATCGGATCCTCGACATCGTCGGCCTCAGCGAACGCCGCGGCCCGGCCTCGGTCGCCCGCGAACTCTACATCGACAAAACGCCCCCACCCCCGCCCAAGGACGATGCCCCGACCGAGGTGACCCGCGACCGCGGCATGGGACGGCCGAGCAAACGCGATCGGCGAAAGCTCGACCGCCTGCGCGGACGCGACGTCTAATCCCCTCCGATTCGTCGGGCTCCAAAGGTCGTTGCGTCGAACGCTGGCGCCTCCCGGGCCAGAAGCTTGCGGAGAAGCTCGACCGCAGCGGAGGTGTGGCATCATCGACCCATGCGTATCGCTACTTGCCTGTGCACTGTCGCGTCCCTGGTTGCGGGTGTCGGCTGTACCGCCCTGTCCCAAAACATCAAGGGTCAAGAGCTCTCCTACCGCGGTACCTGGTACTGCGAAACACAGGGTTGTTCCGAGTCCGACATGATCGTGTCCCGCCGCGGTGGCAAAAACGGCGAAGTACGGTATCACAATGCGCTACTCAAACCGCGGGCGGCCATGGTGTTCACCGCAGCGGCACCGTTTAGCCGGCTCGAAGCCACGGTGACCGATTGTGCAGGTGGAGCCGTGGCACTCCCCGAGGAGGCCTTTCGCAGCCCCGGGAGCCACACGGTCGGCGACGCCGATGCGCGCGAGAGCTGGCTGATCTTGGTCGACGGGCCGATCCTCAAGCAACACCTCAAGTTCGGCAAGGGAACCGGTTGCGACACGATCGAAGTCGCGGCCACAGCCCACTGGGACGACGGCCGGAGCTTTACGCTCAAGGCCGGGATCAAAACACAGTAGCAAACGCATGCACCTACATATGAATGGCAGTCAACCACGCTCGCAGTGCACTGTGGACCCCGTCGCACCAACTCATGTACCGACATGCGAGTAGGCACCACCGCCGGCGCACGCGACAGCACCGACTGCTCCCATGCGATCATTGGTCCGTGACCAGCTCACGCCCGAGCCCATTGCGCCCACATCCGGGTGCATCGCCCCATTGTCTTCATGTGGATACGACCACGAGCGGCAAGCGAGCCCCACGCGAGGCTGGAGGTGCAACACCCTCACAGCGGCGAATGATGTGCACATACACCCTCAACGCTCGTGCTCGTCGAGCAATACCACTGGCAGATCGGCGCCCCGCCCCGGGCTCCAGTGACGCAGCTCCCCCTCATGTCCGTGAATATGCAAAAACGTGTACTGCACCCTGTCGCGCGGCAGTAGCACGTCGTGGGTAAACACGGCGATCCACGTGCCGGTGTTGTAGTACCAGGCGGCGCCCCCTCCCCGCGGCTTGAGCTTCCACAAAATCTCGTCGTGTGTATGACCAAAGACAACCAGGGGAACGTGCACATATTCGGCGATCCTGCGCGCCGCCCTGCGCAGCGGTTGCACAGCTGGCCCGGCGGCACTGCGCAACAGGGCATAGGCCACGCCGCCGATCGCCAACAGTAGAAACAAAAAGTCGAGTAATAAAAACAGCGCGGCCTTGAAGAAAAAACCGCCGCGCAGCTGGCCGATGAGGTGAAAGCCGGCAAACCACAGGCCGAGGGTCAACAGACCGACCAACGTCGCAGCCCCCAACACCCGCAGGGCCTGCCACCCGAGGCTGCGAACGGTTTGGCTGATATCGCCGCGCACTGTCTTGAGGGCATCGATCGCGTGCAGCCGCTGACCGAGACCGGTTGTTTCGGCCAACTCGTGCAACATGGCCGTATGGGCCTGCTGCAACCGCCGCTTGGCCTCGAGTTTTGTCGACGCAACCCGGCGCAGGATCTGCCACCAAAACCGGGCGTGACTAGTGAATACCCGCAGCAGGAGGTTCGGTTGATGTACGACCAACCATTTAAAATACCGCAGGTTGGCCCGGGTACTCGGGACGATGAAGGTGATATGGCCAAAAGCGTTGTAGAGGTAGCGCTGAAAAAAGTTGCCGAGCGGAAGGTCGACTTCCGTCCCGGCGAGCTCCTGCTCGGACTCGATGTTGGTCCGCAACAAATAGCGAAACGCGTTCTCCGGGTCGTACTGGCACCCGTGCTCGATCCACACGCGCCCGGGCTCATGGTAAAACCACGGCAAAAATTGGAGTTGTGGCGCAACCCGGTCACGCACCTCCTCACCGTGCTGCAGAGTGATCCGCTGGAGAATCGCGTTGCGGATCTCGGCCTCGACCGAAGGCCATTGGATCTCTAAATCGTGGTTGCCAGGGAGAAAAATGACGTCGTAGCCACATGCAAGTACATGTGCGAGGGCATCGAGGAACACCGGATGGCCGGCGACGATCTGGATCATCATCGCGGTCGCAATCTCGGGGGTCATCTGCGGCCCAAACCGTCGCTCCCGCATCGTCGTTGCGCCGGCACCCGGCACCTTGTCGATCCGCAACAGATCGAAGGTGTCGCCGTTGAGGATCAGGCGAAACGGCTGTTCGTCGGCCTGCGCTCGCTCGCACAGATGGACGCAAAAACTGCGAAAGTCGTCGTCGTAGAAAAACGCCTCCAACTCGAAATAGCGTCCTGTGTCGGGGTTCTTCCCGAGACCGATATGGAGGTCGCTGACGACGATGAGGTCTGGCGTTGTCGACATGTCGCGTCACACCACTGTCTCATATCCCGAGGGAGGCTTTTCGGGACTGCGCACACCGGCGAAAACATCGGACCACAACCGGCGGGCGATGGTGCTAGATTCACACCACCTGTAGGCGTGGTCCCGCGCATTGGAGATTAGCATGTCGACCTTTCAACCCCGCACATTCACCATTCATGTTTTGCTCCCCGGCCTCGCCGTCGCCCTGTTGACCGCCTGTGGCGGTGACGACACAGCCAGTGGATCTGGCGTCACAGCCTCGGGATCGACCGTCGACCCCGGTACGGAGACAGAGTCGGAGACCGACTCCGATGCCTCGAGCACGCAAACCGACTCCGATCCGACGACCGCGACAGACACCACACCGACGACCACACCGCCCACCACCGAGGGTCCGACGACCAGCGATTCCGAAACGTCTGAGACCTCGGGTGATCCGCTCATGCTCGATTGCGACATGTTGCCCAAAGCTGCCGTCGATGCCGACTTCGAGTCCTTCTTCGGTGCCAGCGGCGGTGCCCCGGCGTACACCTATTCGGCCGACGGACTCCCCGACGGATTGGTCCTCGAGGGCAGTACGGGCTACATCTTCGGTGTGCCGACGACCGCCGGCGTCTACGATGTCAACGTCACCGTCGAGGATAGCCAGGGCACCCAGGAGATGGGTGTATGCACAATTAACGTCAACGAAAAAATCCACGCGGACCTCTCGGGCCTCAACACCCCGTGCCTGGGGATGGGACAAAGCCTGCTCGACTACATCGTCGGCGGGACGGGGGAGGACATCACCTGCAGCATCCCGGGCGGATACGGCAACGGCAAACAACCCGACGGGATCCAGGTCAATCCCGAAACCTGCGTGCTCGAGGGCTTTGTCGCCGAGACGACCTACGGCACCTGGGCGTTTATCGTCGCCGGCGAACAGTCCGGCACCACGGTCTACGCACCCTACTGTGCCTCGCAGACCAACCAAGCCCCGGGCGCCTACGAGATCACCGGGACCCATGCCGGCGGCGACCACCTCGTGCCTGCCACCGGAACATTTTCGGCCGACACCCCGATCAAGTTCGACGGCAACCAAGAGCCCTCGTTTTTGATCGAGCACATTTGCGGAAACCCATGTACCTACAATAGTATCGCCGCCTTTACCGGCTCGCCGTTCGGCAGCGGAGCCTGTTCGGACGACGCCGACGGCTGTATCGGAATCTGCCCGCTCGAGCCCGATCAAAACGAGCCCGACGGGGACAAGCAACAGGAGTGCCCGGCCCTGCAAAACAACACCGGCTTTCGCCACGAGGTGTGGGCCAAGGGCGACCCGGTCCCCGAGGGTTTCACCGACCGCCCGTGGATCATCAGTTTCCTGTTCCAACATTGTATGTCCAACAATCCCGCGGACTGCGAAGGGGCGGATAACATCATTCAAAACGGCAAGACCAACCTCGAGTTCTCGATCATCATGAATCCCGAGTAGCGAGGCGAAACTCGTGAGGGGATCTGGGAAGCCCCCGGGATGGCCGCCGGGCAACGCGGCGGTGATGGCTGCTTCGCTGGTCTGATGCCTCGTACCCGCGCGTGGCGTCCTGAAATCGCGACGAAATAGCCCTGCACCCGCGACAGCTTTATCGTCGTCGCGTATGCCCATGCTGATCGCCGGACCACTCAACTCGTTCTCCGAGGTGATGGGGACCCACCTATTCAGCCTCGGTGATCTTGCAGTCACCCCGGCGCTCATCACCCGGATCGTCCTGTTTGTCGTCAGCGTGGCGCTCACGGCCCGCCTCGTGCGCCGCCGACTCGTGCCGCTGTTGCTCTCGCGCAGCCGCGTGGACGAGGACATCAAGTTTACGACCGGCAGGGTGGCTTCCTACTTCGTGTGGATCGCCGGGGTCCTCATTGGGCTTCCGACCGTCGGCATCGAGCTCAGCAGCCTTGTCATTGTCCTGTCCACCGTCGGCATCGGCCTCGGCCTCGGTCTCCAGAAGATCGCCGAGAACTTTGTGAGCGGGATGATCCTGATGTTCGAGCGTCCGATCCGGATCGGGGACCGCGTGATCATCGACGACATCACCGGCACAGTGGTCGAAATCTGGTCGCGGATCACACTCGTGCGAACCAACGACAACGTCACGATTTTGGTGCCCAACGCCAAGATCATTTCCGATGCGGTCATCAACCTGACCCACAACGACCGCCAGGTACGGTTTCGGTTTCCGGTGGGCGTGGACTACGGATCGGACCCCCGCACGGTCGAAGCCTGTCTGCTCAAAGTGGCCGAAGAACATCCGAGCATCCTGGCGAATCCGCCGCCCGAGGTCATCTTTGACAAGTTCGGCGATTCGTCACTCGACTTCATTTTAGTTGCATATACCGAAGATATGGTGGCGCTCCCAGACCGCCTTCGCAGCCAGATCAACTTTGCGATCTGCGAGGCGTTTGCCCGCGAGGATATCCATATCCCGTTCCCGCAGCGCGACCTCCACGTGCGCTCGGTCGATCCCTCGGTCGGTCCGTTGCGCAAGCTCGCCTAATCGACGGATCGTTGTATCACCAAGCGGAAGCGTCATCAGCGGACGTCCCGCGTTTGTGTCGCCTGCCCGGGAAAATGGTCGCAAACCGACTTTCAATGGTCATACAAACATAGTTTCTCGCTGCGGGAAAAACACAGCTTGCGCCGCGGTGTGTTTTCAATCTACGCATAGGACTACACGGTACGGCTATGCGGACACACCAGCACACCCCTTTGTTTGTCGTCGCCATTGCCCTGGGTCTTTGCGGATGCACCGATCCCGAGGAAATGGCAACCGACAGCCTGTCGACCGGTCTTACGGGGATCGACCCGGGTCCGACATCGGGTGTCGAAACCACAACCGAAACCACCGGCGATCCAACGACGACGACCGCTCCGGGAACAGGCTCCACCTCGGACACCTGTGGCACCGTCGGTACCCTCGAGCTGATTTCACCCGGGCCGATGCCACCCAACCCCGTGGTGTTCCAAGTCGCGGCCGAGGGCGACATCAGCCGGGTCGAATACTGGGTCGAGAATGTGTTCTTTTTGGGGGAGAGCAGCCACTCCGCGAACAACTTTGAGGTCGTGTACGAGTTTCCCAATGCAGGTACACGGACCGTGTCTGCCATCGGATTCAATGCCTGCGACGAACAACTCGATATCAAACAGGTGACGATCACATTCGACGATCCCGAACCGACGGGGACGACCGGCGATCCGACCGACACGACCGACGACCCTACCGACGATCCGACCGACACAACCACGGGCGAGCCCGAACCTGAGCCCGAGCCCGAACCCGAACCCGAGCCCGAACCCGAGTTGCTGTGCTTCCCCGGACCGCAAAATGGTTGGGATGTCTGCTACCCCGTCCACAGTCCCAACCCCCTGCCCCACAACTATCCGGGACCCCTCAACAACGATCCCAATTACCGCAAACCGGTCGCCTACCTCGATCTCGATATGATCGACCTCGCCGACAGTGTCGCCCCCAACTTTGGGTTTGGCGAGTTTGTCAAACCGAGCTGGGGCAACTACGTGCTGCTACAACCACATGCGGTGGACCACATGCAGGGTGTGCGCGACCAAAGCGGTACGATCTACATCAACTCGGGCTACCGCAATCCCGTGCACAACGCCAATGTCGGCGGGGCGACCTACTCGCGCCACATGTACGGTGATGCCTTCGACTTCTACGGTGGCAGTGCCTCGCTCAACCAACTCCAGGCTGCGTGCCAAGGCGAAAACGCCGGGTTCATCCAACTCTACGAGACCCACATCCACTGCGACTGGCGTAACGAAGCGGTCAATACTCTGCTGTTTGGCAACCCCGACCTCGAGCCGAAAACGCCGTGGTTTGCCGGCGATGCCCATATTGCCGATACCCCACAGGGGTTCACCGCCCCCGCCACGGGCTTTGACGAGGGCGAGCCGCTGCGCGAGTGGACCGCCTACGGAGCTGACAACGAAATCCTCGGCACCTGGATCGGCCGGCGATATATCCCCCCGAAGGGCACACTGCGGTTAGATGTGACGGTCGGGGGTCAGCTCCACCGCAGCGTCGACCTCTAACCCCACCACCGAAGGGCTCCGTCATCCACTTGCAGCTGCAACCAAGACAAAACCGCCGACCCGATAAGGCCGACGGCGTCCTCACACGAAAACTCGCTACTTGCCGTCCCCAAGTGCACGGCGCAGGCGAACCGTCGCCTCAGGCATCACCACGCTCACGAGAATACCGAGCTGGGCCTTGGTCGAGTCAACTGCCATCCCCCAACGGTACTTCTTGTTGATATCGACGACGGCGATGATGACTTCGCCGTTGTGACCCAACCGAATAATGGTCTGCTCGAGATGGGGAGGAACCGGCAAACCGGACTTCGCAATCGTCTTCTCAATGTTTTGACAAACCACGTTGAAGAGGGCGCAGGCCTTGGGGCTGCTGTTGATGCCTGCAACCGACATACCCGATGTCGTGCTGAAGACATCCGTGGCTGCCAAACCACCCATCAAATCCTCTTCAACGGCGACGAGCGCTTCACGAACGTCTTTTAGATTCATTTCTCGCTCTCTTCCTGATCGCTTTTCGAGGGGGACATCGATACCGCATGATGCCTTCGGCCCGCGGGACCAGCTTAGAATTCACTGACCTCTCGCTGAACACAAGCCCCTTGTTTTCGCCCGGGCAAACGGAGGTCGAAGATGGACGTGCGCAGGTGCTCACCCGCGTGTGCCCACAACCGCCGAGCCTGTGTACATGTGCGGTACCCTGCAAGATTTTCCATGTAATTTCAAAAAATTGGTCTGTATCGATGTTCATGCAGCGACCCCCGGGGCCGCGTGCATCGCAACTCCACAGGCCTGACAGCGATACCGAGCCCACCGAGAAATTTTATAGAGATCACTCAAAACTGGCTGTCGCCATCGATCTCACATCCCGCCGCCGAGCATCTCTAGGCCCTCTCCGCCACCGTCGACGAGCTCCATCGGACGACTGGTCTGGCGCGCATGTTGAACTGCGTCACGCAACTTCTCAAACACCTCGCGGTGGTTGGGTATCCCATGCATCTCGAGGGTCGAGTCGGTCTGGTCCGTGCCGATCAACTGGATCTTGGCGATGCCAAAAATCCGATCGAGGATCGACTGTTCGTAGCGAACGTCGAGGACACGCCACAACTCGAGGCTGTCGACATTTTTGATCAGGATGCCCTTTTCGGTCTCGATCCTCCGCGCCCCCACCTTGTACCTGGTGGTGACGTGGCGCAGGTAGGTGACCAACAACATCGGCGTGCCCAACAGCGACAACACCCACAACGGCCACTGCAGTTCGCGGATGACTTCGATCTGGTTGAGGCCATAGGCCAGCGCCCCACCGAGGATGCACACGAAAAACCACAACAGATAGGTGCCGAACTTGGCCGTGTGCTTGGCCCGGCCTTCGAAATAATATTCGCCGGGATGCTTGGCGACGGAACCCTCCGGCGGCTGGGCACGCGGTTGAATCGATCCGGGCTGCTGGGAACCTTCCATGGTGGCAGCGTGGCACAGGCACCCAATGTTCGGCAATCCAGGAATCCGGATGTCCGCTTCAGCTCGATCCTGAACGGTCTTGGCAGATTCTCCCATCTGCCGCGCAATCCACGAGTCTTCCCGCGCACCGTCCAGAACGATGTGCCCGAGCCAGGCAGCGAAACCTCGATCGTCGAATGGACGCGAGGCCGGCCGGGAAGTTGTGGTGTTCTCGCGCGCCGTCGCAGAAGGATGCAGCGCCCGCGCGGTGCACTTGCAAACCCGAGACGTTCGGATCAGGCGCGAGGCATCATCCCGGGTGCGTCGATGTGCTCGACCCCGATTGCAAGTGGCTTGCTGTCGCGGTGGTAGGCGAGGTCCATTCGCGAGACCAACAACAGCGGTACGTGGACGATTGCCGCGAACTCACTTTGCAACCGCCGCGGCGATAGACGCAGCGCCGGATCGGCATGCAGCGCATGGGCGAGAACTTGATCGACACGGGGATCGAGGTCGGGGCGCAGACCCGACGCCGGCTGGTTGGTCAACCCGACCTCGCGCCCGGTGAGTGCACGGAACAACACGGCGGCCAAGGCCCACACGTCTGCGGCCGGACCCGGCTGCGCGCCGGCGAGAACTTCCGGGGCCACATACCCGTGGCAGGCCTTCATGACGGAGGGCCGCCGCGGACTGACGACCGGCAAAAACCCGATCCCGCGCAGGTGCGGCCCGTGTTCGGTCAATACAATCTGCCCGGGGTGTATGTTGCGGTGACAAAGCCCGGCGGCGTGCAAGGTCGCAAGTCCATCGAGCAGCGGACCAAACACATCGGGAACCTGGTCGAGATCCATCCGCTGCCCCTCCTCGAGCATGTCGGCGAGGACAAAACCAGATACTTGTGGATGCAACACACCGAACATCCGACCGTCGGTAAAACCCCCGAGAACAGGTTCGATCGCCGGGTGTTGGAGCCGAGTCGCCCGCCGCACTTCGGTCGAAAACCGCTGCTGCTCGAGCACCCCGAGCGGGCGACACAGGGCCGAGACCGAAACGTCGAGGTCGCGCCCGCTGCGGTCGCGACAACAAAGCCGCGTGGTGACTCCGTCGCGCCCGCGAATCTCGACGATCTCAAATTCCGACGGAACCAGGGCACAACTGCGATCTTCGCCGGCACAGGCGGTCAAGCCGTCGACGGCAGCCAGCGGATCGCCGGCGTCGAAGTCGAGGAGTGCGAGGTTAAACCGACACAGGCGCTGATATTCGGCTCCCGGTCGGCGGCGCAAGACTTCGGCATACAACTTGCGCGCATCGAGCATGCGGCCGTGGGCGTAGACGACGTTACCGAGCTTTAATAGTGTACCTACATCGAGTAGATCCGACGACGGCAGGTGCTCGAGCAACAGGTCGATCTCGCTGAGGTCACAGGCGAGGGCCGCATCGCGGGCGAGGTCGGCACGCGGCAAGACCGGTCGCAGACAGCGGGCGAGGTCGAGGGCATAGCCGCGGACCTCGGCCTGGGAATCGGTCGTCTGCAGATCCCACAGCGAACGCTGCAGGGCAAACAAACTCCGCACGACCTCGCCCTGTCCGATGACCTCGATCCCCTGGCACTCACGCAGTTCGGCCACCTCGGCCGGTTGCACGTGGGAGACAAATGCGTAGTGGGTGCGTCCACGGCCGACGCGATCGAGCAACCCGAGGATCTGGGCAAAGTCGGGGTCATCGATGTCAAACCCCAAAAAGACAATTGTCCGTGTACGCACAAGTTCTTCGACCAGCTCGTACAGGGTGTCGTCGGCCCGCATACTGCGGCCGGTCGGGGGCGTCTTGAGGATCAACAACTGGTCGTCGGATCCCCGCAACGAGGGTCGGTGGAGCTCGACGTGCGAACACACCTGGGTCACCCGTCCGGGACAGTGGGAGGCGTAGACGGCCCCGAGGAGCTCGGCATCGGTCGTGGCCAAGCAGGCACGCCAGGGAATCGCAGTCACAAGCTCCGAGCCCGCGGCCAACTCACTGACACCCGAGGCGCGCTCGCGCTGCTCGAGTAGGTCGTCGAGCGCCCGTTCACCCAAGGCCCGATGCACCGCACTGAGCACCGTCTTCAAGCGGCCCTGGGCGAGCAGCGATTCGAGTTGTGGACGCACGGGCCCGGGGCACCGCGCAATCATCCAGCGCAGCAAAGTGTCCCAACTGGGCCGCCCGGACAGCGCCCCCAGCCCGGCACCCGCCCACAAAACACAGTCACCGGCTTGAATCGCTTCTATCAGTTGATCGGGAATCTGGGTCATTTCGCTCGCCTCACGTCAGGTCGCCGGATCGTCAGGCAAGCTCGCGGCAGACGCAAAATATCCGCAAAACACCTACATCAACTTACATAAACAGGCGAATACGCGCCGCCGCATCGAGAAGTCTGCGACCAGACCGCTCGGCGTCACATGGGCATGCGTGCGCACGCATCTCCACCCCACCCACTACTTGTCGATACAAATCGTTTAGTTGGCCGGTCGCCCGGAGGTTCGCTATAAGTGTCTATACATCTGAATTGGGATCGAACACACTACCATCGGCGAGCGCAACCGGTGTCGCCGGAACGTCACATCCGTGACTGCGGAGGATCTCATCGACCGCTTGGGCGACCTGGGCAACGACTCCGGTACAAAAATGATGTCGCGCGGGACCGCGAAACGGGCCGTGGGGCGCAGTCATGTTGTTGCAGATCAGATCTGGACTCGGACCGCGGTCGAGGTCGTCGTGCATCCGCCGGTGAAAGTCTGCGATCGCCTCCTGGAGCGCGGGCGTGACGGCGCCGGTCGGGTCGGGATCGCCGAGAAACTCTCCGAGTAACAGCTGCCCGGCAACGACCGCACCACAGGTCCCGTGTCCGGTGATCCCGCCACGGCGCAAACTCTGATACGGAGCCGTCGCGCGCCCAAACGTTTCGGCCAGCGCAATGCCACAGGACCGGTGTGGTGTTTGGGTCCCTTCATATAAGACGAGAGCCTTGCTGCGCAGTGGTCCGCGACCGTCGATCCCCATACTCGGACCATGCCACGACTCGCCCGGCGACACAGCCCCCAAGTCTGCCGGCGTGCTGACAGCACCGACGGAATCTCGAGCGCGACCCTGTCAGAGCACCGGCCCACCGACATGATCTCGAGCGCGACCCGAAGCTTAGATTTTTTACTCGGCAGCACGCAGAACTACGGCGGCCTGTTAGGCTACAGCACCTATGTTCTGGGACGATCCGAGTACCGAAATTGCTGCGTTGCACACCCCCCTGACCACAATCCGGCGGGACATCCACCAACACCCCGAACTCGGGTTCGAAGAAGTTCGGACGCAGAAGCTCGTTCGCCAGTGGCTCGAGGCCCGCGGCTACCAACCCCGTGATTGCGCCGAAACAGGGTTGGTCGCCGATCTTCATCCAACCGCGAAGGCGGGGCCGACGATCGCGTTTCGGGCAGACCTCGACTGTCTGCCCATGCCCGAATACACCGATCTTCCCTATCGCTCCGTCCACGACGGCAAAGCCCACAAGTGCGGCCATGACGGTCATACCACCATCCTGATGGGCTTGGCCGATCTGCTCGCCACCCACCGCGACGACATCCCGGGCAACGTACGCCTGCTGTTTCAGCCAGCCGAAGAAGGTGTCCGCGGCGGCGGAGCCAAGGTCATGGTCGCCGAAGGGGCACTCGAAGGTGTCGACGAGTGCTACGGGCTCCACAACTGGCCGGGTTATCCCCGAGGGGAAGTTCGTGTGCGTGCGGGCTCGATGCTCGCCCAAGTTCACAACTTTGCCATCACCCTGACCGGTGTCGGGGGTCATGCCAGTCAACCGCAACTGTGTATCGACCCGGTGATTGCCGGGGCTCACTTGGTCACGGCGCTGCAGACCGCCGTGTCGCGGGGCCTCGGTGCCGACGGCGGTGCGGTCTTGAGTGTCAGCTGTTTTCACGCCGGCGACGCGCCGAATATCATCCCGGAAAAAGCCCAACTCGAGGGCACGATCCGGAGCTACTTCCCCGCTGCGACCGAACGCGTACTCGCCCGGTTCCACGAAATTGTCCGCGGCACAGCAGCTGCGTTTGGCGTCAAAATCGAGATCGATGTCGAAACCGGCTACCCGGTGTTGATGAACAACTCCGAGTGTGCCGCGGCCGTGGCCCGCGTGGCTGCGGGTCTCGGCTCACCGGTCAGCGAAGCCGAGCTGCCGATGGCCGGTGGCGAGGACTTCGCCTACTTCGCGCAAACGGTCCCGTCCGCCTACTTTTTTCTCGGGGCACAAAAGCCTGGGGAGAACACCCCCGTGTGCCACCACCCCGATTTCGACTTCGACGACGAGCTGATCCCGCTCGGCATCTCGATGTTCGTCGGTATCCTGCGAGACCGCCTCTCACGCCTACCCACCCAAACGTGAGATCCGCAAAACTTGCGTGTCGACGACACGGATGTCTCCGCTGCCTTCGCAGTTCCGGGGATCTCATCACCGAAATGCCGATTGTATCGTCGGACTGCTCACATCTCTCGAGGCGGGCCTCGTGTCCCCGACGATTGCACCACTTCGGGCAACATTTGTGCGCACGCGATGGGCGGACACTTACACACCTCACCCACCCGCGGTCGCGTGGACCCAGGCCGATGCGCACCTGCGTCCCCAGAGCTGTCCCTTCGTGATCCGCGAGTGGATTGCCTGTTTTGTGCGACCCGTGTAACAACATCTCCACCCCTCGACGATGTCCACCCTGCCGCCGCTCGATACGATCAACACGCTGCTCGACCAGGGCGCTGCCGATTCGGCAGTTCGACTGCTGCGCAGTTGGTGGGAACCGGAGCTACCGCCCGAGCGTCGGATCCGGATGTACTGCATGTGGATCCGCGGTCTGTGTGAAACCGGCGACCTGTGCCACGCCGTCACCCTCGCGCGTCGGGCCGCATCGGAGTTTCCCCGCGAATGCGATATCCTCATCGCCCTCGGCAATGCACTCGATATTGTCGGTGATCTCGAGGGCGCCAAAGAAGCATTTGAATCTGCATTGAATCTGCAGCCCGACGGCGCCCTGCAGCGCTACAACCTCGGTGCTGTACACGAGCGCTTCGGCGACGAAGAACAGGCCGAGGCCTGTTACCGCAGGGCCAGCCGGGCCAATAGCGACGGCGGTCCAATGCTCGAGGCCACGGCTGCCCTTGGGGCCCTGTTGCGCCGCCAGGGCCGGTTGCACGAAGCCGAAGCCATCTACGACAGTTACCTGACCGAAGATCCCGTCAACATCGAACTCTTGGTCGAGCACGGCATCTGTCTGTCGGACCTCGAGTGCTATCCCGAGGCCATCGACCGGTTTGACACCTGCCTCGTCCTCGACGCCGACCACCCGGGTGCGCTGTACAACAAAGCCATCACCCTGCACCGCATGGGACGGTTTGGTGACGCCCTCGAAACCCTCGACGCGGCCCGCCAAGTTGAACCCGACAGTCCCCTCACCCTCGCGGTCCTCGGAAGTTGGCTGCTGATCGCCCCCGAGCCGGACATCGATGCCGGTCTGCAGATGCTGTACCGGTCGCTCGAGTTACTCGAACATTTGTACAGCCAAGATCCCGGAAACACGCCCTACTGCAGTGTTGTCATCGAGGAGATTTTCGAGGCCTTGTGGCAAACCAAGCGCCGCAGTGAAGGGCGGGACGTCGCGCGGATCGCCGGGCAGCGCGAGTGGATCACCCCCCACATCCTCAACTGCATCAACGAAGCCGACCATGGTCGCTCGACCCGGGTCACCGCGTTTACCGTGGTCGCCCAGGCGCGGGCCGGCGAACGACCCGACTACTGGCCCGAGGATACCGAGGGATATACAACTGGTTTGGCCGTCCTCGCCAGCGATGAAAACGAAGCCCGCGAGTTGACGCTCAAATACCTGCGTACCATCGACCCGGCACCGGGTGTCGAGTTTAAGCTAGAGGTGGTGTCCCCGGGCGACGAACGCCACACCCTCGCCCACGAGGCTGTGAGCAACCAGCCGCGTGCCCGCGGTGTCGCCCGTGTACTCGCCCAGCGCTCGTACATCGTCCGGTCCTAGCACAATCCATGCGCAGGTGTTCTCGAACGTGCCAGGTTGCACGCATTCATGACTGCCCGTGGATTTTCTCGACACGACGCCTCGTGTGCTGCTGGCCCGAACGTCTCCAACCTTCGGCTGCGGATGGCACCAATCATGCCTGCCACCCTCGCTTCGAACGGTTGGCCCGTGGCGCTCGCGGATTGATTCTACAATTTGCTCATCGGCACCACATCGTTTGAGCACACATTTCTTATTAGAAACGTACCGACGCTCGGCCTGCCTACGGACATGCGCCGAAGTTTATGCTGACTTTTGGGACATCCAAAAAATCAACTCCGCGGCCGACGCCACGGTTTCGTCCGGAATCAACGTTCTCACCGCGATTTGCACACCTACGATAAAATCCGGACTCGAACACAAACATTTTTAGACAGGTTCCATCGACCCGTGGTTCAATCATCATCGTAACGATTGGACGCTACTGTGCACACTACCTTACCGATTTCACTGACTGCCGCTGCACTCGCCTCGGCTTTGCTCCTCACCCCGACGACGGCTGACGCCTGCGGTGGCACATTTTGCGACGCCCCCGGACAACAGGTCGACCAAACCGGCGAAGTCGTCGCGTTTGTCATCGACGGCACCCAAGTCGAAGCCCACATTCAAATCCAGTACAACCCCGATACCGATGCCGACCAGTTTGCGTGGGTCATCCCGCTGCAGACGGTCCCCGAGTTTCGCGTCGGCTCCGATCCATTTTTTGCAAATCTGCTCGCTGGGACCGTCCCGACCTACCAGTTGACCACCAACTTTGAGTTCTGTGGCGGCGGCGAAACGGATGAAGGTAGCACCGGTGGTGGGACCTTTGGCCCAACGGGAACCTCGGACGGGGGCGACACCGAGGGTGGCGAGCCCCCCGAAGTCGTCCATCAAGAGGCCGTCGGTGCCTTCGACGTGGTCGTGCTCGAGGGCGGCACCGTCGAATCCCTCATGGCCTGGTTGGGCGACAACGGCTACCAGCAGGACATGGCCGCCGCCCCCATCTTCGAGGAATACCTCAACGAGGGCTACAAGTTCGCCGCCTTCAAACTCAACCAAAATGTCGGCGTCGATGCGATCCATCCGGTCGTCCTCGAATACGAGGGGGTCGAGCCGTGTGTCCCCATCCGCCTGACCCGGATCGCCGCCGAAGAAGACATGGAGATCCGCGCCTTCTTCCTCGGCAACTACCGCACCGTCCCCACCAACTACCGCCACGTCCTCGTCAATCACATCAAGATCGATTGGCTCAACCTCGGCACCGTCGCCTCGCAATACAAGGACCTCATCACCCAAGCTGTCGATTCGTTCAAAGCCGATGGCCATGCATTTGTTACCGAGTACGCCGGTGATAGCAGTGTGGTCCAGCAGTTCGGGATCTTCAGTGCCTCCTGGGACGCCGATGTGTTTGTCGGGGCCGACGTGGTCGACACCATCAACACGCTGCAAAACCAGGGCATCGCCGAGTGCTACGGCGACTTTTGTAACTACTTTCACCCGCTGATGCAGCCGCTGTTGCAGGAGTTTATCCCGGTCCCCGACGGGCTCGATGCAGATACATTTTATTCGTGCCTCGAGTGCTATCCCGACCTGATCGATGCCGACGCATGGGGCACGGGTCAAGGCTTTGCCGACGCCTATTTCGAGCGCATCATCGACCCCGGGCAAAAGGCCATCGCGCTGCTCGACAAGTGGCCCTACCTCACCCGCATGTACACCACCATCTCCCCGGGCGAGATGACCGAAGATCCGATGTTCCACCAAAATAAGAGCCTCGGGCTGGTCAACAACCGGATCATTGCCGACCGCACGATGCTGTGCGGCGGCGATTCGGTCGTCAACGTGCCGCCGGGCCGCGATGTCTACCTGCCCCCTGGGGCCATGTGGCCCGACTTCGACAACGAAATGCCCTATTCGATGGAGGTCCAAACGGTCGCCCTCGAAGGTGCGCCGCAGGTCCTCGCCGACAACAATCCGATCATCGACGAGGTGCTCGCCAAGTACAACGCCTCCCACAACTGGCCGCGGGAGCCAGGGTCGAGTGAGAGCGACAGCGATAGCGATTCCGCGTCCACGACCGGCGGTCAGGACAGTGCCGGATGCGGCTGTCGCCAATCGACTCCCTTCGGCGGAGCCCTCGCGTTCGCTGCCGGGCTCGGACTGTTGGCGTGTACCCGCCGCCGTCGCTAACCCTCGGTCAGGGTCACGGGGCACGTTCCTTCGGAATGTGCCCCTCCGAAATTAGACGAAGGCGAGTCCGGCTTCCCAGCGCACAAGTCCCTGGGTCCTCGGACACGTGTAAACAAATCTAGACAGTGTCCTTTTGCTCATGTTTCAATCGAGACCCTACGATTGGACGCGACTGTGAAACTTACCTTACCCATCTCCTTGGCCGCCGCGGTGTCCCTCGCCTCGGCAGTGTTCCTCGCTCCCTCGCCCGCCGATGCCTGTGGCGGTACGTTTTGCGATGCTCCCGGGCAGCAGGTCGACCAGACCGGTGAAGTCGTTGCATTTGTCATCGACGGCACCAGGGTCGAGGCCCACATCCAAATCCAGTACAACCCCGATACCGACGCCGATCAATTTGCCTGGGTGATCCCGCTGCAAACGGTCCCCGAGTTTCGCGTCGGCTCTGATCCATTTTTTCAAAACCTGCTCGCAGGAACCGTTCCGACCTACCAAATGACCACGAGTTTTGAGTTCTGTGGCAATGACGCAGGCTCTGACGGAGGGTTTGATTCTGCGGGTGGAACCGAAGGACCCGGAAACACCGGCACAACCGGTGCCGGCGAGACCGACGGCGGCGAACCTCCCCCCGAAGTCGTCCATCAACAGGCCGTGGGTGCCTTCGACGTGGTCGTGCTCGAGGGCGGCACCGTCGACTCCCTCATGACCTGGTTGGGCGACAACGGCTACCAACAGGACATGGCCGCCGCCCCCATCTTCGAGGAGTACCTCAACGAGGGTTACAAGTTCGCCGCCTTCAAACTCAACCAGGCCGTGGGTGTCGACTCGATCCACCCGGTTGTGCTCGAGTACGAGGGGGTCGAGCCGTGTGTCCCCATTCGCCTGACCCGGATCGCCGCCGAAGAAGACATGGAGATCCGCGCCTTCTTCCTCGGCAACTACCGCACCGTCCCCACCAACTACCGCCACGTCCTCGTCAATCACATCAAGATCGATTGGCTCAACCTCGGCACCGTCGCCTCGCAATACAAGGACCTCATCACCCAAGCTGTCGATTCGTTCAAAGCCGATGGCCATGCATTTGTTACCGAGTACGCCGGCGACAGCAGCGTGGTCCCGCGAAACGGGATCATCAGCACAGCCTGGGATGCTCAGGTGTTTGTCGGCGCCCAAGCGGTCGAAACTGTCAACACGCTGCAGAGTCAGGGCATTTTGGAATGCTACGGCGACTTTTGTAACTACTTTCATCCGCTGATGGAGCCACTGTTGCAGGAGTTTGTCCCGGTCCCCGACGGCCTCGATGCAGATACATTTTATTCGTGCCTCGAGTGCTACCCCGACCTGATCGACGCCGACGCATGGGGCACGGGGCAAGGCTTTGCTGACGCCTATTTCGAACGCATCATCGACCCCGGGCAAAAAGCCGATGCGCTGCTCGACAAGTGGCCCTACCTCACCCGCATGTACACCACCATCTCCCCGGGCGAGATGACCGAAGATCCGATGTTTCACCAAAACCAGAGTCTGGATACGGTCACCAATCAGATCACGTCGCAGCGCACGATTCTGTGTAACGGCGATTCGGTCGTCAATGTCCCGCCGGGCCGCGATGTCTACCTGCCCGAAGGGGCAATGTGGCCCGATTTCGACAACGAGATGCCCTATTCGATGGAGGTCCAAACCGTCGCGCTGACGGGAGCTCCGCAGGTTTTGGCCGACAACAACCCGATCATCGACGACGTCCTCGCCAAGTACAACGCGTCCCACAACTGGCCGCCAGCACCGATCGAAAGTGGCTCCGACAGCGACGGAGAGTCCGCTTCGACCACCGGGGGTCAAGAAGATGCCGGCGGATGTGGCTGTCGCCAATCGACCCCCTTCGGCGGAGCTCTCGCGTTTGTCGCCGGACTGGGTCTGCTGGCATGTACCCGCCGACGCCGATAATCACCACACCACAAAAACTGGGCACATTCTTCGGAATGTGCCCGTTTTTTGTGCCCGACAACCAAACGCCACCTCGCCGCTGCCACCGCCTTAATGTGGGCACATTCCTACAATGGTCAACAAACGCCGTTCGAACACAATTGCCACTCCTTTAATTAAGAATATTATTTTCGTTAGGAAAATGCTTTAATAGTCAGAAGGTCGGAAAACCGTATGCGTATCTCCCCGTATCTCATCGCCTGTGTGTTTGCCATGGTGCCCTTGACTGCGCCGACAACCGCTCAGGCCTGTGGAGGTACGTTTTGTGATGCACCGGGACAACAGGTCAATCAGACAGGTGAGGTTATCGCCTTTGTCCTCGACGGATCCAAAGTCGAGGCCCATATCCAGATCCAGTACGACCCGAATACCCTCGCCGATCAATTCGCATGGCTCGTACCCGTGCAGCAGGTGCCGAGCTTTCGCGTCGGCTCCGACCCGCTGTTTCAAAACCTGCTCAATGGAACCGTTCCGACCTACCAGGTCACCAACAACTTTGAAAGCGGCTGCGGCGGTACAGGTTTTGCGACAACCGGCGTCCCGACAACCACCGATCCGACCGGGTTTGGCTCCGACACGGATCCGACGACCGGCGATCCCCCGCCCGATGTGGTCCTCGAACAAACCGTCGGCGCCTTCGATGTCGTCGTTTTGGAGGGCGGAACCGTCGACTCGCTGATGATGTGGCTGGCTGCCAACGGCTACCAACAGGATGCCGCCGCCGCCCCGATCCTGCAGGAATACCTCGATGAGGGCTTTCGCTTTGTCGCCTTCAAACTCTCCCAACAAGCCGGTGTCGATGCCATTCACCCCGTGGTGCTCGAGTACGAGGGTGACGAACCGTGTGTGCCGATCCGCCTGACCCGGATCGCTGCCGAAGAGGACATGCAGATCCGTGCGTTCTTCCTCGGCAACAACCGCACCGTTCCCACAAACTACCGCCATGTGGTCGTCAACCACGTCAAGATCGACTGGTTCAACCTGCAGACAGTTGCCGAACAATACACCGACCTCATCACCCAAGCGGTCGATGCGTTCAAGGCCGACGGTCATGCGTTTGTCACCGAATATGCCGGGACAAGTTCGGTGGTCCCACGGGTCGGCATCACCGACCCGAAGTGGCAATCGTCGGTGTTTCCCGGCTCCGCGGCTGTCGACGCAATCCACACTCTCGAGGCTCAGGACATCCTGCGCTGCGATAACACGGTCACCTGTTTTTATTATCACCCGTTGATCGAATCGCTGCTGACCCAGTACCTGCCCGTGCCCGACGGCTTGTCGGCAGCCGAGTTTTACTCCTGCCTCGAGTGCTATCCCGATCTCATCGATGTAGATGCATGGGGTGACGGCTCGGGCTTTGCCGCGGCCTACGAGAACCGGATCGTCGACCCAGGAAAACGCGCCGACGCCCTGCTCGACACCTGGCCCTATCTGACGCGGCTGTTCACGACCATCTCCCCGGGCGAGATGACCGAAGATCCCATCTTCCATCAAAACCCGTCGCTCGCCAATGTCGACAACCTCATCCTCGCCGAACGCGAGACCCTGTGCGACGGCGGTGTGCTGATGACGATTCCACCCGGTCGCGAAATCTATGTGCCCGGAGGCGGCATGTGGCCGGAGTTCGCGGGCGAAATGCCCTACACCCACGAGGTTCAGACCGTCGCCCTCGAGGGCGCACCGCAGGTGCTAGTCGACAACGAACCGGTCATCGTCGACCTGATCGACCAGTGGAACCGAGCCCACGGTTGGCCGATGGACACGGGTACCACCGGTGATCCTGCAAGTACCTCCGGCAGCCACGTCGACGGGGGTTGTGGCTGCCGGTCGACGACCCCCGCACAGGGAACCCTCGCCTTGACACTTGCCTGCATTGTGCTCGGCTGGACGCGCCGAGGCACCCACCCTCATTAAATTGTACACACATATAAAAGGAACACCGTGAAACACCCCCTCATCTCCCTCATCCCCCTTGCCACTGTGGCAGCCCTTTGCATGCACGCCCGACCGGCCGAAGCCTGTGGCGGTACGTTTTGCGATGCACCCGGTCAACAGGTCGACCAAACCGGTGAGGTCATCGCGTTTGTCATCGACGGGCCGATGGTCGAGGCCCACATCCAGATTCAGTACAACCCCAATACCGAGGCCGACCAGTTCGCCTGGGTGGTGCCGGTGCAACAGGTGCCGAGCTTTCGCGTCGGCTCCGACCCGCTGTTTCAAAACCTGCTCGCGGGGACCGTTCCGACATATGTCCTCAACACCACGTTTGAAACCTGCGGGTTTGAATCGGACTCGGATGGCACAACCTCCGACCCGACGAGCACGACCGGGTTTGAGACCGATGGAGGGACCGACACAGACGATGAGCCACCCCAAGTTGTGCTCGAAGAGACCGTCGGTGCGTTCGATGTCGTCGTGCTCGAAGGTGGCACGGTCGATTCTCTACTGACGTGGCTCGCCGACAATGGCTACCAACAAGACCCCGCGTCCGCGCCGATCTTTCAGGAGTATCTCGACGAAGACTACAAGTTCGTCGCCTTTCGCCTCACGCAAAATGCCGAGGTCGATGCCATCCATCCGGTGGTGCTGACCTACGAGGGAAATGAGCCGTGTGTGCCGATCCGCCTGACGCGGATCGCCGCCGAAGAGGATATGGAAATCCGTGCGTTCTTCCTCGGCAACAACCGCACAGTGCCCAGCAACTACCGCCATGTGCTGGTCAACCACGTCAAGATCGACTGGCTCGACCTGAACTCAGTCGCCGACCAGTATAAAGAACTCATCACCCTCGCCGTCGATGCGTTCCAAGCCGAGGGCCATGCGTTTGTCACCGAGTACGCCGGCGATTCGAGTGTCGTCCAACGCGATGGAATCTACTCGTCGTTCTGGGACGCGAGTGGATTCGCCGGCTCCGAGCCAGCCGACGCCATCGATACCCTGTCCAGCCAGGGCCTAGTCGAGTGCTTCGGTTCATTTTGCAACTACTACCACCCACTGCTGCAATCGCTCCTCAACCAGTACCTGCCGATCCCCGACGGGATGACCGATGCAGAGTTTTACAGCTGCCTCGAGTGTTTCCCCGACCTCATCGATGTAGATGCATGGGGTGACGGCTCGGGTTTTGGCGACGCGTTTCAAGAGCGGATCATCGACCCGGGTCAGCACGCCACCCAGCTGCTCGACACCTGGCCCTACCTGACCCGGATGTACACGACCATCTCCCCCGCCGAGATGACCGAAGATCCGATGTTTCATCAAAATCCGTCGCTCGAGACGGTCAACAACCGAATCGTCGGCAACCGGGAGATTCTGTGCAATTCGGGTCGCCTGGTGACGGTTCCTCCGGGCCGCGAAATTTACCTTCCGCCTGGGCAAAACACCTGGCCCGAGTTCCCCGGCGAGATGCCCTATACCCACGAGGTTCAAACCGTGGCCCTCGAAGGTGCGCCGCAAACACTGGTCGACAACGATCCGATCATCGTCGACCTGATCGAACAGTGGAACTCGAGTCACGGCTGGCCGTTCCCGGCGGGTACCGACACCGACACCGACACCGACACCACGACCTCGGGCACGGATACCAGCGCAGGCACCGATCCGAGTGCAGGCCCGAGTACAACCGATGCAGGTACATCTGATTCGGCCACCGGCTCGGGCCAGGATGACGAGGGGTGTGGCTGCACGCAAACGTCCCCAGCCGGAGGTGCCCTTGCGTTCGGCGTCGGGTTGACATTGCTTGCCTGGACCCGCCGACGCGAGCGTACGTGACATCGTGGGAGAGCTGACCATATAGACAGGTTCACCTCGGTTCGGCGGTTGTCATGCGTCGCGCAGTTTCACGCTCGCAAGCAGCTCGGTGCGTACCCAAGGACGCCGGGCGCCGCGATGCCGGCCACGTGAAGCAAACTTCGCCGAGACTGATAGGCGGGCTCTGTCTCGGATAGCCGACCGGCAGCTCCGTCTGTGCCAACGATTTTCACCGACGACCGACGCGGCGTAAGATCTCCGACCGCCCCGTGGGGGGTATCCTCGGAACTTCTCGTGGTCGAAACGAAGGTTTCGTCAGCCGCGACCCGACGACGCCGCAGGTGCACCGCTCACCACCCCCTCAGCGACACGCGTGTCCGGCTGTGGTGACACGCACTCCGATTGCAAAAAATCTGCATGAAAAAGCCACAATTTCGCCTCTCAGCGCTGCTTGGCGGCCGGCCACCAGCGTGGTAATCCCACTTTCACATGAGTGACGCGCCCCTGATACCCAGCAGGCTTCCGAGCCACGTTGGCATCATTATGGACGGCAACGGCCGTTGGGCTCAGGATCATGGGCTGCCGCGCGATCGCGGTCACGAACGTGGTGCCGACTCGGTACGCACCGTTGTGCGAGCCGCCCGCGAGCTCGGGATCGACGCGCTGACGCTGTTTGCCTTCTCCGCCCAAAACTGGGATCGCCCGCCGCAGGAGGTCTTTCACCTCATGCAGTTGCTGCGCCGCTACCTCGTCGAAGAGCGGGCCGAGATCCTCGACAACGGCATTCGCCTGATCACGGTCGGCCAAACCGAGCGCCTCCCCGAATACGTGCTCGAGCCGATGACAGAATTGATGGAGGCCTCGCAGCACAACCGGTCGATGACCCTGTGCCTGGCCCTCAGCTACGGCGGCCGCGAGATGATCACCGACGCCGTCCGCAAGCTCGCTCACCGTGTCGCCGAGGGCCATCTCGACCCCGATGCCATCCGTCCCGAAACCATCGAGGCCCACCTCGACTCCAGCCGGATGTTGCCTCCGCTCGACCTCCTCATCCGGACCAGTGGCGAGCACAGGATCTCCAACTTCTTTTTGTGGGAAGCCGCCTACGCGGAGCTGTTTTTTACCGAGGTGATGTGGCCCGAGTTTGAACGCCGCCACCTGCTGGACGCCCTGGTCGACTACGCCTCGCGCGAGCGACGGTTTGGGCGAACTTCTAGCCAGGTACAGCATGTACACACAACGATTCCCGTGCCCAATATCAGTGAGGCCCCTGCCAGATGAGTAACCTCGGTCAGCGGCTCGCCACCGCCGCAGTCTTGATCCCCATCCTCGTTGTCTCGCTGTTTTACGATCCGACAGCGTGGAGCATTCTCGGGCTCTCGGCCCTCACCCAGGCGCTCGCGCACGACGAATTTTTGCGCATGGCATTGCCTGTATCTGCAACGGATCGGGCACTGAGCCTGCGGATCCCCGTACTCATCTGCGGGCTTGCCCTCGTCTTGCTGAGCACCGCCTGCGGTCCGTCGCTCATCCTCCTACCGGTCCTGTTGGCGTCGACCCTACTCATCGGCGCCGCGATTTTGTTTCGCAAGTACGCCCTCGACCAGGCGGCCAAACACCTCGTCGTCAGCCTCGGCAGCCTCCTCTACGTCCCCCTACTCGCCTCGTTGTGGTCGATGATCAAAGGCGACCAGGTCGAGACCACCGGAGCGGCGTGGTTGTTTGTCACCCTCGCAGTCGCGTTTGGCTCGGACACCGTCGCCTACTTCTTTGGGCGCGCATGGGGCAAGCACAAGCTCTACCCAGCGGTCAGCCCCAAAAAAACCTGGGAGGGCAGCCTCGGTGGCTTGGTCGGCGGCGTGTTGGCAACCTGCGGATTTGGCAGTCTGTGGCTCCTACCCGATCTTCCACTGACCCACGCCATCCCATTGGGGATCCTCGGCTCGATGGCGGGGCAGATCGGAGACCTGGTCGAATCGATGTGCAAGCGGGGCTACGGGGTCAAGGACTCCGGCAACTTGCTACCAGGCCACGGCGGCATGCTCGACCGTATCGACGGCTTGTTGTTTGTGGCCCCCGTCATCTACCTCTACCTTTACCTCGTGAATTGAGCGCGCGGGTTATTTTGGCCGAGGACCACGTTGCAAGAGGATTCCAGTAGTCCACTACAGGTGCTCCTCTTGCAACGCACTCCGCGACCAAAATCCCTCCGCGAATCTTTGCGCAAACTCGTTCGTGTCAACTTCCCGACCAAAATCTCTCCGCGAATCTTTGCGCAACGTTCGTGTCAACTCCGCTCGCGCATCTTGCCCGAGGAGCACGTTCGAAGAGGATTCCAGTAGTCCACTACAGGTGAACTCGTTCGTGTCAACTGCGGAGCCGGCATGTTGACTTCATGTACTTACATTTTTTAACCTACGGGCAAAAGTTCGTATCAAAATAATCGCGAAACGGCTGACTAAACCACGCACCGTCATCGTTGGGATGGGCCCAGAAAAACACGCCCCCGTTTTGCGGGTACCAATCGGCGAACTGCTGGGTGACCTCGAGTGCCGCTGGCTGGGTCGCCGTCGGATTACACCCGGGCTCGATACAATAGCCGAACACCACACGCGACGCATCCCCGCCATACACATCGTGGACGAGGTTGTCGTAGTGCGTATGGATCGTTTCTAAATCTGCGGCCTCAAACGGCGAGAGCCCGCCGTTGTAGTACTGTGGCATGAGAAAATCGATTGAATCTGCAACTTCTTTGACGATTTCATAATAGTGCTGCCCCGGGTTGAGTTCGTAGTCTAGCGGTGCGTGGGTGACGAGTTTTCCCTCCCCCGGAAACGTACTATCGAAGTTGGTCCGCAGTCCTGTGGTCAAGTCAGCCACAAAGCTGCGATGCGCTTCGCTGTGCAGACAGTACTCGTAGTCGATATCGATACCGTCGAGGTTGTGGGTCGCGACCAAACCAGATAGCTGGCTTATCAGACTCTGTGTCTTGTCGATACAATGATCCCAACACTTGGTCATCTGACCGCAGGTCCCTTCCCACACACCGCCCATTCCGGCACCGCCAAAACTCAACAGAACCTTGACTCCGGCCGCGTGGAGGTCGTTGACCAGCGTCGTCAGGTCGCTGCCTGTACACCCGGGAATTGGTCCGATCGTACAGGTTGGGTCACAAATATTGCCGTTTGGGTCCCAGACATAGGTCACCGCAAATGCAATCACGACATGACTGTATTGGGCGAGTTGCTCAGCGGTCGGGCACGACTGCCAGTTGGCAACAAATGCGACGACACGATTGTCGTCGACACAGGCTTCATTGTCTCCCGTCGTGGACGTCTCACTGTCGGAGGTATCGGAAGTCTCGGTCGCGGTCGGAACGGTCGGATCGGTCGGGTCGGTCGGATCGGTCGGGTCGGTCGTGACGGTCGCATCGGTCACCGTTGCATCCGTTGTCGCCTCCGTCGTTCCCTCCGTTGTCTCACCAGTGTCGGCTGTCGTCTCCGTTGTCGCGCCCTCGGTCGGAGAGGTCGCCGTCGCATCCGACGTTGCCGGATCCGTCGTCGGCCCAGCTGTGCCTGTCGCGGTGTCGGACTCGGTCATTGCCGAGGTACCGCCACAGGTGGTCGCCAAAACGGCACACAGTGCCAAAAAAATTTCGCCGCGTTTCATGCCCACGTCGGCCACGATACCACCACATGTCGGGTGAAGGAGAGCTCGAGTCGGTGTCCGCCGCGGAAAGCTGCGCTCGGTTTGACGCAGTCGCAACCCGATCCGTTCTGGAACAAATTACAGAACATCGAAAATTGCACATACAACAAAAAAATGCGTCTGCTCCTTAAGAAAATGCATACACATCTTACTGACGCATGCACCTCGATCCGATCCAAGGACCCGGGCGGGGCCCCCCGATCCGAGAACATCTCCGCAGTCGGATTGGGTTGCGAATGCGAGAACATGGTCAGGATAATCCATAGGGGCGGATTCGAGGATTGTTGCGGGATTGCTCGCGCGTGCGCACTCGGAAGTTTGCGAGCTTTTGACCTTTCCCGCGAAGTTTTCGGGTTTGTCGGTATTACGCTGCTAGGACCTCAAATTCGAGTGTTTGTTCCAACCATGCTGTCTCGAAATACGGGTGTCCCGAAGCGCTGATCGCCCTCACAGATCGCGC
>CAZUPD010000067.1:0-40226 GCA_964621785.1 uncultured Nannocystaceae bacterium
GAAACTCGCGATCTCCTGGCTTCCTATCTGCTCGACCACGAGACCCTGGCGACATTTGCCGGCAGCGGTCCGCTCCACACCGACCTCGAACCGCGGGTGACGTTTGATGCCCCGGAAACAGCCTACCGCGATGGTACGGCGCTCGGACCAGAAAATCTGGCCGCACTGTTAGACGTCCGCCAACCATTTCCCGAAGGCTTCCTCGCCGGCGGGACAGATGCGCAACGCGAACGCGTGCGAAACTCGGCTCTCCTGTTTGCATCTGCACTCACCGCCTACCTCCGGGGCGAAATCAAAGCCTCTCGCACAAACCCACCCGAGCCCGAACAGGGGCTTTCAGACTACCTCCACGCCTACGATCTCGATCCCGAATTTCCGCCTTCGCGGGGCACCTTGTACCGTTTGGCAGCTGCGCGCCCGCAACTGGCGACCGAGATTTTTGAGCAGATGCTCGCACGTACGCCGCAGGACGCGCGCCTGTTGCAGGCGTACTTGATGCATCTGCAACAACATGGCACACCACAACAAGCACAGGCCCTCATTCAGCGGGTACAGGGTGGTTCGACGCCTTAACCTGGATTCTGGCGGGCATTTTACTTGTAAACACATCAAACCCAATTGCAGCACCGCAGTTGACGGATCTCGTACCGTACCTTGTTGACCCCAGGTGAAGGCCCCCGTCCGGAGCCGTGGTCGAGCTCGCAAAGGGTCGTTTGCGTGGTGTGCGGGGAGTATGTGCCCCCCACGAAGAGGTCTGAATCTGTCGGCGACAGGCAGGTCTCGCGTGATCATCTGAGAGAGATACAAGCGGATTTCATCCGCGCGTGAAACCGCCAGGCTGTGATTCGAGCGCTCCGTCGCGTGAGTACGGAACCCGCGACCGGTTGTCGGTACACCGTTTCGGGGCCACTAACGCCATCAACCGTGGTATGAGTGGCCGGCGATGGTTGACGACTTTGAGCTCCTACAACGCTGGGCCGCAGGGGACAAGGCCGCGGGTGGGCAGTTGTACGATCGCCACGTCAGCAAGGTGCAGCGGTTTTTTCGCAACCGCGTGCAGGACGGGGTCGAAGATCTTGTACAGGCTACATTTTTAGCGTCCCTCGAAGCTTCCGAGCGCTTCCGTGGCGATTCAAAGTTCACCACCTACCTCTATTCGATCGCCCGCTTCAAGTTGCTCGAGCACATGCGCAGGCGCCAGTCCAAGCACGATGTGGTCGACCCGCTGGTCGTGAGTGTGATGGACTGCGGACACTCACCAACCAGCGTCATGGTCCGCAACGAACGCGAGCAAATCCTGCAAGCGGCAATGTGTCGCCTCCCGATCGACATGCAAATTGCACTCGAGCTGTATTACTGGGAAGGCGTGACCGCTCGCGAGCTATCGGAGATCCTCAGCATTCCCGAGGGCACGGTGCGGACCAAGCTGCGACGCGCCCGTCAGCAACTTCGCAAGTTCGTCGAGGCCGCGGGGATGCGTGGCGTGTTGCCCGGACAACCGTAGACTGGCGACGCAACCTGCCGGCAATAAGACGCGGGCCGTACGACCTGCTGTGCCATCGTGTCTGGCCGTGAGGACATCTCTCGGGCAGACAGGAGGGGTTCCTCCGATGTCGCCGAGTTGCACAACCGTTACTCCGCCCGTGCTTGTAACCACGCCTCGACCTCGGCCTGTTCGACGAGGTAGCGCCCACGCAGGTCGCGGTAGTCACGAAGTGCAGCCCTTGCGTTGCCGAGGGCGACAAACCGCGACTCGTCATCACCGTCGTTTCCGGCCTTGGCCCACAGCGCGCGTGCGAGGCTGAAGTGAACCCGGGCCATCCATCCGCGGGGGGCATCATCCTCGTGTTTTTCACCAATGACCAGGGCCCGCTTGAGTGCTTCGACCCCCCGCGTATGCGAACCCCGCAAGGAGTTAACTTCGCCCAACCCAGTCTGTGCACGTACATATAACCAGGTCGTGGCGAGGTCTTCGTCACCATCCGCGCCCGCATCCTCGGCGGGTTCGGGGAGTTGCTGCAAGCCGGCTTCGTAGAATTGCTGGGCCTTTTTGAGCTTCCCGCGTCGGCGGTGCAACTCTCCCTGCAAAATCCGCTCTTCGGCGGACAGCAGGCCTTCGGGGACGTTTCGACGTGTACGCACCAGGTAGGTCGCCGCCCTGCGAAACTCCCCCCGTATCATGGCCACTTCGGCGAGTCGGAACGCAACCCGTATCCGCCGCGGGTCGTGTTCGTCGAGCTTGTCGCGGTAAATCTGTTGTGCCTGCATATATGTCTTCGCGGCCAGACGCGACTGACCCAGCTCGTAGTACACACCGCCCAAATGCGACAGCAACTCGGCGACATCGGGGGAACCTTCCCCGGCCTGTCCGCGGGCGACTTCAAGGGCGCGGGTGTAGTGCTCGACGGCCTTTTCCAACTCCCCCTCGCGCTCCAACTCTTCACCCAAGCTGCGCAACGAGCTCGTCAGGCTCAACTGGTCGGACGAGCGGACCTTTTCCCATGAATATGCACGTTCAAATTCCTCCTGCACACTGTCGGCATCTGCGGTCGTCTCGTCGACATACAACAGGTTCGAGAGGCTTGCGAGGAGCTCTTTATGTGCTCCTTCGGCCAGGTCGCTGCGCCGCAAAATCGCCTCGGCGTGACGGACGTGACGCATCGCCTGATCGCGGCGTCCCTGTTCGATCCCAACGAGGCGCAAATAGCTGGCCATCGCAAGGGCAGAGATCCGGTCGTGGCGGACCTCTTCGGCGGTCCACAGGGCTTCGATCAGAGCCCGTTCGGCGGCCACCATGTCCTCGCCCAGTTTCATCTCGAGCTCGCCGCGCTTGTACTCGGCTTCGGCCAACAGCGGCCGGTATCCGGCCTCTCGCGCCTTCACGAGGACCTGTTCGAGCTCGCGGCGAGCCTCGTCCTTGCGGCCAAAATTTCCAAGTGTTTCGACCCAAACGAGTGCATCTTGCAACTCGTCGACGACCGCGAGTACCTCGGGATCTTCGGGGGGCAGCAACCGGGCCGAGCTCGCCTGCAACCGCTTCTGGTCGGCGCAATCCGAAACGGGGGCGAGGGTGGCGACGGCCTCGGTCGCCTGTGCGACCATTTTGGTCTCGGCTTCGGCCAACACATCCAACAGAGCATCGAGTTGACCGCGGCGTCGGTCGAGACATTGTAGTTGCAAGTTGTAGAGGTGGCGCGACTGCTCGCGGTGAACATGGGTCGCCTCGCAGGCTTCGAGGTGAACCGCGGCCCATTGCTCGGCGTAGGTCTGCACACCTGACGAAACCTTGGGCCAGGCCTCTTGGGCAACCTCGGGGTCGGCCTGCAACATCGCCATCCGCACGCGTCCCTGGCGGATGGGGCTCCACATCCGCGAGCGCTCGACCTCGCTGCCCATGCAGATTTCTGACGCAGCCGCCCACGAACTCACGGCCCCATACCCGGCAGCTGCGACCACCGCAATGATCACCGCAATCGCGACAAAGGATCGGCGACGCAGGCGGGAGCGCGCGCGGTCGAGTTCGGCGAGTAGCGCTGTCATCGACGGCCAGCGCTCGACCGGATGGGGCAACAACCCGCGGGCGATGGCCCGGCGCAACCACTTGGGAACCTTGGTGCGCTCGCGCGGCCACTCGCGTACCTGGCCGGTCTGCTTGGCAAATGCCAGCACCGCCCGGTTGTCCTCGTCGAACGGACGCTCGCCGGCGAGACCTTCGTACAGCGCAACACAAAAACTAAACTGGTCGCTGCGGGCATCCGCCGGCTGACGCATATGTTGCTCGGGGGACATATAGGCCGGTGTCCCCAGGACAGTGCCGCTGAGGGTCAGGCGATCGGCGAGTGCACTCGAACTAGCCGACGCACTCGAACTTGTAGGTGCACTTGTATGAACGGCCGAAAGCGCGAGCGGACGGGTTTCTGGCTCGGATTCATCCTCGAGTTCGTGGGCCCGGGCGAGGCCGAAATCGAGGACCCGGACCCGACCGTCGTCACCGATCAATACATTCTCCGGCTTGAAGTCGCGGTGGACCAAACCAGCTGCATGGGCCGCGGCCAGCCCCCGACCAGCCTCCGAGAACACCCGGACAACCTCTTGCCAGCGCCACTGTTTGGCCCGACACCAGGTACGCAGGGTCTGGCCCTCGACAAACTCCATCACCACAAACAGCTGGCCCTCGTAAAATCCGACCTCGTAGACCTGCACGACATTGGGATGGGACAGACGCGCCATCGCCTGGGCTTCGCGCTGCATCCGGCGATGCCCGTCTTCACCCGCGTCAGTCCGGCGCAACAACTTGACTGCGACCTTGCGATCGAGCTCCTTGTCGTAGGCCGAATACACCACCCCCATTCCCCCCTCACCGAGCTTGTCGAGGACGACAAAGCGACCGACTTGGGTGGTGTCGGAGTCACCCAACAACCGCTGCTTGACCATGCTCTGGGCCAGGCGATCGGCACCATCCGGATCGTCGGGCATGCCCTGGTCAAAAAAGGCTTCGCGAAACCACACGAGACCGGAGCTGTGCTGCTCCGAGTCTGTGGGACGTTCGCGGGGCGTGGCCATGCGACCCATACCGTGCCCGTACAGGGCTGCCGGGTCTAGCCCGACTTCTCGCCCGATCTGTACGCCATTTGTAAATGCACTGGAATCCGGGTCCGCGGGAGATCGAGTCGGGCGCGTCCAATGGTTCCGCGTATTTGCAACCATCGATGCGACACGCAGACCCCGCAAACCACGAACATTCCCGCTGCGACGGCAGCGACAAAGTGGGTCTACTAGCCCCCGCACCTGTGGTCCACAGGGGTCGGCTCGCAAAAAAAGACCAACTCCCCGGTCAAGCACTGGGCAAGTTTGCGCGATGACGCGTCCCATTGCGGACCGGGAAGCACCCGGCATCGATATACCAAGAAACGACATCACTCCCGGGTATGCATGTATCTACACCATATAAGCTACACGGGCTGCGTGCCATTGGCCCGAATGGCAGCGGCTAAAAATGCCGCAACACCCTCGCCGAAGCGATTGAGATTGGCCTCAAACCGCGGATCGCCGGTGTACATCTGCGCCAACTTGGCGTGCATGTCGTGGCTACACGGGTAGTAATAGCGATCGATGTGAAGGCGGTGGGCCTCGGCGAGCTCGACTGCGGCAGGATCCGTCGGGGACTTGCCCGCGGCGAGCAAGTCGGCGAGCTTGCGCAGGGTTGTGTCTCTCTCCCGATTGATCCGCTGCCAATCCTCGCGGGTGTAGGCCTTCGTTCGCCGCGCAGACTCCTTGTAGGCGTCGGTTTGGCCCCACCTGGCCCTTGTTTCATCCTCGTACTTGCTCGGATCAAAGCCGTCGAACAATTGCTTTGCATTCATCTCACGATCTCCTTTCATCGTTTCGAGTGCGGCATCGATCGCCCGAATCATCGACGTTGCCCCATCCACACGCGCCTGAAGTTGCATTCGCTGGTCGAGCAATGCCGCCCTGCGATCAAACGTCGGGTCATGGACGATCGTCTTGATCTGCTCGAGTGCAAGCCCGAGCTCGCGGTAGACGAGGACCTGTTGCAATCGCAGGAGGTCGTCTTCGCCGTAGGTGCGATAACCCGATGCTGTCCGCGGCGGCGAAACCAAGCCGATGGCGTCGTAGTGATGTAGGGTCCGAACCGTCAACCCGGTGAGTTGGGCGACTTCACGGACGCGGTAGCTTCGATGTGGCACGCAGACAGGCTAGGCCCTCACGCGACGTCAGGGTCAAGGGCACCCACCGATTTTTTTGCAAAGTGACTGCCCGTCGAGCCCGTAGGTACCGAATCACCGACCAAACCCTGCGTGTCGTCACGAAATTTTGATCGAGCGCGGTCTCTGTTAGGTAGGCACGGTGCTCGTGCTCTCGGCCGCACCGGGTGAACTCACCCATCTGTTCGCAGCCCTCCTCGGAGCGTTGCAGGGTGTCGCCGAGTTTCTGCCGATTTCATCTTCGGGCCACTTGAGCCTGATGCAGCTATGGCTCGGAGTCGATGCCGAAGCCGCGGGCCATCCGTTTAACATCACGGTCCACGCAGGCACGCTGCTCGCAGTGCTGGTCTACTACAGCAGCGACCTCAAACAACTTGTATGCACATTTACAGATCGGCAGCACGGCGGCCCTGCCCGATCCCTGCTCCTCGCGCTCGTGATCGCCACGGCTCCCCTTGCACTCGCCCTCACCCCGTGGTTGGAGGCCTTCATCATCGCGGGCGAGCGCAACCCGCAGGCGATCGGTGGTGCATTGCTCTTCACCGCCATCCTCTTGCTATTTAGTCACCGCCGCAGTCAACGAACGCACGACGACACAGCCCCGAGCCCGCTGCGGGCGTTGGTGATCGGTGTATTTCAACTGATCGCTACATTCCCTGGAGTTTCCCGCAGCGGCTCGACAATCGCGGCCGCACTCGCCCTCGGACACTCGCGCGAACAGGCTGCGAAATTTTCGTTTCTCCTGAGCATCCCGGCCATCCTCGGTGCCTCGTTCAAGGAAGTCATTGCCATCCTGTCCCAAACGACACCTTCCACGGTGGACGTCACGCCGTTTGTCACCGGCTTCGTGGTCAGCTTTGTCATCGGACTCGCCTCGCTCAAGCTGCTCATCGCCGTCCTCGTGCGTGTGGGATTGCTGCCGTTTGTCCCCTATTTGCTGGTGGTCGGAACGGCAGCGCTGTTATCCGGTCACTGACTGCGTCGCGCCGCGAGCAACATTCGCGCAAACCCAACCTTGACAGGATCGACAAGCGAGACCCCTTCAGCCGGGGGGACCATCGCAAAGCCGCCGAGAGATCCACGGCCTGCTAGGATGCCGGACATGCTCGAACAGCCCCAGGTGTTGGTCCTCATCATGGCCGGTGGCGCCGGGACGCGGCTGTGGCCAGCTTCGACGCCCCAGCGTCCCAAACATTTGCTGCCACTGATCCACGGGGCACCTCGTTCGTTGCTCGAGCAAACATTTGACCGCGCACTCGGATTGACCACCGCCGACAACATCTTTGTTGTGACCGCAGCCACGCAGCGCGACCAGATCGCCCGCGTCCTGCCAATGCTCGCCGACGAGCAAATCATCCAGGAGCCCGAAGGGCGCAATACCGCCGCCTGCATCGCCCTTTCCTTATTGTACTTACAAGAATTTTTCAAGCAAAAAGGCCTCAACAAACTCGACATCGAGCGAATGGTTTTGACCATCCTGCCGGCGGACCATCGGATCGGTCGACCGGGCGCATTTCTTCAGGCACTCCAGGCTGCTTCGCGCCATGCATTTCGTGCACGTACAATTGTAACTCTCGGCATTTTGCCCGACCACCCGGCGACGGGCTACGGCTATATCGAACGCGGAGCCGACCCGGTCAAGGCCGGCGATGCGATCTTTCCCGGCCTGCGGTTTGTCGAAAAACCGGATGCCCGACGGGCACGGGAGTTTCTCGACAGCGGGCAATATGTGTGGAACGCCGGCCTGTTCGTCGCCTCCTTCAGCTGCCTGACCCTGGCGTTCTCCCGCCACGCACCCAAGACCTGGCAACCTCTTTCCGGAGTTGCTGATACACTTTTTTTAGGCCCAGAAACGGCGCTGGCACAGGTCTACAGCCAACTTCCTGCGGTTCCCTTTGATATCGCGGTGATGGAGAAACTCGATCAATTTTGCGTCCTCCCGGTCGATGTCGATTGGAGTGACCTCGGCGCCTGGGACTCGGTGTATGAGCATACACCGAAGGATCCCCAGCAAAATGCAGTGCTCGCCCCGGCTTCGGCGAGGGTGCGCGTGCGCGAGACGGACGGGTGCCTCGTGTTCAGCGATGGGCCAGAAGTCGCTGTTTTGGGCGTCAGAGATACCGCGGTGATCGTCGCCGGTACGCGAGTGCTGGTGTGTTCTCTCGCCCGCGCCCAAGCGGTTCGGGACCTCGCCAAACAGACCGTCGAGTAGCGACACATGCGTTTCAGGGCAACGAGCTACCCTCGCCGACAAACGCCAACAACTCTTCGGCCAGCGCATGAGCCTCGGCCCGACCGAGCTCTAGGGCATGTTCCACCGGGGCGTTGCGGCGATAGTCCCACACCGAGGCTGGCGGCATGTAGGGTGGAGCGACATAAAATCGCTGTCCTTTGGCACCGAGGACCTCCTGTGGATAGGGCCGCGTCATGACCACGATATTGCGACGCACACTTGCGACCTGCTCGGGAACAAATGCAGGTACATTGTCCACAAGCCCGCCGTCGATCAGGTGTCGACCCTGCAAGCGTCCGAGCGGCGTAAACGGTGGGGTCGCCGACGAGGCCAAGATGAGGTCGACGAGCTCGTCCGGAGACTCGCACTCCCGGGCATCGCGGATCCACGGACGAAAGCCCAACCGCCGGCCGAGGCTCGGGTGAATCATCCCGGGTTTGAGTCGCTTCTCCAACAGGTAGGCACCGTAGCCGACGAGTGTGCCGACCCGCGGAGGCAGGCGCTTGGGGATCGCCGCTGCGAGTACGTAGATCGGAAACGGACAGGCGCGAATCTTTTCAAAGCCCCCGTCTTCGCAGGCAAACATCAACGTGTCGCGGTACACACTTTCGTGTGGCGCAAGCGAATCCCTACGCAACAGTGCGGTCCAGTCGAGGTTGCGATGGACGCCCCCGCGGCGGCCACGAAAGAAAATCTCGCACTCCCGCAGCCGACCGGCGATCCAAAGTGCCTGCATACATGCACCTGCACTCACTCCAGCGACGGCCGCGAGGCGGGGGGCGAGCTTGTCGGCAAACTGCTGCCAAAAACCGATTTGATAGAAACACCGGTTCCCACCGCCCGCGAATGTCAGGGCGAGATCCCGCGTGGGTGTTTGGGGCTCATCCCCACTCACGAGGCCGACTCCTCGCGTTCTCGAGTCGTCCGGTATTCGATGAAATTAACATGATCTTGCACATGCACAATTCTTTGGACGAAGATCCCGGGCAAATGGACATCGTCGGGATCGAGCTCACCGACGTCGACCAAACGATCGACTTCAGCGATGGTGACCCGCCCGGCCATCGCCGCGATCGGATTGAAATTTCGAGCTGTCCGATAAAACCGCAGGTTGCCAGCCCGGTCGCCGACCGCCGCACGCACGATCGCGTAGTCGGGTTTGAGGGCTGTCTCGAGCACACACGGCTTGCCGCTAAACTCGCGAACCTCTTTGCCCTCGGCCACCACCGTTCCCGCACCCGTGGGGGTGAAAAACGCTTCGATTCCCGCTCCACCGGCGCGCAGACGTTCGGCCAGCGTCCCCTGGGGATTGAGCTGTACCTCGACTTCACCGGCGAGCATCTGCTGTTCCAAATCGGGGTTCCCACCGACAAAACTGCAGATGACCTTCCCGACCTGTCGTTGCCTAAGCAAGATCGCCAACCCCCGCCCTTGGTTGCCACAATTGTTGGAGATGATCGTCAGGTCGCGTACCCGACTCGCCGCGATTGCTTCGATACAGGCCTCTGGGTTGCCACACAGACCAAATCCACCGACAGCGATCGATGCCCCATCGGCAAGATCGCCAAGAGCAGCCCGCGCGTCGGAGTAGAGCTTGCCGACGGGCGTCGACGAGACGGAGGATTGTGGCGTTTCGGACATACGTAACGCTGGTTTACCCGATCGCGCCGACAAATGCCTGCCGACTTTTACCGGCCTCGAGTTTCCCAGGTCGCCCACAACAGCCAAAGATCCGCGCACAACCGTGTTTCATAGGCCAGGGCGAAGTCGTTTGTGCGAGGCGACACGCGCAAGGCGTCCATCGGTTGTGGCCGGATCCGCCGAACCGTCCCTAATTGCGGAAACGAGTCACACGATAGCGCGGTGGCTCACGCTCTCGTTTCGAGATTGCGTGCAGTTACAATCCACCGGCCCCGACCTCCGGGGTGCGTTCGGGGCTTGTAAATGCACGCAACCCTTGACGCTCGAACGTTTCCCTCACGCAGGCGCCACAAAAAGTCGTGCGATGGAGTTGTGGCGACCACATGAGTAAGATGCCCGCGATGTTTCGCGCAGTCGACCTCCGCTCCCTGATGTTGACCACCGTTGCCGGGCTTTGCCTCGCCTGCGGTGACGATACGACGTCGACCGCGAGTGCATCCGACAGTGCGGAAGGCAGCGAGACCGATGCCACGACGGACGAGACACACGAGACATCGGGTTCGACCGACAACAGCGGTAGCCAGACCGTGGGTGAGAGCGAAACCGAAGATCCCGAGACCTCCGGGTCCGACACCGACAGCGGAACCACATCCGGGCATCTCGCCTGTGACCCGCTCGATCCCGAAATCAGCGACCGGGGTTTCTTGCCTCTGGGACAGGTCACCGAAACATACACAATCGCTCGCTGTGGCGAGGATCGACACTACATCGCGGCCGCCGAGGATGTCGTGCTCGAGGTCACCATCACTGGACCTTCGGGGGAAGGAATCATGGTCGAGGCGGCGGTGACCTACCCGGACATCGCTCAAGAAGATGGCCCCCAGGACATCTTCGAAGCGAGCCTCGTGGATCCGTTTCTCGCCGGCTCTGGCGAATCCACCACGATCGCGTTTACGTCGGCCCGCTCGGGCGAATACTCGATCTATGTCCGCAGCGACGACCCCGAAATCCCCGCGGACTACAACCTCGACGTTCGGTGCATCGAAAATTGCGAAGAGGAGACCACCCGGTTTCCGATCGTGCTCGCCCACGGCTGGACCGGTTGGGACAACATCGGGCCGCTCGAGTACTTCTTTCAGGTCCCCGGGTACCTCGGCGACCGGGGCTATCCGGTGTACGTCAGCCAGGTTGACCCGTACAACTCATCGATCGTGCGCTCGGAACAACTGGCCCAACAGATCGACGACACACTCGCGGGTTGGCGTGCGCGCAAGGTCAACCTGATCGGCCACAGTCAAGGCGGTATCGACTCGCGCGCGGTGGTCAGCACCCACGGCTACGGAAATCGTGTATCTGCATTGATTACCATCGGCAGCCCCCACCAAGGGACCTATATCACCGATCTCGCCCTCGGACTGGTACCGGGAGGCGTCGACGAAGCCCTGTTTTTTCTGTTTAACTTCCTCGGAGCCGTCACGGCCCAAGCCCAGTCGGACGCGGAAGCCTCGTTCTACTCGCTCAGCGAGGAGTACATGCAAAACGTGTTCAACCCGGAAAACCCCGACGACCCGCGGGTGACCTACATCAGCTATACCGGCGATACCTGTGCCGTTGAGGACTTCTTGGTCCCGGGCAACGAGTGCGACGATTTGGTCGACCCGTTGATCCTGATCGGTTACGAAATCCTTAAACCTGTGCGGGGAAAAAACGATGGGTTGGTGCCGCTCGAGAGCGCCAAATGGGGTGACTTTCGCGGGCTCATGGTCGCAGACCATATCGACGAGGTGGGCCAAGTGCTCGGCGTGACCGACCTCGACTTTTCGCACAAGCAGTTTTATCTCGACCTCGCCCGCGACATGCGTACCGAAGAACACTAGCCGTGTCCTTCGACCTGCCTACCCGGTGTAGGACTCGTCCTGCTCGATTGTACTGAGCACCCAATCGAAATGTCCGCCCGTCACTTTGACCCCGCAGTGGTCGCAGTTTCCAGCCAGATTGATCTGTAACGCGGCGCCGCAGCTCGGACAGTTCTTGCCGACAAACGCCGCCTGCTTTTCGGGCTTGGAGCGGATCAGCGTCCAGTATTCGCTGTACGTACGCGGCTGCTCACTCCCGCCGACAACGGTCCCGGACTCGAGGTGAATCGTCTGATCAATCGCAGTTGCAAATACACGGACGACCACAGAATCGTAAAACGGGTCCCCCTCGACCTTGACGGTTTCGATGATCCCCGTCTTGGCGTTGAGCATCAGATTTTGTAGGCCTTGGTCGCGGTAGGCGTGAATCCAGTAGCGCATCGAAAACCACAACCGGTCGCTGAGATAGGGCCTTGCATCGTCCCACTGCAAGCTGGTCCATGCGGCGTTGAGCTGCTCGTAGATCAGGCGAACACGGGTGGTGAGGGCATTGAGCGAGAACTCTGGATCACGGGTTTGTAGCGCCTTCAAAGCCTTCGCGCGGTCACTGTCGATAATTGTACGATCACGGGTTCCGACCTCGGGGGCATATCCCGTGAGAGTCGGACCCCGGGTCTCCTCGGTTTCGACGACGATCTTTTGTACGAGCCAATCGAAATCCGCACTCCCGTGGGTGACGCCGCAGTACTCGCAGCGGTCGTGTTGGCTCTCGGCCACGGGCGCTCCGCAACTCGGACAATTGAGCGCCCGTGCGACTGCCGGCGCCCGACTCATCACTCCTTGCTTGCGTACCAAGACCCATCGCTCGCGCGCGTAAAACCCGATTTTGTAGGGCTGTGTTCCAGGCTGTTTGCCGGCAAATACTTCACTGTAATTCGACTCAAACGCGACGGTCAGATAGTCGTACCCATTGGCCGACTGAAGCTTTTGATGATGCACAGAACCAATGACGACCCCCTCAACCCCCTCCGGACGTCGATCACCGCGGTGATGGAGCTCGTTGCGAACCTGCGGGCTGAGATAGGCGGAGAGCTGCTCTAGTTGCTCACTCGAGCCCCGCGCTTCGAGGCTTCGGGTGTAGAGCTCGTAGACAAAGTCGCCCAAGATGATGCTCGAGAAGTTGGGGTCGCGCCGACGTAGAGTTGCAAACACATCTTTACGCGGAACTTTTGGCAATGGTTCCCACACCCGATTGGGGGTCCCATAGGTCACGTGGTCGACGTCGCCCGACGACCAATCCGATTGTTGCTTGAGCAAGTAATACAGGCCCGAGATCCCGAGCCACACGAGGACGAGGATAAACTCAAACCCGGTCAGGTCGCCAGAACCTGAGCTCCCGGAGCCGGAGTAGGAACTCGAGGAGCTGGAGTACGACCGCGACGACGACGACCGCGACGACGAGTACGACGGGGACGAACTCGACCGCGAACTGGAGTAGGAATGTCCGCCGCCGGGGCGCGCCTCGGCATCGACACACGGAGCGACACAGACCCCGAGAGCCCATGTACAAGCAATGATCTGGATCAAGCGACGCACGTTCATGCGACATTCACCAATTCATCGATATCGTCGGGTTCACGCGGAAGATGGACCGCCAGCATATCGCCAAATGCACGGATCGCGGTTGCCAGTCGCTCACTCGCCGGTTCGTCGAGCAACCGCGGAAGGACAAGCCCTTGGAGGCTGTCGACGGCTGCTTGCCACATGTCCTGCGGAATCGTTGCAAGCACACCAATATCAGCGATGACGACCACGCGCCGTTCGTGCGACGCATAATACACAAGCACGCCACTGCGCTTGCGTGTCGCCGACACCCCGAGTTCGTAAAACACCGCACGCGCGGCCTGGACCAGTCGCTGCTCGTACGTCGCCTTTGAAACCAAGCGAACCGACAAACCGGGCCTCGATGCCATCAACGAGGCCCCTCCGACAAACGCAGCCAACTCGAGGAGGGCGAACCAGTGCAGCTCAAACACGGGCGGCGCAAACAACATGACCAACAACATGAGATAGGCGCACACGGCTCCACTGGCGAGGTAGACATGTCCATAAAAACCTGCCCTTGCTCGTACGGTCACCACGACTTCGGCCGACGAGCGCGACTCGACGTCGGCGACGGCATCGTGGAGACACCGCTTGGATTGCTCACTCAACGCATGCTTGCGCGCCACGAGTGCAGTGTCCCGGTTCGCAGCGGGAGGGTCAAGCCCGGGCGTATTCATGTGCAATTACAAGCGAAACAATCTCGGATTCACGCATTGTCGAGCTCATCGTGCGCGTCGGCACTCACCAAACGGTCGACGTCGATCGCGGGTAAGTACCGAAACGACACAGATCAAAATCATGTCTATACAAATTATATCTCGGTCACTCAAGACCTAGATCGCCTGGTACATCAGCGTCTCGACCTCGAGCTGGTAGCCGAACCACGAATTGTCGAGCGTGACTTTTTGCGGCGCCTCACCGGGGCGATACCCCCCTTGATAGCGGATGACAATCGTCCCGGCGGGGTGACCATCGACGCGGGAAAACGAACGCATCTGGAGGCGGCCTCCCGCCCACTCCTCGGAAATCTGCTCGTCGCCGACGACCTCGGTGTGGCGACCATCTTCGCGGGGACCAAGCAGACCGACAAACAGCGTCCGGTGGATATCGATCAACATAAACCGAGCGGGAAACGGCAGGGGCTGCGGCATATGTTCGGTGTACTCGACCGTGTCCCCGCGTTGAATCAGTGTAAATGCACGGGATCCAAAGGGGCTCAGGCCGATCAACGTGAGTGTGTCCCCCTGCTTTTGTAGCACCGTCTCACCGCGAAATTGATGGCCACGGGCACTGCCTGTGAGCTGTTGGCGGAGGACAAAATTGTGCGGGACCTCGGACATCGGGCGCAACTGTCCGGGGTAGGCATCTTCGCTCAGCGCGGGCGGGTTGGGCTGTTGGGTATTTCCCGAAACCTCACCCTTCGGGGAAGATTGGCAGGCACAAAGACTCGCGGCGAGACAAACAATCTGTCCAAAACGGTTGGCCAAACTGCGTGCCGAGGGTTCCCCACGCGCCGGCAATCCGCCATTGTTGCGCGGCGTTTGGTGCGTCTCGATCTGTCGAGCAACACGTGGCAGGCCGACAACTTGGTGAGGGGCTTGGGCTTTCATGAACATGCGTGTGTCGCCCGGGCCAGCCGACATGGCGTTCATGCGCTGCTGAAACTCATGTTGGCTCACGACCGACCTCCACGGGCAAGCACAAGGCTGATGGGTGCACACAATAGACTCAACATCACCCCGAGGCCGACGGTGGTCCCGATGGCTTCAAGGGCCGGATAGCGCGACATTCCCAACAGGCCGAAGGCGAGTACTGTCGAGATACATGCAAATACAATACTTAGGAGGGCTGCGGCGGTTTCTCGACGATGGGTCTCGCCCTCCCCGGAGATGGACGCCTCGGTGAGGAACACACCATAGTCGACCCCCATGCTGAGCACGAGTAACAGACTGACGATGTGGAGGATGTGTACCGGCCCCCCGAAGAGCCCGAGAATTGCCAGGGTGGTCGCCGCTGCGATACATGCAGGTACATAGGCTGAAATCGCCGGACGGATCCGGCGATAACGCGCGAGTACGAGGGCCAAGACGGCGAGCAGGCCAATCGCGATGAGTTCGAGCGAACGCTTGCGGTAGCGGCGATACGCGGCCTCCATGGTCGCGCCGTGGTCGAAGTAGTAGGCACCTTCGATCGTCGCCAATGCCTTGGTCAACGCCGGGCCGTCCGCGACCCCGCGAACAAACGTGACGACTGCGATCTGGCCCTCGAGATCGAGGCGAAAAGACCGGACCAGTGGGGCGAGTGGCGAGTTTTGCAAATCGTCAAAGGTCAGCGGCGGCGGCGGGTCGAACTCGCCGCGTACCAGGCGTAAAAACCCACCTTCACCAGCAAATGCCTGGGGTCGAAAGCCCGCCTGTGTGATTGCATGTTCAAACTTTTCAGCGATTCCCGGGGCCCGCAGCGATTCGAGGTTGTGCTGTTGGAGACTCGGGGACCACAAAAATGTATGTAACGAGCGGAAGCTTTCGAGACTGCCCGATGCAACCTGTCCTTCAAGTACATGGGCGACTGCATCGTTGGCCTCGAGGGCACGGGCTTCGGTGTCGGCGAGGGCGATGACAAACCGACCGGCGTCCATGCGCGAGACGTCCGCCCGCACCCGCTCATCCTCGGCCAAAAGCTCGGGGTCGAGGCGGTTGAGTGCTTTGATGTCATCGACCCAGTTGAGCCTGGGCAAGCCAATTGCACACACAACAATTGCCGCCAAAGGCACGACCACAAGGCCCCGACGCATGCGCATGAGCGCGTCGAACAAGCGGCTGGCGAGGGCAGCAGCCGCCCGGTGTACTCGCCCGGGATTTGGCCGCTGGGGCATCAGTGGCGGCAAAACGACGCGGGTCGCCCACACAGCCGCAAGCACACCAACCCCCGCAAACACGGCGATCTCACGCAGGCCGGGAAAGGTCGTCCACGCGAGCCCGACAAACCCGGCAACTGTGGTCGTGGCCCCGAGTAGGAGACCCGGCCAGATCCGACGAACAGTTGCAAATGCACCCTTCTCGTCGGGCCGGAGCATGTGGTGATTGAACAGGTGGATCGCGTAGTCGATACCAACGCCGATGAGAGCCGCACCAAAGGCCAAGGTCAGTCCGTGGAGCTGGCCAAACATCAACAGTCCACAGGTGGTTGCCGAAAGTACACCGATCGAGATCGGTACAAGCACGAGCACAACCAGCCGCAACGAGCGAAACACAATGAGAAACAGGAGGACCAATCCGAGGGTCGAGATCACGGAGATTCGCGTGATATCGGCCCGGATCGTCCGCTCGGCAGACAGGGCAAAGCGCCCGACCCCACTTTGCTCGAGGGTCAACTGGCCACCGTAGGCTTGATTTAATGTTGTAAATGCATGTTGAATTGCATCCTGCAACGGGGCCTGGAACTGGCCCTCAAACGGGGGATGGACGGAGGCGAGAAATATGAGGGCATGACCGTCGGTGCTGACAAACCGGTCGTCGAGGACGTCGAGGCCGCCTTCGCGGGCGCGCTGCAAGCGGTCGAGGAGAGCAGGAAACGCGAGCAATGGATCGCGCGGGATCATTTGCTTAAGCAATGGTGCGGTCGGTAGGGAGAGCTGATGACGCAAATCGTCGGCAGCCTCTGCCAGCCCCTCGGGCGAGAGCTTGTGAGCGGTCTGCTCGCGTGTCGGTGCCAAAAAGTAGGCCGCACGCTGGCCATAGAGCTGCGAAAATGCCTGTTCCTGCCCCGATTCGACTCCGTTTCGCAACCAGGCAACTTCGGGGTGGCCCCGCAGCGCCTCGGCGAGCTCGTCAGCAGCAGCGACGTTTTGCGCAGGCTCACCACCACCGATCCGTAAAATGATTGTCCGTGTAAGTTCGGATGCGGTGACACGCCGCGAGATGTCGGTCAGCTGGGCGTCGCGCTGGTCGGCGAGAAACTGGGTGATGTCGGTGGAGATCGCAAACCGCTGCACGCAGATGACGATCATGACGACGATCGCTACCAGTGTGAGGACCGGAGCGATGAACCGCCGTGTCTGGGTCTGGGCACCCACGCGGCCGATCTAGCACGTCGCCGGGCAGATGGGAACCCAAGCTCAAGTGCTCTCGGACGCCCGTCGCCTCAAGTGCTTGCTCATACACTGATTCGGTACCAAATCGATCGTCGCATCCACTTGCAACGACGGCAACCTTCGCCTGCCGACAAGCTCCACTCACCCCGGTAGGCGAAACAGCTGCGCGACCTCGGCCTCGCTGAAGGTGCGGTCGAGCTGGACCTCGGAGAATCGGGTGACGGTCTCGTCTCCACTGTGTTCGACGATGTTCATCGTCGTCAGCGCGAGGCCGTGGCCTTTGAGCTCGACGCGGGCGATGATCTTGTCCATCGGCGCGAGTTTGGGAACGAGGGTCATGGCCCACTGATCGGCTTCGCCGGGGGTGAATTGCATGGTGTACATGCGCTCAAGGGCAGGTCGGTCGCCGGCGTAAATCTTGAGGATGCTGTCGACAAACAGGCGCACAACCGGATTTTGTCCGAGGTCGATGTCGCGGCGTTCGGTTCCGGTTCCGACGCTGAGCTTGTCGCCGCGGATCAATACGGTCGACGCTGCTGGGGCCTGCGTGTGACGCACGAGACCGACCCCGCGGGCAAAGTGCAGGGAGCCCTCGTTGACCAGCGGGACGGCCAACAGCGACATGTGCTTTTCTTCGTGAAATTTGGCCGACAAGCCCTTCATCGCGGCCATGCGGTCAAGTAACGTGGACAGGGTCCACGGGTTTGCATCTGCCTGTTTGGCGGACGCTAGAGGTGGCACGTGGGAAGGTGTTTCATTTGCAAATGCAACTTTTTTAGATGCATGCACACCCGTGCCCGCGTCGGGGCCGGCGAGTAGACTAGTGATCAGTGCAAAAAGCAGGGAGGCGTTGGAGTAGAGCATCGGGCGTCTCCAGCAATAGACGCCCGCTGGCGTCGGTGGTGACAAGGGTGGTTTGGGCCCGGGCGGCACATCGCTGTTCGCTGAGGTTATAGAGGCGATAGGCGATGGTGATTCGCGGACGAACGCTGGTAAACCACGCAGAAACCTGTACGCGGTTGGCGTAGCGAAGGGGATAGGTGTACCTGCATTTGCTTTCGATCACGACCATGCGCAGGTCCATGGCGGCGATTTCAGGGACGTCGAGGTTGCGGCTGCGCATCAACGCGGTGCGTCCGGCTTCGAGGTATTTGTAGTAGTGCCCGTGCCAGACAATCCGCAGGACGTCGACGTGGTGAAACGGCACCTCCAACTCGCAGCTGACAGCTTCAGGCGGGGCACTCATCCGAAGTCGATCTCCCCGATCGGCAGACCACCTTCGCGGTAAACAGCGAGCGCAGTTGCGATGTCGCGATCCATTCGCCGGTCGCCGAGGTTGACCTCGACGTGGGTGCGGACCGCCCGGTGCAGGGCAACGGTCCGCCGGTGACAACGCTCGCCGCGGCGAATGTCGACGGCCTGGCAGCAGGCGAGCAACCCGATGATGGCCACCGTTTCGCTCAGCTCGATGATCCGCAGACAGTCGCGCGCGGCGATGGTGCCCATGCTGACTTTGTCTTGGTTGTGGCATTCGGTGCTACGGCTGAAGACGGAGGCCGGCATGCACAGCTTCAGTGCTTCGGCTGTGAGGGCCGAGGCGCTGATCTGCATGGCTTTGAACCCGTGATGTGCGGCACGCTCCGGACCTGTCCTTGCAACCAGATTCGCGGGTAGGCCGTTGTTGGTGGCGGGATTACAAAGTAACGCGAGCTGGCGGTCGATGAGGTCCGCGAGGTTGGCAACTGCGGTTTTCAATCCGTCGAGGACAAAACAGGCGTGGCCGCCATAGAAGTTGCCCCCGTGGAGGATGTCCCCCGTTTCAGGGTCGACCAGAGGATTGTCGTTGGCGCCGTTGACTTCGGTCTCGAGCACCTGGCGGGTCGATGGAAGCGCATCGAGCAAGACACCGATGATGTGCGGCGCACAGCGGATCGAATAGCGGTCTTGCAGCCGGTGGCCGTCGAGCGGCGGTAGTTCACTGGCTTCGAGATCTTCGCGGATCCAACGGGCACAGGTCCGCTGCCCGGGATGGGCTTTGGCAAAGAAGATCCGGTCGTCGAAGTGTGCCCGGTTGCCCTGCATCACATCGCTGGCCATCGCTGTGAGTGCGGCGCTCAGACGGGCGAGCCGACGGGCGCGCTCAAAGGCGAGGCAGCCCAACCCAACCATGACGCTGGTGCCATTCATGAGTGCGAGGCTTTCCTTGGGCAACAACTTCAATGGCGCGATGCCAGCTTCGCGCAGGGCTTCAGCAGCCGGACGAATCACACCGCGATCACTGCATTCGCGGGCACCGACCAAGGTCGCTACGACATAGGACAACGGGGTGAGATCTCCGCTGGCACCGACTGATCCTTCGGCCGGGATCCGCGGAAGGATCCGGTGGTTGAGGAGGTCGATCAAGCGCTCGAGAACCTCGATGCGGACCCCCGAAAACCCGCGACATAGGGCGGCGAGCCGGACGACCACCACAGCCGCGGATTCCTCGTCGTCGAGGATGCGGCCAGTGCCACAGCCGTGAAACCGCATGAGGTTGAGCGGAAGTTCGTCGATGTGGCTGTCAGGAACGCCGGTCTCACATGACTCGCCATAGCCGGTGGTGACCCCGTAGACCGTGCGCCCGCCGGCGAGCTGACGCCGCAAGTGCTCGGCACCGCGATGGATCAACGAACGAAATTCTGGATCATCTGAGAGCTGAGCAGGCGCGCCAGCCACAAGCGCCATCACATCCTCAATGCACAAAGGGCGCGGACCGATGACGACTGGCTGGGTCACAGGAGTTGAAACAGGAGCATCCACGGATCCGAAACTCGCTCGAAGGTTGGACCACCGACGAAGTCGCCGAGCGTTGCGTTCACGCTTGTACCGAATTTGCTGGCGGACGGCACGAGGTCAGCTGTTGTGTGCCGCCGAAAGTCGGGAAGGCTCGGGTTGGGCCCAAAAATCAAAGAAATTAAACCAGTTGCCAGGGGCCTTGCGACAGTAGGCTTCGAGGCGATTTGCGTATTGCGCGGCGTACTCGGCGACTGCTTCATCGCGCCGCCCGCGGGGAAGGACGACTCGATCGGCCAGCGGTTCGCAGTAGAGGTCGTAGGTCGCCGGCGAGTGATAGAGGCCAAACGTGAGGTAGATCGGGCACTTTAACACCGCCGCCAGGAGGTAGGGCCCGGTGGGAAAGCGCGCCGGTTCGCCAAAAAACGGCACGGTGACAAACTTTTCCTCGTCGGCGACGCGGTCGCCCAAGACCGCCACCAACTCCCCGCGCTCGATCGCGTCGCGGACGGCAAACATATAACTGGGATCCTTGGGATTGATCTCGATGACCCGGGCCCGGAAGTCACTGCCGACCTCTTCCAAAAAACGCGTGATCACCCGGGCATTTTTCCAGTAGACCAGGATGTTAATGACAAACCGCTCGTCGTGGCCAAGTGCCCGCATCGCTTCGAAGGAACCGAGGTGTGCGCCGAGCAGGAGGGCCCCCCTGCCCTGGTCTCGCAGGTGCTCGAGATGCTCGACCCCCGTGTGGGTCATTGAAAACCGGTCCACATCTGCACTGACGAAGTACAACCGGTCGAGGGCGACATGGGCGAAGTCGCGGATGTGGCGGTAGTTGGCCCAAAACCCGTGGGGCTGACCTGCGCGGCGTAAATAGTCGGCCGACGACCGGCGGGCTCGGGCGGCGAATATAGTGAAGTAAAACGCGACGATAGCGAGGATCAAGCGGGCCACCCGTCGACCGCAAAGACGCGCAGCCCACAGGGTCAGGCGGATCCCGAGCGCCGATCCACGTTCCGGTTGGTTGCGCCAGTCGGGTTGCCCAGCCCCGTCCGCAAGTTTGATCCCGTCCGGTTTGCCTTCGCCACTCACGCCAGATGTTCCCGCCGAGGTCGTCCAAACCCGAGGGCCCGGAACAGACGGACAAACGGATAGATCGTCATGGCGTAGGTCGAGAGTCGGGTGTGCAACCAGCTGATCCGGACGTTGTCCCACAACATGTCGAAGTGCGAAACACCACCCTCGTCGGCGTCCAAGTAGCGGACCTGGGTCGGGAGGTTGACGACTGGAACGCCGAGCCAGACCATCCGCACTGCGATCTCGATGTCAAAGTCCATGCGCTCGCCCAACCTGCGAAGCTGCAACACCGCGTCGACCGGGTACACGCGAAAGCCACACATCGGGTCGTGAATCACGCGGCCGTGGGTTTCGATGTTGGTCCAAAACAGGGTGATCTTGCGCCCGATCAGGCGCGAGCGCGGAGCCGTTTCGTCGTAGATCGGCGCACCGAGGATCAGCGCTTTCGGCTGGTCCGCGGCGGCTTGGAGAAAGGTTGGGATATCCCCGAGGTTGTGCTGCCCGTCGGCGTCGACCTGCAACACGTGGGTAAACCCCAACTTCGCGGCGGTCTCAAACCCGGTTTTGACGGCGGCTCCTTTGCCACCGTTTTGCCGGCGATGAACGACGTGGGCGAGTTGTGCCTCCCCGAGCTCGGCCACTGCCTCACGCCCGGGCGTATCACTGCCGTCGTCGACCACGATCACATGTTCGAGGTACTCGCGGACCCGGTGGACGACTTTGGCGATGGTCGCGGGATTGTTGTAGGTCGGGATCACGACACAGGGCCGAAACCCGGTGTTGTCAGCCATTGGCGCCCCGGGCCGGGTTGAACTCGACGGTCCCTGAGGTGCATGGCTCGCCGGCGCGGGTGACGAGGAACTCGACCCGGAGGTTGCCGCGGAAAACTTTGAGCTCGAGCGTGAGGGCATCGCCGGGGCGAATCTGCCTGCGGAACTTGAGTTTTTGCAACCTCCGCGGCGCACCAAATCCGGGGGCAAAGCTGCCGACCTGGCGCAGCACCATGCCGATCATTTGCGACACGCCCGGCAACACGGGATGTCCGTCGAAATGCCCGTTGAAGTAGACGAGGTTGTGGGGAACGGTCACCGCGTACTCGTGGACCTCGGTTGAACCGCGGGTCTGCACCGTGTGGCTGTGAAACGCGAACTCCGAGGTCACCGAGCGGTCGCGGTTGTCGAACAGGCTAAGCAGGCGGTGCCGAGTGAGTTTGCCATTGGCTTCGCGCGGCAGGCTCTGGACCACGCGGATCTGCCGCGGAAGGACAACCGGGTCGAACCATTGTGCGAGTTTGCGTTTGAGCTCCCGTACCCAACTCGCCGGCTGCTCGATGTGGACGGCAGGGACGACGGCAGCGACGATCTGCTGGCCGCGGGCGCCACCGACTTCGACCGCGGCGATGGCTGCATCCGCAACTTCGGGAAGAGCGACCAAGCGCTGTTCGAGCTCTGCCAGGGCGATCCGCTTGCTGCCGATTTTGACCACGTTGTCGATCCTCCCCCGCAGCACAAACCGGTCGCGTCCGACCAACTCGATCCGATCGAGGCAGCGCATGGACTCGGGGTGGTCGACCGGCAAAAACGGTGACGCCACACGCAGGCAACCATCGGCATCCCGGTCGACACGGACGCCGGGCAGGGGTGCCCACGGAGTGTCCTCACCCCGCTGGATCCGCCATGCGATCCCTCCGGTTTCGGATGAGCCATAGACCTCGGTGACTTCGACCCCGTGGCGCGCCGCGACCTCGGACGCCACCCGACGCGGCAGCGGGGCACCCGAGGAAAACACCCGGCGAAGTCGGGCGAACGGCCCTGGGTCGAGCATCACAAAGCTCCGCAAATGCGCCGGGACACTCACCAACATATCGGCGCGATGACGTCTGGCCGCGGCCGCAACCGTCTCGGCGTGAAACGGAGTCTCGCGGACAAAGCACGCGCCGGCCACCAACGGCACCAGGGTTCCGAACAACAGCCCGTAGATGTGATGGGGAGGCACCGTCGCCAACAGACGGTCGCCGGGCAGTACCCGAAAGTGCTCGGCCAGCACCATGGCTTCCCCGATCAACTGGCGGGCGATCTTGGGGCAGGCCTGATGCGAACCAGTGGACCCGGAGGTGTAGACCGTCGCCAGCAATTGATCTGACGCGATCGTCAACCCGCGGGGCATCTCCCCCGTTTCGGTCGCATCGTCGGACAGCCATGGGCGCACATCACAGGCATTGGCAGGAACGTGAGCCTGATCCGCGAAACAAAAGCCATCGTGCAACACCGCGACAACCGCGGGCCTCCGGCCGAATGCGTCGACGACATCCGGCTGGAGATTGGGTGGCAATGCAACCTGCAGCGAACGCACCCAGGTCGCCAGCACGGCGACGGCAAACAGGTAACGATCGCGACACACCACCAGGACCTCGGTTCCGGGGCATTCGGGCAACGCGCGGGCGACCGCCTGGATGTCCCGCCACAACTCCGGTGCATATACACTTTTACCGTCCCCAACTGCGACACAGGCCTTGGGATGGAAGTTCTCCAACAGACGGTAGGGTCGAACGAGTGTCATGAAACAGGTTCTGTAGGCTTTGCGGCCGGCTGCGACCGCTCCACCGGGATCGTTTCCCCGAGTATGCGGGCCACAATACGGTCTGGCACACTACTCCCAAACCGGCGAAAGATCGCCTTTCGCACGATAAATTCTGCTGTGAACAAAACACCGATCAGGATGTACGCGAGCGCTCCTGTGTACAGGGCCCACCACGCGATCGGAGCCGCGAGTGCGAGGACCCCCGCCACTGTCCCGTTGATGACAAAAAACCCGCACCACACCCAGGTCACCTTGCGGCAGTAGGCCGGTCCGCCCGGCGGCAACTCGGGGTCCTGGATCCGCGCGAAGCGTTCGACGATCGAGACTTCACCGCGCAGGCTCCCGGCGAAATTTGCCAGCAAAACGGCGTTGATCAGCACCGGCATCACGAGCAAGACGCGGGCATCGTCGATCGCAGCGCCGACGGCGAGGGTTGCCAGAATCGTCAACGGGATCCTCAACACTGGCCAAAGGTGCTCGCGGGCGGTCGTCCACAGGCGGATGAGCAAGCCTGGGACGATGCATGCAACAAGTAGCACCGCCAACGAACGCGGACCCCAGCGCGTCAGCCCGACGTACACCAACACGGGATAACCACCGATCAAAATGCTGTTGATCACCGCGAGCGTGACCTTGGCCCACGTTGGCGTCTGCCGTTGTACTCGCGGCGAAGGTTGTGCCGACATCGTTTCGAAACGCGGGTGTCGCGGAGCTACGGACGCGGGAGCGACGAAGCCTGGTGCGTCGCGGCGTCCTTTGGTCGCTCTAACGGCCCTTTTCGGCAGCCAGGAAGTGGGCGAGATGATTGACCGAGGCGAAGATTTGGCGGTTGCGTTCATCGTCGGCCTCGGTCTTGATGCCGTACTTTTTGTTGAGCGCCATCGCCAACTCGAGCACATCGATCGAGTCGAGCCCGAGCCCCTCCTGCAACAGCGGAGCATCTGGATCGATGTCCTCGGGGCGCAAATCTTGGAGCCCGAGGGCCTCGATGATCAATTCCTTGAGTTCGCGCACAAGTTCGGGCGACGGCGTACTCGTGGTCGAAGCGCTGACAGCCATGGAAGCGGCATCCTAAAGACTTCAACGCTGCGAGTCCAGCGGCGGCGATACCGACTCCGGTCCTCCGTCTCCCACCTTCGGATCGACACGGCCGCCACAGTCCCGCCGGCACCTGCGCGACCCCCGGGATCCGCGAACGCCGAGTCCGGTAAGGGGGCCACAAACCCCGTCGCGGCAAAGCGTTTCGCAGCAGCATCCGATTGCAGGAAATTCCGGAAACGTCTAGCGTGTATCCACGCATGAACGACACAAGTCAGCGCAGGCTTCCTAACGTACTCGTCGAGGCCGGTTATCAATGTGCGCTCCGTAGCAATGGGTGGGTCGAATGTCTGATTTGGCACGAGCGCGAACCGGAGCGTTGGCTCGGTCGCGGTGGTGACGAATCCACGGCAATCGTCGACGCCCTGTCGCAAATGTTTCCCTCGGCCGCTGCCCGCACCTTACTTTCGGGTCAGCTCGCCGAAGGCGACCTCGCACCTGTACGCCCGACAAATATTCCCCAACTTTCGCCACCGACACGAAGTGCCCCCGTCCACCCGTTGCCGACGGCGCAGACAATCGGTGTCAAACCAACCCCGATGCGCTCACCCGCGGTTGTCTCGCGACAGCTCGCGGTCGCGGCGGCACCGCGCAATGTCCCGATGCCGACCGTGGGCGCTGCCTTTGATGCCCTCGAGGACATCTTTCGCGAAATCGAAGACGCCAGACCGGAGCTCGCCCTCATGGCGCCGCGGCTGCAGAAGCGATTGATGGTCGCCTGGATCTGTCGCACCCGCAGCTTCGACGAAATGTTCGCCGGCGAGTCGCGCGTCACCACCGGTGTCCGTCGGATCGCCCGTGTCCTCACCGACCTCAGCAAGACGTTGTGGCCAGGGTCGGTCCGGGCGCTGCAGATGAACGCCCTGCCCGAGTGTGCGCTGCAGGAAATTGAAACCTCCGAGCACCCGTCGCTTGCGACCTGGTCCGACGCCAGTCGTTTTGTCGACGACTACCGGGCCGCTCACCCCGACATTTCCGATCCGGCCCTCGACATCTACGGTTGGGCCGACTCCGAGAGCATCGGCAAGGATCCCGCCCGCGCCGACGCCCTGCTGCAAGACGCCCGGGTCGCGGTCGAACGGGTTGCCGGCAACGTCAGCGCTTTCCCCCCGCACCACCGCCAGTGCAACCCCGAGGACATCAGCCAGGAGACCATCGTCGGGCTTGCAGTGCATGTACAACGACTTCGCTGGATCCGGACCTGCATCACCGACCCCGAGCTGTGGGGTGCCACGATCGGGCGGCTTCGTTGGCTCGCCGGTCGCCTTGGACAACGGGCGATTCCCCTGCGCAAGTTCCTCGATCCCGAGTATCGTCCGCAGGACACATGGTCGCGATTGCTCGGCCAGGACAACGCACCGGCCGAGGAGCGGCCGCTCACCGTGTTGGCGGCCAAGGTCCGCGACTACCTTGCCGGGCGGCCCACCCTCTACATCTCCCACCGCGACGAGCCCCTGCTCAAGGACAAGCTCAACCGTTCGCTCGGCCTCACCATGACCTGGTGTAACGGCCAAGAAAACGATCAGCGCAAAACTGCCAGCGAGGCACTCAAAGCCGGGGCCTACAAGCTGGTGATTGTCGGCACCCGGTTCCAGGGGAGCCGGATCGACGCACCCATGGTTCGGATTGCCCGCGAATGTGAAACCCCATACATTCGTGTATACGCAGGCAATCTAGATGCATGCACACGGGCATTGGCCAGGCGGCACAATCTCCTCCCCGACCCGGAATAGACCGATCCGATTGCGGTCTTCTTGATATGAGCCCCGGCGTCTCCCACCGGGGCTCACGTATTTGAGCACCCTGCGGAATTCAGTCCTCGTCGGGGCGATCCTCGCGCTCGTGTTCCCCAACTGGCTCCTGGCGCGTACCTAAAAATGCCCCACATGTCTCGGACTCCCACTGGAAGTACACCGGGCGTTCGTGACGTAGCAGACCGATCGACGTCGCAAACTGGGAATCGTCGAAGCGGGCGTAGTACTCGGTGGTGTTGTCGCGTTCGACCTCGACGTTGGCCGGCACCGTCTCCCCCGGGCGATAAAACCACAGTGTCGCCCGGCGCGTCCCGGACCACGTCAGATAGACAAACGCCGACACCGTTTCATAGCCCTTGGTATTGCTGGCCACTACACGAACTTCGTAGGTCTCGATCTCATACCGCTTCCAAGTCATCGCCGTTTCCTCTGCCTGACGATATCAAAACGCCGATGCCGTTGGCCCACGTTCCTCACACATAGACCTGCTCCGTCGCCCCCGCATACGCCCAGAGCAACACCAGTAGGGGGAGGAGAAACGAACCGAGCGACCAGGCCACGGCGCTGTAGGTCGGTGCGGCGATCCGTCGGTGAAACAACTGGCTCGACGGGAATCCGAGCGCCAGGGTCTGCCCGAACCACCCCGCCGTTGACATGTGCAGGCGTTGGGCGAGCTGGGCCACCCACAATGCCTGGACGACATGGCTGATGACGGCCGCCGCCAGCAAACACTGCATATGCAATGTTGTCACCCACCCGGGGAGCACCCCGTAGATCCATTGGGCAAACCCGCTGTGCGGCAGGGCCACGACCGCGGTGAGCAACAACATCCCGGCACCGATCGCCAGCCACCAGCCCAGTGTGGGGGCTTCGACATGTCCGTCGTAACCCTGCTGGCGAAAATGTGCGACACACTCGGCCACGCCGTCGGCCGTGGACACAAGCGGCTGATACTCCAACTCGCGCCGCGCCTTCGCGATTGAAAAGTGATTGTCCTGGACAACCTTGCGCACGTCGGCAAACGCCAAAAACGGCCGTCGATCGAGCACCGGCCGCGTCACCCACGTGAACGCCTCGAACATCGCGGCCGAGAGCACCATCCCGAACCCGGGCAACCGCAGGCGGACCGAGCCGAATCCCAGTGGCCGCATCATTCGCAACATGAACTCCTGGACATGATGACGATCGTCGTCGGTGATGAAGTAGGCCTGTCCACCGACGACCTCCGGGCGACTTATCAAGGCCGCGTCCGCCAAAATAGATGCATGCGCAAGGTTTTTGCGATGGGTCCAATCGGTCCGGGCCTCCAAACCGAACATCATCCCCGCCATCCCAAACTGCGCCATCAACAGTGCCTTGGGAAAATGATGGGATTCACCGGCCCCCCAGATTCCGTTGGGTCGCAGGGCACAGGTGCGAAGCGCATCGGAATTGGCAGCCAGCACCGCTTGCTCGGCCAGCTTTTTCGTGTGCGAATACTGGTCGTTGCTGACCTCGGGATAGGGCATCGTCTCGTCACCGGCGACCACTGGCGCACCGGAAAAGACAGCCCCTGTCGAACTGATGTAGACAAGCCTTGCAACCCCACACGTGCGACACGCAGTGATGATGTTGTGGGTCCCCCCGACGTTCACCCGCACAAGCTCGCTGTCCGGTACGCGCTGGGATCGACCAAACGGCAACAGGGCGGCGTAGTGATACACCGTCGCAACACCGCGGCAGGCGGCGGTTACCTCGTCGATCCGCGTCATGTCCCCGGCGATAAACTCGATTGTGGCCGGCAACTCGCGATGGCGATAGAGATCGAAGACCCGCACACGCAGGCCTTTGGTACATAGCTCTTCGACCAGCTGACGACCGGAGAAACTACTTCCTCCGATCACCAACGCATCGACCGGAAAGGCCGACGATGGAGGGACTGCCGAGTTGTTCGTCGAAGTCATAGGCCGCGCTAGAGTAGCCAACTCCGAGCTCGAGCCGCAGCATCGAGGTCTGCGAATCCGCACGCCGAGAAGTTGATTCCGTCGCCGCGCCCGTCACCGATGCGCGGTTCTCAGCACCGGTCTGATCGCATTCACAGACCGTCGCTCCCGGCGATGTGGCATGCTGATCAGCATGGGTTGGTTATTGCGGGTATCTCATCAAATGTTCGGCATGGAGAAGGTACCGGTGCAGCATCGACGTGCGCCGAAACCTCGCGTGGATGCGTCGGGCCATTTACATGCATTTACAACTCGTAGCGGCAGCCTGTGTCTCGCCCTGCTTGCCACTGGCTGTTTCATCGACGACGGGCGGACGGACGAGATGGAGACGATGACCACTGGCGGCGACACCCAGAGCCCCACGTCCTCCGTCACGTCGTCAGACTCGACTCCCTCTGCAGGTGAAACCGCGAGTACGCAAACGACCGACGACTCGACCGCGACGACTGACGACCCGACCGCGACCACCAACCCAACGACCACCAACCCGACGACCACCAACCCGACCACGGGCCCAACCACGACAACCGACCCGACGACCGACGATCCGACCACGACGACCGACGATCCGACCACGACAACTGACGAGCCGACCGGACCCGAACCGACCACGATGGGACCGACGACGACCGCGGACCCGAGCGATACGGACCCGACTAGCGACCCGACGTCGTCGACGACCGGGGCGTTGTGCGATCCGCCGATGGACGACTGCGACGACAACCCGATGGACTGCGAGGCCAACCTCCAAACCGATCCGCAAAACTGTGGCGGGTGCGGTGTCGCATGCGACACCCTGTGTGTCAGTGGTGACTGCATCGATGCCAAGTATGTCTTCGTCACGAGCGAAGCGTTTCCCGGCGACCTCGATGGGGTTTTAGGTGCAAATGCAATTTGTTCTGAAGTCGCCGGCGCGGCCAACCTTCCCGGGGTCTACAAGGCTTGGTTGGGGGCCGGAGAGTACGCCCCCGACACTCAGTTTTCCCAATCCCAAGCCCGCTACATTTTGCCCGACGGTACGACCGTCGCCAATCACTTCGTCGACCTCACAGACGGAACCCTCGCCCACGCGATCGATCTCGATGAGTTTGGCGATCCGATCGATACCGGGACAGATTGCAACTCCGAGATGGTGTGGTCCAATGCCAACTCCGAGGGGAAAACCGTATCGAGCACCCACTGCTTCAATTGGATCGTCAACAACACCTCGAGCACAGGATCGATCGGACAGCCTGGCTATACCGACAGTCGCTGGGCCCAGACATCCTGTGCCCCGCGTACCTGCGCCTCCAAAAACCACCTGTACTGCTTTCAACAATAAACTGTCCCAACAAACTGCTTCGGAGCATCCCCGCACAAATGTCAGCTCGGACAGATGCGCGCATTCCATCGCCCCGATACGCAGACTGACGCCGATGTGGCATGCTCATCGCCATGGGTAGGGTGTTGCAGGCCGCTACAAAAAAAACATGCCTCCTGTGCGTGGCTTCCCTCTACGTAGCCGGCTGTTTTGTCGATGATGGGCGCGGCGAAACGGACGCAACCGTGACATCCGACGAGCCCGGCAAGATCACGCAGGGCACGAACGGCTCGGAAACGTCGACGAACACCACCGGGATCAACACAACCGAGGATTCGTCCACGACTTCGACGACGGGCGACACAACCACAACAACCTCGGGGGCGACGACTTCGAACCAAACCACAACCACCTCGGCTCCGACGACGGATCCGACCACATCCACCACGGCCGACCCGACCAAAACCACCGAAGAGCCGACCGATACCACGACGTCCGATTCCGACGATCCGACCTCGTCGACGACAGACGTCGGGTGCATAGAACCGATGGCCGACTGTGACGACAATCCCTACGACTGCGAAGCGAACACCGACATCGATGTCCAAAACTGTGGTGGGTGCGGACTCGAGTGTGACGATGTGTGCGTCCAGGGCGAATGCCTCGCCGCAAAGTTTGTGTTTGTCACCAAGGAGACGTATGACGGTGATCTCGACGGGCTTGAAGGTGCAAATACAATTTGTAAGGGTCTCGCCGACGACGCGGAGCTCCCTGGGGATTACTTCGCATGGCTGGCGACACTGGAAAAAGCCCCACTCAACTTCTTGGAACCTTCGAGCTCCCGCTATGTGCTGCGCGATGGAACCATCGTCGCCAACAATTCTTTGGACCTCCTCGACGGTGACCTCGACCATCCGATCGACCTCGACCAGTACGGCGACCCTCTCGACTCCGGTTCGGCCTGTTCCAATGTGGTCTGGTCCAACGTCGCCGAAAACGGTGCGCCCGCGACCCCCAACGTCGATTGCCTCGACTGGACATCAGCTTCGATTCTCTCGGAGGGGGCGATCGGACAGTACGAGCAATACGACGCGGATTGGACCTTTACGGAGAACTGTGAACCGCGTAGCTGCAACGCGGCCAGCCACCTGTACTGTTTTCAACAGTGAGCTCGAAGGCCGCTCAATCGTGTGCACTTACAACAAAATGCGTACGAAAGTGACTCAGGTACCGATGTCAAACAGCGAGATTTTGTTGGGCGCGGGGGTCATCGTCACGGCCAACAAACCGGGCTCATAGGCGGAAAATGCCGCCTTGACCGTCGAGCTCATCGTCCGGGAGATCAAGTCCATCACCACTCGGCGGCCGGTTTGCAACTCGACGACCTGCGGCGCGACCCCATCGCGGTAGAAAAACAGGTACCGCCGGTCCGGCGACAGCCGCAAAAACGAACCTAGCGTCATCACCCACACGGAGTGGGTTGCGTCGAAGGTCTCCTCGGCCGCTGGATGGAAGGCCCAGTCGAGCAGTTGGACAGTGCATTCACCGGGCTGGCAGTACTCGACCAGCAGCCCGTCGCTCACCACGTGGGCCTGGACCAGCGGAGCGCCCCGCAACTCGCTCGGCAACGTCACCGGCTCGCTGTTGGCCTGGGGTGTCCCCCGGTAGGTCCACAGCATCCACTGCTCGCCGACCGCGTGCACCAGCCGGTTGTCGCGGATCGAAAAACTCCGGTGCCCACGGGCAGGTAGTTGTACAATCACACGCCCTGACTTCGGCTCAACAACTTCGAGGTTGGCGAGGAACTGGCTGTGGAGAATGTACTTGCAATCATCTGTCCACCCGAGCAGCGCCCCCATTGAGCCCTTGTAGGAATTGCGCTTGCGAATCTTGTCGCCCGAGCGCGTAAACACGGTCACCTTGCCGCTGTAGGTCTCGGCGGCAAAGGTCCCGTCCTTGCAGGACACCACGTGGTCGACATCCTTGCCGAGCTTGCCCGAGACAAATACTTCTTTGCCCGTGCGGATATCATGTACATGCACGCGATCGTCATTGCCGCCGCTGGCGATCAACTGGCCGTCGGGCGCTAAGAATGTCAATCCACCGACCGTGCCGTGGGTGTTGTTCCCCGAGGTTTGGGCCCGCGAGGGCTGGGCCACCATCACGCTCCGGCGCGACAGCGATAACGGCTGGGCCTCGGCCGTCGGCAGCCGGGGTACATCGCTCTTCGCAGGCGACGCCTGCGAGGGCTGCACACCAACGGATGGACGCTGTGCGGTCGGCTCCTGGGCAATCGCTACAGCTTGTGGAGGTTCGACGGGGTCCGGAGGTGGTTTGGAACACCCGGCGACGATCCACAGGCTTCCCGCTGCCACCCACATCCACCGCATCGCGAACGTTCGACGTCCCATTGCGAATACGGTCTCCCGCCAGTTGCCCCGCGTCAAGCAATCGGGCCCGCGAATGTGCGCATCGCTGTGTCGAACCCAGCAAGCCCGCCCGACTCGCGCATCGACCACAAGCGATCCGCGGCCTTTGCTCGCGTCCTCGGCCTCGAACGGCCCCCTGCTGCGCCGCGTTTGAGTCGTGGAAGCGAACTCGCAATACTCTCTCAGATGTCGTGGTGCCCCGCTGATTCGCTTCCCCTGCTCGCCTTCGTCGCGCTGGCCTGTGCATGCGGGGGTGGTCGGCACACCACGCCCACGCCCGACGAGCCAACTGCGTCGACGAGTGCCGACACTCTCCAACTCGCCCGCCCCGAAACTGTCGCCGCCGACGATCGACCTCGTATCAAACAGGTCGCCCTCGGCGACGCCCACACCTGCGTGCTGATGGGTGACAACCGGGTTCTGTGCTGGGGCGCCAACGATGTGGGCCAACTGGGTGATCATACAACGACTTCACGTGCCACCCCGGCTGTGGCCACAATCACCGACGATCTCGGTTCGCGCAATCTGATGTCGTTGACCGCCGGGGGCAACCGCACCTGCATCGTCGCCGGAGACTCGCGCGAGCGCCTGTGTTGGGGCGATGTCCCCAAAGGTAAGATCCGCGACACCTTTCCGTTTGTCGAACTCGCCAACAACCCCGAGTCGCCGCAACCACTGATCCGTGCCGTCCTCGGGACCAGATGGGTCTGTGGGATCCGCGAAGAATCGGAAACGGTGTGTCGGCCCAACTTTCAACGCGGCGACAAAACGGACGTCATCTCCCCCGCAGGCTATGCCGCCGAGATGTCACTCGCGGTCGGATTGCGACACGCCTGTGCGGCCCGCGGTGGGGGCGTCTACTGCTGGGGCGACAACAGCCGCGGCCAACTCGGCGACGGCAACCGCAATTCTCGCTACGCCACCAAGGCCACCCAAGTGCGCCGGGTCATCGACAGTTCGGTGGTGATCGCCGGCGATGACCATACGTGTGTCGTCACCGGTACGCACCGCGAGCTCGGCTGTTGGGGTGCCAACGCAGATGGCCAACTCGGTACCCCCAAGGGACGCGACCGGGCCTCGGTGTTGGCGGTGCCCAGCCTCGAACCGGTGACCACCGCCAGTGCGGGAGGTGCCCACACCTGCGCGCTCGTCGGTGGCGACGACAGCCAGCGCCTCCACTGCTTCGGACGCTGGGAAACCGGTGAAGTTTGTAGCAGCAAGAAAATTCCACCGCCGACCAACGACCCGACCCTCGTCGATCTCGCGGCCAGCTCCAACCTGTGTTTCGTGACCAAGGGGGGGCTCGTGCTGTGTTCTGGCACCCGCTACCGCGGGCCGGTCACCGGTCGGCCACCACCGAAACCAGGTGCGTTTATTCCGGTTCCAGGGGTTCATGGCGCGGTTGAAATCACCGCCGGCCTCGACCATGTATGCGCACGTACCAAGGCGGGTTCGGTGGCCTGCTGGGGCGAGAACAAAAAGGGGCAGCTCGGCGACGGCGGGCAACAAAGCACCAACAACCCCGTGTGGCCACCGGTGAGCGACGTTGTGCAAATCGATGCGGGTCAGTCCCATACCTGTGCACGTACACAAAAGGGTGAGGTCTATTGCTGGGGCGACAACGGTTGGGGGCAGCTCGGCCACCGCGGCACCCGCTACAAGTCCGAACCGACGGCGGTCGAGGAGCTCGCACCGGCGGTCGAGCTGGCGTCTGGCGGCGACCGAACGTGCGTGGTCGAAAATACAGGCTCGGTCAAGTGTTGGGGCTACGGTCCGCTCGGGGATGGCACCGAAGACAGTTCGGCAACTCCGGTGGATGTGCGCATCAAGGCCGATCTCACCGATCTCGAACTCGGCGACTACCACATGTGCGGCCGGACGCAAAAAGGCGACGTGATGTGCTGGGGTAGCAACTATATGGGTGAGCTAGGGCTTGGCAACCGCCGCGATGCGAGCCTCCCGGTCAAGGTCCCCGGAGTCCGCAACCCGGCAGGCCTGATGACCGCCGTCTACCGCAGCTGTGTGATCGCTGCCAACGGCAAGGCGCAATGTACAGGCACCAATGTCTCCGGGCAGCTCGGGGACGGCACCCGCAAGACCCGGACCCGCATGACACCGGTCCGCGCGACCACCCAGCCGACGGCCAAGCTCGATGGCGGGATCCGTTATACCTGTGCGATCAGCCAGGCGGGTCGAGCCGAGTGCTGGGGCCAGGTTCCCGGTCTCGGCGACGTCGGTCTCAAAAGCCGTCCACTGCCCGACTACCGCGTCCATATCGAGGAGTACCTACAGTCGATCGCGGGACAACCGGCACAGACGACACGGACCCGGTGCGAGAGCAAAGACCCGACCCTACGCGAGGTGCACAGCGAACCGGTCGCACAGTTCCCAAATGGCTCGCGTGTCCGACTCGCGGCCGGGCGCGATCACGACTGCTACATCGTCGACGATACCGAGTTGTATTGCTGGGGCCGCAATGATCGCGGACAACTCGGTGATGGTACAAATGATTTTCGCTCGCGCCCGCAGGCAATCGTGTTGAAGTGAATCGTCGCCGCCGCGAACAATGGACCCACGGGAACATGTTCGTACAAGCTACAACATGTAGCTACATGCGCATACCACCGTTGACCCCGATCACCTGCCCGGTGATGTACGAGGCAGCGGGTGAGGCCAAAAACGCGACGACCTCGGCGACTTCGGCAACCTGTCCGACGCGCTTGAGCGGAATCTGAGCCAACAACGCCTCCTCAGCCCCGCCGGTGATTGCATCTTGGGTCATGTCGGTGGCGATGAACCCGGGGGCAATCGCATTGACGGTGACACCGCGCGAGGCAAACTCGCGCGCCAACGACTTAGTCAGCCCAAGAATGGCCGCCTTGGTCGCGGCGTACATCGCCTGGCCGGTGTTGCCCTGCTCGCCGACAATGCTCGAGAGGTTGATGATCCGACCGTTTTGTTTGGCCCGTAAAAGCAGGCGCGAGGCCGCCTTGCTACACGCAAACGTGCCTTTGACATTGACGTCGAGCAGGCGTTGCAGATCCTCAATTTTGGCCCGCATCAACAGGGCGTCGATCGAAATCCCGGCGTTGTTGACGAGGATGTCGAGTCCGCCATGGGCCTTTTTGATACCGGCAAATGCTGCATCGACCGCTTCAACGTCGGCGACGTCAAATCCGAGAACATGAGCCTTGCCGCCCGCCTGCTCAATCGCGTGGCAGACCTGTTGGGCCGCGGCCTCGTTGCGGGCGTAGTTGACAAGCACAGTCGCACCTCGAGCGGCAAGCGTTTGCGCAACGGCGCGACCGATACCGCGAGACCCACCTGTGACGAGGGCGATTCGTCCCGCCAGGTTCAAAGCAGCCGGCAAACGAGGAAGATTCGAGACGTCGACAGTCATTGCGGCCGCTGTCTACCACAAGCCTTTGTTAAGATCGCGGCATAGTTTCCTCGCCATGCAAAGGGCCGGCCGCGACAGGCTTCAGCGTCGGCACTTAGGTTGTCTTGGCTCGCAAGGCAACGACGACGCAGGGCAACGACGACAGACTCTCGACGGTGGCACTTGTGTTTTAAAAAAATCGCGGCGTAGGTTTCTCGCGGGCAAGAACCTCGGCCGCGATCAGCAATTGCTCTGACACCGGAGTCAGGGGCATGCTTAGGGCCATGCACATAGACTCGATAAAAACAATACTCGCCTGCCTCGCATTGGCGCTTCCGGCCCTCACGCAATCGGGCTGTACCAACGAAGGTGACACCAACACGACCGAAGGCGAAACCACAAGTCCAACGACGACCGCGACAACCACCGAGACGAGCGCTGGTCCGACATCCGAAGGCACTGACACAGATCCGACCGGGACTGCGGGTGATGGCGATGGCGACGGCGACGGCGACGGCGACGGCGATGGTGACGGCGACGGTGACGGTGACGGTGACGGCGACGGCGACGGCGATGGCGACGGCGATGGCGACGGCGATGGTGACGGCGATGGTGACGGCGATGGCGACGGCGATGGTGACGGCGACGGCGATGGCGATGGCGACGGCGACGGCGACGGCGATGGCGATGGCGATGGCGACGGCGATGGCGATGGCGACGGCGACGGCGACGGCGACGGCGACGAGCCTGCCACCGAGATCGAAATCGTGATCACGGCCGATAATGCCTACGGTTTTGGCTACGGCACCGAGACGGGCCTCGACCAGTACTACGGCGGCATCGAGAACACGACGGCCGGTCAGATCTTCAACTGCAATGGCGGCCCCGAAACGTACAACATCCCCGCCGAGGAAGCCGAGAACACGACTCACCTCTATATCATTGGCTATGCAGATTCCGCGGTGACCCAGGGTGTCCTCGGCCGATTCCGCCGCGACGGTGGGCTCGAGGGCTTCGGCGAGACCGTGTTCACCGGCTACGAAGGTTGGGAAGTGTGTGCCACCGGCATGAACTACAGCCCCGGAAACGGCCCGTCTCTCGATGTCATCAACAGCCAGATTATCGCCTGCAACGATGGCGAGAATATGGACCCACTCACAACTTCAATGGGCTGGGTCGACGAGATCGGGACGGAGTTTGGCGCGGTTCAATTTGGCGAAGACAACACCACGCCCTACAACGGCGGTCCGATGCCGGGCAACGAGTTCCCGCTGGTGTGCCAAAATCTGATGCCCGAAGAAGCCAAATGGATGTGGTTCAACTGGGATCCGATGAACGTGGTGTGGCCCCAGCAAAGTCCGTTCATCTGGCCGGGAGGCAACAATCCCGATCACCAGTTCCTGATCTTCCGCCTCGCCGCCGACCTCCTGCCTCCCCCGCAGTAGACTCGGACCGACGCAAACCCCAACCGGGCTCGTATGGGCCCGGTTTTTTGATGCCTATGCATGGTGCTCACCGCCGGCGACAACCTGCTATCCTCGGTCCATGCCCCTGACTCGTCGTCAACTGTTTCCCGCACCCCTCGCCCTCGCCCTCGCGCAGTGCGGCGGTTCGTCGGCGACGCAGACACGTGGGCGCCATCCGTGGCGGATCGGGATGAGCCAGTGCAACCTCGGCGAGCCGTGGCGGGTGCAGATGAACCGCGACCTCAGCGAAGCCGCGGCCGCACACCCCGAAATTCAACTCGTTGCCAAGGACGCGCAAAACAACGCCTTGACCCAACGCGCCCATGTCGAGGAGTTTGCCCAGCAGGGCGTCGATCTGTTGATCATCAGTCCCAAGGAGTCCGCCCCGCTCACCCGCCCCGTCGCCCAGGTTTTTGACGCCGGGACGCCGGTGATCGTCCTCGACCGTGCCGTCGATGGTAATGCCTATACAACTTTTATCGGCGCCGACAATCACAAGATCGGTGAAGCTGCCGGCAGGTGGTGTGCCGAGGTTCTCGGCGGTAAGGGCTCGATCGTCGAGCTGCAGGGGTTGATGACCTCGACCCCGGGGCAACAGCGACACGCAGGCTTTCGCGCCGGGCTCGCCCTCGCCGACCACCCCGAACTCGAGGTTGTGTTTGTCGCCGACATGCAGTGGCTCGAGCCCAATGCCCGGCGAGAGATGGAATCCGCCCTCGCCACCCAATCCGCGATCGACCTGGTGTTTGCCCACAACGACCCCGGGGCCCATGGCGCGTACCTGGCCGCCAAGGCAGCCGGACGTGACGAGACGATCCGGTTTGTCGGCGTCGATGCCCTCCCCCACGAGGGCGTCGCCTACGTACGCGAGGGTCTTCTCGATGCCACCTTTGCCTATCCGACCGGGGGTACCGAAGCAATTGCAACTGCAATTAAAATCCTTAAGGGCGAGCAGGTACCCAAACACATCACACTACCGACACGCATGTTTACCCGCGAAACGGTCGAACGCGGTGGTGAGCAGCTCGGGCAGTGAGACCTCCCGACGGCTCACCGGACACATCCGCGAGCTGTGCAAACTCATGTGCATACAATCTATTTTTCCTCGAAGTGAAGTCACCCGCCTGTACATGGCGACTTTGGTGCCACCCACTCGGTCACCCTGTTGGCGAGTTCATCGAGGACCGCATCGGCAGACAACCCAACCGCAGCCCCGAGGTACAGGCGTGTGAGGGCTCCATCGACCAATGTAACGACCAAAAATGACACCTCGTCGAGGCGGTCTTGTCGGACGCGGGAACCTGCCATCCGATAGGCCATTCGGGCCAATGCGAGGTGGCGGGCCCAGGCCTCGCGGCGATGCGGTTCTCGCAGTGCCAGGGGAACCTCTGCGATGGCGCGCAACAGTGCTTGCCGGGAGAGCATGGCCTGCGCCAACGCTTCGATCCAAGTCCTGACTGCCTCGTGGACCGATGCGTGTTGGAAGGTCGGCACGGGACGGGCCGCCTCCTCGGAGAAAGCGTGGGCCGTCCGCCGCACGACTTCGTAGACCACCGCATCCTTGTCGCCGAAGTACTCGTACAGCGAACCGATGCTCACACCCGCAAGGTCTGCGATGTGATTGGTGGTCAGCGCCCCATAGCCGCGCTCGACCAAAAGCTGAGCACACGCATCGACGATCGCGTCGAACGTCACCCGCGACCGCGTCTGCCTCGGAAGCTTCTTGGGATTGAAATTACTTGTCATTCGCGCACCACCACGATTTTGATACGGGTCAAAAACCGAATCCGAGTAGATCCGAGTATTTGCTCAGTTTATCGTAAATAGGCGATGACTTCTATTTCTCGGGTCCCCAGTCGCTGGCACGGTGAACGACTTGCCCACCCCCCAGCCCGTGTCCGCCACTTTGCCCGCCTGCTCGGTATCCGCGTCGGTGTTGACGACCCTGACGTTGTGCGCCTACGCGACGGTCTCCTGCGGGGAGACCCGGTCGCAGATGCATTTGTTACCTGGTCTGAAGGACAGCCTAAGGGCCGTGGCCGAGCACTGTTCGACCGCGTCGTCGAGGGTGGACTCGCAGCCGTCCCGGAGGCACCGCCCTGCCTCGAGCGATGGTTTGAGCCTCTGGAGCACGAGCCTGACTGGCTCGACCACAAGTCCCTCGAGTTAGCATGCCGCACGTCGTGGCGCGTCGGCACGGATGGGGGATTGATCCTCAGTGCGACCGCACTGATGGGAGGTTACCGCAGCAGTGCCGCCGTCAAGCCACTGTCGATGACCGGTGCACTCGATCAATTGGTCGTACGCCGGATCGCCGAGACATCGCGTTTTGTCCTCGACATCCTTGAATCAAACACAATGCACCGGCGCTCGCCCGGGTTCGCTAGCGCCTGTCGTGTCCGGCTGATGCATGCCATGGTCCGGCGAGCGCTGTTGCGACGCGAAAGTTGGGACACAAAAGCATGGGGTTTGCCGATCAACCAGACCGACATGGCAGCGACACAACTCGAGTTTTCAGCGATCTTCCTCAGCGGCCTGACGATGCTGGGCTATCGCTTCACCGAGGAAGAGCGCGACGCCGTCATGCACCTGTGGCGCTACGTAGGTGTTGTCATGGGCGTCGACGATCGCATCATGGCCCATGACTATCGCACGGGCTTGCGTCAAATGTACATACATTGGCTCACCAACCCCCAGGCCGACGCCGACAGCCGTAAACTCGCTCGCGCCCTCCACGAGTTACCACAACGCCTCGCTGAGACGGACGACGAGCGGATCTTTGCCCGCTTCCAGATGCGCTACCGCAACGCAGTGACGCGACTGACACTGGGCAGCGACACAGCCGACGAGATAGGCCTCCCGCCGGAGCCTTTGTACCCACTCGTCGGACTGGTGAGCCTCGCCCGCTTCGGCCTCGAAACGCTGCGCCGCCGACTCCCGGGTGCAACCGCAGCAGCAGTCCAACACGGACGCGCACTACAACGCGGCATCATCGCCCAACTCGTGGGCGAACGACCCGTCCGCTACATCCCCTACAGCGAACGTGTGCCAACCCTCCAACGCGCTGCGACCTAGCCTCTTGAGCGGCGACGGGCTTCCCCAACGATTCTCCCCCCACGCTCCGACTGAACCGGCGCTGATTCTCCCCCGCCTCCAACTGAACCAAGCCGGGGGGCCGGCGCCGGGGGGGGGGGGGGGGGGGGGGGGGGGGGGGGGGGGGGGGGGGGGGGGG
>CAZUPD010000068.1:0-40045 GCA_964621785.1 uncultured Nannocystaceae bacterium
GGCACGGGCCGCGCCCTCGGTGAGGTCGAGCCAGCGACTCGCGGAAAACCGCACCGTCTCAACGTAGTAGGCGCGCTTGCTGGGAAAGTAGTGATACAGCAACCCCTTGGAGATCCCAGCCGCCTTGGCGATCCGATCGATCGAGAGCTCGTGATAGCTGTGGCCGCTGAACAGGTCGATCCCGAGCTCGAGCAATTTTTGCCGGCGAACATCAACCTGTAAGCGGATGCGCCCTCCGTCGGGCGGATCGGAGCTCGACATCCTCGCAATCTACCACTGTTGACTTCCTTTCAGCCGGCTGTCACTCTTGTTGAACAGAGGTCAATAGCATGGGTCAAGCAGCGTCCGCCGAGCATCATCCTATCCGCCCGCGTGTGATGAACTTTGAGTTCGACGAAAGTGTGCCGGTCTACTGGTTCGGCAATGCCGTCCGCACGCATATGGCCAATGCCCTCAACCTGTTGTTTCCCATGGGTGAGCGGTTTTTTGTCCGCAGCGTCAAGGCGTTCATGCACGAGATCGACGACCCCAACCTGCGCGCAGATATCCGCGGGTTCTTCGGTCAAGAGGGTCGCCACGCGGTCGAACACGAGACGTTCTTTGCCCGCCTCGAGGCCCAGGGATTCAAAATTCGCAAGTTCCTCCGCATCTACGAACGCATCGCCTGGGGTGTGTTGGAGCCGATGTTCTCGCCCAAGTTCCGCCTCGCCGTCACGGTCGCACTCGAACACTACACCGCGATCATGGCCGAGAACGCGTTTCGGTACGGACTCCTCGACCAAGCCGATCCAAAGATGCGTGCGCTGATCCTGTGGCACGCGGCCGAAGAGATCGAACACAAGGCCGTGGCTTTCGATGTGCTGCAACAGGTCGACCCGAGCTACACCCTTCGGGTGTCGGGCATGGCGATGGCGACCCTCGGACTACTGGCGTTTTGGTTTGCCGGCACCATCACGTTGCTTCGCCAAGACCCCAAGGCTTCGTTTTTCGGCACGCTGCGACAGTTTGTACAGGCACAGTCGGCCCACCCGATCGGCAAGCGGGTGTTCGCACGGGGGATCCGCGAGTACCTCGAGCGCGACTTCCATCCGTGGAAACACGACAACCGCAAGTACGCGAGCGACTATCTCCACAGCGTCGGCCTCGCCTGATCATTTCGGGCGCGCCGCACTTATCGTACATACAACTATTTTGAGCGTTTGTAGCCCCGGTCACGCCGCGATCGATTGCGGCTAGCCGCAGCGTTCGAGCCACGAGCGCGCCGCCTGGGCATCCGGATGCTCACTGCCCAACAATCGCTCGAGCTGGCCGGCGGCATCACCCATCTCGAGCACCCCCCAGGGATCGCCGGTCGACCACATCGAAACCCCGCAGTGAAACCTCGCAGTCGCGGTGTCGGGGTGATCGGGCCCGAGTAGGCGCTGGCGAATTCCATGGGCGCGGGCATAGGCCGCGAGCGCTTCGGCGTAGTTGTGGCGCGCCGCCTCTAACTGGCCGATGTGGATCAACAACCCAGCGACCTCGAGATGTTCGGCGCCCCCCTCTCGCACACGAGCCTGCAGACACTGCTCGAACGCGGCTCGGGCACCTTCGGCATCACCCATCTCGGCTCGGTTGACGGCGAGTTCTTGCAGCCAGGCCAATGCGGTCGGGTCGCGTTCGCCAGCCGTTTTAACTCGGGCGGTGTAGGCTGCCACGTAGTGGGCGTCGGCAGCTTCGGCATCCCCGCGTTGATAGGCGAGTACGGCGAGCGCACGTTGCAGGGCTGCAGTCGCCCGGTGCGACGGTCCGAGCGATGCTTGATATGCTTTTAAAGCCAGGTTGTAGGTATCGGACGCCGCTTCATGCTCTCCGGCTCCGTGGAGAAGTTCGCCGAGGGCGTGATGTGAACGCGCCGTCCAGACATCCTCGGGACCAAGTGAGCTGAGATGGATCGAACAGGCGCGCTCCAAGCTCAGCCGGGCCGCTTCGGTCATGCCCAAGGCGAGTTGCGTCCGCGCCCGAAGGTACTCGGTATGACCGATAAATGCGTGGACCAAACCGTAGTGGCGACGCTTGAGCTCGAGTGCGCCTTCGATGTACTGCAGCGACTGCCCGTACTCCCGTCGCGCGTGCAGCAACTGACCGATCGCCGTCATCACGCTGGCACAGTGGGGCGTGGTCATGTCCTCTGGATCACCCAAGGCTGCGACGTAATGCGCAAGCGCTTCATCGACCGCACCCCGGCGGTAGAGCGCTTGGCCGACGAGGTGCAGACTGAGACCGCTGGGATAGGCGCGAGAACTCGAGGCAAGGTTCACAGGTCGCGCTAGCGTATGTTTCCGCCCGTGTACTGACAAGTGAATTCGTGTGGCGGCAACATCCACCGCACTTCGCACAGCGACGAAGACGCACCACCGCGTCGGTTCAAGTGCATCTGCAAGCCGCAGCGAGAAGCTGGCTTCGGAAGCTCGGGCAAAGCTTGCGCTTTGTGTTGCCGACCGGGCACGATCTCCACGTGCACACCTCGACGTTTGCGAAAGCTCGACTGCAGAAACTTCGCTGGGCTGCGACTGTCGCCCTCGCCCTCGCCTGCGGAGGTACCGACGGCGAGACCGAAGCATCGACGTCGACGACCGGCACGGAAACGACAACCGACCCGGGCACGACGCAGACCGAGACCGAGACCGAGACCGCCGGGCCGGAGCTGCCGCAAAACTTGCTGATCACCGCCGACTTCCAAGCCCATCAACTCAGTGTCCTCGACCTCGAACGCATCCTCGCAGGAGATCCCTATGCGTCGGCGCTGACGTCGACGATCGAGCTCCCCGGCCGTGAACCGGGGCCGTTGCAACTCGCGGTTACCGACGACGCACGCGCGCTCGTCTCGATCTCCCCCGGATTTTTCGACGGCAGCGTGGGCGACACGATCGGCGTAACTCCGCTACCACCGACGACCGGCGAGTTGTTGATCGTCGATCTTGTGTCCGGTGAACTGCTGGCCGAGCTGCATCCACAAAGCGCCCCGATGGGCATTGCGGTCGATCCCGTGCGACCCCAGGCGATCACAGCCAACTTCGGCGACAACACAGCCCGCGGTACAACGTTGTCGATCATCGATCTCAATGCCCTCGAGATCAGCGAAGAGATCGAAGTTGGCGACGGCCCGGAACAACTCGCGATCAGTGACGACGGCCAGGCCGCGGCTGTGAGTCTCGCGTCGGCCGGGGAGATCCGCGGATTTTCGCCCGAGGATCCGGGTGGCACCTTGAGTCCCGGGCTCGTCACGTCGGCCGATCCATCGGGGATTGCGTTTATCCCGGGCACCCACACGGCTGTGATCGCCAACTCGCAAAATGTCCCCAACTACACCATCGTCGATCTCAGCGATCCGCAGGCTCCGGTGATTGTCGAACAGGGTGACTCTCCTGGTGGGATCCCATTTGCGGTTGCGATCCGGGGCGAGCGCGCATGGATCTCGACCTCGACCTTTGCCCAAGTGCAGGTCAACGCACTGGATCTCAGTGGCACCCCGAGTGTGCTCTCCCCTGCGTGGTCGCTCGACGGCAACACCTTTCCCCTCGGTTTCCACTTGGTGCCGCCTGAGCTCGGCGATAACCGAGCTGTGGTCGCGCTTCCTGGGCTCAATCAGATCGCGGTGCTCGACCTCGCCAACGAAACAGCGAGCACCATCGACTTCCCACACGGTCCGACCGACCTCGCTATCCACATTCGTTGATGGCGGACGCCGCGCGCTCAAAGACAACATTCGGCAACGTTTCGCACACTGTGATGCGTTTTGCGCCGACTTTTATGAGAAATTCGTCCGAGCTCGGCGAATGGATTCGGTACAACGTCAGGGACCCGACCTATGGATCTGAAAGACGCCACATACGTCTGCCTCGACATCCCGGAACCCTTTTACTCGGCCGTCCGGGAAATTCGGGAAGCCCATTGTGATCGTCTGGACAACTTCCCGATCGAGATGACCGTCGCCGGGTCGTCCGGAGTTGGAGCCATCCGTGCGACCCAGAGTTGGACGGACGTCAAAGGCCGTCTGATCCAGCTCTGCGAACACACCCCCCAGATCCAAACCGAATTTGCCGGCGTCGTCCGGTTCCCGGGGACCGACACCTTTGTCCTCAGCCTCCGCGATCCGATGCCATTTCAAGCGTTTCACGAGGCCCTGCAAGCGGCGATAGAGTTCGAACCGAGCCCGTTCCCGTTTTTTCCCCACTGCAGTTTGCGGATGAGCGGCCCGTTGAGTGAAGACGACATCAACGAACTGTTCCGCCTTCGACTCGAAGGCGAGTTCACCGTCGACACGCTGTCGCTGTATCAGATGCGCAACAGCCGAGTCGTCCGGGTCTGGGAGCACCCCCTGGCCACGCCGGGGAAATCCGCAAAAACAGCCGCACAGCCGACATGATGAACTCGGCGTAGACGTCCCGCTCGCCAGCTTTCAGAGGTGCGATACCAGGGCAACTCTCCGAGACTCTGGCACACGTCAGTGCTTGTAAACACAAGCTGCAACGCCCCCGGAGATACGAACCTTTTGTAGCCCCGGTACCATGTTTTTCAGACCACTTCGTTTTGTACAAAGGTACGGCAGATAGAGCACATTGGACCGACGAGCGACGTAGGCGCACTTGCAGAGTTTCGAGCATCGACGCGAGCGTTGTGGTAACGATCACTGTGATGTCGAAGCGTATATTTCTTGGTTTATCCACTGCTCACATCGTCGCCGCAACTGCCCTAGTCGGCCTGACATATGGCTGCGGAGGCAACACGCAGGAGACGGACTCCGATTCCTCGATCACCACGGCGACCACCACCACATCGCCCGAAACGACCACCGAAGGTCCATCGACGACCACGCCGACGACGACCAACCCGGTATCGGAGACTGACACAACCGACTCCACGTCGGACTCTGAAACGACGGACGATCCGACCGAGGACCCGACGCAAACCACCACCGAGGATCCGACGGATACGACTACGCAAACAACTTCCGACACGACGCCGACAACCACAGAACCGACGACAGAAACCGGTGTCGAGGAGTGCGAAGCTCCGATCATCAACCTCGTGCCATGTGACGGCGATATCGACGGTTCCGACCCCAACCACGCATTTGCAGCCATCGGCGTCGGGTGTGAGGGCGACCCGGACGAAGTCATCCCGATCAGCAACCGCAAGTTCGCCCAACAACAGCAATACAAAAACTCTCAAAGTTGGCGAGTCGCCACCCAGTTCGGGACTGCCGACGACCCCAACAACCCAGGGGAAAAACTGTTTCGCGCGCGCGAGGGAAGTCGCTTTTTGGTCGTAAGCACGGGCCGGATCGCCGCCCCCGACAACGACGGCATCATCGTCGAGACACCGGGCTCGCAGTTCGACAACGACAACAACCTCAACTTCGACACCGACAGTCTCCCGCCGCCCTTGAGCCCCGAACTCGGCAGCAACAATGGACTCGGCGGAAGCCCCTACGAGGACTGCGACGGGGTCAACGACTGCTCTGACAGCATCAAACAAAACTGGGAACTCGGCATGGGAGCACCCCGGGACATGCTCCACCTCGTGTTCGACGTCGACGTGCCCGCGGGAACCAACGGCTTTCGCTTCGACGCCGCATTTTTCTCGTCGGAGTTCCCCGAGTTCGTGTCCGATCCATTCAACGACATGTTCATCGTGTGGACGGTCAGCGAGGTCTTCACCGGAAACGTCGCCGAGTTCCAAGGCCAGCCGATCACGGTGACCTCCATGGCCGAGCCGATCCAAATGGCGGGCTACATGGAAGACGATGCCGAGCTCGCGGGCACGGGATTCGAGGGCTACGGGTCCACAGGTTGGTTCACAGTCCAGGCCGGGGCAGCCCCGGGAGAGACCCTCACATTCGCCATGGCGATCATGGATATGCACGACAGCAACAAGGCGTCGCTGGCCATCATGGACAACTGGCGCTGGAGCTGCGAAGGCTGCCAGTACTATGAGGTCAACCCCAACTGCGGCGAGAACGATCAACCCCCGTGCTGCGACCTGTGCATCGAAAGTCTAGTCGATCCCGACTGCTCGACCGATGGTCACCTGCCGTGTTGCCTGGAGTAGTCTGGGCATTTTATGTGTAGGCGCATTTAGTTTGGCGCGACCGCGACCCGCTGGGCTCGCGGTTGTTTTTTGATACGTCTGGCTACCGGCGACGCATCACCGAGAAAAGGTCTGAACGCGGTACGTATCTCCGAATCGAAGATGTCCGCACCTTGTTCAAAGAACGTGCACTCGCCATCGCCCCGCCCTTGGAAAAACTCTTTTCCTCTACGGACGACGAACCACCACCGAACCAGCCGCAACATCCGCCAGTTCCACCACCGTTCCATCGCCAAACCGCACCACCACCCGCTCGGCCATCGTTTCCTCCCCCAGCCCGAACGTTGCTGAAACCGGCCCGCTCGACACATAGCTCGACCCTGCCTGCACCGTCGCAACCTGTGTACCTACACTTGTCTCGACCGTGATCACGGCCCCAACGGCCGCCGCACGTGGGCGTGGCATCACCGTCAATCCATTCCCTCCGACCGTTGCATTCTCGAGCACTTGGATCCCTTCCCCGCGTCGTCCGACCACGACATCGAGATCGCCATCGCCATCGATATCGCCGTAGGCCGACCCTCGGGCATCCACTCCCTGTTCGATGTCCATCAGCTCGACCACTGGCTCAAACACACCCTCGTGTTGTTGCCACCAAAACTCCGGACGGTTGATATGCGTCGCCACGTGGATATCGAGATCGCCATCTAAATCGAGGTCGACCAGGCCCACGCCCCAGCAGACATTCCAGTCGAGTCCGGCGCTGTCCATCGCATCGAGGCCCAGAGCGACCGCTTCGCTGGAAAATTTCAGTGGCTCCGCATTTTGTTGTAGATACACAGCATTGCCTCGGGAAGTGTCCTGGCCGCTGTCGTCGGTCACAAACAGGTCTAATTTTCCGTCGCCATTGAGATCCCCGACGCCCACCCCCATCCCGTGGATCGCACCTGTCGCCACACCTGCCTCTTTGGCCACGTCGAAAAATGTCCCATCGCCGCGGTTGAGGTACAGGCAGTCGTCGTAATAATCATTGGTCACATACAAATCGAGATCGCCGTCGAGGTCGAAGTCGGCGAATGCCTGTCCCAGGGTGGAGCGCCCCTCACAGGCCACACCTGCTGCTTCGGTCTGGTCGACAAACGTCCCCTCACCAAGGTTGAGATACAACTGGTTGGGCGATGTATTCGGGCCGCCAAAACTCGGGCTTCCGTTCCATGCCCCGAGGTACAGGTCGAGATCGCCGTCGGCATCGACATCGCCGGCTGCCGCTGTAAATACATGTTCGACCGTGCCCTCGAGGCCTGCTTCGGCGGTATGGTCGACAAATACGAAATTCCCCTCGTTGCGGTACAGACGGCTCCCGCTTGGGTCGCCGGCGACAAACAGGTCGAGGTCGTCATCACCATCGGCATCAAACGCGACCACTCCCATCGCCTGTTGCGTCGGATCCCACGGCGGCACGCTGCCCTCAACCACGGAAAACACCCCGGCTCCGTCACCGGCAAACACCTGGACATCGCGAAAATCGGGACGGCTGCGATCGGCGCGGGTCTGCACCACGTCGAGGTTGCCATCGCCGTCGAGGTCGGCCAACACAACCCCCGGCGCGTACATATCTGCCGCCCCCCACGGTTCCTCCCCGCGGTAGGGATAGGCTGCCAGATCGGGGGAGCGATCGGAAATATCGATGATCTCGAGCTCTACTCTCGGTTCAGGAGCTGCGGTGGTCTGTGCATCGGAGTCCGAGTCCTCCATTTCAGGAGCTTCCGACGTACATGCACTTATCACACAAACATGTATGGACAATAAAACACATACGACTCGACTGACCTCAGGTGCCCCCGCCACGGAGCGATTGCTTGAGCCTGTCGACGTCCTGATTGGCATTTGCCCGGCGATAATAACGAATCGCATCCTCGATGTAATCGTCTCGCACCCCCGGGCTGCTCGCCGCTGCGGCGAGCGCTTCACAGGCTTTGGCCGCACCGAGCAAGGCCTCTCGATTGTTGAGGTCCTGGTCGATCGCTTCCTTGAAAAAACGCAGGGCCGACCTTGCCTTCTTTTGCGCGAGGTACCCCCGTCCGAGACACAGCTCCATCTTCAGATTGCTCTGGTCGCGGTCGTGGGCCTCGAGCAGTGTTGCCACACCACGCTCCACTCGCTTCTTGTTTTTCGAGGCGACATCTCGGCAACCGTTTCGGATCAACTGTGCAACCGAAAGAACCTTTTCTTCGCCCGTCGTCGTGGATCCCGTGGTTTCGACATCGTTCGTCGTCACTCCCGACTCGGTCGTCGCCATCGGCGATGAGCTCGTCGTCTCGTCGAAGGTCGCAGTCGAATCCTCGCCCGTGGATGTTGTCAGCGCGACCTCGGTCGTCGCCTCCGTTGTCGTTTCTGTTGTCGCCGAGTCAGATGCCTCCGCAGTTGTCACCAGCTCCACGGCATCTGTTTGAACTGTACTGCCAACATCGCTATCCGTCGTTGCTGCAACCGTCTCCTCGCTGGCGGAATTTCGGGTCGCCAGGTGTCCGCCGGATTGCTCGGCCTTCGTACCCGTTTGGTCCGGAACTGGCTCAATGACCGACGGATTTTCGAATGTCCGGATCACCAACACCACCACAGCGACCATCGCCACAAACCACAAGATCGGACGGGAACCACTCGCGCTAGGGGCATGCTCCGACGACGGCGTGATGTCGACAACGACGACAGGCCTGCTTTCATCATCGTCGGAACTCTCCACCTCGGTTTTCGGAGCTCGTTCGGGTTCGGCCGTAACCTGTTTGCGCTGACCTCCGACGGCGGCCACGTCGATACCCGGACTTTCCGCCAAAGTTGTATCCTCAACTTCTTCATCTGTCGGTTCGAAGCCTTGGGAGGCGATGGCTGCGACGACAGACGCAGCATTTTGCCCACTGGGTTTTTGAGCCTGTGAGGCCTCTTGGGCCTGCGAACTCTCCTCCTCGTCGCGGATCTTCTCGACCCCCTCCAACGTCGACGACCGCGAGGCACTGTCTCGTGCCCGCGGGATGTCGGCTGCCATCGAGCTCTCTGTATCTGCATCGAAATCCTGCTCGGACGGTGCGAGCAGGGTTCCAGAGCGCTCGATGAGTGCTGCGTCGACAAGCGCTGCACCCGTCACCAAACTCGGTTCATCGCTACTGCTCGGCGCACTCGGTGGAGGAGCTGGAACCTCCCCGAGGTCGTTGCTCCCTTTCGACTTCGCGTGCCCCTCGACATACAGGCGTGTCGGCATCCGCAACGCACTCTTTGAAACGGGCTCCGGTGTCGCCGCGGGAGATGGCGTCGGTTCGTTTTGTTTGGGCCCGCGGGTCAGCGGTGGGATCAAACTCGGCCGCCTATCCGATGGACGAGGTCGCTTCGGCGCCGATGGTTTCGCCGGTTTGGAGGCGAGCTTTTTTGCGGGCAGCACCCCGGTATCCCAGGCGTGGCGCAGGTCCTGACAAAACTCAGCGGCATCCCGGTAGCGGTGTTCCTTTTGCCAGGTCACCGCACGTTTGAGCACCTCTTTGACCGCACGGGTGCACTCGAGGTTGTTATCGATAAATGTACCTGCATCCCGCAACACCTCCATGGGCACGTCACGGCCGTAGAGGCCAAACACACAGGTCATTGCCAAACTGTAGATGTCGGCGGTCTCGTCGGCCTCCTTGGCCTCGCGCATCACCTCGGGCGCCGTGTAGATAAACGTTCCCATGGCCCCGGTCTGGGTACCACCAGTCTGATCAGACACACGCACAAGATCGAAGTCCGTCAACCGGGGATGGCGATCTGCGTCAATCAAGATGTTGCTCGGCTTGACATCGCGGTGCACCAAACCGTGGCGATGGGCGTGTGCGAGGGCGTGCCCGACCTCCGTGACGATACCGACAACATCTTGTACACGCACAAATCTACTTTTGATCGCGCTGCGGAAGTCGTGGCCCTTGACGTACTCCATCACAAAGAAGCAGTCGCCATCCTCCTCGCCGTGGGGCTCGAGGACCTGGACGATCGCCGGGTGAACGATCTTGGACATCTCCCGGGCTCCGCGAAAAAACCGCTCGCGGCGACTCGTATCGTCGGCCAAGTGTGCATGCAGGACTTTCACCGCAACCGGACGCCCGACATCTGTCTGAAGTGCCATCCAGACCGCACCAAATCCCCCCTGCCCGATCTTGCGGACGAGACGGTATTTTCCGTCTTGGAGCGAAGACCCTGGCTTGAGCTGTACACGTGTCCCGGTCGATAGGCGCATCTGCGATCGGCTGCTGGAATCGATCAGACACAGCGGCCCGCCAGTCCCGAACACACGTTGGTAAATCCGGTTGCGAAATGGAGTCTCACCACTTGAAATTCCGGTCAGTTGTAGGGCTTGACGGTCTTTCTCGCCGATCTCAGCTCCCTCGTGCAACCGACCGAGGACCTCGCGCAGCGCATCGTTGCCACTGACCAGGCGAAAGATGTTCTCAAAGTGGACATTGCGCGACGCCTGGCCGACGACCCATTGCACTGTTGTATCCACATCGACTTCGGTGATCGAAGCCTTCCCCCGCTCGAGGCCGATAATCGCCTCTCCCCACAGGTGTTCGAGAACCAGCTGGCTGAGGTACACCGAGCCGTTGGTATGGTGGTAGACCCAGTCGGCGACCCCCGGCGAAACCAGGGCGCCGGAGTCTTCGAGGTGCGATGTCAGATCGGCGATCTGCTGCTCGGTCAACTCGTCGAGCATGACCTCGATTCCGACGTTGAACGGCGAGCGCTTGGGATCGGTAATCAAACTCGACGGATGGGCCGATCCGACCAGCACAAACTGCAACTGGGTAAACAGGCGGTCGATCGCACGGTTGTTGAAAAACGTGCGGACCTTGCTGAAAAACTGCTCGCGAAAGCTGGCGGCCAGCAGGGCGTCAATCTCGTCGACAAACACGACCAAGCGTCGGGGTTCGACCTGTTCGAGCCACGCACGCAGGGTGTCCTCAGGGTCATGCAGTTCGAGCGGCTTGCGATCGAGCCGTGCACTTCTTGCAACTGCAACCAAAAATTCCTGCCAAAACGATCGATAATCCGCGATCGCCATCGGTGCCAAGTCAACGAATGCACATACAAATTTATCTGGATCGAGCGTCTTAAACGTGCGGATAATCAGGCTCGACTTGCCACTTTGGCGGGCCGCGACGATATAGGGAAACCGCTGGTTGCGAAAAATCTGGTTTTGTAACTCGACGTCCGCCTTGCGCTCGATATAGGCCTCTCCGTCAAATGTTCCCGCCGCGCGATAGGGGATGTCGCTCACTGGTAGCTCCCATCATCCCCGATGATGCGCAGGAATTCCCCCATCTTTGCCCCCTGTTGGCATTGCTCGTGGAGCAGGCTGCACACTCGTTGAATCGCCACCGCCCGCATCCCGCTGGCCTGGGCAATGACGCTGCGGTGTTGTCTGGCGAGCTTGCGGGCGGGCTCTGGCACCATCGACAGCAGAAACTCGAGCCCCGAATCATCGAGCTGCCCGACGGTCACTCCGTGCCATCCGCGTTGGTATTTGGGATTTTGCAGACCCCAGTCGCTGAGCAGGGTGTCGAGCGGTACCGGTGTACTTACAACAACTCGAACCTGTTTGCGGTGGGCCATGGCAAACTGCCACAACGCGGGTACAAACAGGCGGGCGACATCCGGTGTCAGGTGGCCAAATTCGTCGAGCAACAACGCCAGCGGACGGTCGCGGACCCACTCGTCGAGCGAGATCCAGTCGGTCAGGGGCTCCCCGGCACCGAGCCCGCGACCGATGAGCGTGAAAAACCGGGCGTGGAATTGTTCGACACTAAACGTCGGCAATCCTTGGAGGTCGAGCAGGCAGATCCGGTCGCGTTTGAGTGTACGTCCGTAGCCGCGGGCACGTACCAACAGACTCGATTTGCCGGTCTGAAAGTCGCCGGTGACCGAGATCAGGGCGTGCTTACCCAGGGCCGCGGCGAGCTCGTGATCGCAGGCGCGAAACACATAGGAAGGACAATCCTCAGCCAGTGTACCTACAACTTGAAATGGACTTACGTCCGGGTCATAGCGATAGCGGGGAAACGCCCCCGAATCACACCCGTCGGGGGGTTGGTTGAACTGCGGAGGGTGGGCAACCGGCTTGATGGGCGCGGGCGGACGCCGACCTGCCTGTTTGGGCACCCGTGGCAGGGGCACATCGTAGTAGTGCTGAAACGCCCCGTCGGCATCGCGAAAGCGGACACAGGGACGCCACGGCGTATGGCGCTCGTCCTTGACCCGGACATAGACCCGGGCGACCTGCCCCCGAAGCTCGATAATGTTGTAGGAACGTGGCACCGACTCACCGCGCTGACGCGGCCCGGCACACAGCGACCCGGCGGCGACGACAGGGAGGTCAAAACCTTCGAGTGTACATGCATTGTTTGCCGCAGGCCGATGGGTATGTCCACAAAGTCCGAGGTTAAACGTCCGCTGGCTAAGCTGGCGCAGGCTGTCGACATCGAGGTAGTCGCGCGAGGCCGCCTGCCGCCAGTTGAGGTCGTGATGCCAGACCGCGAGTCGATACCCGGGAACGTCGACGAGCTGTTCGGCCGCCGCCGCGATCGCTGCACTGTGGATACGACCCGACGAGCGCTCGTGGTCATTGAGGTCGCAACTATTGAACCCCACGACCGCAACCGGTAACTGCGGCAGGTGGTGAACGGTGAACTGTTCGGGGCGCGCCTCGGGGTAGGAAACACCCGCGAAATCGGCATAGAACTCGCGGAAATTAGCAAACCGATCTTGGTAGGCCTGCTGACTGCGGGCACACAAAAACCGATCGCCCAGGGGAATCACCAAATCGTCTTCGAGGCCCGAAGGTTTTTGCCTCCGGGAGACAAACGCATCCTCCGAAGTCGGCCAGTGGACATCGTGGTTCCCCGGCACCACCACCACAGCCGACCGCGGGAGTTCGAGGGCTTCGGCGAGTTGCGACAAAAATTCGCCTGCTTCGGCGTACTCAGAAGGAGATGCACTTTGGGACACATCACCCGAGACGATCACCGCCCGCGGCCGCGGAATTGCATCGCGTGCGAACTGGTCAAAGTCCGCCTGTAGGGCGTGCAACAACTCCTCATTCCCCGCCGGTTCGTCCCGGGTCCGATGGATATCGGAGAGGTGTAAGAGCGTAATCCGTTCGTCCATGCGCCGGCCCAAACAGGGACGATGATAACGCGACCCCGCTCAAATAGGGCAGGTCTGACGGGTCAAACGAGCGTGATTCTCAGCCTCACAGCCCTCGCGCACCACCTCGTACCGGATTTTTGCTGAGACTCGGTCAATGGTGCGTGCATTTGCAAACCGCAGCCGAAACCCGCCCAACGTTTTATCCACGCACATGTCGCAGATCGCTCGCGTCCGCCAGTTAAATCGAGCTCCGCTGTGATTGGAGATTGACCGCGACCCGAACGAACGGCGTTCGTTCAGATCGTTGTATCACCACCGAAACTTACCAGTTCGGCGTTTCGACAGCGGGACCTGGCTGGCCACCACCGCCGCCTCCTCCTCCGGCACTGTCATCGCCACCATCGCCGCCTCCTCCGGCAGCGCCGCCACCTGCATCGCCAGCGAGTTTGGCCTCGGCCTCTTTCGCCCGAGCTTCGGCCTCTTTTGCCTTGGCCTCGGCTTCCTTCGCCTTCGCTTCGGCCTCGCGCGCTTTGGCCTCGGCCTCGAGGCGCTTCTCTTCAGCCTCATTGGCCTTGGCCTCGGCTTCCTCTTTGTCCTTTTTATTGCAAGCCGGGGTCGCGGCTGCAGTTGCGATCACCATGGTGGTAGCCAGAAACGTTTCGAGATCGATCTTCACGGCAAGCTCCTCGTCGCGTTTATACCCCACTCGCGCAGCGGAGTATTCCACCGACCCGCCCAGCACCTTGAGAAATTGAAATTTACGCGGCAAGGCGGCTGTCGGAGGGGCTGAGCGACGGTTTCGTCACACCGGCGAGGATCGGCAAGCATAGGCCCTCGCCAAGCTCGATCCGACGCTCGTAAAAGAACGCAGTCTGCAACTCGCCGGCAATCAAACGACCCGCACCCGCGACGGCGTAAGATGTGAACGAAATTTTAAGACATGTACATACATTTAGATACGGTCGTTGACTCCTGCGAACCGGAAGTTCATCGACAAGCTATTCTCGTTGAAGTCTTCATGAACGACTTCACCAAGTACACCAAACTCCGCGACATGGGAGCATCTGCTGCCGATGTGTGGGTCCTAGCAGCCCATGGTGGAGTCGATCACGTCACGCGGATTCGACTGATCCGAGAAGTCTTCAGTCTCTCGTTGGTCGAAGCGAAGGCAGTCTCGATCAAGGCTCGATCGGGGGTCGACTTGGCAGAGCACCAAGAAGAACTGCTCGAGGGACTAAACAAAGTGCTGGATCCAGAGAAGTAGGCGAGCCTGCACCGCGATTCGCGGAGGAATTTTGGCCGTGAACCGAGGTTTGAGAGGCGACGCTGTAGTTGCCTACTGCTAGCCTCTCAGACTCGGTCTCACGGCCAAAATAACCCGCGCGCACGCTAGGCTAATATACCGCTGAGGGGAGTGTCGGAGTACCCGTTGTCGCCACCGACCGAAGTAGCCTGGGGCGCCACGGCTTTCAGACACGCCAACAACATGTCCGACACATTTTCCTGGTTCGACTGGTAGTGCACCCCTGGATACTTCAGCGCTCCGCCGCCTCGGCCTGCCACGATGCACGGCATATTGTCGTCGTTGTGGTACAGCCCGGATGTGCAGTCGCTGCCCAGCAAGACGACGGACTGATCGAGCAGGTTGCCATCTCCCTCGGGCGTGTCGCGCAGCTGTTTGAGCAAATATGCGAAGCACTCCATCATCTTGATCACTGTCGCATCCACGGCGGCATTATCAGCTGCCTCATGGGTCATGTCGTGATGGCCTTTGTTGAGACCCAACATATGGAACACCGTGTAGCCAACCGAACCTGTGAACTGGATGCTTGCCACGCGCGTAATGTCGCAGGAAAATGCCAGGGCCAGCAGCTGCGCCATCACGGCGTTGACCGGCTCGAGTGGTTCCTTCCCGTCGACATCCTGGTTGGTCTCCGTCGGCATCATCGGAGCCTCACACAACGGTGCAATTGCATCGATCTGGCTCTGCACTTGGACGATGCTCTCGAGGTGTGCCTCTAGGCGTTGCTTATCGTTTGCCCCGACCTTTTGTTGGAGCCGCAGCACATCTTCTCGCACCGCATCGAGGGCTGCTAGCCGTTGGGGTTTGGTCGGATCGTCTGGCGGGACAAACCCCAAAAACAGTTTGTCGAACAGCACCTGAGGATTGGTGATCGGCGGCAGTGGTTGGTCGGGGCCTTTGTGGCTGATGAACTCCAGTGTCGGCCCTTCCGACGACACGATTCGTTTGGACACCCGCAACTGCACCGACGGTAAAAACGTCTCGCCCCCGACCATCGACGCTGCCACCTGGTCGATCGACGGACCTCCGAACTTGGACGAATAGTTGGCCCCCATCGGGTCGAGCTTGATGTACGGATAGCCCGAGAAAAACCCGGACACCCCCGTGTGGTGGCCGCGGACCTCGGGGTGCTTGGCCATCAACTTGAGCTCCGTGACGAGGTTGCAGTAGTCGCGGACCTCCTCGAGCGGGGCGAGTTGGGGCGTCAGCGGATAGTTGGCACCCGTCGCCGCCGGGGCGAGCATCACCGAGCCGGGCAAATCGGTGTTGGCGAGCGCCAAGCCGTTGCCGAAAAACCACGTGATCATCCGGCGGGGCAGCTCGGTCTCATCGGCGAACGCGGTCCCATTGCGGTTGAGCATGGCTTCGAGGATCGGTACCGCCAGGGCGACTGTTGATCCTGCAACCATTCCCCGGAGGAAGGTACGACGGCTGAGGTGACGTTTGTTGAGCAGGTACATGACACACCTCCAAAAGTTATTCGATCGGACCGACGCTTCGGAACGTCTGGCTGGCGACTAGGTCGACTAGGAGTTGTTGCATCCGCAGGCCGCCGTCGACGAAGTCGTCATCGATCCCACGGAGGGTTGGCAGCTCACCGAGGGTCTCGACATGGCCGGTTGCGTGGCGGAACAGTTTGCGAACCATACACAGCGAGACCTCGGGAGCCTCGCGCAGACGGGTCCCGAGCTCGAGCGCCCCGTCAAAGTCGCCGTAGGGAGTAATCTCGCTGACCGTATCGATCTCGACCCCGTTTTCCATCGTCCGGAACTGTCCGATGCCGTCGTAGTTCTCGAGGCCAAAGCCGATCGGATCCATCAGGATATGGCATCCGGAACATGCATCATCAGTCATATGTTGTTCGAGGCGATCGCGGGCGGTCGGATAGTCCTCGCCGGCGGGTGGCAGGTCGGTTGCGACATCCGGCGGCGGCGCGGGAATTGCCTGGCACAGGATCGTCTCGCGCACAAACTTGCCGCGGTGGGTCGGTGAGGTACTCGAAATGTGGGCGAACAGCGACAAAAATGCCCCCTGGCCAAATATACCGCCGCGCTTGTGGTCGGGCCGTTGCGGCACCTTTAAAAACGCGTCGGAGAACTCCCCTCCCGAGGGATGGGAAATCCCGTAGAACTGAGCCAATGTTGCATCTACAAACGTAAACGGCGAGTCCAGAATCCAGCGGATGTCCCCGTCCTGTTGCCAGATCACATCCTCGATCAGTGCGAGGGTCTCTCGGCGCATCGACTCGGCGACCTGGGGAGACCACAGCGGGTAGGTTCCCGGATCCTTGGGCAGGCCGGTGAGCTTGTCGAGGTGGAGGATCTCGGAATAGAAGTTGCTGAGGGCGATCCGCGTGTCGCCGCTTTCGAGGATCGACTGGGCGACGCTTCGCACCCCCTCGGCCGAATCGAGCACTCCCTGCTGTGCCGCGTCCATGAGCGCCGGCGACGGGGTCGTGTCGCGCAAGAAGTAGGACAGCCGCGTCGCCATCTCGTAGCCGGTGAGGCGGCGAACGTGTGGAGCATCGGGATCGGGCACCCCGATCTCGACTTGGTAGAGGAAGTTGGGCGACTGCAGCATCGCTGCGATCGTGTATTCGACCCCGGTAAAAAAGTTGCCATCTTCCAGAGCTGTCGTTTGGGCCACCTCTAAATAGGTTGCCTGTTCCGCTGCCTCGAGTGGACGCCGGAACGCTCGCCGACCGAAATTTCGGATGAACTGGCCATGGCAGTTGGCATCGTCGGGGGCCTCGGGCGAACACCCGGCGAGGTAGGCCTCGATCTGGGAGATGTTGTCGGCGACAGCCTCGGTGGCCGCAGCCCGTGCCGATTGTTCGTAGGCCTCGACCGCGGCATCGCTGACGGCGAGCTGGGCGGACCCGATGGCATCAAAACCGTTGAGCTGGACATCGTCGGGCGGGGTGACAACGCCCGCCGCTTGGGCGCCCAACAAATCGCGGACCGAGTTTGTGTAGTGGCGGGCCAACAATCTGCGCAGGGCAGGCGATGCAGGTTCGAAGTCCGCTTCTTCCTCCTCACCATCGGTCTCGGCTCCACCTTCGGTCTCGCCATCGGTTGCTTGTGTGCCTGCGCTCGCTCCGGTACTGCTCGCCGAAGTGAAGGTTGCGGTCTCCTGTCCGCCGGAGTAGCAACCCAACACTAAAAAATTGGCGAGTAACCCGAGTCCGAATCGGCTTCGAGTGCGTGTGTGCGCCATGATCACCTCGGCGCCAAGAGTACCCCACACACGACCGCAAGTACGCAACAAACAGGTCTCGCGCCAAACGACCAGAACCCCTGTAAACACAAGTAATTTTTGTAGCTCGCCAGCGGAAGCCCCCCCATATGAAGAATTGTATCAACACGCGTGTTCGCGCACGCGAACCGCCGCCTCAAGTTTGATGCGCGGAAGTTATCGGCTCTCGGCCTTCGCCCGCGACGCGTTGCGCATACATGGACCTTGCCCGTAACTCCGTGGTAGTGCATCGAAGATGGCAAACCCTGCGACACGTGAAGTCGACGGACTGGTCGAACTGCTGACGCCACCTGACGACCCGGTGTTGCGAAACCCCGACCTCGACCCGACCACCCGCGATCAACGGACCTGGAACCGCTGGAACCTCGCCGCCCTGTGGGTTGGCATGAGCGTGTGCGTCCCCACCTATATGCTGGCCTCGAGTCTGATCGCCGCCGGCATGAACTGGTGGCAGGCCATGCTCGCGGTGTTGCTGGGCAACCTCCTGGTCATGGTGCCGATGATCCTCAACGGCCACGCCGGCACCCGCTACGGGATCCCCTTCCCCGTGTTTGCCCGGGCCGCCTTTGGCGTTTTTGGCTCGCACATTCCGAGTATCGCCCGCGCCCTCGTGGCCTGCGGGTGGTTTGGCATCCAGACGTATATCGGCGGCGAGGCGATGTCGGCGATGTTTGGCCTTGTGTGGGACGGCTGGGCGACCTTGGGCGGCGGGGCCATGTTCCTCGGTCTCAGCGTCACCTCGTGGATCACGTTTTTGCTGTTTTGGCTGCTCAACGTCTACTTCGTGTGGCGCGGGACCGAGTCGATCAAATGGCTCGAGACCCTGGCGGCTCCGTTTTTGTTGTTGGTCGGCGTGGTGTTGTTGTGGTGGGCCACCGGCAAGGCCGGCGGACTCGGGGTCTTGCTCGAGGAGTCGAGCAAGTTGGTCGGCGAACAAAAAGACATGTCGACAGGGACATTTTTACTGACGGTGTTCCTCCCCGGCGTCACCGCGATGCTCGGGTTTTGGGCCACCTTGTCGCTCAATATCCCCGACTTCACCCGCTACGCCAAAAACCAAGAAGAGCAGGCTGTGGGCCAACTGTTGGGCCTGCCGACGACCATGCTGATGTTCTCGTTTGTCGGCATCGCGGTCACCTCGGCCACGGTGATGATCTATGGCGAGCCGATTTGGGACCCTGTCAAGTTGGTCGCGCGGCTGACCAGCGAATCGGGTTCGACAGCCCTGGCGTTTGTCTCGATGCTGACACTTGCTGTTGCAACGTTGTCGACCAACATCGCCGCCAACGTGGTCTCGCCGGCCTACTCATTTTCCAACGCATTTCCGCGGCGGGTCTCGTTTCGCAGCGGGGGCATGATCGCCGCCATCCTCGGCATCGTGTTGTGTCCGTGGCTTTTGCTCGACATGTACATCGGCTGGCTGGTGACCTACTCCGGTCTGTTGGGAGCCGTCGGCGGGGTCTTGATCGCCGACTACTGGCTGTTGCGCAGGACCGAACTCAACTTGGCTGACCTCTACCGCAGCCGGGGCGAGTACCGCTATTTCGACGGCTTCAACCCCAACGCACTCATCGCCCTCGCAGCCGGAATCGCGGTGGTGATGCTCGGCTACATTGTCCCGAGCGTCAGCTTTTTGTTTCAGGGCGCGTGGTTTTCCGGTTTTGTTGTATCAGCACTGGTGTATTGGGCGCTGATGCCGAAGGAGTAACTCGGACCGCTTACCAACACGGCAGCGCTTGTCCCCCGTGGACGCGCAGACAAACCGTGGTCGGCGACGCACGCGATATCTACATGTATTTACAAGGCGATCCGGAACGCCTTGAAAATACGCGTAGCCGTCTACTGCTCGTAACGGCTGATATCGGCAAAAATATTCTCGAGCCGGCCGAGCTCATCGGATTGGATTAAAAACCCGGTGAAGTTGGCCATATCCTCGAGGATTGCCACCGCGTCGACGGCCGACCCTTCGCTGTCGATCGCGCTGAGACGGTTGCAAAAACTGACGTTGACGGTCTGGACCTCTTCGAAGAAGTCGAGCAACTCCTCTAACTCCCAGTCGGCCCGCTCGCCGCGGCGGTAGGCGAAGTACTGGGCCATCAGGTACATGCCGAGGATCCGGTAGGTGGTCTCGTCGGGTGTCGCAAACGGCAGGTGGGTCTCGACCATCGGCTTGAGCCGACCGAGGATCGGGCATCCGCTCGAGGCCATCGCCAAACCCAGGATCCCACTCATCCCGCGTTTGGTGGTCGTATCGCACTGGTATGTGCGGGCCTTGGAACGCACCCGCACGGTTACGTTTTCGTCGGATGGCATATCCTTTAAGGCATCGATCACATGCACGAGAGTCTTGGCCACGGGGCACTGCGGGTGTTCATCCTCCTCGAGCGGACAGTTGGGACACTTGCAGTACTCGAGCGCCGTCCAGTTGGGGTAGCGCTCGCGTGGCTTGGTGATGACATTGAGGGTGTCGTATTCGAGGGACACGGAAACACGCTTGCTGCTTCCGTCTTGGAACACGAACTCGTAGACGTAGTCGACGGTCGCCTCCTCGCTATCCTCGAGTTCGTCGTACATGCCGAAAATCCTCCCGGAATCCGGGTCGCAGTGGAGGGTATCACTGTTCGTTTCTTTCAATCCAGGAACGACGACATCGGCGAGCGGGCGCAATCGTCCGCCGCGGGGTATCCGCGTTCGCGCCCACTTGCGAGTCCTGGCAGGTAGCGAAAAACCTGTGCGTATCTGGTCTCGCGGGCTATCGTCCGCCCCGATGTCGCGCTACCGCGGACTGTTCCTCCTGTTTTTTCTCTCGGGTATCAGCGGGCTCATCTACGAATCCATCTGGTCGCGCTACATTCGCTTGTTTGTCGGCAGTGCTGCCACGGCCCAGGTCCTGGTGCTCAGCCTGTTTATGGGCGGCATGTCCCTCGGGGCACTCATCGCCGCCCGCAAACTGGCCTCGGTGCGTTCACCGGTCCGCACCTACGGGTTGATCGAAGGCGGGATTGGCCTGTACGCCCTGTTGTTCCCGACGATCGCCGAGTTGGTGATGCGGTTTTGCTACGACGCAGTGTTTCCCGCCGTCGGCAGCGCATCGATGATCTCGCTGATCAAGTGGACCATGGCAGCGCTCATGATCCTGCCGCCATGTGTCCTGTTGGGCATGACGTTCCCCCTCATGAGCGCCGGTATCCTGCGCCAGGAGCCGGATCGCTCCGGTGAGATCCTCAGCCTCCTCTACTTCACCAACAGCTTGGGCGCCGCCTTGGGTGCGGTCGTTTCGGGGTTTGTGTTGGTCACCAACTTCGGGCTCCCCGGCACGCTGGTCGTCGCCGCGATCCTCAACCTCTTGATCTTTGCTGTGGCCGTGCGCAAGCGCGAAACCTTCCCGCCGATGCAGGTCGAGGAAAAAACGACCGAGGCCGCCGGCGGCAAGCTCGAGGGCTTTTGGTTGACCGTGTTGTTGGCCCTCGGATTTGGCACCGGGCTGTCCTCATTTATGTACGAGATCGGTTGGATCCGGATGTTGTCGATGATCATCGGCAGCGCCACCCACTCGTTCGAGGTCATGCTGTCGGCCTTTATCTTTGGCCTCGCCGCGGGCGGGTTGTGGGTGCGTCGGCGGATGGACAAGTTCCGCCGTCCCGAACTCGTCCTCGGATTGGTCCAACTTCTGATGGGGATGGCTGCGATAGCAACCCTGCCGCTGTACCGCTTGGCGGTTGAGGCCATGGGTGGTCTGTTGACCGAGCATCCCTCGGTCATCGCCCTGTTTGACGCCGAGCACCACCCGTGGATCACGTGGGTGTTTGGCGAAAAACCCGAATGGGTCGTCGACCTGTTTGGCGGCGGACGAAACGAGTTGTTGTGGAGCGCTTTTAACGTCCTGCGCTACATCCTGTGCCTATTGATCATGTTGCCGGCGACCTTTTGTGCCGGTATGACGCTCCCCCTGCTGACCCATGTGTTGCTTCGCCGGGGCCAACCCGAGGGCGTCATCGGCAAGGTCTACGGGCTCAACACCTTGGGTTCGATCGTCGGTGCGGTGACAGCTGGCCTTTTGCTCATGCCGCTGATCGGTCTCAAAAACGTGATCGTCATCGGGGCCGCGGTCGACATCGGCCTCGGCATCCTGTTGATCGTCCGCGAGCGTCGCCACGGCAAACCGCTGGCGAGTTTGCGACGCACCCTGATCACCGCGAGTGTCGGCGGCGGGGCGATGTTGTTTATGGGTCTATTTGTGCTGCAGCTCGATCCGATGGTGATGACCTCGACGGTCTACCGCAACGGTCGCACGCGTCTGCCCGACGACGACTACACGCTGCTGTCGTATGTCGACGGTCGTACTGCGTCGGTCTCGGTGGTCGACCGCCAGAGCCACGCCGGCTACCGGGTGCTCTACGCCAACGGCAAACCAGATGCGACGGTGATCGTCGACCACTACCCCGAAGGTCGCAAACCCGAGTTTGGCCCCGACCTCGCCGGCGACGAGCCGACCCAGATGTTGCTGGGCGTGCTCCCGATCATGGCCCGGCCACACGCAAAAAATGTCGCTCTGATCGGCTTTGGCAGCGGCGTCTCGGCCCACACCGCACTCGGCTCACCCAATCTTGAACGCCTCGACACCATCGAGATCGAGCCCGAAATGATCCGCGGATCCGAGGCCTTCAAAGCCGTCAACCACCGGGCCTACGAAGATCCCCGCAGCCACCTGTGGATCGATGATGCCAAGGCGTTTTTCGCCGGCGAAGCCCGGGCCTACGACATCATCATTTCAGAGCCAACCAACCCGTGGGTCAGCGGCGTATCGAGTCTTTTCACCCTCGAGTTCTACGTCGAGACCAAGCGCTACCTGGCCGACGACGGGATCTTGGTGCAATGGCTGCAAGGATATGAACTTTCGGACACCCTCACACTCACGGTTCTCGCCGCCCTCGATCGCGAGTTTGCCGACTACCTGATCCTGCGCGTCGGGTTTAGCGACTGGATCATCATGTCCTCGCCGACCAAGCGCTTGGGGCAACTCAGCGACATTCCGCTCGCGTGGGTCGACGACCCGTCCTCGCCGTGGTCGAGTATGCAAAAATCCTTCGAGTTACTCGGGATCCATGACATCGCCCAGGTCGACAGCCTGATGGTTGCCAACCGCGAATTGCTGCACCCGTTTTTGGACGGCAAGCCGGCCAACTCCGACGCCTACCCGCTCCTCGACACAGGTGCCGAAAAGGACAGGTTCATGAAACACAGCGCCGGCCTGCTGCACTCGATTCGCTGGACCCCGGCGCCGCTGCTCGAAGTTTTGGGCAACCTCGAGCGAAGGCCCTACCCCAAACAGGGGATCGGTGATCTTCGTGATCCACATGTCTTGTTCGAGGCCGAACAAGCTGCCCTGTTGATGCGTGTCTACGACAATCCGGACACGCCCCGCTGCTCTGAAGCCGAAGAACCAGACTGCGAATTTCCGTCGGCGGTGGCAATGGATCTGTGGCTCGAGCAACAGGCTGCCCTCGACGATGACGACCCCAACTGGAACCTGTGGACCGACCGCACGTACAACATTTTTCGCAAAACCGCGCCGCATATCGACCTGGCCGCAACGCCATGGTGGGAAAAAGTCCTCGCGGTCGGGCGCCACGAAGACACGCCCAACGACCTCGCCCGCGCCATCGAACTGCTCGATGCATTGATCCGGCGCGAGGGCCCACGACTGATGCAAGCGATCGAAGCTGTCCGCGCCCACCGCGACGACGTCCTGTCCAAAGGGTTGGTGGCGATCGCGACAATGGTCGCACTCGAGCTCACCCACGCTCCGCAGCAGACCCGCGATACACTCAACCACGAGATCATTGACCCGCTGGTCGACAACAACGGAACCAGTGAAGACCTGGCCTTTCAGGCACTTCAGATGCGAGCCCAGATCGCCGAGTGATTGGGGCCTACGTCCCCCAATTTGGGCAACACACTTGGCTGCAAAAACGTTCTGTGTAGGCGCAAATTTTGACCTGCCGAGCGGCCTGTCAAAATTTGTGCGCGACCGCTTTACACGGACCGACGAACTGTCACATCCTCCTAGGAACCCCCTCGTGTTTGCATGTGTGCACCCTATGTGTGTACGCGGAGGTTTCGATGAAACGACTTACCCTACCATCGCTCGCTGCGCTGGGCTTGGCTTGCTTCGCCGCCGGGACCTTGAGCAGCTGTTCGGGTGGAGACTCCTGTGTATCTACACGCGAGTACTTCGCCAACGAAATTCTTGGCGGCGCCATGAAACAGTGCGCCGGCTGCCACGAGCCCGGCGGGCTCGCCAGCGAGAAAGGTGCGGAGTTCATCCTCCTGCCCGCGACCTACCCGGGATTTTTGGATGCCAACCTCGAGGCCGTCCGCGAGATGGCCAAAAACCAATACGACGGAACCCCGCTGTTGCTGGCCAAACCTTCGGGGATGACCGAACACGGCGGCGGTACGGTCATCGAAGCGGGCGATGAAAACTACGAGAAAATCGCCGACCTCATCGGCCAACTCGACAGCCCGGTCGAGTGTCCCGTCGATGACTTTGAAGAAGGTTTTGACGGGGTACAATTTCTCGACGAGGCCGAGACGCTGCGCAAGGCGGCGCTCCACCTGGTCGGGCGCCTGCCGACGCAAGATGAACTCGCCCGCGTGACCGATGGCGGCGACGAGGCACTGGCCATCGTGCTCGAAGAGATGATGACCGAGGATGCGTTCTACGAGCGATTGACCGAGATGTGGGGCGACCTGCTGCTGACCGATCGCTACCTCGCCTACACCGGGTTTGCCGTCAACCTCCTCGACCCAGCTGCGATCCCCAACGCCGGCGACTGGTACAACAACCTCGGCGACGACGATCGCTACCTGGTCAATCGGGCAGTTGCCCAGGAACCGCTCGATCTGATCAACTACATCGTCCGGAATGACCGTCCGTTTACCGAGATCCTGACCGCGAACTACACGGTGTTCAACAGCTACTCGGCCGGTCTCTACGCCCCCGACGGGGTCTCATTCGGCGGACCTGACTATACAACTTTTAAAGAGGGCACGATCAAGATGCAGGGCGAAGGCGGGTCGCTCAACATCCCCCACGCCGGGATCCTGACCTCGCCGATGTTCCTCAACCGGTTCCCGACGACGCCGACCAACCGCAACCGCCACCGCGCGCGCATGGTTCTCAAGCTGTTTTTAGCGACCGATATCCTCAAAATCGCCGAGCGTCCGATCGACCCGTCGGCACCGACCGAATACAACAACCCGACGCGCGACAATCCCTCGTGCAGCGTGTGCCACAACATCATCGACCCGCTCGCAGGCGGCTTCCAAAAGTACGACGACAACGATCAAGAGGAGTACCTCCCCGAGCGCGAGTGGTACACCGACATGATCAGTCCCGGTTATGGCGACGAAACCATGCCGACCAGCGAGTACAACCAGGCGCTACCGTGGCTGGCCCAACGGGCAGCTCAGGATCCGCGATTTGTCCTCGGCACCATCTACAACACCTACACCGCACTCACCGGACTTGCGCCGCTCGACTACCCGACCGATCCGGAGTCGCCGACCTACACCTCCGAGCTCGATGCCTGGCAGGCCCAAGACGCGCTGTTCACCCAAATCGGCGAAGCGTTCGTCCTCGCCGACTACAACCTCAAGACGGTGGTTTCGGGGATCGTGCGCAGTCCCTACTTCCGAGCGGTCAACTCCGAGGAGGCGTTGACCGATGAACTTCTGGCCAGATACGTCGCCCTGGGCGGCGGCCGACTGTCGACACCCGAACGCCTCGCCCGCAAGATCGAGGCGGTGACGGGGGTCCACTGGGTACGTCCGTGGGACCTTGCCGACTACCTACTGGCCGAGTACAGGATCCTGTACGGTGGAATCGATGCAGATACAATCACGAAGCGCCTGACCCAGATGAACGGCCTCATGGCGGGTGTGTCGACGCGGATGGCCAACGAGGTCGCCTGCCAAATGACGGCCTGGGACTTCTCGCGCCCGACCGACCAGCGCAAACTGTTCCCGCACGTCACCCTCGACCACCTGCCCGAAGGGGCATCTGGTCAGGAAGTCCCCGACGCGATCGAGGACATCAAGACCAACATCGCCTACCTCCACGAGCGAATCCTCGGCGAGAAACTCGAGACCTCCGACCCGGAGATCGAGCGTACCTACCAGCTGTTTTACGACACCTGGAAAGAGGGAATGGGCATCGTCGCAGGCGACCCTGGGGCCGCCTACCTGACGTGGCAGTGTCAGGCACGGGTCGATCCATCGACCCAGGTCGAGCTGCCGGAGTCCGAGGTGATCAACCAAGACCCGAACTACACCGTCCGCGCATGGATGGCGGTCGTCACCTACCTGCTGTCGGACTACAAGTTCCTGTACGAGTAACCCCGAGGCCAACCTAGTTTATTGAACCTGCAACCAACTGGAGACCTGCCATGAAACGCCGCTCCTTCCTTCAACTCACCGGCCTCACCGGGCTTGCCCTCGCAGCCCCGTTCGCCACCCATCGCCTCGCAAACGCCGCTCCTGAACCCTATGGGGGCCCCTACTACGTGCTGATCAACGCAGCCGGCGGTTGGGATCCGGTGTTCTTTTGCGACCCGAAACTCAATCCCGACCTCAATCGGATGTACGGGAACATTGGCCAAGCGGGCAACATTCCGTTCGCGCCACTGCCGGTGACGACGGAGACCACCGGGCTCGATGCCGGGGCGCTGCCGTATGTGATGTCGCCCCAGGCGTTTTTCGAGAAGTACTTCGACCGCCTGTTGGTGATCAATGGCATCGATATGGAGACCAACAACCACGACGGCGGCACCCGGGCGATTTGGTCGGGCAAGCTGCAGGAGGGGTTCCCGTCATTTGGAGCCCTGGTGGCGGCGGTTCGCGGAGCCGACCATCCGCTGGCGTACATCAGCAGCGGTGGCTACGACGTGACGGAGGGGCTGGTCTCGATCACCCGCCTCGACAGTGTATCTACACTCAATAAGATCGCCTACCCAAACATTTTTAATCCCGACGATCCGGAAAGTGGTACCTACCACACCGCGGCGACCTACGACCGCATCGCCGCCGCCCAACAGGCGAGGTTACAGACGATGCGCGACGGGCAAAACCTGCCACGGACACAACAGGCCATGGATGAGCTGTTCCTGGCCCGAGCCAGTGACAACGCGTTGCAGTCGCTGCAGCTGCCAGAAAACCTCGTCGAGATTCCGGGGTATCAGTTGGGCGATCTGCAGCGGATGATGCAGACGAGCCAGCTGGCCCTGGCAGCATTCAATGCGGGCTTGGCCGTGGCGGCAAACCTCAACATCGGCGGGTTCGATACCCACGCCAATCACGACCGCGACGGGACGTTGGCAATCGCCAAAATCCTGGCGGGGGTGGACTACCTGATGACCCAAGCCGAGGCGATGGGTCTCGCCGACAAGCTGACGATCATGATCGGTTCAGACTTCGCCCGCGGGCCGGGATACAACGGTGTAAATGCAAACTCCGGGAAGGACCACTGGTCGATCGGCAGCGCGATGTTCATGGGCACTGGGATCAACGGCAACCGCGTGGTCGGGGCGACGGACGACACGCAGCGAGCACTCGAGTACCAGGGAACGACGCTGAAGGTGAATCACATCCACAAGGCGATCCGCAAACTGGCAGGAGTCGACGGGCACGCGTACGCCCAGGAGTTCCCGCTACCGGGCGAGGACTTGGCGCTTTTCTAGCCGGTTTGCTCGGTTCGGCGACCCGTATCGAGCATCCGAGAGTCTTGCTCGGATGCTTCGACGGATGTGCCATCGGCCAGACGATGGACTTGACCGACTTCCTCGGCCGCAGGCGGTAGTCGGAAAGGTCTGACCTTCGCAACTGCGCCAATGCGTACGAGCTCGTTGACGATACATAAAGTATCACGACGTCCGAGCGAGACTCGCTCCGGGCTTCACCGGCCACCCGCTCGCGTCAGGTGTCGTTCAACTGTGCTGGAATCAACCGGCTTCGGTGATGTAGTAAATGCCCAAGCACATCTCGTCGTTGGTTCCGTCGCCCCAGTTCACATCGTGTGCACCTGCAGAGTTGTCGTATTCGCATTCGAGATGCAGCGCATCGCCGGGGTTGAGCGTCAGCGGGTTGGTGTACAGGTACTGGCGCTGCCAGTTGAAGTCCCAGCGGGGAATCTCGAGCAGGCACTCGTTCCCGCCTGCCGATCGGCGGATGAAGTGGCTGCCGCGGACGCCGATGGTGTGCATGTGGTGGGTGACACCGTGGATCTCGATCGGGACGTTCGGCGAAATCACGTCGGTCAAAAAACTCATGATCGCGGTTGGGTCGAGTTCCCAGGAATGGACGACCGACGACTCACCTGCCGGGATGTGCATCGAGCCAAACAGCCACTCGACGTCGGCCCACAGCATCATGAAGCCCTCACGCTCGACAGAATCTTCGACCATAAACTGTACCTTTGTTTCATCGGGTACGGGGCCGGAGACCGGGACGTTGTAGTGGACTTGTAAGATGACCTTGGAGCCCGGTTGTATATGCAGACCGGTGCCCGCGGGATAGACCGATGAGGCCGCGCCGGGGGCCCAGGCTCCGAGCCAGATGCCGGCGTCTTCGGGTGTGTTGAGCTCGCCTCCAGGTCCACCGAAACACTCGTATCCGGGACCTGGTGCATCTGCATCGAGTTGTTCGTACTCGGCGAGTTTTTCGGGCGGCATGGCAAATGCGATCGCGTGGTGCACTTCGTCGATCGAGCCCGGGACAGCGCGAAAACCTGTGACGTATGCATCGTTGGCTTCGGGCCAATCGAGGATGAAACAGCGGTAATCGTCGGGGCTTCCTGCGGGTGTGTAGGGCTCGGGCATGGCGAGCTCAATGTCGACGCGCGGAAGGTCGAGCGCAGGTGGAGGCGGTGGAGCGACGTAATCGGCAGGATTTCCCTCGGGCGCGCCGTCGTCGACCCAGGCTTCGATCATATCGATGGTCTCTTGGGCCAGGCTCGGATCATGCTCAAAACTGCCGCACCCCGGCTGTGCAAGCCATGGCGGCATCTGACGGTTTGCCACCGTCAACGCGACGAGCTCGCGCAGTTCGTACACCTCGTCGTAGTTCATGAGGGGAAACGGTGCAATGTTGCCGGGGCTGTGGCACTGTTCACAGCTGGCTGCCAAGACAGGTCGGATGTCGCGGTGATAGGTGATCGCCGCATCGCCTTCGGTGGTCTCAGAACCCGTGTCCGTCGTCGGTTCTTCGGTCGTCAGGTCAGTCGTAGCCACCTGTGTTGTACCCGTCGTCTCGCCGGATGTACTGTGCTCACCGGTTTCGGACTCGGTCGCAGAACCGGAGTCAGGATCGGAACAGGCTGTGAGCGCGAGGGCTGCGAAAATCAGAGCGTCGCAAGCAAGGCGCCGACGGGGACGAGCAAAGTTCGTGGTCATAAGCGTGAAACCCGGTGTGGCCATCATAGCCGAAACACAGCTGCAGTGTTCCGGACGACGTTCGGCTGGTATCGTAGGCCGATGGTACGGGTGCTGCTCGCCAGCTTGTCCGCTGCGGTCGTGACCGTGGGGTGCTCACCAGGCACCTCCAGCGAAGCAACGACGACTGGCGACCCCGATCTCACGAGTGTGACTGGTGGCTCGACTTCGGAAGGCGGTGCGCCCGTCGATCTCGTCGCGCCCGATGGTTGGTCACTGAGTCTCGACGGAGATCCTTTTATGAACGAACGGCCAGATAACGTCAGCTGCGCAGCCGGTTGGGGCGAGGAGGAGGGGCTGTTCGAGGTCGATACCGATGTCTGCAATTACGGGGCGTTTGTCCAACCGTCGCTGGCGTCCATCGAACCCGGCGATGTCCTCGAGCTCGTGCTTGTACATGATGATCTGTTCGCCGACGGCCCTGCGACCGCCCATATGGCCCTGGCAATCGAAGAAACGATCGCGTGGTCCGAGATGCGGGAGCTACCGTCGCCTGCCGAAATCCTGCGGCCGACCTGGGTTGCGGATGCCTCCCTACCTGTCGGAACGAACATATTTTTTCATGTCCACAACCACGGGGCGAACAACTACCGCCTGGTCGCGTTGACGCGGACGCGTCCGTAGCAAAGACGTTGGGCAGACTGTGACATTCCGGCTTCAAGCTTTGCGACCGACCGAGGTGGCCACAAAACACCACGGCCTGCTAGGGCGCTTGCTCGGAGACCAAGTGCTCATACAAGTTTTCGGGTGACACCCCTCGGGCTTGGGCCGCGGCTGCGCGTTGGAGTTCTTCTTCGATCGCAAGGCGAAACTCCAGCGGCGGCGCGGCTCCGTTGATGACCCGACCGTTGATGAAATATGCCGGCGTCCCACTCACACCGACACGCCGGGCGAGGTTTTGATCACCCAGGATCTTGGCGTCGAATTGATCGCTGTGCAGCGCCTCGCGAAACGGTTTGGCCCGCAGGCCGATCTTCTTTGCGATCTGGACCAGGGCGTCCTCGTCGAACTCGGCCGACAGCGCGTAGAGGGCGTCGTGGAACTCCCAGAACTTGCCCTTTGATTGTGCATACATCGAGCCTCGGGCGGCCAAAAACGCGTGGCTGTGAAACGGGAGGGGATAGTTGCGGTAAACCACACGTAGGCGGTCGCCGTAGCGGGTACGCATCTGCTCGAGGGTTTCGTTGCCGCGGGCGCAAAACGGGCACTCAAAGTCGCCAAAGGTCACGACCGTCACCGGGGCTGTGGTCGGCCCGCGCTGGGGAGCCGTTCCCACCGGGATGTTGTAGATCCGGTCGGGACGCAACGTGCGTTGGCCCTGGTATTCGACTTCGCGAAAGCCATCTGCAATTGCATAGGCATATAAATCCTTGGCCGCAACCCCCTTTTCCCGCCATTTCGATGCGAGGATAATTTCCTCGTCGATCATCTGCTGCAGGAACTCCTTGGGCTTGGCCCCGCTGACCCGGCGTCCGTTGATGTAATAGGCCGGCGTTCCACGGACGCCGAGGCGGTAGGCCTGGCGCATGTCTCGACGGACAGATGCTCCGTACTTGAGCGCTTGCAGGTCGCGGGCCAGTGCGTCGAGGTCGAGGCCTACCTCGAGTGCGTATTGCTGGATCTTCTCGAAGTCGAGGCCTTGGCGACTGAGCAACCGATCGTGGAACTCCCAAAACTTGCCGTGCTCGTGGGCGGTCCGCACCGCAAGCGCCGCGATCATTGCGTGGGGGTGAAAGTCGAGGGGAAATGCCTTGTAGGCGATTCGGATCTGGCCCTTGTATTGATGTTCGAGCTCGAGCAACGTCTCGTGGCCCTGCTGGCAGTAGGGGCACTCGAAGTCGGAAAACGCGACGACTGTGACGGCAGCATCCGCAGGTCCGCGAACCGGGGCATCGCCTATCTCGACGAAGTATCGCTCGAACGGAACATCGCTGCGGTCGCCAGCTTCGGGCGCGGCGATCTCAAACGCCGGCAGTGACTCGGCCCCGGTCGCCGGATCGTCTCCCGCAGGAATCTCAGTGGCCTGCTCGGCCTTGCACCCCATCAGGGAGAACCCGAGGATGAAGGGAACGAGCAGACGGGACGATATCGCTGGCGGCATCAACTCTCGCACGTGGTCGCAGGGTAGCGAAAAACTCGCAACCTGTGGCTTCTGTCGACGCACCATCCCACGGAGGTTGCCCACGAGGACTAGGGAGACACCGCGATTGTGGCATCGGGCCAAGCGGAAGGCTCACTGGCCCCGGGGCCAGTCGAACGATTGTCGTGGCTTTTCTCGCGTAGCATCTCGCACCCGAGGACCGTCGCGCGTGAACGTCCGCGGAACCGAGCCGTTGCACAGGCTCTGCGCGATTGGCCGCGCAGTTGCATTTGCAAGCCAGTCGCAACCTCGGTGAGACCCCCGCACTGGATGGGGTACCGTCAGCCCGGACGTCCCACCAACATTTCGCAGCGAGGCTTGTAAGGGTGTGTAACCATTGGACGCGCAAACGAGCGAACGAAGGCGCACAGGCGCCGAGGGCAAACGCGGAGCACGTTCCATGGTTGCATGCATTTGCAAGCCGCAGCCGGAAGGTTGGTGGGAAGTCCGGGCGAGGTTCATGCGTCCTTGCCCAGCAGCCCGTGGTTTTTTTCGCGTGTCGCCAAGGCGCAGAAGATTTTTTCGAGGCTAGGAGCCACCATGCAAGAGGTTGAGTGTGTTCAGATTCACCACTCCTACGACGGTATCCGCGATGCCGTCCACGGATTGTCGTTGACCCTGCGGTCGAGTGAAGTCCTGGCGCTGATCGGGCCCAACGGCGCGGGCAAGTCGACGACCCTGCGGATCCTTGCAACCCTGCAGCAGCCCGATCGCGGGCAGGTACTGTGGGACGGGGTCGATGCGTGGGAGCAACGCTTGGACCTGCGGCGCAAGATCGGGTTTTTGGGCGACGGTACCGGCCTGTACCCGACCATGACGGCCGCCGGCTACCTGCGGTTTTTCGCCGAGTGCTACGGGCTCGACGACCGTGCGGCCAACAAACGCGTGGGCGAGCTGCTCGAGACCTTTAGCCTCACGCAAAAAGCTGCGGCCCGGATCTCTGATCTGAGTAAGGGAATGCGCCAGCGGCTCGCTATTGCACGTACATTGATTCACCGCCCGGAGTTGCTGTTGCTCGACGAGCCCGCCGACGGACTCGACCCCCGTGCGCGCCGGCAACTGCGAGAGATCCTGCGCAAGGTTGCCGACGACGGGGTCGCCCTGGTGATCAGCAGCCACATCCTGCGCGAGCTCGACGGTTTTTGCGATTCGGTGGCGATCATCGAAAAAGGCGAGATCAAGGTCCAAGGCTCGGTCGACGATGTTATCGCCCGGTACGAGGTCGGGCGTCGGCTCCACGAAGTCCAGGTCACCAAGGGGCTGCAACGGGCCATCGAGTTGTTGCGCAAACACGAGGGACTGATCGAGCACGTCGGTCCGCTGCACAAAACCGAGACCATGGACGATCCGAACACGGCCGATCGCGGGCTGATTCGGGTGCGGATCCACGGGAACGAAGAACGGGCGGCCTTCCTCCTACGCGAGCTCGTGCTCGCCGACATCGAGGTGATTTCGATCGCCAAGGTCCGCTCCGACCTCGAAGATGTCTACAGCAGCCTCGGCCGCGACGCTGTCAGCTGAGCAAGTCTGCATGCGCATAAACACATGTGCAAATAAACATGTTTTTATGTTCATAATAAAGTATGCCGCGCAAACCCCCGGAATTTGCCGATCACCCCATCCGTTACGCCAGTGCCAGTGCGGTCGGTCTGGTCCGAGCAGCCTGCTGCCACGTGGTCGACGGTGACACGGCAGACTTCCTCCTCGACCTCGGATGGTACCAATACGCCTATGTAGCCCTGCGGTTTCGCGGGGTCAACACGGCCGAAACAAGAGGCACCAGCGGGGCCGAGGCCAAGAAGGCCAAGCAGGCAAAACAATGGGTTGAAGACAGGTTGGTCGGCACCCCCGTCCTCGTCCGCGGGAGCAAGCAAAAAGTCTCGTTTCAACGCTTTGTCGCCGACTTGTGGATCCCGTTCACACCCGAGATGGCCGAGCTACCCGAGGACCCAAACGCCGAGCCGTTGCTCGAAGTCGAGGGCACACAATGGAAGTTAGTCGGCGATCTACTGGTCGCCCACGGCCTTGCCGAGCGGATCAGACGCTAGCAGCCTGGTCCGCTCCCCCGCCACAGATGCGCGACGGGTTCGTATTTTACTTGTTGATACAATTTTAATCGGCGCCCGGTCTGCGAGCGCCGAACCAAAGCCGCAGTACTAGCAGGCGGCCCCCTGGGACGTCATCCATTGCTTTTGCTTGGCTTCGATCTCCTCGGGCGTGAGGTCGAGCTTGTGGGTAGCGATCGCCCAGCAGTGCCCAAACGGGTCCTTGAGCTTGCCCATCCGGTCGCCCCAAAATGCGTCCATCGGCGCCATCATCACCTCGCATCCTCCGACTTTCATTGCACGTGCAAACAAAGCGTCGCAGTCCTCGACGTAGACCCAAATTCCCATGGTCGCCACATCCCGGGGGCCCTGCTCCCAGCTTTTGGGCCATGCGTCGGCCATCATGATCGGCGACGATCCGATCCGCATCATCACGTGGAGCACCCCTTTGCCGTCCGGGGTCAGTGCGGGCGGGGCCAGCAGCTCGGCGCCAAAGGCTTTTTGGTAGAACTCGATCGCCCTGTTGCAATCGCCGTTAAACCAAAAGTGGGGGGTCAGAGTATGCATTCCAGGCGGAACAGGGTGTTGTGCAGCTTTCGGCATGGCGGCCTTAGAGCACGAAACCGCCCGCGTTCGCAATTGCCCTCCGGGGGAATGACTCACATTTTTTGCGCTCATTCGCAGACCATCTGCATATACAAATCGATGATCACCCACTCGGCAAAAGCGTGCTACCCCATGCGCATGCATCGATGTCTTGCGCTCGCCCCGTGGATCCTGTTCACCAGTGCCTGCGGCTCCCCAGCGACCACAACTTCGGATTCTGAGGGGACGGCACACACGACCGATGAACCGTCGACGTCGGAGACCGATACCGAGTCGACGGCCGGACCCACGTCCGATACGGAGGCAACTTCGGGGATGGAGGCCGAGGCGATGGGGTGTGATGGGACTCCGTTGCGGGCCAATCCCGACGATCCGGCGGCGAGTGGTCCTTGGCCTGTCGGCGTGCGTTCGGTGCAACTCAATGGCCTCAACGTTGAAGTGTGGTACCCCGCCACGCCCGGGAGCGAAGTCGGTGCCTCGCAACGGACCTACGACATCCGCACCAAACTGCCGGCCAGTGAACAGGGCAAGGTGCCCGATGGCGACAACGCCTGGCAGCCGTGCAACTGCTACGACGACCTTCCGCTCGACGAGGATCACGGCCCCTACCCGGCGATTTTGTTTGTCCACGGCACGGCCGGTTTTGCCAGCCAGTCACTCGAGTTTACGACCCACTGGGCCAGCCGCGGGTTTGTGGTGATGGCCGCCGACCATCCCGGACTTTTTTTAGGCGACGTGTTGGGGACCCTGTGCGGGATGACAGCACCTGCACAGGATATCGCGGGGGACCTCGCTACCATGGCCGATGCCCTGCAAACCACACCCGGTGACTTGGGATTTCTCAGTTCGCATGTAGATACATCTAGGACCGGCATGGCGGGCCACAGCGCTGGCGGGAATGCGATCGCTGGTCGCGGAGAGATGGCCCAGGTACTGGTGCCGATGGGAGCTGGTGGCACCGAGCCCGGAGCGATGCTGCAGACGACCCTTGTGCTCGGCGCCCAACAGGATGCTGTTGTCAGCTACGACACGCAGCTGTCGGGCTACGACAACTCACCTACACCCAAACGCATGGTGGGCATCGCGGGAACCGGCCACCTGGCATTTTCGAGTCTTTGTTCGCTCGCCAACGAAAACGGTCAAGACTTCCTCGAACTCGCCCAGGCCTACGAAATTTGTGGGGCACAGTTTGCGAGCTTTCTGTTTGATTGCGAGGACAGCTACATCCCCGACCCTGACGCGTGGTCCATCGTCCAGTATGCGACCTCGAGCGTGTTTGAAGAAGTGCTCCACTGCCGAGCCGAAGCTGCGGATTGGATCGCGCAGATCGACGCGACCTATGCCGATGTCGGTGATTTCTTCGAGGGTTTTTAGCGGGCTGTGACGAAGTCCGGGTGTCGAAGGGACAGGCTGCTAAGCTCATCCGCGATGCCTCGGTTCGCGCGTCGGTCACTCGTCGCCCTTACCGCTGTGCTCCTCGTGGCCGGAGCTTGCAGCGATTCGCCTTCGCCTTCGCGCCCGACACCGGTGCCTGACCACCCTCGCGCCTCCACTCCCGTCACCGCGCCTGAACCCAGCAGCGTCCCATCGACGCAACTGACATTCGTCGACCCGACTCCAGGCCCGGTCCCACCTGCGACCCGTTTTTTGACTGTGGAACTTGGCAAGGACCGCATCGAAACGGTGCGTGCACGGGTCTCCAGCCTCGGACTTGAATGTGCTGATACATCTATTCGCGCACAGATGGCGGCCAAACGCCAGGCCGAACGCAAACGGATCGACGAGGCCGAAGCCCGCGGGGAGGATGGGGAGGATGGGGTGACCGCGGCCTCGTGGCTCGGTCGCAAAAGCTCGCGCGAGCAAAATCCCCAGGTGCGGTTTGCCTGTCAAAATGTAGATGCACAAAAACTTCCCGATCGCACGCGGCTGCCCTCACGCGGGCGCGTGTTGTATATTTTTGACAGCGAAGAGCATCCCGTGCGCCACGCCTCGTATCAGCGCCGCCACCGGGATCAGACGCGGGCATTGGACGACCTCGAGGAAACCCTCGACGGGTTGCAAAACCTGTACGGTCCCCCGTCGTCGACCCGCGGTGAGCTGCCGCAACGGGGCCCAGATGGTGCGGTCGCATTCGCCAACCTTCGCCCCTACGAAGCCCTGTGGACGTTTTCCGGGCTGCAGGTCAAGGTCCACGCCCTCCTCTATGGACGCACGGTGACGATCAGCGAACGTGTCGAAGTTCCCCACGGCGTGCGCCCAGATGCGCCGGTCTGGGTGCGCACCCCGGCGAATGCTGCCCGGGATTGAGGCGACCCGGGTCGAACCGAGCGCTAGAAATCTTGTATACTCATACTTCTGGTGCAACACGGGCGACGAGGCTTCACCGCATCGCAGAGAGCAGCGCGACGGCGGTTCGAGCAACCCCCCAGGCTGTGGACTGCGGTATGCGAACGACACGCGCTAGCGCCCGCCGAGGTTGAGCTTGATCCCGCCCTTGGACGGGTCTTTGCCGGTGCCGTTGGGCCTGGATTTGTGTATCGACTCGGCGGCTGGTGGCGACGGTGGCGTCGTTGGGGCGGGTGGCGTCGGTTGTTGTGTACCTACACCGATTGCTGGCGAGGGCAATCCCGAACCCAATGCGGTTGGCGGGCTTGTGGTCGGCGTTTCGGGGGGTGCGTCCTCGGGTGGCGCTTCGATCAGTTCGCGGCGTTTGGCCTCGCGTTCGGCACGCTGCTCGAGGGTCGTGAGCTCGAGCCACCGCGTGTCGTTGTGGATGACAGCACCCTCGCCATCGACCTCAAAGACGACCCGCGTCGCAAACGGACGGATGAATCCCTCGCGCACCTGTTGCATCTGCATGTTGGAGAAGGCCGAGGTGAGGCAGGACTGGACGGCATCGGGAACACTCCCGGGCTCGATCCGGTTGGCGACCGTCCGTCCGTTGCGATCGGCGAGTGTCAGGCCGTCGACGGGATAGGTTCCCGGAGGCACTTGACCCTGCTTAAAACACCTGGTCGCCCGATTGCCGGCAAGCGCGATCTGTCGCCGTACCGCGACCTGGGCCTCGGGCTTGCGATCCTCGTCTTGAAACCCGAGGCTCACCCAGTAGACGACGTCGATCCATTGCACGAGGTTGGAGGTCGACTGGGGAAACCGCTGGTCCTCGACCACCCGGATCAGGCAACCTTCCATCTGGTCGTCTTCAAATCCCGACTCTAAAACCTCTGCACGCAGGACTTGTCCCGCCGGGGCAACGCGGGCGCGGATCTTGATCTGACCCTCGGGGACGTTGGTAAAGGTCCGCTCGCCGTCGACGACTTCCTGTTTGATCGTCTGAATCCCGCGATTGATAAAACACACGGCTGCGGGGACCCGCAATGTCTGGGCGATCTGTTGCAGTTGCCCGCGTTCGTAGCTGCTTTCAGCCTTGCGCGACGGCATCAAAATGATGCCCTCCGGCGAGCGGTGGATCGCGGTTTTCACGTAGCGATCGGCCTGCATCTTGCTGGCTTCACCGTGAGGCGTTCGGCTCTCGGTCGCCTGGCCGCACGCGACCAGCCCGAGGGCAAACAACCAGCCGGCGGGTGTGAACTTGGAACCCCGTGTCATCGCCATCCTCGCACGATTGACCATGTGTAGCAGATATCTCATCCACGTTTCGACGGCTGACTGTCCTTTGGCCACTGCGAGCTCGAGTCTCACAAACCCGCCGTAGACGTGTTTTCGGAGAGATTTCGACGGAACCCAAACCATCGAGGTGTGCACAACATTTCACGACGGTCGCCGGAATCCTTCGGGTCACAACTCACAACCCGGCAGGCGTCAACGATGCTGGCGAGGGCTCAAACCTTGGTGCGATAGTCACGCCGGGAAACGAGGTGTCCATGGACCAAGAAAACCTGCTTCGCACCCCCCTGCATCAGGCGCATCTCGACGCTGGGGCCAAAATGGTCAACTTCGGTGGCTTTCACATGCCGCTGCAATACGAAGGCATCCTCGCCGAGCACGCCAAGGTTCGCAGCGACGTCGGCGTGTTCGATGTCTCGCATATGGGGGAGATCGATTTTAAAGGTCCCGAGGCCCTAGCGGCGATCCAACATCTGATCACCAATGACGCCGAGACCCTGACGGACGGTCGGGCCCTCTACACGATGGTCTGCTACCCAAATGGTGGGATCGTCGACGACTGTATCGTCTACCGACGCGGCCCCGAGGACTTTCGGATCGTCGTCAACGCCTCCAACATCGCCAAGGACTTTGCGTTCTTTTGCGAACATGCGGGCGATCGTTGCAGCATCAAGAATCACTCACCGACAACTGCGTTGCTCGCGGTGCAGGGGCCCAAAGCTCGCGACCTAGTCGCCTCACTCGCAGGTTCACACCTGCTCGATGTCCCGAGCTTTGGGTTTGCCCCCGGACGCATCGGCGACATCGAGATCGTGGCGGCGCGCACCGGATACACCGGCGAAGATGGGTTTGAGATGTTTGTCGACGTCGGCTCCGACGGGCCGGAAGCGGCGCGAGTGGTTTGGGATGCATTGCTCGCCGGCGGGGCCGCACCGATCGGTCTCGGAGCCCGGGACACCCTGCGTCTCGAAGCCAAACTCAGCCTCTACGGCAACGACATCGACGCCACGACCTCCCCGTTGGAGGCGCGGCTCGGCTGGACCGTCAAGTTGGCCAAGGTCGCCCGCGGGCATGCGTTTGTCGGCAGCGAGGCGCTCACCAAGCAAAAGGCCGAGGGCCTCAGTCGCGTCCTCGTCGGCTTTAAAGTCGTCGGCAAGGGCATTGTCCGCGCCGGGGCCGAGGTTGTCGATACCGAAGACAACCCCGTCGGCAAGGTCACCAGCGGAGGCGTCGCCCCGACCGTCGGCGGCTCCATCGGCCTCGCATATGTCCCCAAAAACATGTCCAAGTCGGGCACCCAACTCCGTATTCGACACCGGCGAAAATCCCTCACCGGTGAGGTCGTCAAGGGCCCGTTTTACAGGCGCGTGGACTGACCAACCACGGTTTTTGTTGCATCAGCATCGTTTTCTCAGCACGCACGAAGAAAGAGAGTGAACATGGATTTTCCCGAGACCCTGCGCTACACCAGCGACCACGAGTGGGCGCGCAAAGAGGATGATGGCACCGTCAGCATCGGTATCACCGAACACGCCACGGACCAGTTGGGCGACATCACGGCGGTCGAACTCCCGGATGTCGGGGATGCCGTCGAAGCCGGAGAGCGCTTGGGGGACATCGACTCGGTCAAAACCGTTTCCGACCTGATCGCCCCCGTATCCGGGGAAATCGTCGCCCGCAACGACGAGCTCGAAGATTCCCCGGAGCTCATCAACGAAGAGCCCTACGGCAAAGGCTGGATGGTCCGGATCAAGCCCAGCAACCCCGGCCAACTCGACGACCTGCTCGACGCCCAAAAGTATCGCGCGCTGGTGGCCAGCGAAGCCGATTAGTGTGACATGATCGGGACCGTGGTTGTCGCTTTGATGTTGTCGCTTTCCCTCGTCGGCGATCCCTCGAGTGCGGAAGCTGCGGCAGCCCGGTCCCACACACCGGCCCCGAAACCGGCCGTCCCCGAAGGTCCACGCCCGCCGCGTCCATCCAAAACACCCAAGCCTCGAGCCAAGCCGGGACTTGCACCGGCCACGCTCGACCCGAGTGCGGTCCCCCAGTCGAGTGACCGCGCCGATGAACTCGGACTTCGCCGTCGCGCGGACGGAACCTACCTCTACGTCGATCCGGGCGCGCAGTTTACCGCCGAGTTTCGCAGCGACGGCACGGTGTTATTCGCCGATCGCTGGCGTCGACCCGATCCGCAACATCCCGAACACGGCGGCGGGTTTGCCCTGCCCCCGGGTGGCTTTGGGACCAGCATGAACGTCACCGGGCCGACCGAATGGTTGATGTACCTACAAGGTGATGACCCCGCCCGCCGAGCCAAGGCCGAGCTGCTCAAGCGCACCCG
>CAZUPD010000069.1:0-39976 GCA_964621785.1 uncultured Nannocystaceae bacterium
TCGACCGAGCATCACGGGAGCTTGCCATTTTCGAGCCTCGTTGGGCAGTTTTTTTTGTTTCGCAGCCGGAGTCGGCCACATGGTCGGGGAGCTGACGATCGATGAAACGAGTCACACGGTGTTGCTGACAGTCAACCCGTGATCATGTCGGAGGCTCTGCACCGCACAACTCGAGTGCACGCTCCATGGCCTCCTCAAAAAACGGGACGTAATCGTCGGCGCACTGGCTGCCGTGGATGGCGTGTTTGATTTCGAAGTGGAGGAAGTGTTCGACATCACTGGAGTAGTCGACCGAGCCAACTTTTTCACAGATCGTCGGTTCTGGGAGTGTCCGGTCGGTGACGATCCCAAGGACGAGAACCTTGTCTTCATCGCCACCCTTGCTCGCGTAGATGACGTTGGCCCAGTCTTCGGGCAGGCCGGCGAAACTGCCTCCAGAGCCGAGGTTATGGGACATCAGCACGATGAGGAGCAGGGCATCGTCGCGCAGAAATTTGTAGTTACATCCATCGGGAACCTTGGTCATGGTCGGTTTGATCGCGTTGACCATGGCCTCTTCGGCGTAAATACCCGTGATGTCTGTATAGCCAAAGGTTGTGATGCACTCGAGTGCGGACAGCAGATCGGGCTCTTGGGTCGACTGGATGTAGCGCTGACCACCGGCGAGTTCACAGCGCTTGTTGGGCGACTCAAACCCGGCCAGAAACGTCAGCCCGGCGCCTCGGGTCGTATCGCAGGGGGTCAGGGAACCGTCGGTGTGGGCGGCACAGGGGTAGAGGTGGGGTCCGGCGGGGTGGCAGGTGACACCATCGTTGGCGGCACAGACCTCTGGACACTCGAGCATGCCCCAGGTCTTGTGGACGGTGGCGGACATCCAGTGAGTGTCGAAGTTGGCAAACCACTCGACAAACTTGGGGCGGACGACCTCGAGTGCGGCCTTCATGGTGGGCCAGTAGGTGTGCCAGCGGTCGTTGATAAACAGAATGTCGATCTTGCCGTTGCAGTCGGGGCCGTCGCCACCGAAGTCGGGGAGGACCGGGGAGGTGCCCGGGTGGTCTTGGGTCGGCTCCGGGTCTTCGGTCGTCGCAGCTTCGGTGGTGGTGGGCAGCACACCTGTGGTGGTGGCAAGCGTCGGTTGGGGAACCGCGTCGGTGGTGGGGGTAAAAGTAGTAGTGGTGGTGGTCGAGGGTTCTTCGGCGGTCCCGCACGCAGGTGCGAGGGCGAGGAACAACAGGCCGCGGAGTCGACCGAGCATCACGGGAGCTTGCCATTTTCGAGCCTCGTTGGGCAGTTTTTTTGTGTGGGTACGATGCGGAAAATTCATGTGAATACACGGATTTCTCGCTGTGAACGCGGTTGTGTGCGCGACGTCTTTTGCCGCCAGTCCAAGCCGCAATCGCTTGTCCACGGCGCCCGCGATTGCAGTACCCTTCGCCCATGCAAGATCGGGTCACTGTCGACATCGCCGAACACGTCGCCTCGGTGCGACTTTGCCGGCCCAACAAACGCAACGGCCTCGATGTCGCTATGTTTGATGGTCTCATCGCCGCCGCCGAACAGGTGTCGCAGACCTCCGGAGTTCGGGCCGTTGTGCTTTCGGGCGAGGGGGCGGCTTTTTGTGCTGGCCTCGACTTTCGGAGCTTCCTCGCCGGTGGCCCGGAGGTCCGCGAGAAGTTGCTCGCCCGTGGGGAGAGTCCGGCCAACCTCGCCCAGCGGATCGCTTGGATCTGGCGGGAGTTGCCGATGCCTGTCATTGCTGCGGTACATGGTGCAGCATTGGGTGGCGGTCTCCAGCTCGCCGCGGGGGCGGACATTCGCCTCGTCTGTCCCGAAGCCCAGCTCAGCGTCATGGAGATCAAGTGGGGATTGATCCCGGACATGGGGATCACCGCCACCTTGCTGCCCTCGGTGCGACTCGACATCCTCAAGGAATTGACGTTTACCGGGCGGATTTTTTCGGGCGAGGAGGCCGTCCGGCTCGGGATTTGTACCCGGTCGACCGAGGAACCGCTCGCCGACGCGATGGCCTTGGCACAAGCGATCGCCGCCCGTTCGCCGGATGCCGTACGGGCCGGGAAAAAGCTGTTTGAACAGGCGCGAAGAATGTCGGTTGCGGATGCACTTGCGTACGAGACACAGCTGCAATTGCCGTTACTCGGCAGCGCCAATCAGCTTGAAGCGATCGCTGCCAACTTTGAAAAGCGCATGCCAAACTTCCGCGACCCGGACTGAGTACTTTTCGAGTGGCTTCTTCGATTGCAGAGGAAGTTGCGTGGCTTCAGTTGACTCCATGCACAACGTCCTCCTCGTTCGTGGCTCGACCGTCTCGGTCACTCGTTTGGTCGTGTGCTCGATCGAAAATTGCTCGGTACGTTCGCTTGTAACAAACCGGACGAGACGTTTGGCCTAGTGCAACAGAAGTGCTCGCGCCAGCCGCCGTTCTTGAATTTACTTCGTTTATTGGCCCGGTAAGCGCGCTGTGACCTTGCGCGGGGGCGTGGGATGTTCCCCGCGACAAAAGCGTGTTAAGCCACACGCCGCCACCTCGGTTGTCCCCCTCGTCGGGGTGCCCCTATCGCACCCGACGTCGCGGCGACAGGCCGCCGACTGGTCACCAGTCGCCCGCGGCAACTTCCCCACCACGTATGGAGGCCCACCGTGAAACGCAACGACCTAGACAAACTCAACCGCGAGCTCAAACGCAAAAACAAGCAGGCGCGGCTGGAGAACAAGCGAATTCAGGGCGCCGGCTCAGTCAAGACCTACGCCCGCGATCTGCTCGACATTTTGCAGTTTGACACCGACTACATCTACAACACCCCCGAGGATGAGGATGTCCTTGAGCTGATGATGGGGATGCGCGACGAACTGCCCGAAGATCAGTGGGACCTGGTGATCCGCAAGGCCATCCGCATGACCAAGGTCAAGCAGAGCGACCTCGCCTACGAGTCCCTGCGCGGGGCCCTCGACGCGCTGTAGAGCTCCATTCACAACACCTTGCAGGTACAAAGTTCGCGACGAACGCCGATTGCTCGTCGCGTCTTTCGTTGGTTGACGTCCATACTCGGACCGTCCGCTGCGAAGCGTGGTCCATCCGATCAGACAAAGCGCGTACACTCGGGTCGATGCCCAACCCCGTTGTCGTCGAAGTTCATCGCGGAAGTGTCATCGAAGCCCGGCACCGCGGCGCGCTTTCGGTTGTCGAGCCCGCGGGTCCCGTCGTCGGGCAGATCGGCGATCCGTCGCAGCTGACCACCACACGCTCGACGATCAAGGCGGTCCAAGCGCTCGAGTTGGTCTCGTCGGGGGCGGCCGCCCGATTTTCCCTCAGTCCGCGTGAATTGGCGGTTGTGTGCGCGTCCCACAGTGCCGAGCACATGCATACACAAACAGTGTCGCAGCTGTTGGCGCGCGCGGGTCTCGATACCGATGCGTTGCAGTGCGGCCCCCACCGCCCGATCCACGGGCCCACGGCCGATGCCCAGATCCGGGCGGGGCACCAGCCGACCGCCCTCGACAACAACTGCTCGGGCAAACACACCGGGATGTTGTTGACCTGCCTGCACCGCGGCTGGCCGTTGGCAAGCTACCTCGATATCACGCATCCGTTGCAAGTACAAATATTAACAAATCTGCGAGAACTGGCCGGAGATCCAACGATCGACGTCGCCGGACGCGACGGTTGTTCGGCCCCGACATTTGGTGTGTCGCTGCACTCGCTCGCACGCATAGCCGCCCATCTCGCAGCGCCCACCGGCGGCCGTGCCCACGCGATCCAAACACTCACCGCAGCGATGTTGCAGCACCCGGAAATGATCGGCGGAACCGGTCGCTTCGACACCGACCTCATGCGCGTGGCGAGGGGGAAACTGGTGTGTAAAATCGGCGCCGAATCGTCCTACCTCGTCGCCGTGTTCCCAGGGGACGCGGCACCCAAAGGCCTCGGGTTGGCGTTTAAGATCGAAGATGGGGGCCAGCGCGCCCTGGCCCCGTGGGTGGTGTCGGTGTTGCACAAACTCGGTGTGCTTCAAAAACAACAGGTCGACCAGCTCCACACCCACGCCGCCCCGAAGCGCCTGAATTGTCGCGACGTCGAGGTCGGCGAGGTCCGGGTGGTCGACGATGTGGTGACCGCGATGACCCGCTCGCGTCGTACCTCCACCGGTTGAGCGGGTGTTCGCGGACGCTGAACCCCCGACAAGCGACGTTCGAGCCAAAAAATTGCAAAAGGTGGAAACGAAACGGCCGAGAGAGGTCGTAAGCCGGGTTCTGTCCCTGGGATTGTTGCCTCCTCCAGGTGGCGATCATTCTTCTAAGCAGCACTACCCGGGACGGGACGGGCAGCCCCTGGTCCTTCCCGAAAGTCGGACCTGTCCCTACTCGGCCTTGCTCCAGATGGGGTTTACCATGCGGTCCCTGTCGCCAGGTCCCCGGTGCGCTCTTACCACACCGTTTCACCCTTACCTGTGCGAACACAGGCGGTCTGTTCTCTGTGGCACTTTCCTTCGAGTCACCCCGACTGGCCTGCGCCAGCACCCTGCCCTGTGGAGCCCGGACTTTCCTCGACGCCGTGCGAGCGACGCCGCGATCACCTTTTCCTCCTCGACCGCTTCGTTTCCGAGGGCGGATGTTACACAACTGTTGCCGTCTGACCAGCCCGAATTTTGTTTGGGTCCTCGGATCGATGCGAAACCCGGGGAGCGAGGCGAGAAGACCGAAATTGTTCGATGATTCCGGGGAGTCCAAATTTGGTCGACGAGCACACGCGCGCCGGGTCGATGAGTTCGGGGGGATGGCGAGCGGCAGTGGGCCGAGACTCCGGGTCGATCCGCAGGTCGGCGAACCCTCGGCAGGGAAGTGGGCCGTTGAGACTCCGGGGTCGATCCGCAATTCGGCTCGACGAACCCTCGGGCTCTCGGGCAGGGACGATCCCGCGCGGAGTTGAAGATACAATGATTCTCCCATCCGGGTGAAACGGGTTCGAGGCAGACCCGCCCGTGCTAGTCTCCCCGCGTGTTTGACTTTGCCTTGCCGCCACGACCTGTGCGTATGCAACTTGTAGGTGGACGCGGGCATTACCAGGCCGTGATCGCCCGGGTGATCCAGGCCAAGACGTCCGTATGGATCGCAACGGCCAATCTCAAGGAGTTGATGGTTGAGGGTCGACGACGCAGTGCCCGCAGTCGGACGCGTTACCAGTCTGTCCTCGAAGTCTTTGCCGATCTTGCGAAGCGCGGGGTCGAGTTGAGGATCCTGCATGCGACGCGTCCATCTGGCCCGTTTCGCGATCGCTTCGACGACCTGCCCATCTTGGTCGAGGGTGGATTGCAGCTGCGGGAGTGTCCGCGTGTGCACCTCAAGGCGGTGATTATCGACGGCAGTGTGCTCTACCTCGGCAGCGCCAACTGGACGGGTGCGGGACTTGGGGCCAAGGGCGAGGGGCGGCGCAACTTCGAGGTCGGCATGGTCACCTCCGACTGTGACGTGCTCGACCAAGTACAGGCGCTCTACGACGAGATTTGGCGGGGAACTCCGTGTGCGAACTGTCGCCTGCGCGACGCCTGCCCAGCCCCGCTCGACCTCGGATAGCCGGGGCCGAACCTCGGTACCGACCTCGCCCGAGCGCGGCCTGTGATGCGTCTCCGCCTCGAGAGGATGTGGTCCGCGCAGGGACAAAGAAGTGCGCGGGAAACGGGGTTGGAACCTCGGCGCAGAGCCAAAATATCCGTCCCGCTTGTCCGTTGGTTCTCCGGATCCTCTACACTTGGGCCATGGCACCGACACTCGTCGTATGTGGCTACGGACCAGGCATCTCGGCCGCCGTGGCTCGCAAATTCGGATCCCAGGGGTTTCAGGTCGCCCTCGTGGCCCGCAGCCGCGACCGCCTCGAACAAGGTGCACAGGCACTTCAGGCCCAGGGAATCACCGCCCGAGCGTTTCCCTGTGACCTCGGTGACCTCGACGCCGTCAAAAATTTGTTTGTACAAATATCATCCGACTTTGGTCCGGTGACAGTCCTGCACTGGAACGCCTATGTCGGCAAGGCCGGTGATCTGACGACCTGCGATCCCGCCGATCTGCGCCTCGTTTTGGACGTCGGTGTCACCGGAGCCGTCGCAGCCGTCCAGGCGGCCCTTCCCGATCTGCGCGAACAGCAGCAGGCCGCGATCCTCATTACTGGCGGAGGTTTTGCCTACTACGACCAACAGGTCGATTCCCGAATCGTACGGTGGAACGCCATGGGGCTCGGGGTGACCAAGGCCGCCCAACACAAGCTCACCCATCTGCTCCACCACAAGCTCAAGTCCGAGGGGATCTATGTCGGTTCGGTCATGGTGCTCTCGCTCGTCAAGGGGACAGCATTTGACACGAGCGGAGGGCAGGGGCTCGAGCCGAGTACGGTCGCCGACCGGTTTTGGCAGCTCTACGAAGCTCGCTCGCCGATCACCGTCACGATCCCGTCCTAGTTTTTTGATCGCGGTGGTCTCTTGTGATCGCGTAGACCTTTGGGGAAGGTCTCCACGACCTCGAACGACTCGTCTCGACGGATCCGGTAAAAGACCGAATCGATGATTCCTTCACACGGTGCGCGCTTCCAAAACGTCATCCCGAGTTTTTCGAGGACACGCACCGAAGCGGTATTTTCCCGGGCAGTCCGCCCGACAATTTCATGTAGATTCAAATCATTTCGAAACCCGTCATCGAGGCAGGCGCGGGCTGCTTCGGTTGCGTAGCCATGGCCCCAATACTTCCGGTGGAAGCGGTATCCGAGGTCGACCATACCGTCGGGGTGGCGCTTGAGCCCACACCAGCCGAGGATATCCCCCACATTGCGTAGAACCACTGTCATCCGCCCAAAACCGCCGTCCTCGTAGGCCCGATAGCTGCGAAGAAACGCCTCGGACGCTGCGATCGATGCAAATGCAACATCACCGGTGTACCGCATCACTTCGGGGTCGCGGTTGAGGTGGTAAAACGATTCGGCGTCGGCGACTTCAAATCTACGTAGGTGCAGCCGCGGTGTCTCGAGTATCACATCCATCCTAAAAACCGTCGAGTGGATCGGCCGCTTCGGTATTGCGCTTGATCTGGGCATTTTTCTCGCGCTTGCTCGCCTGTTTGGAAAACCCGCGTTGGGCACTTTCGAGGGGGGAGTCGACCCCGGCAAACGGGTCGTCGATTTGTTGGTGGACCGGTAGGGCGGCACCTGTTTTGGTCTTGCGGCGTTTCCACTCGTCGCGGCTGCGGGCGACCGTCTCGGCTTGTGTGCGCAACAGGTCGCGGGCTTTTTCCTCTTCGCCGGCCTTGAGCAGCTCGTTGGCATTTTGCAGCGTTTGCGAGGTTTCCATACGCGTCAGTTGGCCAAAGATGACAGGGTCGAGCTCCGCCACCTTGTTCGCGTCGGCCGTGACCGCGAGCGCGAGCGTGCCTTCGCAGGTGCCCGGTGTGCCGCGGACCGCATCTTGGTAGGTCATGCGGGCACTGGCGATATCCTGCACCCCGGCCGCACGATTCGGTGTTTGTACACGCATCATCAACGTCTTGTGGTCGCCGGCCGTCAACGTACCGACTGGAATGGTCACCCGGTTGCCGGCGCGTTGAAAGTTACGGCCAAACACTTCGGCGATCTCGACCCCCTCGGCGAGTGCAACCTCGAGGACGGTATTGCGGGCGATCGTGCTGACGAGCGAGCGAAACTCGGTGTCAAACGCCCGTGCGAGGTCCTGGGCCTGTTCGACGAAGTGGTGACGGCCGTTGGAGCCGCGTGCGAGTACCTGCATCAGGCGTTCGTTGTATTCGATGTCGACCCCGATCGAGCTGATGGCGGTGCCGAGGCTGTGGGATTGGATGGCGAGGGTACGCAGGCCGTTGAGATCGGTGGTACCGCGGTTGGCCTGGCCATCGGTGAGCAACAACATCCGGTTGATCGCACCGCTGCGCAGGCCCAATTGCAGCTGGGCAGCTTCGATACCGCAGCTAATACATGTATGTCCACCGGTCGGCAGGCTCTGAATCCGCGACATCACCTGAATACGTGTGGTCGGACTGAGCGTGGTCGCCGGGATCACGACATCGGCTTGTTGGCTGTACCCGACGATGCTGACGGTGTCGCCGTCGCGCATCCGCTCGACCATCCCACGCGCAGCTCGCAGGGCGTTGTCGAGTCTCGGGCCGCGCATCGAGCCCGAGTGGTCGATGACGATCGCAACGTTGAGCGGTGCCGTCACCGTCCCGGCAGCGGCCTCGGCTTGGACATCGAATTGCAAGAACGTCTCGCCCGCTTGCGAGGCGGCGAGGTGGGTGTGCCCGAGCCGGCCCTCGAGCATGACCGCGGCGCCCGAGCGGAAGTGTGCACGGGAGGGGTCAAAGGCAGGCTCCGCCACGGGAGGAGTCTCGACTGAAGATGTTGCCGGTTTGTTCGCGTCGGCAGTTGGCCCCGTCGTCGGGGCACCAGGCCCATCTTCGGGGGCCGTCAGGGACCAAACCGCGCCGCTGGAGATCGTCATACACAGGGCACAAAGGCCGGTGAGGGGAAGGAGTTTCACAAGCAACCTCCGGGAGCCTTTCGGCCGTCCTACCGAGAACGCACACAAGCGGACCGAGGTTCATGATACGCCAGGATTTTTGAGTTTCGCGGATTTTTCTTTCGCGCTGTGTTTCCTGTGTCCAGCCAAGGGGCCGAGCAACGGCGGGGTTCCAAAACCAGATGTATGAGCATGGATAATTCCGTGCCATCCACGTCGTCAGTTCGGAGCGAGGCGGCGACCCAGTTTTGAATGCAGCTACATGTACAAGCGATGACTCGCAACGGTGTCCGGGTGCGCAACGGCAGGCCTGTTCGGGACGTCCGAACAGGCGCTCGTTCGAGAACGTCCGCTGTTAAAAACAGCGGTAGCCGAGGGGGTTGACGTTGTAACAGAGCATCCCGCCGGGGCAGGTTTTGTTGCCTGTACAATCGAGCATGCACCCGTTGTCGGGGAAAATCGATTCACACACCGGGGTCGCGGTGCCACCGGGGGGGGCCGGGCACTGAGAGTTGCTTGTACAACCGATGGCGGTACAGATGCCGTCCTCTGGATTCATGTTTTCGTCGACAATCGCGACGCAGCCGTAACTCCCAGAAAATCCGAAGCAGTCGTCGGCTTCGAGGCAGTGGGAGTACTGGCCGGTACCGGGTTGTGCCGCGTTGGAGCAGGTGCTGTCGTCGATGGTGCAGTTGTCGCACGACAGCTGACCGTTGTCGTAGCCGAGGTTTTGGCACGTCAGGCCGCCCTCGAACATACTGCCGTCACAGGGCTCACCGGGGTCGAGCTGGTTGTTGCCACATTGGATCGGATCCTCGGTCGTCGTCGTTGTCGTGGTCGGATCGTCGGTGGTGGTGGTCGGATCGTCGGTGGTGGTGGTCGGATCGTCGGTGGTGGTGGTCGGGTCGGTCGTCGGATTGTCGGTGGTGGTGGTTGGGTCGGTCGTCGGATTGTCGGTTGTGGGGTCGGTGGTGGGGCCGTCGGTCGTCGGTTCGCCCGTGGTCGGATCCTCGGTTCCGTCGGTGCCACCGGTTTCGTCTGTGTCGTCGGTATCGCCCGTACCGGCGGTTGTTGTCGTCGTCGCGGTCGTGACGTTGGTGTTGTTCCCACCCGTAAAGGTGACCGAAGGATCACCTCCGGAGCTGCAGGCTGTGACAAGAGTCAGGCTGTATAGCAGGACAGCAGGTAATCTAAGCGAAGATCCAAGCGACATGTTTGCCTCCCCCGACACAGCGGATTCACCATGTAGAACCCCCTGTGACATCAAATTTGTTGTATCGGCTCGGTGCACACACAGTCAAGAAGAAGTCGCCTGGCGCGATGGCCATGTCTCAAACGTCTGAAATGGCAGACGCGATTGGTGCGAGCAACAGCGGGTCGCGGTTTAGTGAATGCGCATCAATCCAGTTGCCGACTGGGGAACAAAGTTCGTGTAACGGCATTGGAGTGGATTTAGTTGCGTTGGAAAACTCACGTCCTTCTGGGCCCATGACCAATTTGGTGTCTCGAGACCCCTGCAGTTTGGATGTTGATGGCGCAAGGAGCAGCGGGCGTTGGATCCAACGTTCCCGGAGTGCGTCCGCGGTCGGCCGTGGTGATGTCGAGGTCGGGCATCCGCAAACTCGAGGTCTCGAGGCATCATGTTCTATATGTCCCTGTGGACAGGTTTACGCAGTTGCCCACATGAATGGCGACCTCTATGGTCGGCCCATGTTCCGACAGCTTCGCCTACAGTATCTTCTAGCTCCGTGCACAGCAGTTTTCCTGGTTGCCTGCTTTGTGGGGGATGACGACGCCGGTTCTGAGACCGACGCCACAACCATGGCCGTGACCACGACCCCGACGGGAGGCACGGCACAAACCGACGCGACGGAGACGGGGGACTCGGACACGGAGGGTTCAGACACGGAGGGTGAGTCGACCACCGAGGAGCCGACGACAGATGGACCGACGACAGACGGCCCGACAACGACGGAAGACCCGACGACGGAAGACCCGACAACCGAAGACCCGACGACGGAAGACCCGACGACGGAAGACCCGACAACCGAGGATCCGACGACGACCACTGGCGATCCCGATGTGCCAGATAACCCCTACTGTGCCGAGGCTGCCAACTGGAACTCGCAGTACGCCAGCTTAGAAGCGCAGATCGTGACGATCGTCAACCAACGCAGGTCCGAGGGGGCCAACTGCGGAGGGCAACAGTTCGGTCCGACCCAACCGCTCACGATGGAGCCGGCGCTGCGGTGTGCAGCCCGCAAGCACTCCAAGGACATGGCCGAAAATAACTTCTTCGACCACACCAACCTCATGGGCGAGTCGCCGTGGGACCGGATCGATATGGCGGGCTACGGCGGATTTGGTTCGGGGGAGAACATCGCAGCCGGCAATGCCACGGCCGAGGCGACGATGCAGCAGTGGATGGAGAGCTCCGGTCACTGCTCCAACATCATGAATCCCGATTTCAACGAGATCGGTGTGGGCTACTACCCCGGCGGGCAATGGGGCCATATGTGGACACAGACGTTCGGCGTGAACTAACGGTTGCTCGGGCAACGAGCTACCCGCAGCAGCAGCGGACCGCAGGCATGTCCTCACAGATGAAGGCGCAATCCTCGGGGGCGACGTCGCAGCTACCCCCGGGGTCGTACCCACCCTGTTGGGCATTGCAGTCGAAGATGCTCGTGAACATCTGGTAGGTCGAGCCGTTGCATGCGTCCATCCGGCATTCGAGCTCGAGCATGTTGCAGGCCGTCGAGCAGTCCATTTCAGTCGGGTAAAAGCAAGGGCTCCACGACGGCGCGACACATCCGCTGGGACGACATGTCTCATCCGGACCGCAGCTCACCCCGCACCCCTGGCAGTTGTTGGGGTCGTCGCTCAGATCGGTGCAAACGCCATCACAGGCACCGAATCCGTCGCAGGTGAGCAGTACCTCGATCGTCGCGCTCCCCTTGAGGCCTCCGTTGTCGGTGAACTCGGCGACAAACGTGCGGGAGGTGTCCTCGGTAAACTCGATGGGGATGGCGCTATGCAGCTCGTCCCATGAAGTTGCATATTCAAATGTTCCGCCCGAGACCTGGGTGAAGGCCCCGTAGACGTTGTCGCCCTCAAGGGTGCGAAGGAGACCTCCGGCGATGTCCTCGAGCCCATCTGCGTCGAGCACGACGGCCGTAAACTTGATTGTTTCGCCCTCGCTGAGGGAGGCTTGGTCGACAAACAACTCCTCAATGACCGGGGCATTGCCCGGCCCCTCAGTGGTCGTCTCCGGCATTTGGGTTGTACTGCTCGCACTCGATGCGCCGTCGGTCGTGGTCGTCGTTTGATCCTCGGTCGTCGCTGCTTGGGTACCGCTCGAGGCACTGGACTCGGTGGTGGAAGAAGTCGACCCTTCGCCGTTACACGCGAGTGCACCGGTGAGCAGGATAAAGGCGACGGCGCCGGCAAAAGGGCTGCGCGGGTCCCTACTTGCAACTACATGAAACCCTGGCCTACGCGCGCTGCGATCGACCGCATGTTTGGCGTTGTGCCCGAGGATCCAATGTTTACACATGTTTGTAGCCCGCTTCCACAGGTGAGAGACCTTCACAGCGCCATCATACCGAAGCCAGTGGCCCGTTCACAGGCTCACAGGCTCCGAGAATTGCAAAAGGGCGGAACGTGTCCACCCTGTCGATTGCACAGCCCTGGGAGGAAGCCCCCGTGGCCCGTTCACAGGTTCACCGGCACCGAGAATGCGAATTGCAAAAGGGCGGAACGTGTCCGCCCTGTCGATTGCACAATCTCGGAGCTACTTTTTGGCGGCTTTTTTTGCGATTCGCCGGCTGAGGCTCTGGTAGGTGTCGAGCAGCTTGGGCACGGAGAACTTGGCGAGTTTGACCTTGTAGTCGGTGTCTTTGGCTTGGTTTTTGAGCTCGGCGATCTTATCGACTAAACCGCTTTTGCCCCCGAGTTCGGCCGCCTTTTCTCCGATGGCAACCAGGCGCAACAACTTTGCATTGGCAACTGTCCGCAGGCGGGCGACGAAGTCTTCTTGGCTCTCACCAGTGTCTGCGGGCAACAGCCCGGCGACCTTTTCGACCAGGGCCTGCTTGGACCCGTAGAGCTTTTTTACGTTTTGGAGGGGGGTAGATTTCATTGTCTGTGTTCCTCGATGACAGCCGCCATCAGCAGCTACAAGGTTTTCGTCGGGTTGCGGGAGGCAAAACACCAACGGCCCGATCGCAGTGACCGGGCCGCCCTATGTACGAGATCCGGCCTGCTCTCGCAAGCCGAGGATCCACACGGTTTACATCATGCCTTTGGCTTTCTCGGAAACCGTCTTGAGGTCGGCTTCGGAGATCTTGGCGTCGACGCTGACGACTGCATCCTTGGAGTCGATCTTGATGCCGTCGATAATGCCCTCGGGGAGCTCTTGCGCCTTGAGCATGGGCTTGACCATCTGAAGTCCACCGGCGGCCATGTCCTTGACTGCGGTGGCTTGGTCAGCGCTCTCAAACCCGGCGGCGACGTGTGCTTCGAGGCCACTGGCAAAGTGGAGGTATCCGCTGACGTCCTTGAGACCCTTGGCCTGCTCGCCCATCATGCCGGCCATTCCCTCGGGGATCTTGCCTGCGAACCAGATGTGCTTGCTCTTGTCGGCGCGGCTGAAGAGATCTTTGTTGGGACCGTCGACCGCGGCTTTGCCCTTGCCGTCGACCAGGTCTTTGACAGCGCCGGCCCAGTCTTTGTTGGCGAAGGCAACGGTCTTGCCGTCGACCAGGTAGGCCGAGGCTTTGCCCTCGTCGATGGTGAGGGTCTTGCCGTCGCGGGTCCACGGGGCGCTGCCCTTCTTCTCCTCGATTTTCTTGCCGATGCAATCGACGTTGGCCTCTTCGCCGATGCCCGCACCGGTGATTACGACTGCGACGTTCTCACCACCGTCGGAACCGAACACGACTGAACCGAGTTTCTCGAGATCGATGTTGCAGCCCTTGGCAGCTTCCATCATCTCTTTGGCGTCGGCGTCCATTTTGTCCTTGTTGTCGTTGTACAACGAGGTGCCCATGAGGCCGCCGAGGTCCATGCCGCCCATGATGGAGGCTTGTTCCGGAATCAGTTTTGAGGCCGCGGCGCCGCCCCCGCCTTTACAGGCTGTGAGGCCGATGAGTGCCGTCGCGGCGAGGGTGATGGTGATCGTCCGTTTCATAGCGGCTGCTTATACGCCGGGGCCGATGGGCCCGCAACCTCAAATGAGATCCGGCTCGTGAGCCGTCCCCCAGTTTCGCCCACGGCCCGCCGTCCCGTGGTACTCGTGCCGTAGGGCAAAAAAAGGCAGTCACACCTGGAACAAGCGAGTCACAATGCCGTGGAAAAAGTTTGAATTAAGAGGGCAAACGGTGTTTGCCAGGGTTTTACCGACGGGAAAGCCGATCGTTCGCCGCGGCCGGACGGAGGTTCGCTACAAGCTCGGTGCCGTCAAATCCTATCGCGCCAGTCCAGAGAACCTAGAGCCTGTTGAGGGCGAGATTCTTTCCGATGCCGAGTTTTCCGGCTCGCCGGCCAAGCCCACCGGGAAGGCCGCCCTGCGCGAAACTCCGAACAAACCGGCCACCGAGGACACCATTGTGATCTTCACCGATGGCGCATGTTCGGGCAATCCCGGGCCTGCAGGGGTCGGTGTATTCCTCCAACGACGGGAGGAGATCGTCGAAATATGTGAGTACATCGGCAGTGCGACCAACAATATTGCCGAGCTTACAGCGATTCTCCGGGCCCTCGAAACACTGACACCGGAAGAAAACAATTCGCATATTCATCTATTCACCGACAGCAGCTGGTCGCTCGGGGTGTTGGTCGGCGGGTGGAAGGCCAAGGCCAATGTCCCGTTGATCAAGAAGATTCAAGAGCAGTTGGCCCGCTTCAGCAACTTGGAGATGCTCAAGGTCAAGGGCCATGCGGGGATTCCCGGCAACGAAGAAGCGGATTACTTGGCGACCACGGCGGCCCGTCGCGAGTCGTCCAAGCCGGTCAAGGTCCGCCCGCGTCGGGACTAATTGTATGCACATCGAAATGGTGTGGCACCTGGTTTGCGGATCCGCCCGGCTACAGGCGAATGATGCTCAATTATCGTTGTAGAAACAACGAGTGTTCCTACCGCGAACGTTGCTACATCATGGGACGACGCGAGGGACGCGTCAGCCAAACAGCCACATTGTGGCGGAGGCGTACCAGCCGTCGGGACGGTTGGCGCCTAGGGCCACCCCGGCACCAAAAATGCCGAGGATCAAAAGTCCCGGTCCGACGACCCAGCCCATCCACCAGCCGAGACGCGACTCCGGCTTATCGCCGCCCTCCGGCTTTTCGGGTGCTTGCTCGGGTTTTTTTGCCGGTAGGTTATTCGCTTCCATCTTCGGATCCTCCCGGGAGTTGTGCAAACGGGAGTTGCTTACGCTCTAATACCCGCTGGCGATTTGTACTGTCGAGATGCAATGCATCGAGTTTTTGGGTCGACATCCACCCGGGTTCTTCACTTGCGAGAGCCCCCATCGCGCCGCTCACCGCCATCAACACCCCGCGCAACATCGGTGCCCGCAGGTCGTCGGACGTATAGGCGAGGGCATAGTTTTGATTGTGGGCCGGGGGTGCGGCAGGGTTTTTCGCTGCGGGCAGTTTTTGGCCGCGCAATCCGAGGACGAGGTCCGCCCCTTCCGCCGCGTGTTCGCGCAGGGACGCGAGGGCTGCGTCGTGGTCGAGCCCAGTGTCCGCGTCCCATAAAACAACTCCGTGTAGCCGCAGTTCGATACCGAAGTACGTATTGAAAATCTGACTGGTCCAGTCGACTGTGTACTGAACGTCGGCGAGCCAATCCCCGGCACGTCCGGAGACTTCTGGGTCGACCAAGACCTTGACCGTGACAATGCGGGTCGCCGCGTGACGTGCTCGCAATTCCTCGCTGATGAGAGGTTCAGGTAACGCGACGGCGAGGGGGAGAGCTTTGGTACGAGGGGGACGCGGCTCAACCTTCGGTTCAGGTTCAGGCTCGGGCTCGGGCTCGGGCTCGGGCTCAGGTGCCACCTCGGGCTTGGGCTCGGGCGGTGTTTTGGTTTCGGGTTTGGGCTCGGGCGGCGTTTTGGTCTCAGGATTGGGCCCGGACGGTTTTTCCGAAGATTCGGGAGTCTTTGTGTCAGCCGATTTCGCTTCGGCTTCCGCTTTTTTCTTCTCTGCCTCCGTAGGGGTGAGTTCCATCCCCAACCAGTCGCGCTCAATCGAGCGAATCGAGGTTTGGTTTTGGACCCCGACGTAGACTCCGCAGGTAAACAGTCCGAGGACCAAACCGACGGGAACCCCGAGAATGAGGGCCAGCTTGGCCAGAGCTTTGACGCGCCGTGTGTTCATGGATCGTGGGCAGTATACTGCGCGACCCCAGGATGTTCTTCCCGGCCCCAGAGTCTTTTTAATGAAATTTAAGCCGCACGTGCGATCGGTTCGATCGCACGTGGAAGCCGGGTTAGCGACTCAAGACGATAGCGAGCACCATCAACAGGCTGCTCACCATAAATAGGGTGGTGACGACGCGGGCAAAACGGGACATAAGCAACTCTTCTCCCCTTTGCCAGTTTGGCGGACATGTACGTCCCGTTCCGTCGTCGGGCAGTCTCGCTTTCGTGAGCCAATTGTAAAAGCCCGCAGTGCGCGGGCTTTTGCGCTCATATCGAGTTTCGATCAGAGACTCGGGACGGCATCGGGCGCGAGTTGGCAGGTCGCCTCGTCGCCATAGTTGTAGTCCGGATCGTGAGTTGCGTAGGGCTCGTTGATGACCCGCCAGGTCAAAAGGCCGGCGGAGTCAAAGCACTCGTCGACGTGGACATCGCCATAAAGAAGATCGCCGCTGCCCTCGAGCTCGAGGATCTGGCCACGGGTTCGCCCGGCACCATTCGCGTCCCACGCCATGGCCAGGGTCATCCGCTCTTGGTCGGGACCGCTCCAACCCCACAGATCCCATTCGCCTAGCAATCCGAGGTTGAACGTACCGGAGCCATCCTCCTCGAGGCGGTAGTTGTAGGTCTCGTCGCTGTAAAACTCGTCATCATCCAAAAACCCCTCGTACAGGACCGAGAATGCTTTGAAGTCGATATCGATGGTCTTGGCTTCGGTGGCTGCGTTGCGGGTGAAGGTGACATCGACCGAGCCGCCGTAGCTGAGCAGGGCGTCGATGGCTGGGTCCTTCATGTCCGGGTACTTCTCGACCACATCGAAGTCGAGGGTGAAGCCGCCACTGCGCTCGTCACCGTCGACATCGAGGTTGCCGACCATCAGGCGATCCATTTCGCTTTGGCCGGTCGCGCCGCGGGGCCCGGCGAACAGCTCGAAGTCCGAGCCCGAAAGATCGCCGTCGAGGCGCACAAGCCAGGCGATGTCGCGGCCCTGGTTGTCGTCGTAGGGGCCGTAGATACGCACATTGCCCTCGGTCGAGGTCGGGCGTTTGTCATCGAGGAAGCCGACCACAATCGCCGAAGTCTCGACGATGGAAGTGACCCACAGGTTGACGTCGGCGACCGTCTCGGTGGCTGCGAGTTGAACATGGCCTTTGGTCGGATCCGCGAGTAGGCTGCGATTTTCGACCGAAGTGGGCATGTCGAGGCGGGTGTCTTCAGCCTCTAAAAACGCGGCCTCATCTCCCTGACCAGCGAGTAACAACAGACAACCGGTGTCGGCCACAAGCAGGCCACTTCCGATACACAGGGCAAGGGCAAGTCGATCAAAACGCATGTCGGTCTCCTTCGCGCGGGGCAGCTTTCAAGTCGCGGGCCTTCGACGCAAGTGACACTGAGAGTATCAAACAAAAGGTGTGTGCACACCCACACCGAAGTCGCATTGGGCGAGTCGGTGACGCGCGGACACGCGAACACAGAGTACCTTCAATGATTGCATGGTGTTGCCAGCCTCAGCCGGTTACCCGACGTCGGCGTCGGTCGGTTGGCGGACGAGCAGGCGGTAGCAACCGTAGATCGAAAGTGCCGGAAAAATGACCCAGATCGAGTTGAGACCGATAAACCGGACCCCGAGATTGTAGAAGCTCGACGTGTCGATAAACCGAAAGTCATTAAAAACCTCGGTGGTGTAGTAGAGCACCGTGCCGTAGAGCTCCATCACCGAGACGATCAGGATCCACACTGCTGCCCGCCGCAGTTTGTTTTTGGCCGTCAGCCACAGGGCGTAGATGTTCATCGGTCCGCCGATCACCGCGGTGACCCACTCCATTGGCACGATGAACGAATCGGAGTTGAGGTATCGGGCATCGGCGGCGCCGTAGGTCGCCCAGATCCAGCCGACGGGATCGGTCTGGCACTTTTGGTAGATCGCCTCGACCGCCTCGGGGGTGAGGCCGTTGGCGACCAGCGGTCCGTAGTTTGTGTCGAGCCAGACGTTGGCAAAGCACCAGGCCAGTTCCCACGTCAGGTGGGTGATCCCCGAGGCCCACATCCAGATGGTCAGCATGCGCTCGAGGCGTTCGGGCCGTGTCGCACCGAAGCGGGCGGCCAGGAGCGGGGTCAACATGATGGTGTACAGCCCGACCAAAACAATCGTGGCGGTGGCATCCCCGAGTGTTCGCGCATCGCCCCCCATCATGAGCAGGACAAACGCCACCGGGACGGCGAGCATACAGGCGGCGATGGCGAGGTACATCGGGATCATGGACTTGTGCTTGTACGCATGTACACGCAGGTGTCAAACAACTCGGAGTTTCGGCCGGTCGATATCACGCCTGGGACAGCTCGTCGTTCGAGCGGATTGTTATAGGTTGTATCTACACTCAAGACTGGGTCGACGTGTCTTCGAGATGATGTAGATGCATGCAATGCTGCAAGTGCCTTGCGAGGACAACCGTGCTACACGCGTGTCGGTACATCTGACAACTGGCGGCTGCGTAACAATTGGTCGTCGCTGTTGAAAAACGGCATCAACTCAGCAAAGTCGAGGTTCGGCAACAGGGCACTCGACGGCGGTAGGTCCCGTCGACAAGTGTGTGGATCACGACTTCGCCCACCTGCAAGCGGCGATAGACCACACCTCACCTCGACCACGAGGTCCAGACGCGGCTTGTTGTCTCGGCCGACCATGTCGCACTCGTCGGGCTCGCATCCGACGCGCAGACTTTGATCTTTGAGCGTCCAAGAGCCGAAACCGTAGATCGGGGTGACGGTCTCGTAGGCCCACTCTTCGGGGAACGGGCGAAATTCTTCACAGCGAAGCGGCCAGCAACCTCGCTACGGTGAAACCGGTGGTTGTCACTCGTCGCCTCGATTGAGGCTCCACACGCGTTTTGTGGGGTCAAAGCATTGCCGAGCGATGCGCGCCCGGTGCATCGTGCAGGCCATGGCTCTGCTCTCCGACAGATTGTTTAACCCGAGCGAAGAACACCAGATGTTGCGGCAAATGGTGGCGGACTTTGCAGTTCGCGAAGTCGATGCGCAGGCAGCCGAACACGATGAAAAAGGCGAGCTCAATGTCGACTTGTTTCGCCGCCTCGGCGACCTCGGTCTCTTGGGGATCACGATTCCAGAAGACGACGGCGGCGCCGGTATGGACGCGGTTGCGGCGGTGATCGTCCACCACGAGTTGTCGAAGTACGACCCCGGATTTTGCCTGGCCTACCTCGCCCATTCGATGCTGTTTGTGAACAATTTTTACAACAGCTCCAACGCCCAGCAGCGCGAGCGCTACCTCGCTAAGGTCATCAGCGGCGAATGGATCGCGGGCATGGGCATGACCGAACCGGGCGCCGGCACCGATGTATTGGGCATGGCGACAACCGCCGTCCGCGACGGCGACCACTACGTCCTCAATGGCACCAAAACCTATATCACCAACGGTTGCGAGGGGTTTTGCTTTTTGGTCTACGCCAAGGTCGAGGGCCAGATCACCGCGTTTTTGGTCGACCGCGAATGCCCCGGATTTTCAACCTCTAACCACATCGACAAACTCGGGATGCGCGGCTCGACCATGTCGGAGCTGATCTTTGAGGATTGCAAGGTTCCGGCGGCCAACATGCTTGGTGCCGAGGGTAGTGGCGTGACGCATATGATGCGTAACCTCGAGATCGAACGACTGACACTGGCGGCGATGAGTGTCGGGATCGCCGAGCGATGTGTCGAGATCATGGTGCGCTACGGCCAGGACCGCAAAGCCTTTCGCACGCCGATCAATCGTTTTGGCCAGATCCAGCGCTACATCGGTGAGGGCTACGCGGCGACCGAAGCCGCCAAGTGCCTCGTGTACAACGTCGCCCGCGACATCGGTCCTACGATTCGCAACCGCGTGGGTTCCGACGCCGCCAAGTTGTTCGCCGCACCGGTCGGCAAGATGGTGGCCGACTACGCGATGCAGGTCATGGGCGGTGCCGGGTACTGCCGCGAGTTCCCGGTGGAGCGCCTGTGGCGGGATGCCAAGCTCCTCGAAATCGGCGGCGGGACGCTCGAGGCCCATCAAAAAAATCTGACCAAGGACCTGACGCGCACGCTCGGACAGTCGAGCTGAAGCAAATCGGGCCACAGCTTCGGTTGCAAATACATCATACGTGCGCCGCGAGCCAGACTCGCCAGTCGATCGCGCCAGGTCGGTTGCCGTCGATACTATCCAGTGACAACTTCATTTGGGAGTACAGGTTCAGTTTCATGTATTTGCAATTCATGCTCCGCCGCGTAGCGGTACACTCTCGCCGATGAGTGGCCAACCGCTTCAAACAGCTCCGATCGGCATCGTCGCCGCCGGCGTCTACGTGCCCGAGACGTTCCTCTCTGCCGCCGAGATCAGTGAACGGACCGGTATTCCCGAACAGGTCATCCGCGACAAGTTTGGGATCACCCGCAAACCGGTGCCCGGCCCCGACGATCACACCGGGGCGATGGGTCTGTGGGCGGCCTCCGACGCTGTCCAACGGGCGGGCATCGATCCGCGGGAAATCGATGTTGTCCTGTGTACGACCGAGGAGTGGAAGGAATACCCACTGTGGACGGCGGGCATCAAACTCGCCCACGATTTGGGCGCGACGCGGGCGTGGGCGATCGATGTGCAACAGCGTTGTGGTACCACCATCGCGGCCATCAAACTCGCCTGTGGTTTGATGCGCAGCGACCCCGACATTCAAACCGTATTGATCGCCGGAGGGTATCGCAACTGTGATTTCGTCGATTTTAAAAATTCGCGTTCACGGTTTTTGACCAATCTCAGCGCCGGTGGCGGAGCACTCCTGCTGCGACGGGGTCACCCCGTCAATCATGTACTTGCAACATCTGTGCTCACCGACGGGGCGTTTTCCCTCGACGTGATTGTGCCTGTCGGCGGCACCGTTTCTCCGCTTACGCCCGCATCCCTCGTCGCCGGCGAGATGCGGCTCGATGTCCCTGACCCGGCGGACATGAAGCGCAGGCTCGACCCGGTGTCGATGGCCAATTTCTTGACGGTCGTCGATCGGGCCCTGGCCGCGGCCGGAAAGCAGCGTAGTGATATCAGTTTTGTCAATCTCCTGCATATGAAACGGTCGGCCCACAACTACGTCCTGCAGCAGCTCGGCGTGCCCCCCGAGCGTTCGCTGTATCTGCATGAATACGGGCATCTCGGACAACAGGATCAGCCGCTTGTCATCCGCCTCGCCTGCGACCGCGGGTTGTTGCGTCCCGGTGATCTGATGGTGATGATCGCCGCCGGGATCGGTTACACATGGACCGCCAGTGTGGTTTCATGGGGTGGATGATGTCTGCGTTGTCGACCCCCCTGTGGCTCCGCCGGCGAGCGGAGCTTTCACCCGATCGGATTGCCTTCGTCGACACGGTCGGCGATCGTGGCAACGTCTCGTTTCTCGCCTTTTACCGGCGTGTCTGCCAGACTGCCCGTCTGCTGCAACGGCTCGGAGTCGTCACCGGCGAGCGGGTGGCCGTGCTCTCGCACAATCGCCTCGCCTACCTCGAGTTGTTGTTCGCGTGCGCGGAGCTCGGGGCCATTTTACAAACCTTGAATTGGCGACTCACGCCACGCGAGCTTGCGGCGATCATCACCGACGCAAGTCCCCGTGTGCTCGCGTGCGAGGCTGAGTTTGTGCCGATTGCCGACGGGCTGCCGACACCGCATCCAACACTCCTTTCACTCGACAGCCAAGCGGGGGGGCGCACAAAAATTGATGTCTGTACATCATTATCGTACGAGCCCCTCGACGTGCCACCCCCGCAACCCGACGACCCGTGGGTGATCTGCTACACCGGCGGCACCACGGGTCTGCCCAAGGGCGCGTTGCTGACCCATCGCAACATTCACGCAAACGCCATCAACACGATTGTGAGTTGGGGTTTGCGTCCGGATGATCTCGCCATCTTAAATGCACCGCTGTTTCACACCGGCGGCCTCAATGTATTTACAACACCACTTTTGTACCTCGGTGGGACCTCGATTTTGTGTCAGCGATTTTGTGTCGACCAGGTGTTTGACCTGCTCGAGCAGCATCCGGTGAGCCTGTTTTTTGGGGTGCCGACCATGTTTCAGACGATGCGGGACCATCCGCGGTTTGCCGAAGCGAGGCTCGAGCGCCTGCGCCTGTGTATCAGCGGGGGTGCACCCTGTCCGATGCCGATTTACGAGGCGTACTGGCAGCGCGGGGTTGCGTTTCGCAGCGGGTACGGGCTGACAGAGGCCGGGCCCAACAATTTTTGGTTGCCCGATGCCGATGTGCGCCGCAAACCCGGCTCGGTCGGGGTTCCGCTGATGCATGTCCAAACAAAAACCGTTCTCGCGGGTGGCCAGCCGTGCCCGCCGGGGGGGGTCGGCGAGCTGTGGATCCGTGGGCCCCACGTGTTTGCCGGTTACTGGCGTCGACCCGAGGCCTCCGCGCAATGTCTGCAGGATGGGTGGCTCCACACGGGCGATCTGGCGACCGTCGATGAAGATGGCTATACAACAATTGTTGGGCGGCTCAAGGATGTGATCATCTCGGGCGGCGAGAATATCTATCCCGCTGAGGTCGAGAGTGTACTAGCAGGGCATCCGGCCATCGCCGAGGTGGCACTGATCGGTGTGCCTGACCCAAAGTGGGGGGAAGTTGGGCGCGCCGTCGTTGCGCTCCATCCGGGTGAGCGACTCGACGCGACCGAGCTTGTATTGTGGGCAGGAGATCGTCTTGCACGGTACAAATTGCCGCGGTCGGTCCTGTTTGTCGATGTTCTCCCACGCACGGGGGCGGGCAAGGTCGACAAGCGGGCGCTCGCGGAGTTGGCAACGCATGCAGATACAAATTGATCGTGTGAACCGTCTGCCGGCACGTGAAGCGACGGCGATTGCCCCGCGAACCCGGAAGTGAAATGTCGTGAGCTATGGGGTTGCCGTGACGGACGGCGACGTTGTTAAAAGTCTGAACTCGATCCGACGGTTTCGCAGTCGACCCTCGCGCGTCCGGTTGTCATCGAGCGGTCGGTCGGGGCCAAAACCCGCGGTTTCGAGGCGCGTGTCGCTGATTCCACCTTTGACCAGATACCGGCGCACCGTCTCGGCGCGGGCGCGCGAGAGTTCGAGGTTGTGTGCCCGTGTGCCGACGGAGTCGGTATGTCCGCTGATCTCCACGCGCAGCTCCGGGTACCGCGAAAGAACATCAACTGCGCGGTCGAGGATCGCGGATGCGCCGGGGCGGAGCGTCGCCCGGTTGGTATCGAAGTTGACCCCGCTGATGACGCCGGAGAATGATTTCACTGGTTCCGGCAATTCATCGGGGCATCCGTCGGCATCTTCGTAGCCATTGGCCGTCTCGGGCTCGGTCGGACAGCGATCGTCACCATCGAGGATCCCATCGGAGTCTTGATCGGTCGGCGGACATCCGTGGTACTTGAGCGGTCCGGGCTGTTGTGGACATTGGTCGGTCGATTCCTCGGGCACACCGTCCTGACCCGGGTCGAACAGACCATCGCCGTCACTGTCTCGAAGGACAGGGTCTTTGATTTCGGGTTCCTGCGCTGGTTTGGGTTCCGGCGGTGGGGTGGACTCAGGCTCCGGTACTGTCGTCGCGCTCGCTTCGGGTGTCTCGGATTTCAGCGTGGAGTGGACAAACACACCGCAGGTGAACATGAGCAACGCGAGGACAATGAGTGCGATGAGTGACCAGAACACAGGGAGGCCGGCGAACAGCGAATTTTCGTCGTCGCGCTCGATCGTCGTGTTCGTTGTCTCGATGTGAATTTTGGTACTCGACGTCGAAGCGGCCGACTCGTTTTCCGGCGGTTCGCAGATGGCCGGTTCGGTTGATCCTGACACCTCCGACTCGGTTGACGGTCGTTGTACGAGTTCACGCAGAGCGACCACCTCCGCCCGCAGGTTGTTGATTGCGACATTGGATCCTGCGTCGGGCCGGGACGCGAGTTGCTCGACGAGTTGGCGCAGGGCGAGTTGCTCCGCCTGCAAGTTGCTGATTGCGGTGTCAAAGCGGTTGTCTGTACTCGAACCTGATTTCGTGTTGATTTCGGGCTGATAGGAAAATTGATGGACGAGCTTGCGGAGGGCGACGACCTCCTCGCGCAAATTATGGATCGTACTCTCCGGCGTCGAAGGGGAGGGGTCGGGAGGATGTTCGGTCCCGGGTTGGGTGGCGAATCGATGGACGTGCACCTCGGCCGTTGCAGTGGTTTGCGAAACGAGTTGGCGCAGAGCGACGAGTTGCTCTTGCAACTCGCGGATGATCACTTCGACATCCGCGGTGTTTGTGCGATTGACACGGGCACGAAGCTCGCTAATGAGGCTGGCGAGTTGCTGGCGTTCGGAAGAACCGCGCACCGTCGTATCGCGTGACGAGCTTCGAGACTCGCTGAGAGAGTCGATGCGCGCGAGCAGTCGTTGGTAGCGTTGTTCTTCAGTCACATCCCGCTGATGCAAGTACGCCTCGAGACGCGAGTTCAGCGTCTGTGTTTGCTTCGCCTGACGCGGAGTCTCAGCTCGGGCCCGATTGAGGTGGACGCTACCTGGAGGGCATGGAGAAGACTTCTCGCTAAACTTGGTCTCGTGTTGAACCAGTGTCACCACGCGAACGGGTTTGACCAGCGTAGACGCGGGCGAGATGCACTCACGACCGTCTTCGGCGTCGAGACACTGCTCGAGCTTGGCCCACAACTCATCGGTGCTGATGTCCTTGAACGACACGCAGATTCTTCACTCTCGCTGCCAGCGGCGACGGTTTGCTCAGCAAGTTTCAGTTCGGACAACGTCGCGTATCGAGAATATCCTAAAACACGGGCGTGGTGCATCTGGTCATCGGTACGGCTTGCAAGCGCGTACCGGTGAGCGCTTCGCACCACACATGTCGAATGATTGATGTCTTGCGAGACATCATATTTCCGAACAGTGGCACCAGCGCGATCTGTTTGCGTGAAGATGCCCCTATTGACCCGGGAAGTTGGCCACGTCGATGTCCTTCCTAAAGTCGTCGGGACCCGTGTATTCGAACGATGTCCCCTCCCGGTGGATGACGTCTTTCACGCGCGCAGTCAGGGGTTCGTAACCGATGAGCTCGCCATTTGTTGTATCGATTTGGACGATCAGGCCGACGAGAGGATCGTCTTGGGAGACCTCCTCTCCGACGGGGCGCAATCGGCCATAAACCGCAGTAAGCGTGTTGCGATACACGATGTTTGGCAACGGGCTGGGAATGAACTTGATATCGTCGAACGCTTCATGGAGCGCGCGCGAAGTGGCATCCCAAGGTTCGACAGCAATCCTTCCGACAAACCTGGGTGCGCTGAAGTCGGCGATGTCGATGGTGTCGTTGGGAGCATCCCACATACCCGTAAACGAGAACCTTGTCCCCCCTTGGTGGATGACACTTTGGTGCCTGTACCCGGAGCCAGGTTGGTAGGCGAGCAGCGTACCGGCCTTGATATCGATCTGGGCGAGGACGGTCGCCCCAGATTCATAGGGTTCAATACTCACGGTAAGTACGTTTCCGTGGATGACGCCGACTGTACCCAGACTTGGCTCAATACCGTCGCCGTAGGCACCTGCGAGCTCGGAAAGATCCACATCGCCCGCGAGTTGATGGATTGTTTCACCATCGATGATTTGCGGCACCGGCCCTGTCAACGGGTCGTTGTCCGCTTCGGTGAGCTCGGAGTCGGGGAGCTCGGGCGGTTGCACGGACGGCTTTTGGTGGCCCATGTCTTTGCTGCCGGGCGGGCACATGCTTCTCGTGGCGTTGACCTTGGTATCGACTTGCAAGACGGTCACCGAGCGCACAGGTTTGATGAATGTCGTCATCGGCAGAACACAGATATGCTCGTCGTCGGCGTCGAGCATCTGCGTAATGGTGGTCCATAGGTCTGTGGAAGTGAGGTCCGTCAGTGGCATGTTCTATCTCCGAAATCGGCGAGGCCCATACGTCGAGCGGTGTGACGTGCTGTTAGGGGAAGTTGGCGACGTCGATGTTGTTGAATCCGGTGGAGCCAGAGTATTTAAATGTCGTCCCCTCCGCGTGCTCGACTCCAGAAATTCGGCCCACTTCGAGGGGTTCGTGGCCGATGAACGTTTGCTGGAGCACGTCGAGTTGAGCGACGATATTCGTGTGAGACCAGCGACTGCCAAAAACCAGGGTGAGTGTGTTGCGATACAAGATGCCGGGCGTGTTGCGGGCCGGGTTTGAGGAGAGCTTATTTTTGTCGAGGTCGTAGGCTTGTGCGAGTTGTGTGCGAAGTGGGTCCCAATCATCGACGATGTAGTCTACGCAGTAGGGGTACAGCACTCGCGGTGCATCGAAGTCGGCGACGTCGATGTCGTCTTGGAACAGGTCCCCCTCTTGCAGGAAGTTCCATCGCGGGCCAGCAAAGGCGTACTTCGTTCCGCCCACATGGACGAGGTCGATGTACTTCGGCACGGATCCCTGTTGGTGGCCGACCAACTCGCCGGTTTCGATGTCGATCTGGATGATGCCCGGGAGCGCACTATAGGTGTTCCAATCGATGTCGACAGTAAGGATGTTTCCGAACAGGATTCCTTTTTTGCCTAATTTGGGATCTCTGCTGCGGCTGTAAACCTCCCTGAGTTGGGCAAAAAAACTGCGGTCGCTGACGAGCGTTGCGATTGTTTGTTCGTCGACGATTTGTGGTCCAGGGGGTGGGAGCGGTTGCGGCTGTGCGGGTACCTTTGGCGGTGCCGTTTGCACCCCGGGGGGTTGCTCCGGTGTCGTCTCGATGGGCAAGTCTTTGCTACCGGGTGGACACTTGCTCCTCGCGGCGTTGACCTTGGCATCGACTTGGAGGACCGTGATCGAGCGAACAGGTTGAATCAATGTGGTCATCGGCAGGACACAGACGTGTTCGTCGTCTGCGTCGAGCATCTGTGTAATGGTGGTCCACAACTTCGCGGAAGTGAGGTCGACGGTTGCCATCGTCAGTCTCCGGAATGCTCGGTGGTTGCGCGGTCCCTGCGATTAAGCGTTGAGGTCGCGAATGTCGATGATATCTTCGGCTATGATCGTGCTGCCTTGGGTCGCGCGAAACGTCACCTTTGGACTCGACGAACTCATGCTGGTGGAATTGTACCTCGGCGCGCTGCCTTGCTTGTGGGCACGCATATCACCGGTCTCGTAGTCGAATTGGACGAAGATGACATTTGACTTGTCCCGCCACGTCATGATGCCGACGAACTTGTTCCCGTAGAGATACCCTGAGTCTGGCGATGGTCGTTGGTCATTTTGGTAGATCTCTTTGAGCTTGTCTTTAACGCTCCTGACGCTGATAAAGTTCGGCCAATTGTCGAACCTCTGTGCTTTCGCGGGAGGTTCTGGGAGCGGCTCCCCCTGGGTGGTAAACGCGGCTACGTCCAGGGGTTCGCGCTCGTCCCCATAGCCGATAAAATCGAATGTCGTCCCCGCTTGGTGCTCGATGCTGTGAAAGGAGCTGCGCATGTTGTTTGGCTTGTGGGCGATAAGCTCGCCGGTTCCAACTTTGAACTGGGCGAAGACCGAGGTCTTATAGATCCAAAACACGGTGGTGACAGTATCTTCGTATAGGACTGCACTTTGGTCACTCTCCAGCTCCGCGCGACCGCCGTAGGCGAGGCTGAGTCGAGTGAGCGGCTTGGAATCGATGACGTTTCTCAGCTCGTATCCGGAGACGATATTGGGCGCGCCAAAATTGGCGACATCGATGACATGATGGGTGTTGTTGCCGCGAAACGCATACATCGTTGGTCCCGACGGATCCTTCTCGACGCTCGAGTACGGTTTGGCGACACCGGGCCTGTGGGCCACAAGCTCGCCGGTTTCAGTATTGAGCTGGACCAGGATGCTGGGATGTCGGTACTTCCAGTCCATGCTGAGGGTCAGGATATGCTCGTGTCGGATCGCGTAGTCGAGATTGAACTGTAGCTCTCGCGTCTGTCCGTAGGCCTGATTGAGTTGGTCGGTAAAACTCCAATCGCGGATCAGCTCCCGGACGTCGCTGGCCGAGACGAGGCGTGGCCCGAGGTCGAGGATATCGATGGTGTCCTCGCCTGTCCCCCGCCTACTGATGAACTTGAACAGTGTACCGTCAACTCGTTGCACCGTGTGCAGGGAGGTAGCACGCGCTTCCCTGGCGGCCACAAGCCTATTGTCCTTGGTGTTGAGCTGGATAAACACACTATTTTCTGGCTCGCTGGTACCATACCAGCGGAAGGCTGTGGTGAGGATGTCCTTGTACAAAACACCTTCACAACTCCAGGCGACAGCTGTATCCCTGGCGTAGAGTCTACTGATTTCTTGCGACGCTTTCGCTTTGCTGATGCGTTGTTGGGCCTCATTCACGGAAATGATGAGTGGTTCGTAGGGAGGGTCCTGCATCGGGCCGAAGTTGGCGACATCGATGACTTCTTCGTTTTCGCCCTGACTATCGGTGAACTTGACCTGTGTCCCCTCGAGAATGTCGACGTTGGGGTAGGTCGTTGCGCTGCCGATCTTGTGGCCAACGAGCTCATTGCTTCCGGTGTCGAGTTGGACGATGACGGCGTTTCGGCGGTCCGATTCGGTGGCAAAGGTGAGTGTATTTTTATAAAGGATCGCGGTGCTAGCCGGCTTCGGCCGCAGTGTGTTGTAGATTGCTTGGATCTTGTCGTTGAAGCCCCAATCCCAAATGTACATTCTCGCGACGTCGGCGGAGATGATTCGCGGCACGTCATCGGGCGTGGAGAAGTCGGCGATGTCGATGACAGTGCGTTCGCCTTCGGCGGGGCGGAACTCGAACTGCGTCCCGTCGCTTTGCTCGATGTTGCGATGGAGTTGCCCACGACTGAGCATATGGTTGACAACCTCGCCGGTCTCGAGGTCGACTTGGAAGAGGATGTCGGGTCGGCCGGTGCGGAAGGTGGAAAGGGTGAGGATATTCCTGTACAGGACCCCCTTGGCCTGAGGGTGCACGATAGAGTTGTTGGGGGGATAGAGTTGTTGGAGTTGTTCGCTATAACTCGGATCTGTGAGGAGCAGATCGATTTCCGACTTCTCGACGATACGCGGCGGTTCGGGAGCCGGTTCGGCGATCTCGGTAGGCTCCGGCTGTTCGGATTCGAGTATCGTGTCAACAGGCGCATCGTCTTCCGCAGTCGATTGCTCCGGCTCGACAGCCGGCTTTGCGTGTAGGTTTTTGCTACCAGGTGGGCACGTGCTTGCCGTGGCGTCGACCCGGGTATCGATCTGCACAACCGTGACGGAACGGACAGGTTCGATGAACGTCGTCATCGGCAACACGCAAATATGCTCGGAGTCTGCGTCGAGTACCTGCAAGATGGTGTCCCACAGGTCCTTTGAGGTGAGGTCGACAACTGGCATAGCGCTTCTCCATACAGACGTCGGCATCGGTTGACCCGATGCGCTCGACGGTCGTGCGTTGGCGTTTTTCTTCGACCCACATATGGCCGCAAGTCTGTCAAATTGCGGTGATTGTGGATACCTTAACTACCGAGATTCGCGCACGGCGATACTGGTGTCCAGGCAGGACCCCCGTATCGCGCGAGCACGGTGTCGATCGAGTAGCTTGTTGGCGAAATTTCTCGCCGACGATGCGTTGGATGTTGGACCCCTATTCCGAGGGGTTTTCCATATCCCCGGGTTCATCCTGAGACGGTGCTTCTTGCTGGGCCCGATGCTCCTTATAGTCTCGAAATTCAGGCGGGCACTCCGAGTAGACCGCGTTTACTTTGGTGTCTGTTTGCAGGATGGTTATCGAGCGGACAGGCTTGATGAACGTGGTCATCGGCAGGACACAGACGTGCTCTTGTTCTGAGTCGAGCATATTAGTAATTTCGCGCCACAAATCTCCGGAACTGAGGTTAACAACTGGCATTTTTTGATCTCCTGATGAACGCTCACAGGTTCGCTCACTCGCACGTCGAACGTTCATGGCGTGCGTGTCGAGAAGGTTCTAACGCAGGGAGTTTGCTATATGGTGTCTTTTTCGTCAAGACGTTTTTGTCGCGCAACAGCTGCGGCGGTGTGTTCTCTTCATAGTGCTTGATTTTATGTGTTCAAAAAGACATGTCCAAGGCGACCGGCCGGCTTGGACGCTGGTGATTGCCAGGGTCGCACATTCGCGATTGTCGAGACTCTGCCAGTGCCACGCAGACCAATCTTGCGAGTTGTCGACGTTCAAATTCGCCACGAAGTTGTGAGGAGTTGTCGACGTTCAAATTCGCCACGAAGTTGTGAGGATGTATCGCCAGTCAACGAGACATGTTTGCTTCGCCCAGAATAGCCAGAGTTACGTGGAAATGACCTTGAGATGCCGCTTGACATCGCCTTCGCAATGGAGACGCACCCGGATGTTGGCCTGTCCGGCGACATGCCAGCGGTCGCCGGGGGTCGAAGGTTGTACCTGCAACAATGGTGTCCCGCCAATCGTTTGCGTGTCGAGGGCTCCTCCCTCGTAGTCGCGGACGACATAGACGGCGGCGTAGGGAGCGTTGGCCACCGAGCCGTGGATCACGAGCGTGATGTCGAGGTGCCCGCGCTCGCCCGCGGTGCGCAACACCTCGGCAGTGCGTGCTGTCTGGGACCGCAGGTACACTGGCGTGTCGAGGTCGCGACGGTAAATGATGGTCGGCCCGAGGACGCAGTTGCGGTTGAGCTGTAACTCGACCCGCACACCTTGGGCCGGAGGATCGGTGGGGGAGGGGGGTTTTTCCATCGACACCCAGCGGACCCAGACGACGAATCGGTCGCGACTCGGGTCGATGTGCAGGCTCGGGTAGATCCGTTCCAACCGGGGCATCGTACCCGCAATTCGCCCGGGCGTCTCATCAGGTTCCGGCTGTGTCCCATGCTTGTGCCCCGTTGCCACCGCTCGTCGATCGCCCCAACTACGTGAGCCGTCACATCGTCGCCGCGGCGAGAAATGTGGGACGCTGCGATACCGGCATATGCACAAACCCATTGCGATTGAAGACCGAGTCAACATGGCCGAGTGGTTTCTCGACGCCCGTCTAGATGAAGGGTTGGGGGACAAGACGGCGATCTACTACGGCGACAGCGAGATCACGTATCGCGAGATCGTCGAGCAGTCGTGTCGGGTGACGAACCTCCTTCGCGACCTCGGTCTGCGGATCGAAGATCGCGTCCTGCTGTTGTTGCTCGATACTCCCGAGTTTGCCCACGCCTATTTCGGGGTGTTGCGGGCCGGGTGTGTCGCGGTACCGGCCAACACGTGGCTGCGTCCCGACGACTATGCCTACTACCTCGAGTACGCGCGTCCGCGGGCGGTGATCGTCGACGCCGAGGTCTACCCACAACTCGAGCCTGTGTGGCGCGACGCGCCCTATCCTCCGCATGTCATTGTTGTCGATCGGTCTGGCCAGCGGGCGCCCGAGGGGTGTATCGACTGGGCACGCGAACTTCCGCGCCAAGACGCCACAGCCCGCACCGAACCCACCTACCGCGATGATTTTGCCACGTGGCTGAGCAGTTCGGGGTCGACTGGTAAACCCAAGTGTGTGGTGCATATGCATCATGATTTTATTTGGAACACCGTCGCCTATGCCCAGCGCACCCTGGGGTTGTGCCAGACCGACATCACCCTGGCGGCTCCGAAGTTGTTTTTTGGCTACGCGCTGGCCAGCAACATGCTGTTCCCATTTAGCGTCGGTGGTAGTTGTGTGCTCCTGCCCCAACGGGTCCGCGCCGAGCACTATCCCGGGTTGCTCGAGCGTTACCGGGCGACCCAGTTCATCACCGTTCCGACCACCATCGCCAAGATGTTGCAGACGCCGGCGGTACTCGAGGCGGCCGATCTTTCCCGTGTACATTCACTGATCAGCGCCGGCGAGGCCCTGCCGCCGCGGCTGTACCGAACCTGGAAGGACACCACCGGCGTCGAGATCTACGACGGCATCGGTTCGGCCGAAATGTTCCATGTCTACATCACCAACCGCCCCGGAGATGTCAAAGAGGGCAGCCTCGGGCGGATTGTCGAAGGTTACAGCTATCGCCTCTTGGGCGACGACGGACGCGAAGTACCGGCCGGCGAGATCGGGACGCTGGTGATCGAAGGTCAAAGTGCGGGTGCCGGGTACTGGCGGATGCGCGACCGCAGTCGGGCGACGTTTTGGGGCGATGCCGTCAAGGGCAGCGACAAATTCTACGTCGACAACGACGGGTATTTTTGGTTTTGCGGGCGTGGCGACGACATGCTCAAGTGTTCGGGTGTGTATGTCTCCCCGGTCGAGGTCGAAAACTGCCTGATTGGACATCCCGCGGTGCACGAAGCCGGGGTCGTCGGTCGTCGCAACGCGGACGGACTCGAAAAAACCCTCGCCTATGTCGAGCTTGTCGACGGTTTTCAGCCCTCGGAAGAACTTGCAACAGCAATCATCTCCTACGCCCGCGAGCAGATCGCGGCGTTCAAGGCCCCCCGCGAGGTTCTGTTCCTCGACAGCCTTCCGCGGACGGACACCGGCAAAATCAAACGCGCAGCACTGCGCGCCCTATGTCAGGAGTCGGCGTGAGTGGCCGGGCCCACAAGCTCGGGGAGTTGCGCTACCCCGAGGTCGAGGCGTTGCTGCAACGCGAGTGTCCGAGCGTGGCCCTCATTCCGGTGGGGAGTACCGAAGCACACGGGCCCCACCTGCCGCTGAAGACAGATAGCCTGATCAGTGCCGCGATGGCGACCGCCGCAGCCGATGTACTGGCAACAAAAGGCTACGAGGCGGTGGTGTTTCCAACCCTCCACTATGCGGTCACCGACTGGGCAGGAACATTCGCCGGCTCGGTTTCGATTTCGGCCGAAACCTCGACGCGGCTGATGCTTGAGACATGTCTCGCAGCCCACTCGATGGGGTTTGACCGGGTGGCGATGATGTCGGGGCATTTGGAGCCCGGGCATGTGAAAACCATGCGAGAAGTCGTGCGCCGGTTTTCCGAGGCGACGGGTCAACAGCTGGTATTTCCCGATAAGACCCGGCGAAAAAACGCCGAGCGTCTGACCGCCGAGTTTCGCTCGGGCTCGTGTCATGCCGGGCAATACGAGACCAGTCTGGTCCTCGCTACCCGTCCCGAGCTTGTGCGCCGTGATATCGCTGAGGAGTTGCCGGAGCACATCGTGCCGATGCACATCAAGATCCGCGAAGGCGCCCAGAATTTTCTGGAGTGCGGGATGGACCGGGCCTATTGCGGGAACCCTGCGGGGGCGAGTGTGGACGAAGGAACGCGGACGATCGCGGTGCTGGCCGAACTAGTCGTCGATGCAGTGGTCGCTTCGTTTGCGTGAACGGTTGACTGTACTCGAAGACGGAAGCGGAAGGAAAACGACCAAACGCGAGCTTCGGCTCGCGTTTGGTCCGGTGGGCGCTTCAACGCCTACCCACATTTTTGCGCATAGTTGGCACCGTTCCAGACCGCGACCTTGTCCCAATTCGCATTGACGGCACCACCCTTTTGATTGGCCTCATTGTTGAGGTCACCATAGTCCGGGCAGGATGTGTAGTACGAGGAGTCGTCGATCCAGTCGAGCATTTGCAGGTGTGTCGGGTTTGAACCATTGACTTTTTGTGTCCATACATCCCAAAACAGCCGCATCCAGTCCTCTTCGACGCCATAGCGGCGGGTTGCGCTTTTGCTGACACATTGGGAAACCCTGTTGTCGAAATCGCCGCTTTCGAGGCTATGGGTTGTGACACCACCACCAGGCCAATAGACAAATGTACCGTCACTGGTTTTGTCGTTCCACAACATCGAGGCATAAAAGTGGGCCCAGCCCTCGGAGATGGCACAGCCGGCATACTCGAGGGACTTCAGTCCGTGGTCTGAGCTGTTATCGGGACTGCTCGGCCAACACGGAGCATTGATGACGCCTGCATTGTCTGCCGAGTAACTGCAATCTCCGCGGGTCAGGGAACCTGTTGCGCCGAAACCATCGTCCGTGGTTCGTGCCCCGATGATATGTCCGAGTTCATGTCCGACGACAAACTTTTTGCGGGCACCCCAGTTCTTCAGGTAGATCCGATCATTCGCCAAACCGAGGTTCGTGGTCGCTTTGTTGCCTTCCGCTGAAAAAACGCGAACGGTGAGATCGAGGTTGTTCTCGCCACCATTGGCACGGTAGTACCCCTGCGCAATGGTAGAATAGGCAGACCACCACGTGACGGTGTCTCCACCGACGCCGATCGTATAGGTTTTACTCTGGACAGGTTCCGTGAATTTCACGTTGAGGGTGATCACACTGTACGCCTTGTCGCTCTGTCGTTCGACGGTAAACTTGCCGTCGGCCCGGCGCCCTCGGCTGTAGAGTTTGACCTGCGTCGAAACTCCGGTTTGGAAGATCCAGGAGGTACATCCCTTGCTGTCGAGATAGACGCTGCGTGGGAACGAACCATTGATCTGGATGAGGGCATAACGCGCCCGCCGGCCACCCCATTTGTATGCATAGATATCCTCGCCAAATCCGGCATCGGTATACTCGGTGTTGACATTGAGGCAAAGAGTCCCTTGTGTCACTCCGGCCTGTTGGGGCGCGGCGTTCGAGTGGAGTGTATGTTCAACGAGTACGGCCTCGGCATCCGCAGCCATCCCATCGGTCACCAGGAGCTGGTCACCCGGAGGTTCGACCTCTTCTTCGTCGACGGTTTCGGTGACAATCCCTTCGTCGGCGGCTGCAAGCACGGTGAACGGCGCTTCATCCTCGAGTTCGATGTTGGCGTGTTGTGTCGGGAGGGCCACCTGCGAGGTGTCCGTGACCCGCACGCGTCCGTCGATTTGCTCGACTAGCAGCGTCAATCCTTCGCCGGAGGTAAACGCGCTGCCGTCGAGCTGCTCGACTTCAGCGGTGAAGTTGACGAGCATGCGTGTGGCGACAGGTGTGGTCGTCGAAAGTGGGAGCAGTGAGGTCAGGGGAACATCGAGAGTGACCTCGCGATCTGGCTCGTCCGCGGACAGACGATGATAGTCGAGCAACTCGGTTTGGTGGGTCCCCTGTTCTGAGAGCACTTGACTATAGAGATTGACCTTCGCCGGTTTGCCGTCAGCATCGTGGATGTTCAGCCCGAGGACGGTTTGTTCGATCGTCGCAAAATCGGTGACGGACCCTGGAAATTCAATGGAGAGATGGGGATCGATCGGCCCGAGGTCGCAATAGGTTTCCGTGGTCTCGTCGATCGTCGTCGCATCATCCGCATCGGTCTGTTGCGGAGCCGGGTCATCGCTGTCATCGTCGCTCGGGGACTCGACTTCTTCATTGTCCTCACTACGACCGGGAGCTTCAAACTGATCGTGATCCGAGTCGATGTGTGAGTCGTCAGTGCAGCCATTTAATAGGGTAAGACCGAGGAGAAAAAAGGTGGGAAGGTGATAGATTTTTGTTGCCATGATGATTCGTGATTCCGTAGTCGGAAGGTGAGAGGTGATAGAGCGGAGATAGGGCGAGCCAGGTCAACCGTGAGGATGTGGGTCTGTCTGCGCCGTCAACATACAAGTGTCCGGGTCGTTGGTTTCAATTCAAAAAAAGCACCCGTACGATGGGCCGGAGGGCGATCGCGTGCGGGCCTTAACGCCCGGAGGCCGGTCCAGGCCCTGCGCGATGGCAAGACCCCGAACCGGCCAGGCCCTGAGGTGACCTCAAAGCGATGGGTATTTAGAAAAGTGTTTGCTCGTCCGCGTAACACCACGTCATGATGTCGTGTAGTTCGAAGAAATCCTGTGCTGCTAAGTAGACTGTTGTTGTACTGGAGGCAGGGTAGCCGCATACGATGTCGTCCGCGTTGTCCCCGTCGACATCCCCGATCAACAACTCTCCTCCGGGGTAGTCGCAGTTGTTGGTCTTCGCGTAGGGGTACGTCGAAGTTCCTCCATACGTGAACCACAACAACTCGTCAGGGTTGTAGCACAGTAGGTCATCCTTACCATTGCCACCGAAGTCACCGATATAGGGCGTAAAGTATTTGCCACATCCACCCCCCGACCTCGACCAGTCGGTGCCGAGAAACTGGCCATTCGGGTTGGCGTAGTCGATCCAGCGCTCCGCGTTGCCCCCATTACAAAACAGGTCTGTCCGGCCATCGCCGTTGAAATCACCGACCAATAGCATTTGCTCCTCCCCGTGACACCAGTTGGCATCGCGCGACCAATTGGTGCCGAGGAACTGGCCGGAGGCATTGGCGTAGTCGATCCATTTGTACCCGGAGTCGACATCGTGGCACAAGAGGTCGTCGCGGCCGTCGCCGTTGAAGTCGCCGATATGAAGTTCCTGTGAATCGAGGTAACACCATCCGTTGTTGGTGGCCCAATTGGTGCCTGTAAACATGGACCCGCTACTGTAGTCGATCCATTTGTGGCCGTTCTCAATGTCGTGACACAGCAGGTCGGTCCGGCCATCGCCGTTGAAGTCGCCTTTGTAGAGACGTTGGGATGCACCATGACACCAGTTGGCATCGGAGCGCATCCAGTTGGTACCGTTGAATTCACCTTGGTAAGCGAGGTCGATCCACAGCGTCCCGGAGGTGTCGTGGCACAGCAGATCGGCGAGGCCATCGTTGTTGTAGTCACCTAGGGTCGGGGCGGCCGACTTTTTGGCACTCGCGACAAGGGCGGGAGCGGAGCCGGCGAGCTCGCTCGGGGGAGCGGACTGTGTTGTCGGCTCCCCATCGTCAACAGGCTCGTGCGCGTTTTCAAGTCTTTCGCTTTCGATATCGTCGAGCGCGTCATCGGGTTCATCGGCCTCGGTGTCTTCGAGGTCAGCTCGCTCGTCTTCGGCAAACATGTCGCTATCAGGATCGACACAGCCGACGAGTGAGGTCGCGATGAGGAGCGTGGCAAGGAGCGGACGGTGGTGATAGGTGATACGTGGCATGGTGCTCCGAGTAAAAGCAGACTTCGTGCCATCAGTAATTTCAGGGGGTTGAGTGTCTTGGTTCGGGTGCTGGCGCAATGTCCCCGGGGACAACGGACCATTGCGAATGTTGCCGCTGCAAGTGAGACGTACAGATTGCCGACACTCTGTGGAGTTTGGCGAGTGCGACGTCGACAAACAGTGCCTCTGCAACGATGCGAGGCACTCGCTACGTGCTGGTATTACACCCCCGCGAGATAGGCTTTGTCGGCCATTGGCCGGTGCCAGAAGTCGTGCAATGTTCGCCGCAGTTGTGCGAGCGCGCCGCGGTTGACGAGGTGTACGAGTTTGTGGGCAAACGCGAGGGCGAGGCGGTTGGCGAGTTTGTAGCGCTGGCGAAGGCTCGGGCTCAGTCCGTCGGCGAAGTGAAATTGGTAATACAAGCGTTCGAGCAGGGCGCGGACTTGGGTCTGGGTCAGCGGCCAACGGTGCAGCAGGCACATGGCGAACTTGTCCACTTCGGCCTGGGTCTCTAGCTCGAGTCCAGAGATCGGGCGTCCGCGGCGGGCCGCTTCACAGACATAGAGAAGGTGGCTGAGCCCCTCGAGTGCCGGCAGGCCGTCGGCGAGGGCTTCGTCGCTGAGCAGCACGGCGGCTGGCAGTTGCTCGATGCGTGCGAGCAGGTTTTGATCGAGGGCGAGGGCGAGGTGGAGCTCGCCGTCGATTTCACGGGCGATCAGCTGCTCGGGGCCGTGTCGGGGACGGGCGGAAAAAGGGACGATAAACGCAGTTGGGTCGACGCCAGAATCGGTGCCATACAGGGCTTCGAGGCCTCCGTAGAGTGCGCGCAGGTTGTGCATATTGTTGCTACTGCAAGATGTCGGCGCGGGTGGGGTCGAGCAACACGCCGGCTTCGGCCAAACGCCGGGCGTCCCGGGAGTCGCCAAACCGGCGCCAACGCTCGTAGAGCTCCATCAAATTTTGTGACTGTGGCTCGCCGTCGAGGGTCTCGCTGATGACTTCGCCGATGGCCTCGAAGTTCTCGGCCAGTTCGTCGAACACGGCGAGCCCGCGGTTGCCCCCGGAGATCTGCCCGTAGGCCGAGCTGCCGATCGAACGCACATAGCGGAGGTTGACCGGCGTGCGGTCAAGACTGTGAGGAACCACGCCTGTGATAAACAATGCGCGGTCACCGACCTCCCGCAGCGCCAACGAGCGAGTGGTCCCGGCATGTGAGCACGCCGTTAAATATTGTGTCGCCAGCGGTTTGCTCGTCCGACCTGCGACTTCGGTGCGACGGGCAAAGCAGCTGAGCAGGTGCACGAGATAGGCCTCGACCTCATCCGACAGCGAGGTCTTGCCGCGGTCTTGGGCCTCGATGATCGCGGTGTAAAAGAAGCTTGCGAGGGAGTCGGCGGGGTCGAGTGCGGACGTCATAGAAGCTGGTCTCCGAGTCAGGTTGAAAAGGTCGGGCCCACAAATCCGAGAGCAGGGTCACGAGCCTTCTCGAGTATGTGAGGAAACTGAGGAGCAAACCAAGGTGGGGCTTCCGAAAAAAAACTCGGGTCTGGGGTTGACGCCTAAGTCGGGCGATTTAGACTCCCGCGCGTTGGCAGTCCCAGGCGGTGATTGCCAACGAAATCAGAAACATTTTCAAAATGTTACGCGGGTGCATCCCGCAAGCAACAAATTCCCGCCACGCCGGAGCAAGCGTCCGGCACAGGAGAGTCGAGATGAAAGTTCGCCCCCTGAATGATCGAGTTTTAGTGAAGCGAGTGGCCGAAGAAGCGAAGACGGCCGGAGGTCTTTTCATCCCCGATAGCGCCAAGGAGAAACCCGCGCGCGGCATCGTCATCGCAGTCGGAAACGGCAAGCTCGACGATAGCGGCAAGCGCCACGCTCTGGCCGTGTCGGTCAACGATGAAGTGCTGTTCGGCAAGTACTCGGGCACCGAGGTCAAGCTCGACGGTGAGGAGCACATGATCATGCGTGAGGACGACATCCTCTGCGTGGTCGAGAAGTAGCCCCCGCCGCACAACCAACCATCCAGTTGTACAAACAAGGATTTACACAATGAGTGCCAAAGAAGTTCGTTTTGATGACAGCGCCCGCGGGTCCATCCTGCGCGGTGTCAATGTGCTCGCCGACGCCGTCAAGGTCACCCTCGGACCACGGGGTCGCAACGTCGTGATCGAGAAGTCCTGGGGCTCCCCCACGGTCACCAAAGACGGTGTCACCGTGGCCAAAGAGATCGAGCTCGAAGACAAGTTCGAGAACATGGGTGCGCAGATGGTCAAAGAGGTCGCCTCCAAGACCTCCGACCTCGCAGGCGACGGCACCACCACCGCCACCGTGCTCGCCCAAGCCATCTACCGCGAAGGCCTGAAGATGGTCGCCGCCGGTCACGATCCGATGGAGCTCAAGCGGGGCATCGACACCGCGGTTGAGGCCGTCGTCGGCAACATCAAGAGTCTCTCCAAGGCCACCCAGGGCGACGACGAAGTTGCTCAGGTCGGCACCATCTCCGCCAACGGCGACTCCGAGATCGGCAAGCTGATCTCCGAAGCCATGGCCAAGGTGGGCAAAGAGGGTGTCATCACCGTCGAGGAGAACAAGAGCCTCACCACCGAGCTCGAAGTCGTCGAGGGCATGCAGTTCGACCGCGGCTACCTCAGCCCGTACTTCGTCACCAACCAAGACCGGATGGTGGTGTCGCTGCAAAACCCGTACATCCTCACCTACGAGAAGAAAATCTCGACGATGAAGGACCTCCTGCCGATCTTGGAGCAGGTCGCCAAGCAACAAAAGTCGCTGCTCATCATCGCCGAAGATGTCGACGGTGAAGCGCTGGCCACCCTCGTGGTCAACCGCATCCGCGGTGCCCTCCAAGTCGCCGCCGTCAAGGCCCCGGGCTTTGGCGACCGCCGCAAGGAGATGCTCAAGGACATCGCCACCCTCACCGGTGGTAAGGCCCTCACTGAGGACCTGGGCGAGAAGCTCGAGAACCTCTCGCTCGCCGACCTCGGTACCGCCAAGCAGATCACCATCGACAAAGACAACACTGTCATCGTCGACGGTGGTGGCTCGCAAGAGAAGATCCAGGCCCGCGTCAAGCAGATCCGTGCCCAGATCGAGGAGACCACCAGCGACTACGACCGCGAGAAG
>CAZUPD010000070.1:0-11534 GCA_964621785.1 uncultured Nannocystaceae bacterium
GATGACGACACCGGCACCGACGATGGGACCGACGACACCGACGACGACGACGGCACCGGGTCCGACTCGGGCGGGGCGGACGACGTGACGACAGGTGATACCACTGGCGGGGAAGACGGCGCGAGCGATGCGAGTGATGATCCTGTGGACGTTCCCGGACCGACCGATGACGAATCCTGGAGCCCGCAGAAAAAGGTTGCAGTTGCGCTCGGCGGCGCGGGGGCCCTATCGATTGGCGTGTTCGCGTTGGCTCGTTGGTGGTCAGGGAGGGACTCATGACAAACCGTGCACTAGCAGTGGGGTCCGGTTTGGTTTTCCTCGGACTCAGCGGGGGACTTGGGTACTACGTCTATCGCCGTAGGGAAGTCAAACCGGGTGAACTCCCGCCGGTCGAAGATGATCCCTCCGAATACTACGATGAGACATGGCGGTATGTTCCAGATCGTCCAATTAGCGAGTACGGTGATAATTGGGGATCAACACCGACAGAGCTCATACCCTACTTTCAGCTACTCGAGGACGTGTCTGGTATCCCCGGGTCCGCTCGCATTTTCTCCCTGATCGCCTACGGTGAATCTCGGTGGAGTCCGACTGCACACAACAACGATGAGGAAGAAATCCGAAAAGGCAGCCGGCCAGCCTATGAGCGTGCAAAAGAGGACTTCCCAAAGTTGAAATACGCCGAGGAGGCTGCGAATTTCGGATCCGGTGGACTGTTCGCAATGTTGGGACCAATTCACCTATGGCAGGGAGCTACCTACGGATTTACGCCACTCAAAGACCTTCCCCCGGAATCCGTTTTTGATATGCGCTATGCGGGGTACAGTGCGATTGTGTTTCTTCGTTCACTCATACGAAATCGTGACGTCCGGGACCTTGTCGATATCAAGGTTGGTTGGGGTAAACCGTCGAGACTCTCGAAAGAAGAGCGTGAAACCGAGGCATATTCACGGAGTCGTGAAAAATTCAAAACGCAATCAGTAGAGGCAAAGATCAGCCTCGAGGACCGCAACACACTCCCCGCAAAGCTCGATATCTCTGGGTTCCCGGGTCCGCGGGTAGTGTACGAAAGGATGATGGAGCTGTGAGTGCACTCGACTTATACGGAAATTTACGCCTCGATGGGCTTGCCGATCTTGTTGGTGATTTTGATGCGCGCACAAGTACTGGCACCGAGGATTGGATTCGGAACCAGTGGAACCGCTATGCAAAGGCACTCGGATTCCGTGACGACCTTGATCGGCTAGTTAGGGGTCGTGCGCGCTCACGGGTCATCATGAATGACGCGGGCTTGCGCGCCTTCTATGCATTCCTCTCACGCCGCGGAAGTAGTACCACCAATGCGGACGAAGCGCGGGTGAGGCATCAATGCATTGTTGCACTGCCTCGGATCGACCCCGCGAACCTGTGGCTCACAAATGTCGAGTCGCGTCGCCTGCCCGGCGGGGGTTGTTACGACACAGGGGAGTCGGCGCCGCATCCTGACTCGCTCGATGAAATCCTAGGCGTCATTGGCCCAGCTGTACAACCGCGTCTTCCCGTGTTCACTCCGGCCAACCGATTGAACTACTTCTACGATCACAAGGGAATACCGGCCGCAGTCGAGTGCTTTTACACGCTCCGGTTGAGTCTTGGCACCTTCCCCTTGGTTTTCGGGGATAACCTTTCCGAGCCCGTGGGGTTACAGTGGATGAGACACAAAAAGTGGAATCCTGCGTACGAAGCTATGCGCATTTGTTCGCATTTTTGGACACAGCTCGGCAATCTGAGGCAGGACGCGCGGCAGGTCATCCAGCAATACGAACATTTTCGATTGCACACAGCACGTGTCCTCAATCGCAAGATGCCCGGCGCGAGGGATGCCCGGACGGGCCTCCTCAAACCTCTCAACAAGCGACAGCGAACTGTCGGGCCTCGAGGTCCGATTGACGTCAACGCGTACAACCTCGCCTTACTGGCGTTCTCGGCATTTTTTGCCGCTCGCCGAGCCTACCTGCGCGCACCTGCGGCATTCACACCGGAGACATGGGCCGCTGCGCGTGCAAACCCTGACCCCGTGTTACGCGAACAACTCGGATTGAAAAGAGCAGTGTAATGGATGACGAACTAGAAATTCGATTGAAACGCCTTGAGCGAAATCAGTGGTTTGGTGTATTTGCATCCGTGATCGTGTCGGGGGCTGGCGCATTTGCGACGTACGCTTACCTCGATAAAGGTGGTAGTTGCGAATGCAAAACGACGGAACCGGAAAAGCGTGCACGCCGGCGAGTACCGCGGTATCGATAGGTAGGTTGCAATGGCGGACGGGCTTAATGGTGTGTGGGTTGAGGGGGTCGCGGGATCTTCGACGCGGCGATGGTCCTACCGGGCAGGAGTCGCCGGGTACCAGGTTGCGAAACGAGGTGCTCGGAACAATGACCCCAGGACAATCTACCTCGTGCGACTTTCAGGCGATCAAATACGAACAATCGATGAAGCCGAGCGCCGTAAGATTCAGTCTGTTATGCAAGGCACCCTTGCTGGGGGGGACCCCCCCAACGAATTGAAGGAACTTCGGTTGAGCGAGCGACGTCCGCGGAGGGGTACAAGTGCCTCAATAGTCGCAAAAGAGATTCGAAAGCGTTTGCCGTCACGATGGGCAACACGTCCTGATCTTACTCTCGCCTGGTTCATTTTCCGAGACCTCGACACTCTCCAGCAAGCTGGGGACAACCCCGTGTCCGACCTGTCTCCCCACGAAACCGTTGCGTTTGTTCTCAAGCACTGGGCACGTGGTGACCACGGAATTCAAATGTTAGCAACCGTGGGAGAGCTCGCCGCACCGACGAAGAAGAAGGGGCGACAGTCCGCGAAGTCAAAGGCCACAACATTGACCGACGGTTCAAACTTAGAAATTGTTGCCGGTACCACTGGTACCTTCGCGCTGTTCGTTGATGGCGAGTATGTGCTTTGTGGCAGTGAAGACGAAGTGAACAAGGCGGCCGAGAGGGCCAAAAAGCTCGCCAATACGACTCTTCAACCACCCGAGAAGACCGCGAAGAAGACTGCGAAGAAGAAGACCGCGAAGAAGAAGAAGACCGCGAAGAAGAAGACCGCGAAGAAGACGGACGCTGACCCCGCCTCGCACGCCGAGGCGCCAGCGGAGGAGACGGACGCCGAGGAGCCCGAGGAGCCCACACGGCCCGAAGAGGAGACCGCCGAGGCACCAGACCCCGCCGAGGAGTCCGAGGAGCCAGCACCCGCCGAGGAGCCAGCACCCGCCGAGGAGCCAGCCGAGCCCGAAACGCCCGACACCCCAGAGGATCCCGCTCAACCCTCACAGGGTGATTTGTTTGGCACCAAGGCCGATGGTGTTGACGAGCAATCGGGGCCGCTCGAAGAAGACAAAGGAGGCGACGGTGGTAGCAGTACCGAGAAATCCGAGGGTGACAGCACCGGCGAGGCCGGCGGTTCGACGGGCACAGGAACGGGCGAGAGCAAAAATGGCAAGTCGGGGTCGGGGTCCGGTGGCACCGGCGACGGCGACAAGGTCGGTGGTGGAAAGGGTGGCGGGATCGGTAGTGGAAGTGGCGGAGGAATCGGCAGCGGACAAGGCCAGGGAACAGGTGGCGACTTCGACGAGGGGGGCAACGACGGGGACGACAACGGCGGCGGAAAGGACGAGGGGTTGTACGACCCGTGGGAAGGTCTGTTGATCGAGCAGGACCTGCAACCGCCCGATCTCTCACCGGACCAGCTGGCTGATGTGCACAGAACGATTTCGGATCTAGTCTCGTTTTCGATACTAGATCCCGGAAAGGACCACCCGGAGTTGCCCCAACCGTTGCACAATTTCGATCCCGAATTGGGAGGATCCGACGATTGAGCAGTGGAAAAAGGGTAAAGTGTACTTCCCGCTACTCGCTCGTATGGCCCAGGACGTTGGATCTTTTCTCGTTAATACCACTCGGCTAGCCGCCATAGCATGGTCGTGGGTTGCGTCAAAGGATGACTCGCCCCATCTCTTCAAGGTCGACACCCAACAATTGCACGATAGCTGGCGCAGGTACTGTCACACAGGGATTGATCGGATACTCGAGGTCGAATCGTATGGGGTGCCGCCCAGAGATGATGACCGGATCTTCGATTTGTATGCCTCTGCGATCGCGTGCTCGGTCGGTGGCTGGCGATGCGACTTCAAAGAGGGACGCTACCACCAGTTTAAGAAGGGTGGGACGCTCCCACACGACCTACCGGGCTTCATGTCGTTTGATCCAAAAAGGGACGCGGGACTTGGATGTCTCATGGATCCATTAACTGCAAATACGGGCTGTATGACAACAGTTTATGAGCTTCGAGCCCGCGCCGTATTTGACGACCTTAGGGCGCGCCAGTACGACGCTCTCAGCCGCACTGTGCTGTGTGCCTACGTTCGGAAATCATGGGCGGCTTTCCGCGATCCAGGACTCGTTTTGAAGCTCGATAAGATGCGGGGAATCCTTCTGAATCACCCTGATCGGATGCATGTGAGGCTCGAGGATGTCCCGACGGAGGAAATGCACGACGGGGAGAACTTGAGGAAGCTGCTGATTCGTTCCGGGGTTCAGTCGAAGCGTACGCCCGGATCGTTCGCTGCAGCTCGGAAAGGTTTGGAGGATGTGCCCGACTCGCCTCCAGTTGTCGGAGGTGCTGACGCCGCGATGCCGTTCGGTGGGATCGTTGCGAAAGAGGTTGTCACACCCGTCTGGTACGAGAACCGGAAACTGTGGACAGGTGTCGGGCTCACAGCTGCGGCAGGTCTCGCCTCTTTCGCGTGGGGACGGTATCGAAGTCGATGATCCATGGTTGTATTCGCGCGGTGAGTTTGATAGTGCTTTCGCATGCGGTTTTCGCTCCCATTTCTGCTGTGCGCTTTCGTTGGGGTCACGTCCTGCAAGACAGAACTTGGTGACGTCTGCGAAGGATCCGCCGACTGCGCCGATCTGGGCGAGGACGCTATCTGCAGTGTACTTCCGAGCAACACAAAACAGGGGATTTGCGTGACGCCGTGCCCGTGCTCCGCGGGAGAGGTGTGTGACGTGGGAGGCAAATGCCTTCGAAGCTGTTCCGGGCACGACGAGTGTCCGTCAGGAACCGGGTGTTACACCGGGGTGTGTCTCCCAACTTGCTCGTCGGATTCGGACTGTACGAACACCACAGTTTGCAAGGCCGAAATTGACGGGTTGCGTTTCTGCGAGTTCCCATGAACTCGCGCCGTGCGTGTGGTGCGCGCGCGAATGTCAGGGATCCGTTTCGAGATCTTAGTTCGCTTGTGAAAGCCCGAGGTGCCGTCGTCAAGATCCACCCGGGTCTCGCCCGTACGGAACGTGTGCCCCAAACTGCACACTCGTCGCGCGATTACAAGCTTCGCCACGCCGGTACCAGGCGATAGAAAGACCTGTCGCAGCCGCGGAGCTCCCGATCACTCGCTCGGACAAGCAAACCAGAAGTAACCATCCTTCTCACGTACCTTCCCCCCATCGACGAGTGCCTCGAGATCCATCTTGCAGGTTTCTTCTAGTTGTCGCCTTTCCTGCGGGTCGACGCCTGTGAGCCACTCGGCGGCTCGTTTAACTAGCTCCGACGACGCAAACCAAATCACCAGTTCAGCAGTCGACTGCGGAAGTTGCCCGTTCTCGAGAGCATAAACGATTTCTGGTAATTGGAGCGCGAGTCCTTCCGCGGTGGCCTTTTCGAGGAGGTCGAGAATCGCCTTCTGACTGGGTGGTGGTGGTGGATTGAGGATGTCGTCGATCTTCTTTGCCATGTATCGTTTCCCAAATCGATGACTATCGATACCAAATCGATTGGACTCTGCAAACTTCTTGCCGCGGTCCGGTGTCACACAAAGAGGCACTTTTGTGTGTCAACTGACCTAGGGCCCTTTTTTCGTTTAACAACCGATCAAACCAGTCCCCCGTCGCCTGGCAAAAACAGAGGACCGCGCCACTTACAAGGGCGACAAATGGCAATGAGTAAAACCAGTGCGCGCCCCAAGTACCGAACGATTGTGCGGACTTGGGCGAAGAGGCTTGGTGCAGGGGGGCGAGTCTGCAACCAGGTGATGGTAATCTTGCGGACGCCAGCCCGGCCCAGCCGCCGAATCACTTTTTACTGATGAAGAGACGGATTGACTCGATCATGATCTCTATCGACCTAAGGTCATTTGGAAAATCGCCTGGGCTGTGGGCCGCGTCATTTCGCTTTGCCCCCCAAGCTTCGACGTCTTTCATGTCCGTCTTGGTATAATCAATATCTCCCGCTTTTCCGCTGGCGTACAATGCGGTGTTGTATTTCGCAATCGAGCCTGGTCCCGACCACGTGAGCCCGTGTTTCTCGCAGAGCTGAAGCAAGTGCATTTCGAGGGCCCCGCCCGCGATCACAGCGGCAGCAGCGGCGAACTTCTCGTCGGCAAGGGTGGAAGCTTGATCGAGAAGATCAATTTCGGAATCTCGCCTGACGGTTTCCGCCAGAGTCTCAAGCCGACGATTTTTTAACTGCTCAAGTCCAGAGTTGAAAACGGCCTTCGTGCATTCAAACCACGTCGGATTCCGGTCATACTCCCTTGCTTGTTCGTGCCAATGCCGCAGGACCGGGTGACGTTTGGGAAAAACAGCCTCCAAGGCTGACGACGCGTCGGTGATCCAGCGCTGTATCTTAGCGCGCTCCATTTGGAGGCCGTAAGTGCCTCGAAAGGTCCCGATATTTCGGTTCGCAATCTCTTCGAACCACTCGAGGAAGTCATCCCGTTCCATCTCTCGCTTTCCCAACGTCAGAAGTTTTCGAGCGTCATGCTCGCTTCGCGTCAACTTGCCGGAACTGCGGTGTCATGTCTACCGCTTTCGACAGGGTACGGCGACGTTCGAGCAGTCGCCCGTGCAAACGTTGCTCGCCGCTCAAGACCGCACGCGATGCTCGACGAAAGATCCGTCGGGCAGCGTGATTCTTGTCAGCCCCGTACGTACACCGGTCGTTCCAAACGAAATCCCGGCCTTCGAAAAAGCAAACTCGAGCGCGTTGACGAGCGCAAGCTTGATTTCGGAGCCGCCCTCGAACTTGACGATTGAGGGACTCGAAACCCCGGATTGAGCAGCAAGGGTTTTCTGCGACCAACCTAGAAAGGTTCGCGCGATTTTGCACTGCTCTGGACTCACGAGTCCGGGATGATATCACCCAAAAATTTAACTGATTGACTTCCATTTTACCAGATGGCTAAATGCCATTGTGATTGATGACGATCTCAGAACGAGCATGAGCCAACAAAATTCGCGCGTTGAACTCAATCGAGGAGACGGTTGGATAGCGATTTTTCGGAAACTCCGAGCGGCCAAAAAAAAGGTTCGAGCGGTCAAGCTGTACCTGTGCGGACTGGAGATCGCGCCGCGCCCGTTGCGTGGGTCTCGTTTGCTGGCGCAGATAACGGCCTATGTGAACGTACGGTGTTTGGTTGACGAGGAGGGAGTCGCCGCAGTGTTTCCGCGTCCGCACTGCGAGCTCGAAGCCGAAGGACTTCTCGTCAATGGTCAGTTTTGCGACACCAAGACGCTTCTTTGTTGGTTGTCTGTCTGGCCTGAACTCGACGACGAGATCAAGCGGCGGTTTGGCGAGTTCGCTTCGCCGACGGGGGGTGAATCGTGAACAACCTGACTCACCTTGTTAGCCACGACGATCGCCGGACGATCGAATTCGATAGCTCCGCTGTCGAAGGGGACACGGGGATTTTTCGTCCAGTCTCCCCGAAAGTATCCCGACGACTCAAAGGTCGGTACGTCTGTTCGCTAGATCCCGTGCTCGCGGTCGAGGAACAAACGCCAATAACGGACGGGTTAGGGGTGCTGCTAGTTGTTAGTGCTGCCCTTGGGAGTCTGTTGTGATGGACCCTTCCCCACCGCTTGCGAAAACACGTGTCATCACGAGCAAGCGATTCCCGACCGATCGGGCCGCAAACATTCGGCCAACTCTCGAACCCGGGTTTTACCGTCTCGGGTCAAGCGTCATCTACGTGGCAGCCTCGGGTCAAGTGTACCGGTTGCGGTCGCCAAGACACCGCGTGTTGCTCGTACGAGTCGACGGCAACGAGGTTCTGACAGCCGAAGCTTTTGACCCTGATGACAGTGAGCTGTGTGTACTCGCCGAAGCTGCCGACTCGATCGAAGCCGCGCGGACCTCGAACGGCTTTTACATGCACCGTGTAACAGAGACTGTCTACTACGTGAGCCTGGAACGTGTTTTTGTATTTGACGGCCCATCGTGGCGCGAGGCGGTAGAGCTACCCCCAAACGTCGACGCGTTCAACCACTCGGATCTGACGCTGTGGACCGCGGCCCGTACAATCGATCGCTTTACAGGAAAAATTCAAAGTGAGTAGTCCGGCGGACTCCCCGAGGTACAAGCCGGGAACCGTACTCGGTCGCGGTCGCTACGAGCTGCTCGAGGTCATTGCTCGATCGGGAGCGACCGTTTTTCGAGCACGTGACCAAAAACTAGTGCGTACGGTGGCCGTCAAGGTGGCCTACCCACGCGACGAGATACAGCGAGCACGATTGATCCGCGAAGCACGGATCGGTGCTCAACTCCATCACACACACCTAATGCCGGTGCTTGACTTTGGCCTCGATCATCATTGTGTATACATCGTTATGCCGTATGTGATGGGCCCGACGTTGTCCGCCCGCATAAACGCCGGGCCACTGGCGTGGCTACCTGCGGGGATCTTTATCCATCAACTTCTCGCAGGTCTCGCAGTGTTACACAGCGCCGGCGTTGTGCACCGTGATGTCAAGTCGGGCAATTGCCTCCTGTGGCAGGAGGTCTCGGGCACGCGGCTACTACTTGCTGATTTTGGAGTTGCTCGAGTCGATCGATCGTCGCTTGCGGGCTTGCCCTCGCACCGCACGTCGGAGGTCATGGGATCGATCGGCTACATGGCCCCAGAGCGAGTTGACTCGCAAGGCGACGCGCGCAGCGATGTGTACTCTGCGGGGATCGTGTTGTTCGAAGCTCTAACACGCATGCTGCCATTTCGCGGGCAAGGGGGCGAGGTCTTGCGGCAACACGCGGAAGATCCGCCTCCTGCGCCGAGCTCCGTGGTCGATGTTCCGCGCGGGTTCGACGAGCTAATCGCAACCGCGCTGGCAAAGCAACCCGAACACAGGTTTCAGACGGTCGGCGAGTTTGATGCCGCGTTGTTGTCTGTGCTTGGCACCACACAAGCGCATGCGCTTGCACCTGCGGGAGCTGAACATGCTTTGCACGCACTCCAAGCGTACGCAGATAGCGATGTCACCGGAGCACTAAAGAAAGCTGGCGAGGCCGCAACATGCGATCTCCAGTGGCGATATTTGCGGGAACTGCTCGAGGTTGTCCACGCATCGGAGCAACCGCCAAGAGGGAATGATGAAACGACCATTCTTTGATGGATTCTTTTCGGAATGCGGCTCGAGTATTTGAATTTCGGTTAGCTCCCCGGCGGGGGCGTGTCGCTGAGTTTTTCTCTCGCCACGAAAGTGAGCGCCCCGGTTCGTCCGTGGTATAAAGCGAGTCCATGCAAGAACATGAAAAGCAAAACGCCGCGAGCATACTGAAATTCACGTCGCCAGTGCTCGGATTGGCTGGGGCCGTCACTGGATTGCCTATTTTTGCGGTCGCAGCAGGAGGAGCGACGATCTGGGCCCATCTTCTCGAAGGGCAGACCGGTGTCGGCATGACACGCGAATTTCTCGACGCAGTTGCAACCCAAGTGTTGGAGCTAGACCCAAAAAAGATTGAACAGGGTATGGAGCTACACGCAAGAAAGATAGAAAATCTTGAACAGGATATGGGAGATATGGGAAAATCGCTTGATGATCTTGAGCGGAGACAGGATCTGTCGGAAAGCGAGAACGCGGAGTTAAAATCAAAGCTCGAGGAACTTACTGAAAAGCTGAAGGACCGCGGCGCACCAACAACTGAGTTTTTTGCAATTCTTCAACCGGCCCACCGAGCATGGAGTCAGGCCGACGACGAACGTAAACGCGGCTTTATCATTAATGGTATTCGCACTTCATTTTTCGAGGACAAATTCCGGCCTTTTCGCCGACATCTATTTCATATACTCGACCAGCTAGATCCATTCATGCTTGATTACCTAGCAGCCGTTGCAAACCGGGGCAATGCACCTACGTATCGTGAGCTAGAGATTGGACCCTTCAAGAAAAAAACAGGCATACTTCAAGGTACTGAAGGCGAATACTATGGCGAAGGATCAGAACGATCACTGTCTAAATACGCTGTTAAGCGTCTAGTTGTTATGGGGCTTGTTTTCAATAATTCTGGAACGTTGATTCCAACAGAGTTGGGACTTCTCACTCTAGATTTCATTGGGGCGACCGAGTCGGAGGGTTCGCAGGATAGGGAATGCGACTCGAGCTCGGTCGAGATCTCTCCCGCAAAAACACCCGGCCCCCAGGTGCGATCGTAGGTGGGGGCTGCAAGCCGCGGGACAGCTCGCGGTTCACGCCACAACCCGCGAAGCACCTTCGAAGTCCACATGGACCGACGACAGCGAGCTAACGTGTTTACGAGCTTGGCTTGACGAACCCGAGAAGTAGCGGAATGTGGTTGCCACGTCCGCGTGTCCCATGAGGATTTGAATCTCAGTTTCCGGGACACCTTGTCGTTTGAGCAGAGTCGCAAACGTGTGCCGGAGTGTGTGGATATTCGGTGTTTGGCCGTTGGGCAACTTAAGGTGCAATTCGGCGCAGACTTTTTGAAAGAAAAGCCGCAGCGAAGACTCGCTGATCGGTGTATCGGGCAGAAACCGATGCGGGAAGAAGTAGTCATTATCGTTCTTGGGCCTGATCTGCCGAAGGAACCTTAGAACGTGCGGACTCACCGGAATAGCGAGTGTTACCTCTCCCTTGCGCTCTTTCGTGATGGTGCCTGCTTCCCATTGGACCTCGCACGGCCGCAACTCTCGCGCGGCTTCTGACCGCTCGCCAGTCCCCAGGATGAAGATCAGCGCGAAGATCGCGGACGGGTGCCAGGAATCATTGTTCTTTACCCGTTGCCCTAACCAGGTTTTCAGCTTCTGAACCGCTCGATTCTCGAATGCTTTTTTTCGAGTGTCCTTACGCGCTCGCTTCTTCTTCCTGAGGTTCGGTTGTGGGACGCGTTTTATAAGGCCGCGTGTCTCTGCGAGCGTAAAGAACCCCTTTAGACATTTCCACGCGTCTCCCTTCTTCCCTTCCCGGTGCCATCGTTCGAGTTTTTCAGCCGTGATCTTATCGACGGGTGTCGTGAACCATTGTGAAACGTGTTTATTGAGGCAATACGTGTATTTTCGACGGGTTTTCTCGCTCCTAGTGGCGAAGTAGTCTTCGCGCAGAGTCTCAATCAACTCGCCCACGGTCATCCCGTTCGATGATTCTTCTACTGGCTGCTTGGCCGGTGCAACACCGCAACTCACCACAACCTCCTGCATCAGCGCTCGCCACTGTTCGGAGTGCATCGAGATCAACCCGTTCGTTTGGATGACC
>CAZUPD010000070.1:11544-23200 GCA_964621785.1 uncultured Nannocystaceae bacterium
CGGTTCACGAGCTGCGGGGCGTGGAGTGGGGTGGTCTGCGAGGATTTCGCGAGCGCGCGCTCGGGCGGCCTTAACGGTTGTGTGGTGCGGCGACTGCGGAGACCACTCGCCGATCGTGACCACCCGGCGACCTATACGAGCGAAAAACACGACTTTCCCTCGCTTTGGCGTGCACCTGACTCCAAAACCAGGTAGGCGACGACAGGTAAACCGGCCGCCCGGCTTAAGTGCAGATACAGACTTTTCGGTGATTGATTTCTCGCCCATAAGCTCGAAAAACCCTGACACAAATCAACACAAAAAAATCAGTCGAAATGATACCCGACTAATCAGCGTAAAGTCCATTTAAATAGAGGCTATAGGGTTTTTCGCGCAATCGTGGCGACCATCGCCATCCCCGTCGCCGTCGCCATCCCCATCCCCTTCACAACCGATATCCGAAAAGGAAAACTGTGTCAGAAACGTCGGAATCGTACCTGCGAGGAGGTTTTGAAACAGACGTTCGGAGCCGACGCGGAACTCGGGAACCGACAAGACCGGAACCACCCAGGCAAACTTGTCGGCGTTGGTATTGGGGTCGTAGCGGATTTGGATGTGGGCTTCGATCTGGTCGCCCGTGATCGCAAATAGAATGTTCTCACCTTCTTGGTCGATCGGTACAGCGTCGGGAATGTTGTCGCAAAACGTCCCGCCACAGGCGGCGGCGGTCTGTGGTGCCGCCGAGTGCAACAAAAAACCCGCGGCGAGGGTGCCGGCAAACATCCGGACGAGGGTGCGAAGGCTCTTACGGTACATGTCGAGTCCTAACTCGTGAACGAATCCCGAGAATACAGGAAATGATTGTCGCTCGCCGCCCAAGCGGGAGGTAACACCCATTCGCCGGTACGTCCCGTGTCCGACGGTGGAGCACCGTTCGTCATGTGTGCGAAACATTGTTGTATCCTTGCACACCATCGGGAGTCGTCAGTCAGCATGAATACGGAACTATCGAGCGAACTTTGTCACCTCCTCGACCGCGGCCGCAGCGGGCGGGTCTGTGTCCTCACCGGCGCGGGTATCTCGGCCGAGAGCGGCATTCCGACGTTTCGCGGCGAGGAGGGCTACTGGGTGGTCGGCGCCCGCGAGTACCGGCCCCAAGAGATGGCGACCCGGGCCGCATTTACGCAGATGCCACGCGAAGTCTGGCGCTGGTACCTGTACCGCCGCCACGTCTGTCGTGCCGCCGATCCCAACCCCGGGCACTTCGCCCTTGCAACCCTCGAACAGGCTCTCGGGGACAGGTTTTCACTGGTCACCCAAAACGTTGACGGCCTGCATCTACGGGCTGGGAACACTCTCGAGCGAACGCACCAAGTCCACGGCAACATCGACTTTATGCGGGCTGCGAAGGGCGGCGAGACCGAACTGTACTTGATGGACCCGAGCCTGGTTCTCGAAAAGCATGTGCCGATGAGTGACGAGATGTGGGCCCAACTTACATGTCCTGATGGACAGCGAGCACGGCCACATATCCTGTGGTTTGACGAGTACTACAGCGAGGTCCTGTACCGTTCGACGACCGCGATGACGGCTGCCGCCACCTGCGACCTTCTCCTGGTCATTGGGACATCTGGTGCAGCTTCGTTGCCGATGCACGCAACTGCTGAAGCTGCCCGTGCAGGGGCTGCGATCGTCAATATCGACCCGTATGACAACGACTTCGCCGTGTTTGCGCGCGACAGTCCACGGGGCTATTGGTTGCAGGCGCCGGCGGCCAAAACCCTACCGCACGTCGTGGAGTATCTCGCGGGCCGCGAGCTCCGCTAAACTCGAGTCGACCGAATCGTCGGATACACACGTTTCCAAAAATTTGGTCTGCGGTAGCGCGTCGACGCGTACTCAAATCTAGAGTCATCACGATCGGTTACGCACCGTGAACGAACGTGTTGGGGGTCGTCACAACCAAATCACCGACCTTCCGACCTGCCGATTGCTCCAACATCCGCTACTCTGCGCGGTATGGACCGCGCGAGTCGACGGACCATCCGCGAGGATGAATTCGACCACTCCGAGCCGATCACGCTCGACGAGACACTGCGCGTGGGAAGCCTGATCGACGGTCGGTACCGCCTCGAACGCCACCTCGGCGAGGGTGCGACCGGGTCGGTGTGGCGCGCGACGCACCTGCAGATGCGAAGTCCGGTCGCGCTCAAAATCCTGTTGCCCGAGCTGCGCGACCGAGAAGATGCAATTACAAGGTTTTGGCAAGAAGCCCGGCTGATGGGCTCGGTCGGGCACCCCAACATTGTCCGCGTCCTCGATGTCTCCCCGGCCCGTGCGCCGGCTCCATACATGGCGATGGAACTGCTCGACGGCGGGAGCCTGTACCGGCGACTCAAGACCGGTGAGCGACTCGACGCCAAGGAGGCCGGCCGGCTGATGGACGGAGTGCTGTCGGCTCTTCGCTGCGCCCACAGCCGCGGAATCGTTCATCGCGACCTCAAGCCCGAAAATCTACTGTTTGGCAGTGTCCGCGACCTCTCGACCGACACACTCCGCAGTGAGCTGAAAATTCTCGACTTTGGGGCCTCGATTCTCCTCGGTCGGGCGCGGCGTCGGGGAGACAGCCTGTGGGGAACCCCCTATTACATGTCCCCCGAGCAAGCTTCAAATAGCGAGCTCGACCACCGCTCCGATCTCTATAGCGCTGCGGTTGTGTTCTACGAGATGCTCACCGGTGGCCAACTTCCCCATACAGGTGAAAGTGTATACGCAATTATTTATAATATCGCTACCGAACCTGCGATCCCCATCGCTAAATTTCGACCCGACCTCCCGCCAACATTCCATGCGTTTTTTGAACGTGCCCTCGCCCGCCGCCCGTCCGATCGGTTTGCCTCCGCCGTCGCCATGCGGGCCGCACTGCGCCGACTGACGGGGTATCAAGCTGATGCACACACATGGAAGTCTGAGGCGTACCCCGCTGCATCCGACGAATGGGCGCGGTCTGCCGATCTGTCCGAACGTCGCGGACATCGGCCAAGTCGGTCCGGTTCTCACCGAAGTCCACGACGCGCGCGCCCCCCGTCCACGGAGTCGACCCGAACGATACGTTCCGCGACATCCGAGACAACCCTGCCGGAGCGGCAAGCCAAAACACAGACCCAAGACACAACTCGTTGTACACACACCCATTCGCGCCGGTGGCCGCTCGCTGTCCTCGTCAGTCTCGTCCCCGCATTCGGCGTGCTGCAATGGCGCCACGATGCGACCACTCGCGTGGTGCAGACATTGGCCATCTTCCTAGCGACCTGGCTGATCAGTCTGGCAGTGCTGTCCCTCGCCCACGCAGTTTTCCGCTCGCAAAAACGGTCCTAAATTATTTTCTCGTTCCGGGTTGACACCACCGTGGGCGTCCTGTAGTTCCATAGATGTTCGCTCTGCGAACCTGGTTGTCCCATGCGCTACTAAATCCCATCGTTCATCGGGTTGTCATCTGGAGGAAGGAACGCTTCGCAATGCCCCTCCCGAAGAAAACCTGTGGTTTGAGGTGTGTCTGTTTCACGCTCTGTGAACACATGACCGACCTGAAATTGATTTGAATCCGATGGCGATTGCGTCGTCGACAGCCGCAGCCGACACGTTCGGCTTCCCCTTGTTGCTCTCCGCACAGCATCGGCTGCGGGAAGGAGTTGGGAACCATGAGACAGGATATGTTTAAGAAATTGGTGGAGCGACCGCGCCACCGTGCCTACCGTCAAACGCGAGGCCGGGCGCAACGTCGCCGCGATATGCTCGAGCCCGAATCGGCACCGATCCGCGAGCGGATGTCCCGGCACGACAAGTCACTCAATGAAAACCTCGCACCCCTTCGCCGCTATCTCTTAAGTCAGGTTGGCCGCAAGTGGAACGATGTCTATTCGGACATCCGCAAAAACCTCCGCCCGCGGCGAGCGACCCATCTACACGTATTGCAACACCTCGAGCAAATGGTTGTGACCCACGTCGTGATGATCGACGGACAACCCCACCGGCCCTACCACGACTCCTACCGTGGACTGACGCCACTATCCCCGCGACGCTGGTCGGATGTGGTCTGGGTCGATCCTACATCCGGTCTCCTGCGCCGGGTCGTCGTGCCGCCCAAACCCCGGGACGAGGACGATCCCGATGTCGTCAATGTCAATCGTACCACTGCGTATCGGCGATTGAAGGGTGTGTGGTACCGGGTGACACTGAGCGAGATTCCCCCGCCCGGCCTCTATGAACAGACACGGGATGTGGTCGCAGGTTGCTCCCTGAGCGAGATGACCAATGCTTGGTGGTACCTCGGCCGGGAGTTGCGAATCCGTTACGGATACATCGACCGCTATGCGAGCGACCGTGTGCCACTCAACAAACGCCAACTCAAACAACTTCGCCACGCCGGCATCCTGCCCTACTGATCCAGCCTTCACCAAGGGCTTACATATTGTAACTACATATAAATGTAGAGCTGCCCTGCAATCACTCGTCAACCCCACGACGCACCTTGCAGTCCTCCATTCGAACGCTGGTGAGCTCCCCGGGCGAATGTGCTACCCCGCGCGCCGGTCGAAATACTTCCGTGTTCGATCTAGCCCATGAATCTACATGAATTTTCGAGAACTCGCGCGCATGCGCGTCATCTGTCTTATCCGCCACCTGCACGCGCAGTACACTGGACCCACACCATGCAACCCGCAACTTCCCATGTTCGTGTCATCGCCTCCGAGGGCTCTTGGATCGAGGGCGATGCCGTCGTTCAGCTGAATGCCACCGGCCGACTTCCGGGGATGCTCGCCGCCATTGGCATGCCCGATCTTCACCCCGGAAAAGGTACGCCAATCGGTGCGGCCTTCATCAGCGAGAAGGTCATCTACCCACACCTAGTCGGCAACGATATTGGCTGTGGCATGGGGCTGTGGCAGACGAACCTCAAGACCCGCAAAATCAAACTCGACCGCTGGGTCTCGCGTCTGCGCAACGCCGACGGTTGGGGACTCGACGGTCGGTGGCCCGGCGATGCGGTCCTTCGCCTGCGCGATGCGGGCATCCAGGTCGAGCCCGGCGATCTGCGATCCCTCGGCACAATCGGGGGTGGCAACCACTTCGCCGAGCTGCAGCGGGTGGCCGAGATCGACGACCCCGAAGCCTGGGAGCGCTTGCAACTTTCCCAACAACACCTGTTTATCCTCGTCCACAGTGGCTCGCGTGGGCTGGGTGAGGCGATTTTGAGGGCCCATGTCGATGTCCACGGAGGACAACCGATCGAGGCCGATGGAGAGGTCGGAACGGCCTACCTCGCGCGTCACGATCGGGCTGTCGCATGGGCCAGGGTCAATCGCGATGTCATCGCCGAGCGCATGGCCGAGGCCCTCGGCGGCGAACGGACCGCGGTCCTCGACATTTGTCACAACAGTGTCGAGCCCGCGACGTGGCAGGGGAAAAGCGTGTATTTGCACCGAAAGGGCGCTGCGCCGAGTACCGTCGGCCCGGTGGTGATCCCGGGCTCGCGCGGCTCGGTCAGCTACCTGGTGATGCCGACCGAGCGCGGAGCCGAAGCCGGCTATTCCCTCGCCCACGGTGCCGGTCGCAGGTGGAAACGCAAGGACAGTAAGAGTCGACTCAAACGCCGCTACTCCCCCGATGACCTCGTCCGCACCAAACTCGGCTCCCGGGTGATCTGCGACGACCGCTCGCTGCTGTACGAAGAGGCACCCGAGGCCTACAAGGACATCACCCAAGTGATCGGCGATCTCGTCGACGCCGGACTCATTAACCTGATTGCCCGTTTACACCCGGTGATTACCTACAAGACGCAATCACGGTGACCGACAGTTCAAATATCGTGCATCTGCAAGTAACATCGGGCCGTGGGCCGGCGCAATGCCAATGGGTCGTCGCTCAAGTCGTCGCGGCAATTTGTGATGAGGCACAAGCTCAGGGGATCGCAGCGGATGTCGTCGCCCGCTCGCCCGGATCCCACGAAGGCACGCTTTCGTCGGCGATCGTCGCTCTCACCGGAGGGTCGGTCGAAGCGTTTTGCCGCGGCTGGGTCGGGACGATTCAGTGGATCGGCAAGAACCAGTTTCGCCAGCATCACCGGCGCAACAACTGGTTTGTCGGCGTCCGCGAGTGCCCAACCCCGGAGGAAACAGAGATCGACATCCGGTCTGACGATCTCGTAGTCGAGACCATGCGGGGCAGCGGTCCCGGTGGTCAACACATCAACCGACGCGAGATGGCAGTGCGGATCCGGCATCTACCAACGGGTGTGGTGGTCACGGCTCGAGAGGGTCGCAGCCAAAAAGAAAATCTCGCCCGCGCGCGCGAACGTCTGCGGCGTGTACTCGGCGAGCGCCAAGATGCGGCGGCGCAATCGCAGCGACAAGAGCAGTGGCACCAACACGACACGCTGACGCGCGGGGAGGCGATCCGGGTCTACACCGGAGTCAAGTTCCGCCGACAAACATAGTGTATGCGATTTCCGAGACGCAGTGCCCGTCGACGAGTCCACGTTGCGGTTCGACCCGTACCGATTCTCGAACCGAGATGATGTCTCGGCATGATATGGCCGACCTCAGTGGTCACGAGGCATGTTGGCGAGAACGTGGGGGCCCGGACTAAAACCGCAGTTCAAACCCCGATGCGCTCGGACCAAACCGTGGCCGACTCGCCTGCCCCCGCTCGCGTTTCCAACGTCGGTGTTTGCCGCGCTGGCCGAGGCCAATCGCCAAGAACACCACGCCGGTGATCGCCATGAGCCCCCCCAGGGTGGCGGAGGCGGCTCCGGAGCCGACCATTGCATTACAGGCACTATCGGACAGGTTCAAGGTTTCACCGCACCGCGGTTGCATGCCCATGACAGCCGTCAGTACACCGCCCCCGAGTTGCAACGTCCCCAATGGCAATAGGATCGCACCGATAAGCACATTTTGCTCGCCGTCCTTGGGTGGGGTCTGCTCGGTGGTGCGATCGACATACCCGCCACCAAAGCCGGCATTTTCACTCGCTGCCGCCCGGCGATGGGCGTTTCGCTCGCGCTCGGCATCCGCTTTCGGGTCTTCGGCAAACCGCACCGGGTGGTTGGGCCGCGGCGCAGCTTTTTGCTCGGGCTCCATTTCGGTTGTATCATCAACTATTTCCACATCGGGACGCAAACGGAAATTCCCCCCGGAGCCGATATCGTCCCCATCCGAAACGTCCGGCCCGTCGTCACCGACATCGCCTCCGTCGCCCCCATCGCTGGCATCGCCGCCATCGCCTCCGTCGTCCGAAGGATCGGAGCTTGGCTCGTCGCTCGGTGAGTCATCTGCTGAGGAATCGTCGTCGTCGACATTCGGCAGGTCATCGTCTGCCGGCTGGAGGGTGAGGATCAGCGGAGACGGGATGGCTGGTACATGTACCAGCAACGACCCCGCGAGAACGGCGTGGACAAATTGGAGAGATGCCATGGTTAACCACTCGCCAGTTGTTCGAATCGTCGCACCTGGCGTTTGAAATAGGCCGACTTGGGCTCGAGTTTGGCGGCATTGCGGATGCTGACCAACGCCTCGGCCGAATCGCCGAGTTGATGTCTGAGCTCGGCGCGTAGATAATGGAGATTTGCGCTCTTCGGATCCTGCTCGAGACCCGCCTCGACCGCCCGTAGACCGGCTTCGGGGCTACATTTTTGGCGGAAGCTAAACCACCCGTAGCTGCCCTTGAGGTCCGGATTTTTGGGATCGGTGGCGATCATCTGCTCGAGGCTTTGGACCGCTTCGTCGGGACGACCGAGCTTGCACAACTGACGCCCGATCTGCCGGTAGGCCCGGATACTTTGTTTGCTGGTGGGAAACTTCTTTTGCAGTTCGCGGAACTCGGCGACGGCGCGTTCGCGGTCGCCGTCGAGCTTGGCGGTCAAAAACATCGCCCGGTCGTACATCGCCGCTGCGGCGAGCCCCTGGGCATTGTCGGGGTCGCCTTCGATCACCGCCGCTAAATTTGTAAGTGCATCTTGTTGACGGGCCGCGAGGGCATGGGCATGGGCGAGTTCGTATCGGGCTTTGAGGTCGTCGGGAGCTGCGGCGACCGCAGCTTCGAGTTCGGCGAGTACGTTTTGTCCACCGGCCAACTTGCCGAGCGCCGCGATCAAGGCGGCGGGCTCCATGCTGTCGACTAGGCGACCTTTTTCGACGCCACTGGCTTCGAGTACGAGCAGGGTCGGATAGGCCTGGATGTGGTAGCGGTCGACGATATCGGGGCCTTCGCCCTTTTCTGCATCAATATGTATCGACACAAACTTCTCGTCTAAAAACGCCCCGACCTCGGGTTTGACAAACACTTCCTCATCGAGTGCGTGGCAGGGTGGGCACCAGTAGGCACCGACATCGATAAACACCAGCTTGCCGTCGGTCTTGGCCTTGGCGAGGGCTTGCTCGAGGGTGCCTTCGAACCAGGTGACGGCGGAGATGATTTCTCCGTCCTCGCGCACACCCGGCGCGGCTTGTGGCTCGGGCTTTGGGACATCCGCTCGCTCCTCGCCGGCCGCCTTGGTCGGTTGTTGCTCGCTCGCCTTCGGCTGGTTGTTGCATCCCGAGAGACATGCGCAAATCACTGCGAGGCCAGTGATGACGGAGGATGGTTTGAGCACCCGCGCAGGTGTGGGCAACCCGGGCAGGGGACGCGGGTGGCGAAATCTTCCGGGTACGTCGGCCATAGCCCGGAAAAGGTGCCGGGAAATTTTCGCTTGTGCAATCTCATTGAACATCCGGACTTGCTTCCTTCAAACACATGCCCATCCTTCAGGCGAAGGCAGACCCGACCGTACCTGGGTCCACGCCGTTAGCTTCCAACCCAGATCTACTGTCTCCCATCCCTGGTGATGGCCTGTGGCTCCGGACCATGCCGAGTCGCACGTCCTCCCGAGGTCGCTGCTGGAGTGCTTCCATGACGATGTTCAATCCCGAGAGAATTACTGTCAAAACCCGCCATGCCCTCGCCCATGCCCAGGCTGCGGCGACCCAACTCGGGCATCCCGAAGTCACGAGTTTGCATCTTCTACAGGCGGCGCTCGACCAAGAGGGTGGCTTGCCCGGTCCCCTGCTCGAGCGCGCCGGAGTCCACACGGCGGCGATCAAACGGGCACTCGCCGAGGAGTTCGCCAAACAACCCCGCATCAGCGGCGGCCACGAAACAACCGCATCGGCTGAGCTGCGAGCACTGCTCGACCTCGCAGCCACCGAGGCCGAAACCCTCCACGACCGGTTTGTCAGCACCGAGCACCTCGTCCTGGCCTGCTTCCACGACAAGGCCAAAAAACACAACATCCGCGCGGCCGCCCTGCTGGCGAAGTTGGGTGTGACCCGCGAGCTGCTGCTGTCGGCGATGCAGGAAGTCCGCGGCACCCAGACCGTTCAAGACGACAATCCCGAGGGGAAATACGAGGTGCTGGCGAAGTACTGTCGCGACCTGACCGAGGCGGCCCGCCGCCAACAACTCGATCCGGTCATCGGCCGTGATGCCGAGATCCGTCGCACCCTGCAAGTGCTGTCGCGGCGGACAAAAAACAATCCCGTTCTCATCGGTGAGCCCGGGGTCGGCAAGACGGCGATCGCCGAGGGGATCGCGCTTCGGATCGCCAGCGGCGATGTCCCCGAAAGCCTGCAAAACCGCAAACTCATGCAGCTCGACCTCGCGGCGCTGGTGGCCGGGGCCAAGTACCGCGGCGAGTTTGAGGAGCGTCTCAAGGCCGTGTTGGCGGAGGTCGCCGCCGAGCAGGGAGGGATCATCCTGTTCATCGACGAGCTCCATACACTGGTCGGCGCCGGCAAGTCTGAGGGGGCCCAAGATGCGGCCAACATGCTCAAGCCGGCGCTCGCCCGTGGCGAGTTACGCTGCATCGGGGCGACGACCCTCGACGAGTACCGCAAACACATCGAAAAAGATAAGGCGCTCGAACGGAGGTTTCAGCCGGTCCGGGTCGATGAACCATCGGTTGACGATACAATTGCGATTCTCCGTGGACTGCGCGACAAGTTCGAGGCCCACCACGGGATCCAGATCGCGGATGCAGCGATCGTCGCAGCCACGCGGCTGAGCCATCGCTACATCCAAAACCGTTTCCTGCCCGACAAGGCCATCGACCTGCTCGATGAGGCCTCGGCCCGGCTGAAGATGGAGGTCGAGAGTGTGCCGCTGCCGATCGACCAGCTCGAACGCAAAGTCACTCGCTTGGAAATCGAACGCCAAGCGCTCAAACGTGAAAAAGGAGCCCCCCAACGGCAACGCCTCGACGAGGTCGTGGCCGAGTTGGCCGAGCTGCGCGAGGAAGTCACCGCGATGCGTTCGCGCTGGCAGACCGAACGCGACCAACTCCACCAGTTCAAGCAACTCGCCGAACAACTCGACCGCGTGCGCGACGAGGCCAAACTCGCCGAGCGAGCGGGCGAGTTGGAGAAGGCTGCCGAGCTGATGTACTCGACGCTGCCTAGCCTCCAACGCCAACGCGAACAGGCCCAGCAAGCCTTGGAGCGGGCTCGCAAAGATGGTTCAGCATTCCTGCGCGAAGAGGTCACCGACGAGGATATCGCCGGGGTTGTCAGCCGCTGGACGGGGATCCCGGTCGAGCGGATGTTGGCCAGTCAACAACAGCGGCTACTGCAAATGGAACAGGAGCTCGGCCGTCGGGTCATCGGCCAACACGAGGCCGTCGCCCGCGTGAGCGCGGCGGTCCGACAAGCCCGTGCCGGCCTCAATGACCCCGACCGCCCGACCGCATCATTTTTGTTCCTCGGTCCCACCGGTGTCGGCAAGACCGAGCTCGCCCGAGCGCTCGCCGAATTCATGTTTGACGACGAACGCCAAGTGGTACGGATCGATATGAGCGAGTACATGGAGAAGTTCTCGGTCTCGCGACTCATCGGTTCGCCACCCGGGTATGTCGGCCACGAAGAGGGCGGGCAGCTGACCGAAGCCATCCGCCGCAAGCCCTACAGCGTGGTCCTCCTCGACGAAGTCGAAAAGGCCCACCCCGAGGTGTTCAACCTCCTGCTGCAGGTACTCGACGACGGACGATTGACCGACAGCCAAGGTCGGGTGGTCGACTTTCGTCACACCGTGATCCTGATGACCAGCAATATCGGCAGCGAGCTCGAAGCACAGTACAAAGGCGAGGAGTTGCAAAAGGCACGTCAGGCGGCCCTGCGCCAATACTTCCGCCCCGAGTTCATCAACCGCCTCGACGGGATGCTGTACTTCCACGCCCTGCGCCCGGAAAACATGATGGGGATCTTGAACATCCAGCTGCGGCGGATCCAGGCTCGGCTCGACGAACGGGAGATCACCCTCGAGGTCACCGATCCGGCACGGGCCGATTTGGCCGCCCGCGGCTACGACCCGGCGTTCGGGGCCCGCCCGCTCAAACGCATGCTGCAACGCGAACTCCTCGATCCACTGGCCGAAGAGTTGCTCTCAGGGCGCGCCCAGCCGGGCTCAACCGTGCGGGTGGTCAAACCAGAGGACGGGCCACTCAAACTCGAGGTGGCCGAACGCCAGGTCGAGACTGCGGCCTGACAGGTCAACGCTCGACCGCACAACTGCAAGGCAGGCGCTTCGTTCGATCGCCTGCCTTGTTGCGTGTTGTTGAACCCAACCCGAGAGCTTCGGTCACCTCGAC
>CAZUPD010000070.1:23300-39518 GCA_964621785.1 uncultured Nannocystaceae bacterium
GTCCATCCTGTTGCTCGCTCCGGAGAACCTAAAATCTCTGCTCGTGTCGCGGTCCATCGGTGGCTCGCTCCAGCCGTCCGTTGATGCGTGCGCTCGACGGCTGAGCCGCAAATCAATCCTGCGATCAAATCAACCCCGAGGACGTCGACAACTGCTATCGTGCAGCCGGTGTTCCGCCGACGCTACCTTTGTATACACATCATCTCGCTGGCGACCTGCCTCGGGTGGTCGGGTGTTGCGTCGGCCCACGAAGCCGGGCTTTCGCGCGGTCGCTATACCCTTGCTGCCGCGTCGGTGAAAACCGAAGTTTCGCTCGCGTTGCGGGACGCGCGGGCGCTCGCCCTCCAACTCGACCGGGACCGCGACGGCACCCTGAGTCACCAAGAACTGGCCGATGGTGCTCAGGAGTTGTCGCGGCGACTCACACACGAAATCCGCTGGACACTCGGTGAGCGCCCGTGCGTACCTCGAGCAATCAGCATCGAGCCGGCCGGCGACGACGGCCTCACGCACCACGCCACCTATGTGTGCCCGGGGGACCTCGACGAGTCGCTCACGCTCGACCTCGAAGGTCTGCTCACCGCGGCGTACGCCGGGCACCGGCATATTTTCGAGGTTACCTATGCGGATGGGACAAACCAGACGTTTGCCGGGCACCGGGTCGCGTTTGTGTTTCGTCCGCTCGAGGGCTGGACACCTCGGAGCGTTCCAACAACCCCGGCGAAGGTCGCCGACAACCCACCGGCGAAGACCCCCGCACCGTCCATGGTGTACATACATGAGGGGATCCACCACGTCCTCTTCGGCTGGGATCACCTGTTGTTTCTCTGTGGGCTGGTACTGGTCTATCGCCGCTCCCACGCGCGATCGATCCGACCCAAGGCGCATCACGCAGCACAATTACATGCACACACAAAGTACAGGCTACTGGTGTGGGTCTCGGGGTTTACCGTCGGCCATTGCCTGAGTCTCATGGGCGCGACGCTGCTCGGTATGCGGGCGAGTGCGCTGTGGGTCGAGCCCCTGATCGCGGTGTCCCTCGCCCACCTCGGATGGCTGGCGTGGAAAAGCGACTCCAAACCGGGGACCAGCCTGGCGTGGCTGCTGGTCGGGTTTGGCCTCGTCCACGGCCTGGGCTTTGCCGGGGCCCTCGCGTCCCTGCAAATCTCTGGATTCGAGGGTTTGTGGCCACTACTGCTATTCAACGCCGGGGTCGAGGTCGGGCAACTGATCGTCCTCGCGGCGGTGCTGGTCGTCACGATGGTGTTGCGCTGGCTTGCACCCGCACGGCGCACCGCACTGCTTCGCGGCAGTGGCGGCTGCCTACTGCTGACGGGTCTTGCCACAGCACTCATCCGGCTGGTGGTCGAAGGCCTCGGTCGATGACCTTAGCCGGCATTTGTTTTCGTCGCCGACCACCTGTGGTACCTCCAGACCATGCTGATCCGCGACCGCCTCGCCCACAAGCGGCCCATTTTTAGCTTTGAATTTTTCCCGCCGAAGACAAAAAAGAGTGCCGAAGCGTTGTGGTTCAACCTCGAGCAACTCGCAGTCCTCGAACCCGACTTCGTGTCGGTGACCTACGGCGCCGGCGGGAGTACGCGGACGCGAACGATCGAGCTGGTATCGCGGATCAAACGCGAACTCGGGATCGAACCGATGGCACATCTGACCTGTGTCGGAGCATCCCGCGACGATCTGTGCCGGGTCATCGACGACCTCGGCGAACGCGGGATCAAAAATATCTTGGCGCTACGCGGCGATCCCCCGCGGGGCGCCGAGACCTTTCAACCCGCGCCCGACGGCCTGCATTTCGCCAGCGAACTGGTTGCCCTGATCCACGAGCGCGGCGATTTTTGTGTCGGAGCTGCCTGTTACCCCGAAGTTCACCCCGAGGCCGAGAATGCTGCCGCCGATCTCCGACATCTCAAACTCAAAGTCGATGCTGGAGTCGACTTTTTGGTCACCCAGCTTTTCTTTGACAATACATTCTTTCATCAGTTTCTCAAACGCGCGCGCGCAGCTGGGATCGACGTGCCGATTCTCCCGGGAATCATGCCGGTGACCAACGTCGCCCAGATCCAGCGATTTAGCCAGATGATTGGTGCGACCCTTCCAGAGAAGTTTCTCAACCATCTCTCCCGCATCGGCGACGATCCACAGGCTGTGTTTTGGGCCGGTGTGCAATACGCTTCGTACCAGTGCCGCGCCCTGTTGGAGCCGCCGGTGAGCGAGCCGTTTGCACGTCCGCTCAAGGGCGTCCCGGGGATCCATTTTTACACGCTCAACCGCTCACCGGCGACCCGGGCGATCTTTGAGATCCTTCGGTTGTCGAGGTCGGCGATCGGATGATGAAACGGGACGCGAGGAGCAGGACACCGGGGGGTTGCAGCCTCGTCGCGTTATGGTGCCTCGCCTGTGTCCCGGGCAGTACGCAATCACCCGCGGGCGAGATCCGCCCAGGGCCTGCACATTCGCGTGTAGATGCCGCGTCGACACCCACTCCGGAACAGGTGGTTGCACCCGAGACGCTCCCACCCAATAAAAATGTATCTACACAAGAAATTCCGTCGGACGGCCCAGGTGCACCTGCCGAACAACCCGAGGATGCTCCGCCCGTCGAGCCAGTCGATCCGCTGCTGGCCTTCCGTACTCTGCCACCGCGGTGCTCGAACGACATCGGCCACTGCGCATCGATCCACCTGCACATCGTCGTGACCGAAGAGGGTCCGATCCAAACGCCCGAATGGGTCCGTGATCAGATTGTGCAGGTACATCGACATTTTGCCCCGATCGACGTCCAAATGCAGATCGATGCGGTTTCGGCGTTGCCAGCCGACCAGGAGAGTATCGACAATCGCAGCCAGCGGGACGCCCTCGGCAACAGTCGATTTCACCGCGGTGTCGCCCATGTGTTTGTCGTCGGACGCCTCGTCAATGTCGATGAGCCAGGGGAAATCTACGGGGTGCACTGGCGGTTGCGCAGCGATCGAAAAAAACGCTGGGTGATCCTGTCGAAGATCTCGAGCGACCGCGTGTTGACCCACGAGCTCGGGCATTTTTTTGGTCTGCCCCACTCGAGCGAACCGATCAGTTTGATGAACAAGACACCGCGGATCGAGCCCCCCTACGAGGAGCGAACCTTCTCGCACAAAGAACACAAGCGGATGCGTCGCCATCGCGACCGGATGTTTGCCGACGGGATGCTGGTCGATCCTCGCACGTCCAAGGCTGACTGAATCCCGCGTCTGCGCTGCTTTGCTGAGGTCGTCGACGAACGATCATCGAATGGCCGAAGCGAGCATGTGCGTCTCTCATCCGGCAATCTCATTGTATCATCATGTATTTCGCCGACGAGCGCACGGCCGACGACACAACAACCCCGCGGGAGTCACCCGTGGGGTTTCGCGCGCACAGATGCCCGAAGTCCTGCGCAAAAGTTGGTCGCCTGCCGGGCTTGTGTCACAACTCCGAACTGTGCAGACGCTGGCCCTCATCGGCATGCTGGCGGTGGCGACGATCCTCGGCTCGTTGCTGCTCGGCTATGGGTTGTTGCTGCCGGGGCTCGAGGGCGCGGAGCTCATCGATGCCAACCTCGCCCACGCGCTCGCACGCCCGCTGTACCTGCGGACAGGCGAGGTCTTGTTGCTCGCCTGTGTGGTTTTGGTCGCGGTGGTCCCGAAGTGGGTCGGCAAGGGGCGGGCGAGTACAGTGGCTCTCGTGCTCACAGCCGTGGCCGCGCTCGACCGTTTGGTCGTGTTGCCGGGCCTGACCGCAGCATGGACCAAGGTCGATGCCGTCGCCCAACTGCCGGCGGCACAGATGGAGGCCGCACAGCGGTGGTCGGACTACCACGTGCTGCTAGCCGTGGTGATGGCGGGCTTGGTGCTTGGACTCATCGGCTTGGCCATTCGACGCAACACCCCCGAGGGTGCCTGATGGCGAGCTTGTCGCTCACGCGCATCGGTTTGACAATTCGTCGCAACGCCGCCCCCGAGCGTGCCTGATCGTCCTCGCCCGAGAAGTTTGACCCGAAGATGGATCGCAAAACGTTCCGAGCTCGTCCCACAGGTTTGACCTCATGTATCGCCGGCATCTCGGGCTCGGTTCTTGCATTCGCCACACAGCGGGCGTAGATGACGGACGCGATGCGAGAGCGACAACACCCTGCAGCTTGGGGGCGACGCGGACTGTCGCATCGAACGATGGTGACTGCCTGTCTGCTGGCGGCCTATCTCGGTGCGCCGACACAGGCCGCCGCGACGCCTCCAGGTGTTCAGGGCACACGCACACTCGGGCTCGCCGGCGGGGGCCGAAGTTCCGCCACCGGTGCCAACGCCCTCCTCGCCAACCCGGCGGGGATGAGCATGACGCCGGAGTTCGTCATCGACGCGATGTACCAATACCGGCTCGAGGATCGCGGCCACGGATTTGCGCTGGCGGCCATGGATTCGCGCAAGAGTCCACGGGTCGCGGCCGGGCTTACCTACGCGATGATGCTGGCCACCCCGCGGATTTCCTTTGTCGGCTTCGACGGGCTCGAGCAACAACTCGAACTCACCCACGCCGGCCACGAAGTCGGTGTCGGGATCAGTGTCGCGGCCATTCGCCGGTGGCTCTCCATCGCGCTCAAACCCAAATACCAGTTCACCTCCCTGCGGTTTATCGGCACCGATGCCGAGATCTATTCCGCCAACCGCACCCACAGTGCGTTCGGGCTCGATGCCGCGGTCCAGTTGACGATCATGGAGTACGTCGGCGTTGCGGTGATCGGTGAAAACCTTGCTGGCACCCATCCGCCCGCCTGGACCGACAACCGCGATCCGACCCTGAACTCGATCGACTACGACACCCTCGATACCTCCGGGCTGCGACGGCTTTCGGACTACCCGCGGACCCTGATCCACAGCGCGTCTGTATTCCCCACCCGCGACCCAAGCTTCAACCTCAACTTCGATGGGTCCTACGATTTCACCTCATTCCGCGAAGTCGACGACCCGGTGACGCGACTGCGCTACGGAGGGTCGGCGGAGTACACCATCGGCCCCGTGCCCCTGCGGTTTGGTGGCTTTTGGGACAGCCGGGGCCGGGGCCAAGACGACGATCGTGGATACATCGGCGGAGGGGCAGCGTTTTCCCGCCGGGCACCGGTCGGCGGGGTCGGCTTCGACATCGGGTTCTCGTTCCTGCGCCAGATCACCGGGCCCACCCCCGAGACGTTTATCGGGGTCAACCTCGCAATCCGAATCAACCCGGAATGATGCGGGTGATTCGCGTCCCAAACGGACCTCCCCATTCGTCTGGCAAGCGCCATCGAACTCAACGCAACCCGAGGCGCCCGAGCAACGCTTGGAGGCGGCGGTCTGCCTCGACTCGAGCTTCGCGATAGGCCGCACTTCGGGCGATCGTCTGTAGCGTCCCGACACCTCCGCCGATCCACTGCCCCGCGACCATCATCGAATCGATCGCCCCGCAGGTATCCCCCATCGCCAGGGTCGACAACGGCGCGTGCAGTGGCCACATACTCGGGTGCTCGGGGTCCCACACCAACACATTTGCCAGCGTCCCCGCAGCCAGTGTACCGAGCTTGACGTGTGGATGCATCGAGCCTGGGACCTGCCACACACGCGACAGTAAAAATGTTGGATCGGCCAGGCCCCGCTGGCGGACAAACGCATCGGTGCGATGGTCCGACACCGCCTGGGCATCCACGAGCTGTGCCGAGTTGAGAAACCGGTGAAAGGCGGGTGCGTAGCGGGTGCTCAGACCGCGGTCGCCGGCGACCAACCGCAATTCTTTTTGTAGATTCATCGAATCGTTGCTCGCCGCACAGTCGGTGGCCACACACCAGTCGAGCCCGGCGTGGGACCACCCGCCGGCGTCGGCACAAAATCCGAACTGCAACTGGGAAAACGGGCAAAATCCCAGGGTATGACGTGTCGCGTCGAGGCGCTTGAGGTCGGCGTTGGACAAATAAAGTCCATGTACGAGCAACATCTTGCTCACACCTGCGAGGACGCCTGTGCGCTCGAGTAAACCAACCGGCGTCGTGCACTCGCGCTCCCCCACGCGGGTGTACTCCTCAAAACTTTGGGCGACATGGGCGTGGATCGGCAACCCGAGCGCGGTCGCTACCTCGACGACCTGGCGCCACCCCGATGCACTCACGGTATCGGTCGCATGCGGCCCGACAGCGGCAAAGATCCCCCGGCTACGCCATTTTGTTGAATGTGCAATCGTTTCGGTATCGGCGAGGGCCTGGTCCCAGCTGCCAACACCCGGGCCATCCAAATCTTGGAGTGTGGGCGCAACCACCCCGGCCAACCCCGTATCGGCAAGAGCATCGGCCAGGGCACATCCTCCATAGTAGTGCTCCCACACAAACCCGACACCAGACAGCAGACTCTCGTAGGCGCCGACCCGGGCAAACGCGCGGATATCCTCCGGCGAAAGCCCGCGTTCAAGTGTATAGTAAAGATCTTCGACGACGTTGCCGCGGGTCGCCTCGACCCCACCCAAGCCGCGAAAGGCCGCCATGGCGAGATGGACATGTCCGTTGACAAAAGCGGGCGTCAGTAGCTTGTTGCCAAAGTCGTGCCACTGTGAGGTCCCGGCCTTGGGATGCGTCCGCAGCTCGGCGATGGCACGCCGGTCGACGGTGGTGATCGTGGTTCCCGCGACCTCGATACATGCTGGTACAATTTGGTAGGAGCCGTCCGCAGCACCAACGACGACCCGCTCGGACACCAGCCAGTGCTTGTCAACCACGGAGCACCCCTTGGGGACTTCGTCGGTGCGTGTCCATCACCCTCCTCGCGGCGGGGTTCGTGTCGATGGACACAAAAACCGTCCACCGCCCGAGGCAATCGTTCGAGCGGTGGCGGTTGGGGTTCATGGCGATTGGCTCCCTCTCAGAGTGTCCAGGTCGACGCATCGCCACTGTCTTGCACCGACACACCCATGCCGGTGAGTTGCTCGCGCAGGGCGTCAGCTTGGGCCCAATCCTTGGCTGCTCTCGCTGCGCTGCGTTCGCCGACCAACGCCTCGACTTTGGCGATATCGAGGCCGATCCGCTGGCTTTTGAGATCGCGTCGGACCTGCAGGTAGCCCGCCGGCTCGCGGTGGAACACACCCAACATGTCGCTGGCCTTGGCCACCGCAGTGACAAACGTCCGCAGGTGGGCACGGAAGCTGGGGCGCTTGGCTTTTTTGCCACGGACCGTGTCGATCAGGCGATTGACCTCGGTCAGTGCCGGGCTCAGTGCCGCCAGGGCAGCGGAGGTATTGAGGTCGTCGAGCATGGCCTCGCGCACCCGCGTGCCCAACTCGCCGATCGCCGGGTCGATCGAAACGCCGGCTTCTTCGGCGATCTCGGGCAAACGCTCGAGGGTCTCACGCGCTCGCGCGATGGTTGTATAGACATAGGCGACGCGATCGTCCGCCTCTTCGAGCCCGGGAAATACAACCTGTCCCTTGAGTACTTCGGCGGTGGTGACATGTCCACAGTCCTGACACGTCGTGGCCTTTTGGGCCTCGGCACTCATCGCCTGCCCACAGCTGGGGCAGCGGACCTCTACGTCGAAGTTGATCCCGCTGCGGTAGTGCACCCCGAGCAGGAAAAACCGCACCACCTCGGGGTGGTACAGCGCCGTCACCTCGCGCACGGTGAAAAAGTTGCCCAGGCTCTTGGACATCTTCTCGCCAGCGAAATTGACAAATCCGTTGTGGACCCAATAGCGGGCAAACGAGTGCTCGCCGTGGACACCTTGGGCCTGGGCGATCTCATTTTCGTGGTGCGGAAAGATGAGGTCGCGGCCGCCGGTGTGGATGTCAAAGGTGACCCCGAGATGTTCGACGCTCATGGCTGAACACTCGATGTGCCAGCCCGGACGCCCCTGCCCCCACGGACTTTCCCACGCCGGCTCGCCGGGCTTGGCGGCCTTCCACAGGGCGAAGTCGAGGGGGTTTTCTTTGCGTGTATCTACATCGACTCGGGCGCCCGCGCGCATGTCCTCGAGGTTGCGCTTGCTGAGCTTGCCGTAACCGGCAAACCGATCGACGCGGTAGTAAACGTCGCCTTCGACGGTGTAGGCGAGCTCCTTGGCGATCAAGCCCTCGACCATGGCGATGATCTGGGGAATGTGCCCGGTCACCGTGGGGGCGATGTCCGGACGCAGGATCGCCAGGGCATCGAGGTCGTGGAAGTACTCCTCGGTGAACTTGGTCGCAATGGCCTCGGGCGTGCTTTGGGCCTGAACGGCACGGGCGATGATCTTGTCGTCAATGTCCGTGATGTTGCGGGCGTAGGTGACCTCCAACCCCTCGGCCTTGAGCACGCGGACGAGGATGTCGGGCACCAACGCCGCCCGGGCATGGCCGATGTGGCTCATGTCGTAGACCGTCGGGCCGCAACAATAGACCCGACAGCGCCCTGGCTCGAGCGTCTGCAGCGGCTGCTTCTGGCCGCTTAAGGTGTCATAAAGATGCAACGACGATGGACTCGATTCGACAGTCACCGGAATCTCCTATGGCTAAACGGTGGGTTGACGACGGTAGCGCTGCGGCAGGTTTTTCACCAGAGGCCGCCTGACGGTGGACTCCGATTTTGCGGCTCCTCCGGCGGGTCAATGTTCGTAAAATCTGCGAGAGGCCTACTCCTAGCGGCGTTTCACGATCTTCGATCGGAGTGAATCCCCACCCGCGAGAAACACCACAGACGGCTGTGACGACACTCGCAGCTCGATTTTCATCGGGGTTCCCGCGTCTCGACTCCGCGGGGTGGCGGGCTCAAGCCTCCCGGCCGAACACATCATCACAAACCCAGCCGTTGGAGCGCGGGTCGTGCACATGCATCAGTTCATCATCAATACGTAGCTGAGCACCCCGCCGACCAAGACCGCGATCAGGACCCCCCACATCAACATCCGACCCTGGGCACCGGCGACTGCGAGGTCTTCTTCGTGAAACGAGAGTGTCGGGCCGCCTTCGCCCCCGTCCGGGGCCGGCTGTGATGAGGTTGTGGCCACCGACGGGTTCACCGCCTGGTTTTCGGCAGCCTCGCGCGCCGCTCGCTTGGCTTCGAGTTTCGCCGCCCGTTTGGCCGCTGCGGCAGCGATCATGTCGCCGAGCTTTTGCCCGTCGGGGCCGACGTCGTTGGCGTTAAACTGCTCGGTCGGGCGTTCGGCATCGTCGAGGATGTCGAGGTATTCGTCGGGATTGAAGTCGTCGTCGGGTTCGGTCACGGGAATCGCGGACGGGTTGTTCATCCGCTCGACGGCGATCTTAATCCCCTGACGCAGGTGGTTGAGCTCGTTGTTGAGACGGGCGAGCTTACGAGCGTGGCGTTGTGCTGCGTCGGGGTCGGTCGTCGTCTCGACGAGCGAACGGTACTTGAGCCGCTCGCGCTCGAGGCGATTGAGCCGCTCCTTGGACTCGGAAATCCAGTCTTCGGACGATCTCGTCACCAGTCCCGCGCCTCCACCAGCACTGCCGGAGTAACATAACGGGATCGCGGGCGAATGAACAGAAATTCGGCACGCAACGAATTCCGCGCGTCGAGGACGAAGTCCGGGACCCCTCGAACCTCGCTCGATACCCTCCTCGATGCCTCGGCAGTGAAAATCTTACCGGTGCTTGTGCATTCGGTCTTCCGCTCGCTTCGCGCATTATCGTTCGTCGCAATGCTCCGTTCTCGAAACTGCGCATTTCCCACACTTTTATCGATCGCACCGTTGCGTAATCGTTGTATCACCATGCTTCCCATCCGCCTGTACCGCAAACGCAGAGCTCGACATGTATTGCTGATGGTACGCATCGCCCAGGTCCAACTTTCCTGCATGTACATTTTCTGCATTTTTTGTAGGCTAACATACACATTTATCTCGCAAACGCGTTTTCTAAAACGCCTACCAGAACGTATCGGCGCCCGGTATAAACCCCACTTTCGCGAGAAAGGCGCCGTGACCCCGTGACCCCGCAACACCTCCACATCGTCGGCTACGGCTGGGAATCGTCTGGGATCTTCCTCAAGACCCGGACCTGGCCAGAAGCCACGAGCACGACTCAGCTGCCTCTGTCGGGCAAATTACGCCTTCGGCGCCACGGCGAACGCCTGTGTACCGGCTACTACGACTTTGCCAGCGATACCCATCATCCGTGCCCCGACCGCGCGGTCCCGCAAAAAAAACAATGCGACGGGTGTATCGACCGCGAGGGCTTTGCCCCGTGGTTGCGCAGCGATGGGCGGATGTTGCCGGCCCTCAAGCCCGCAGTCCGGGCGTACATCGACCGTCCACACCGTCTGTACCTGGCCTGCTTCGGTGACGATGTCGTCAAGGTCGGCATGGCTTCGGTGCAACGCGGCCACAACCGCCTGTGGGATCAGGGCCCGCTGGCGGCCCACTACATCGCCGAAGGTGACGGGATCTCGATCCGCCAACTCGAGGTCGAAGCCTCCGAACTCGGGTTCACCGAGTTTGTCCGCCGAAGCCGAAAGCGGGATCTTCTGACCAGCGGGATGCGGGTCGAAGATGCCAACCGCCGCCTCGAAAGTGCACTCGACCGTCTGCAAGCGCAACTCCCACCCGAATCGCTGTCGCTGCTCCACGACCCCGTCGCGCTCCCAATCCCGGCCATGGCACGGACGGCGAGGAGTTTCCGCGAACTCGAGGTCCTGCGTCCCGACGACCGCATCATCGAAGGAGACGTGGTAGCAGCAGCTGGCTCGACGGTCATCCTCAACGACGGAGGGATCCACTCCACCCTCGATGTCTACGATCTGATCACCCACCAGGTCGAGCTCAATCCCGAGGGAGTCGTCGAGCGAGAAGCCAGGCAGATCGGCCTGTTTTAGGCGACCACAGGCACGATTCAAATTTCGCTGCTCCAGCTCGAAAGATCTGCGACGATCCGGGGAGACAATACATGTACCATCACTGGATTCATACGCTCGTCGGGCTGATGCTCGCTCCCCTGTTGGTCGTCGGCTGCTCGCAGAAAGCCGCGGATACCTCCCATACACCGACCACCGAAGTCTCCACAGACGGGACCTACGCCCGGTTTGCCCACGACGGTCGGATCGGGCGCTACACCTCCTCCGCGTGGGGCTTTTCCACCGCTTCGTATTGGATTGAGGGGCCCGAGGGACTGATTTTGGTCGACCTGCAGTTTTTGCCCTCCGCCGCCGAGGAATTGGTCGAGATCGCCGAACGCGAAACCGGAAAAAAGGTGGTCCTCGCGATCGTCCTGCACGCCAACCCCGACAAATTCAACGGCACCCAAACCCTCCAGCACCGCGGTGTCCGGGTGGTGACGTCGGACCAAGTACTCGCGCTGATCCCCGAGGTTCACGAAAAACGCGTCGCGGCTTTTGCCGACCGCTACCGCCCCGACTATCCCGAGACCCTGCCCGTGCCGGAGAGCTTCGGCGGCAGCTCTCAAGTCCTCGAAGCGGCGGGCCTCAAGCTCAACCTCCACACGGTAGGTGCCGGCTGTGGCGACGCCCATGTGCTGCTCGAGTTCGAGGGTCACCTGTTTACCGGCGACCTAGTCGGCAGCGGTGTCCACAGCTGGCTCGAGCTCGGACACGCCGATGCCTGGATCGAACGTGTCGGCGAAATGCAGGCACTCAACCCTGTGTATGTACACCCAGGTCGTGGGCCCTCCGGAGGTCCGGACTTGTTGACGGCCCAACGCGAGTATCTCGAAGCTGTAATCCAAACGGTTGCCGCGTATAACCCCGCAGGTTCACCCGGCCGCAAGGCGCTGGCCGAGATCAAATCCAAACTGATGGCGAGCTACCCCGACTACGGATTCGCCGTGTTCCTCGACATCGGCCTCCCCGCAGTGTGGCGCAAACAGGCCGCGGCACGTGCCTCGAAGACCGCGCCTGACACTTGAGTCTCCGGCGGAAACATGTTCGCGGTTCGTCTCAGGTCGACGCGCGGCGGCGAGGCCTGTCGCCCACGAGAGAAACGATTGCGCACAACCGTGCTTTCAACCCGTCTCGCTTCGGACGCTGCTTGCAAATGCACATGAAATCTGAACGGTATCGGGCCCTCGCGGGCAAACGGTACCATGCGCCATGGACCGGATCCGTCGCAGCGACCTCCTCACCCAACTCACGGGCTTGATCGAACTCCACGCCGGGCGCCATTGCGAAGACGAAGACACGCTGATCCGGGATGTGTGTGATGACGGGATCTGGGCGACTCTCGGGACCTTCCGCAGCCTCCTACGCAGCCCCGATCCGGCCCGGCGGGGGATCCTATTTGTCCCCGGGTTGTTTGGCAGCCACCTCGAAAACCCCGGGCGATGTCCCAGGCGCCAGTGGCTCTCGGCGCTCTCGCTGATGCAAGGCAACCTCGCCGAGCGCCTGTCCCTCCCCGCATCTGCCGAACCGGGTGCGACCTTCGCGGACGCGGCGATTCAGATCTACGGGCGTGCGATCGCCTGGTGGTCACTCGCCGGATTGGATGTACATACATTTCCCTACGATTGGCGCCTGAGTATGGACGCGACAGCGACCCAGTTCGTCGAGGGACTCGAACAACTCGCGCGGCAAAACCCGCAGCAAAAACTCGTCCTTGTGACCCACTCGATGGGCGGTCTGATCGCGTCCCTCGCCTATCCCCAACTATCGACCACGGCCCGCGAGATGTTGGCCGAGGCGGCGCTGGTCGGTCCTCCCCTCGGCGGGAGCTTTGATGTGGTGACCGCGATGTCCGGGCAACATCTGCTCGTGGCCCTGCTCGCCGCGGTGACCCCCAAGGACGGACGCGACGACTACCGCGCGATGGCCCGGACGCTCCCGGGATTCTTGCAACTGCTGCCCGACCATCAGGTGTTTGCCGATCCCGGTGACGGTCCGATCGAACAACTGTATCTGCAACAAACCTGGGAGCCCGGGTTTGCTCCGCTGCGCCAAGACTGGCTCGACCGCGCGAGAACCCTCAAAACCGAGGTGAACCAAAGTCCGCTGCTCGACAAGGCGCACATTCTCGCAAGCAGCAAATACTGGACCCTGACTTCGTTTCAGCAAAATGGCCAAGGGTATCCCGTCGCGGGACCCACCTGTGGACACGGCGATGGAATGGTCCCGCTGCGCTCGGCAGCACGCGACGGTCGCAACACCTATGTGATCGGCGGACAGCATGCACTTTTGTTCGACCAACGCGAGGTCATTCAGGCTGTGGGGCGACTGGCCCATGGTGAGCCTGTGGGATTGCCGATTCGACCCGGTGGTGCCAAGAGCTTCGCCCCCAAATGGATGGCCTACCGCGAGCAACTACAACTCGCGGAGCACCTCCACGCGCACGCCCGTTCGAAACTTCTCACCCCGACGAATCTGCGTTGGCTGCTCGACGCGCGCGCACAACCTGTCGAAGAGTAGTCGGATTGCTTGGCGGGAGCCTCGCCGTAGATGCGCTCAACGCTCCGGATTTGAACGCGACCCATCTGCGTAGAGGCGGATTCCAGAGCCGAACCATTTTCAGACACAAGCTGGCTGCCAAAGTTCCCGAGAGAAAAAACAATCGCGTCTTGCGATTTTTGTGTCAGCTCGTCCACGGATCGACCCCGCAAAATTCCGGGGTTGCGAGACCTGTGACAATGGTCAGGCTAAAAGCATGCAGTGGTCATGGTCCATCGGTCGATTGTTTGGCATCGACACCCGCATCCACGCGACGTTTGCCCTCATCTTGGTCTGGGCCGCATTTAGCAGTTACAGCAGCAGCGGCACGATCGTCGCAGCCGGCGTGGGTGTCGCATTTTTATTGGCAGTGTTTGGCTCGGTTCTCCTCCACGAACTCGGGCACGCACTAACCGCGCGGATGTTCGGGGTGCCGACCCGCCAGATCATCCTGACTCCAATTGGCGGGATGGCAGAGATCGAAGCCTCGGACCTGCGTCCGCGGGAAGAACTCTTCATCGCCCTCGCCGGCCCCGCCGTCAGCTTGCTGCTCGGAACCATCCTCCTGTTTCTCGCCGGTTTGTTTGGCACCTTCAGTCCGTTTGGATTTGTCGCCGGGCTCGCGTGGGCCAACCTCGCAATCGGTCTGTTCAACCTCGTCCCGGCGTTTCCGATGGATGGCGGACGCGTTTTGCGGGCCGGGTTGGCGATGCGGATGGACTACTACCGGGCGACGGGGATCGCCGCCAAGGTCGGACAATACGCCGCCGCTGGGTTTGCCATCCTCGGCCTGTTCACCAACCCGATGTTGCTCCTGATCGCCGGCTTTGTGTACGTGGCGGCTCGTCAAGAGGCACGGCGCGCGAGCCTGATGACCCGGCTGCGTCGACCACAGTACACAGTTCCACGCCAGCGCGTGTACAACGTCGTGGACCAGCAATGGCCACCAAGACACGGGTATCACACAGGTCGCCACGACGACCGCGAAAAAGTGATTGTCTATAACGAGTTCAACCGCCGGCAGCGACCACAGGTGCGCTACCTCGTGACCCATCGACGGTAACTCGGCTTCGGGCCAACAAAAACGCCATCTCGATGTCCGTCGAGGTGGCGTTTCAAACGAGGGGAACCGGCTATGTCCAGTCGTAGAAACCCTGCCCGGATTTCTTGCCCAACTTGCCCTCGGCCACCATCGTCCGCAGCAACTCGGGGGGCGCGAAGTGAGCTCCCATCGGTAAATGCTCACTCAAGTACGCGGCGATGTGCAGGCGGACATCAAGCCCAACGAGGTCGGTCAGTCGCAGCGGACCCATCGGAAACCCGTAGCCGAGACACATCGCGCGATCGATATCCTCGGGCGAGGCGACCCCCTCTTCGACCATGCGAATCGCCTCGAGGCCGATCACCAACCCGAGGCGACTCGTGGCAAATCCCGGCGAGTCGCGGACGGTGACACACTGCTTGCCGATCCGCTCGCCAAACGCCTGAATCGCCGAAACGACGGGCCCAGACGTCTGCTCAGCGACGATGATCTCGAGCAGTTTCATGATGTGGACGGGGTTAAAAAAGTGGGTACCGATGACCCGTTGCGGATGGCGGACGCAGGACGCGATCTTGGCGACCGACAGCGAACTGGTATTGGTCGCCAGGATCGCCGCCTCAGAAATATGTGCAGATGCATCAGAAAAAAGCTTCTGCTTGAGGTCGAGTTTCTCGGGAACTGCCTCAATGACCAGGTCAACACCCGCCACCGCATCGACAAAGTCGGAGCTTCCCCGCAATTGTGCGAGGGTCTGCTCGCGCTGCTCTGCACTCACTTTTTGCTTGGCGACGCCCTTGTCGAGGTTTTTGCGGATCCGCGAAAGACCGCCGTCGACCAGCTCCTGGCGGATATCAAACAGACAGGTGTGGTAGCCGGCAGCGGCACAGACCTGGGCAATGCCGTGGCCCATGGTCCCGGCCCCCACCACTGCGATTCGAGAAATTGTCGGCGCGTCCATGCGGCTTTGTACCGCGGCATGACGGCAACTGGCGTCGACTTGCCTATCCCCCGCGTGAGATATGCCGGAGGTTCAAAAAATTGATCACAAAGTGGCACACGATCGCCGCTCCGAGATTGCCTGTCGCCAGTGTCATCAGGGCCAGTACCACGCCCAGCACCAGTGAGGACAGCGTCCATGGCCAAAGCTCGCGTTTGGGGGGAATGTGGAGGGCGGCGAAGATCAGGCTGCTGGCTGTGATGCCCCAGGCGTCGAGCATCGCTCCGCGAAACAGGAGCTCTTCCCCCACAGAACTTGCACATGCAATGATTGCGACCTCCCGCAGGCTGCAGTCGTGAAACAGGGTGCTAAACTCGCGTTGGAGCTGACCTATCCACCTGCGTCGCGTTTCGAGGATGCGAAACAATCGGACCACCGCGAGGCCTACCGCGAGCCCGATCAACGGGGTCCAGGCGAGGGTTGCCAAACTTTGGTCCGGGTCGACGCGCCAAATGTCGTTGCTTCCCTGGGCAACCGCGTGCCAGAAAAAACCGATCAGACACAGACCGCCGTAAAAACTCGCCACAACGGACGCCCGCGGCATCGAAGGCCGCGGAGAGCTCGTATCCATCACCGTCACCGCGGTCCCAGCATATCAGCGGCTGGCGTTGATATGGATCTCGAGTGCGATGCGGATCCGCCCGGTCACGTCGCCGCTGTCAGCGCCGTCCGTTTAAAACACAAATCCCCGTGGCTTGAGTACAAGCCACGGGGACGATGCGAAGGGAGGGACTCGAACCCTCACAGGTTTAACCCCACCAGATCCTTAGT
>CAZUPD010000071.1:0-39062 GCA_964621785.1 uncultured Nannocystaceae bacterium
CGATGCATGGCTATCCACAGGAGGCCCACCAAGCGAGGGGATAATAGCTCAAGTGGGCGCGGCGGTGAAGTCCTCAAAGCGCGCCTGAAACCTCGCCGGCATGTTCGCCCAAGCGTCGCCTCAACATCTATTGCACGTAGTTTTGGCGATGACTGTCTAAGGTGGACTTCACTGCATCGTTTCGCTGACCCGTGTGCCACATTTGACTGTCGCCCACCGATCACTCGGCATAACCTCCGCGCAGTGTGCCGAAACGAGCCACTGCGGGGAAGCTCGAACGCATCAGCGACGGGTTACTCGTCGACGCGCTCGTACTCCTGTGATTCGCCGATCACCAGCATACTTGCGTCCTCATTGATCGTCGCGGTCCACTCGCTATCGAAGTTGGTCGAAGTCGCCGTGATGACACCATCCGTACAGGTGTAGTTTCCCTCCTCGATGTAGTCTCCATGACTCTGGGCGTAGCCACCTTCCTCGTCGAAATCGAGGGGCAGCTTGGACGTCGCTGGCTCGCCCGGACCCAAGGCGTATTCCTTGACGGTGCGGTAGTGCGAGCCGGGGATCATGGCGCACAGGGTCACGGGCTCGCCGGTCTCGGACCCATCACTGTCGGAATCTACATTTGTGTCCGTTGAGCCAGGTTCTGATGAGTCGCAGGCCGGGGCCACGGCGATGAGTGCGAGCATGAAACATACGTTGGTAACGATACGCATGCGCCCGAGTCTAACAGATCTCTCTGAGATGACCTGTAAAACAGGTTTGATCTTGGCGCCGCGACGTGTGGGCCGTGTGGGCCCTGCATCCAACGACACTCAGGCGCGCTCGATCGCGCACAACTGCCACGGTCGCGCACCGCTGCTGAGCGATAGCTCTGCTAGAGTTCGTTGGCCAGGCATTGGTCCACCATGTCATCCAACACCAAGCTGTTTTTGTTTGCCAACAACCGTGCACTCATCGCTATCCGGGGAGCTGACTCGCGCGTGATTCTGTGTCAGGACGACTTTTCCTTCGACGAGCTCGCCGAGTTTCAAAGCGGGACGAGTCGGAGTTGTTGGCCGCTGGTTGTTTTGCAGGACTCGGGCTGTAGCTGCGAAATGCTCGCACACCACGATTTTTCTACCGTCGCGGACGGTGTACAAGCAATTTTCTCACAGTACACAAGCTACGATATGGGCGTTGTGCAAAAATGGGAGATCGCAGCGACGGGGCGGGGTGACAAGATCGAACTCGCGGTCGGACTTGTGATCGAAAACTTCGATGATATTCCGGCACGCGCGCAGGCCCACTATCCCAATGGTCGCGACGGCCCGCCGTTGACAGTGACGCTGCCGCTGTGGGAGTTCGTCGACGCCTATGACCGGGCGCTGCAATACGTCAGGGGCGAAGAAGACGAAGAGGACGGCGATGGTTGACTCCGCCTACACTCGACGGGTGCTTCGGGAGCGCGCTCGCGATTTCGGGTTCGGCTCGGATCATCGTTGCTCCGCGACATCAAACGCGGCCTCAGCTTTTCGTCGGTTCGCGGGAGTCTGACAGAGCTCGTGCCTGTTCTTGTAGCAACTTCGTCGCTTCCTCGATCGCCGCCGCGTCGTCACCGTTGACGACGGTGCGGCACAAGTAGATCCGCGTGATCGCTTTTTCTTGCTCCTGCAAGGTTTTGAGCACAGCGGAGGCGCCGGTCCAGGTCACGGTTCGCCGCATCCGGTAATGCCCTCCTTTTCCTCGGTCGAGGAGGGCGCCCCCCTTGTCGAGGTCCTTGGTGGCCTTGAGCTTTTGTACGTCGAGACGGAGGTACTTGCGGTACTTGCGGTACTTGCGGTGCTTGCGGTTCTGCAGCACGTTTTTGACGAACCTGGCGGGAAGGTCATCATGTGTCTCGTAGATTCGGTGCCAAAAATGCCGGTTTTCGATCGCGTTGGCGATCGCGCAGATTTCCTCGTTCCACTTGGAGAATTCAGGGTCGAGGCCACGGAGTTGGCGGAGGAACAACTCATCCCCGAGTTTGGCATAGGCGTCCACCAGCTCCGACAACGTTGTCTGTTCGAAGATCTCGCTGCCCAAGCTCTTCGCCAGTTCTCCAATTTCTTGTAGCATCAACGAGAGCGCGTGGTTTGTTTTGTGGTAGTAGATTTGGACGAACAGCTGAAAGCGTGCCTGGAGGAAGTTCTCGAGCGCCCGCAGGCCGCTTCGCTTCCAGCCGAGACGGTAGACGGCGCTCCCGCCTCTGTCCTCTCCGCGGTAGCACAGCAGGGACTTGAGCAGGCGCTCCCGGTCGTAAATCCCATAGGTGACCCCACAGGACCGGGAGTCTCGCTCGACGTAGTCCATCCTGTCGGCATCGGCTGGTGCAGATGCAATCAAATCGTGAAGCAGTGGCAACCACGAGGCGAGCGGGTGCGCGGGGCGAATGACCTCCAGAAACTCGCCGCCCAGGATCGATGCACAGACAGCCAACAGTACATCCGAATCGTTCTTCTCGCGCCACACCCAGGCGAACAGGAGCACCGACATCACCTCGTGGTGTACAGGTTCTTTGTCCTTGCCTGGGTCGAGGATCTGGTCGACATAGGGGGCGAGAGGATTCAGGGCGTCGTCGTTACTCAGCATCTTGCGGATGCGGTGGTGGTGGGGTGCGAAGCTGTCAAACGCGTGGGAAAACGGCCCGTGGCCGAGGTCGTGGACCAGTGCCGCGAGCCGGGCGACACGAAAGATGGCTTGGAGGGTTTTGGGCTCGACGGTCGAAAAATTGATCCCGTCACTCGGCTCGGCCGAGCCAACGTCCTTCAATTTCTTTGACGCGGCTTCGGAGTTGAGTACCAGTGCTTGGAGCATCGCGTCGACGCTGGCGAGAACGCCGATGCTGTGTTCAAACCGGGTGTGTGTGGCGGCTGGGAAAACCAGGTGAAGCAGGCCGTTTTGCTTCACCCGCCGCAGGCGTTGAAAAGTCGGAGTGTCGACCACCCCCAACTCCTCCCGCGTGAGGCGTACCAGGCCATGAATCGGATCGACCAACGAGCTGGGTCGTTTCAGCGGATGTACCATTCCCATACTCACCTCCGCGAATCAGAGCGCCGGCGAACGAACACTCGGTCTTAATATACATGTCTTTTGAGACATTTTTGTAGTTGAAAGATCCGCGGATCTGCGCTGTGCGCCTACGGATCAAGCTGGTCACTAGCGATTGTGGACAGGCGCCTCGCAAGCTCGAAACAGTGCCTGGCAGGCTGTGCGCTGCTCGAAATCTATACACTTCTTGCACAATCGGCATGGGTGAAGACGAGTGTTGACAAACCGAGCGTCCGGCCCGAATCGGGGGCGAACTGCCAGTCGCGGTTATCCATGCATGCGAATGATTTCACACCCATGTTTCGAGCCAATCACGCTGTCTACGAGGCGAGCCCGATGGCTCGATCGGCGTGCTACGATTGCTCGGTGGAGTCGTTTTCGCGAACCATCCTCGAGTCGCTCACCCACGGCGATCGACGCGAGCGCCTCGCTGCGCTGGCACAGGCCCTCACCCACCGGTTGGCCGAGCACTCGCAGTGGAACGAATACTGGCGCGAAGTTGATGCGGTCATCGCGGAGTTGCGGGCGCTCGGGCACGACCTCTGGAGTCACGATTACGATGGCGAACGCCGCCATCTGTGGGGGTGGGATTACATGCACCCAAAGACAGCTGGATATTTGCAGATTCAGTTTGATTTCGAGGGGCCCGTGATGACCTTCTGGCGCGGGGAAGACGCGGCGCTCGGGGTGATCGGCGACGAATGAGTGCCACGATTTGACGGATTGCTGCGCAAATAAAACGAGTGGTACTGAACCTGCCGTGATAGGTTGTTTGGGTGCGGTCTCGTCTCTACCTGTTGCTCGCGGTCGCTGTGTGGATGAGCGCGTGCGGGGATGCGCCCGAGCACAACAAACACGGGGCATACACAGCCCCGAAGAGCCAACGACCCGAGGGGCAGCGTCCCCCGCCACCCGCGGCCCCGCCACTTCCGGGGGCGTGTGGCACGGAGACTTTCGATGGCCTTTCGCTACTCAGCTGTGACCGGGCGTCGACCGACGCCGATCTGGTGAAGTTGGGCGAACTCGCCGAAGCAGGTCGGCTCGATCGCCTCCACCGTATCGACCTTTCCCACAGTGGGGTGACCGATGCCGGGTTGAAGCACTTGGCCAAGGTACGCGGGCTCGACTCGATCGACCTCGGCATGACCCGGGTGACCGATGCAGGCCTCCACGACTTGGCCAAACTGCAGGGGCTGCGCCAGTTGGCCGTGTATCCCTATTTCTATACCGCCTCGCGAACCGAGCGGTTGATCTTTGGCTCGGCCGCCAAGCACACACCTCCAGCTGTTCAAATTACCGATGCTGCCCTCGACGCACTGCTCGAGATGCAGCGCCTCGAAAACCTCGACCTCTCGTACACCGACCTCACCGACACCGGTGTCGCGCGACTGGTGGGACTGGCAAATCTACGGACCCTTCGGCTCGTCAGCGTCGACGTCACGATTCGCGGCATCGAGCCACTTTGCACCCTCGAACACCTCTATCGGCTCGACCTGCGGTTCACCGGTGTGGGTGACGAGATCGTCGACCTACTGATCAGCTGCGAGCGCTTGTATCGGGTCGATTTGGTCGAAACCCAGGTGAGCGCCGAGGGAGCCAAACGATTGCGAGCGGCGAGGCCCGACATGTTGGTGAAATGGCGGGCGAACTAGCCGTCCGTGGCTTTCGTGCTGGCCGAATGTATCGACTGCTCGGTCGTGTTTACTCGCTGTGCGCCCGCTGGAGGGTTGAGAAAATGCGCTCGGCCTGATTGACAAGGATACTGATATGACCTTCTCCAGCACAGGTGTTGAGATTCGCATGGGGCAAGTGGGCGTGTAAATACGCCCCCCAGGTCGGGGCGACATTCGCATCGTCGGTTCCATAAAAAAGATGCGTGGGTTTGCGGACATCCGCGAGTTCAAACTCCCATGTCCCAAAATATAGATTGGCCTCATAGGACGCTGACGTAACACCTTGGCGGTACCCCTCCCGCATGTCAGCCACCAGCATCGCAGCAATATCGGGCCGCTCAGCGAAGAGTGCACCGTCTCCCCGGGAGATCCGGCTGTATTGTTGGATGAAGTGATCCGGGTTTTCGAGGTCGCGTCGGTGTTTGCGCAAAAAGGCCCGGTGCAGGGCAGGTATGTATACGGCGAGTAGGCGAGCGAGCCGGAGCGGGAACCACATGCCACGGGCGCCAGCAGCCCACGGCGCAGCTCCGGCGACAACCACCACTTGCCGCACGTGGTCTGGCAGGGCAACTGCCACGGCAAGGGCGTAGGGACCCCCGGCCGAATGACCCATGACGTCGAACGCATCGAGTTTGAGCTGGCTTGCGAGTGCGCTGACGTCCTCGGCCCAACCGAGCACAGTACGTGCGTGCAATGGATCGGAGAGGCCAAAACCCGGTCGTTCGGCGGCGATCAAACGAACGCCCTGACGTCGAGCCGCGTCGGCGAGCAACAGCGACTCAAGCCGCGAGTCCGCACCACCATGGAAAAACATCACCGGTCGACCATCGGGATCTCCGACTTCCAGCCAGGCGAGGAGCCGACCATCTGGCAGCCGCATTTTTCCCGGCTCAGGCAGGTTCGAGACAATAGACATAAACATTCCTCCGGCGAACGGTTACGAAGGTTTTAATCGGTGCTCGTCGATGTGTCCGTGACAGATCGGGCCACGTCATGGACAGATCTGGCCACGCCGGCGAAAAACCTCAGGCGTCAAGCCAGTCCAGCGGCGAAATGCGCGGTGAAAGGCGCTCGGTTCGGAATAACCGAGCAGCCAGCCGACCTCGCCGATCGTGCGGTGGGGATCACGAAGGGCCTCCTCGGCCACCGAGCGCAGGTATGCCGTCCGCACATCGGAAAAGGTGAATCCCTCGGCCTTGAGTGCGCGTCGCAGGCTGCGTCCACTCATCCCCAACGTCTTTGCGACATCACTCGCAGATACACTCACCGACGGTTGCGAACGGATCAAGACCTCGACGACCTGATCGTGCACGCTGTGAACCGCAGGTCGTTGTGCCAGCTCGACGGACGCGTAGCGGCGCAACAGCGCGTGCAGGGACGGATCCGCGGACACAAGAGGTGTGTCCAGAGACCCCGTGGCGAACTGCAGGGCGGCAACCTCGGATCGATCGACGACCATGTCCCACGGCAACTCCTCGGCCGGCGAGCCAACACCCGGGAGCTCGACCCGTGTCGGGGTTATGCGCGGCCCACCGCGCGCGCGGAGACGTTGGCATAGCAAGGCGAACAGGAGCTGGGCCAGGAGTCGGCGATAATTGGCCGAGAGTGCCGGGGGCATCTCGAGGACCAGGGCATTGCCCCGCAGGCTCAGCGAGGTCCCCGACGCGACCAAGCGAAAGTAGCGGGTAAGTTCAACCAGCGCCTCGCGGCCGGTCGCAGCCGCACCGCACAGGTGATCCATCAACCCGAGGGCGCCCGGGGGGATACGAGCACCTGCGCGAGCGCCCGCACCCGCGCCTCCGACCGTGCTGAGCAGGTCCAACAGTGCGGCCGCGTGGCCGACCTCAATCGCACCGTCGATCGCCAGCGCTGCGACCGGAATATCGAGCTCAGTAGCACACCGCGATGGACCCCAGCCGAGTGCAGCAAGCCCTGCCAGCACAATCGCCACGCTGGTGGTTGGGATCGTTGTGGCAACGTTGTCGAACATGAGGAGAGTATGGCACGCCTGTTTGGTGCGATGCCCGTTACGGGTGTTCTCCCGCGGTTGATTCGCCCGCCCCCGCCTCGGCTGTGGTGCAGGTCAACCCATGGGTACGAAAGTCGTAGGCGCGCGGTCGATCACCGGACGCAGTTCGCCTGCTCGACACCAACCGAATCGAGCTACAGAGGCGAGCGCGCATACTTGAACGAACCACTTTGAGAGCGCCTCCATGCCGCGTGATGTGTCCGCGAGCCTGTCTAGCGGCGAAAGAAGGCGCTCGAAAAAAATATTTCCGTGATTGTGAAACGGATTGGGTCGACTGGCATCCACCACCTGCGAACCCCGGCGACAGTTGTCGAACGCCGGGGCGAGCAAGACATCATGTACACACACCAAATCCACACGTATCCACTGTATCGACTTCTCGCGTTCACGGCCCCCCTATGGCTCGCAAGTACGGCCTGCGATCTGCCGTCTGAGGGCGCTCCTGGGTCCGACGTGCAACTGCGCAAGGGCCAAGTCCAGCCCCTCGCCTGTCCGCCGGCGAGTTTTTCCCTCGATGACAACGGCGTATTTGAGTTTCCCGATCTCGTCGGTGACAATGCCCAGCTCCAAGACCTCTGGCGCGAACAGTCGGGATTGGTCGGCGAGTTGCTGATCGAACAGTCGCCCGCGCCCGCGACTGTGTTTTCTTCTCCGGCACAACTCGCATGGACGCTGAGCGTCAAAGACGAAGAAGGCTCGGTCGCCCACTGTGAGACGGCGATGACGATCCGCGATGTGACGCCACCGACGATCGACATTACGGGTATCGAGGAGGGGATGCGCTTTGTCCTGAGCCAAGACGAGCCACCGATCCCGGTGTTTAGCGTCAAAGATGCGATCGATCCAGAAGCTGTCCTGACAGTCACCCTCGATGGTGACACCTATGAGCCGGATACACCGATTGCAGATCCGGGTCGTCACACCCTGCGAGCCGAGGCTGTCGACCAAAGTGGTAACATTTCAGAGATCGCGGTTCGGTTTGAGGTCCGCGAACGCCCACAACTGACTGGCACAATCGCGGTGGCGGACTACCAGTGCCAAGAACAGGGAGAGTATGCCAGCCTCGATCTCACTGTCGGGATCGCGGCCGCTGATTTCGACCCCTATGACCTCAACCTCGATACGTTAATCCTGTGGCCACTCAACGACAATGGGCTGACACTTGCGCGGGATACCATCCGCGTGTCTGGGGTCACCGATCCCGATACCGGCGAGTTCACGCCTGGGTCGACCGAGGCGGTGTACGAGGCAGGATTTTGGCAACTTCGCTTTGAGGTCCCTGCCGAGTCCGGGGCGCTAATTGCGTGCCCGACCCAGGTCGAACTCACCGGACGCGGCCGAGATGGTGCTCCTGGCGTGTTTGACCTCGAGACGACAAGAGCGCCGACCGACGACATCAGCGACGACTTGATGGCGTACTTCCAAGCCCACGGTCTGACCAATGACAACTCGACACAGGCCCCCGAAGACAAGCCAGAGGCCGGCTGCGAATGGAAGGCGCGCGAGACCGAGGGCCCCGGGAGCGAAAAACGTCAGGTCGGTCCGTGGTTCATCATCCGCTACTTGGCCAAGAACTTCGGCTTCAGCGCGAACTCGTTCACGGTCAGCCACCAATGGACCGGGGGGTCTGTCAATGCCAAATCGGCATCCGGGGTCAATACCGATATCGTGGATGTATTTTTAGAAGGTATCTGCGCGTGTGAACAAAAGTTGGAGATCGAGTGCCTGCTGACACCGCAATTCGAGGCCGAGGCGTCGATCGATCCCACCGGTTATGCCAATGCAGCGGGTCTCATCGATGTCCATACGGACACCTGCGAGCTACACAAATACGCCACTGGAGGGGTGGCCGCTGGGCAGGGTGGCCCGACGTCGGTCAAGTTCAAGGTCGGTGGGTCGATCGGTAAGGACGGTCCGCAGGTGAGCACGGAGGTCGAGACACAACTCGAACTCGCCGGGCTCGACTCCCACTCGGTGTCCAATTCGTTCAACGATGTCGGGCTCAAAACGGCCGTCGACAAACGCAAGGTCACGGCGGTCGTGGTCGCCAATGGCCGCCAGCAGATGTCGGCCGACGCAGGCTACTGGGATCAATACGCCGAGGCGCGCTCGTTTCTCCGCAACGCGCAGCCAGGCATTCGAATCACCCCGACGTGCATCGATGCCGGGGTCGTGATCACCGGCGAGTTCAAGTGGTGAATCAGTGTTCGGGTGCGGCGGGAAGGCGATTGCTCCGTCGACTTCCCGCCCACGAACTGGCGAGGTAGGATGACCGATGCCCACGGATCTCGAACTGCTCTACGCATGGCGCGACGGAGATCGCGACGCTGGCAATACCCTGGTCAATCGCCATTTTCGCTGTGTGTACGGTTTTTTTCGCACCAAAGTCGACGGTGCCTGTGACGACCTCATCCAGCGGACATTCCTGCGCTGCGTCGAGTCGCTCGACCGCTTTCGCGGTGAGTCGAGCTTCCGCACATATCTGTTCGCCATCGCCAGAAACGAGCTCTACGGCTACTATCGCCGGCGCGCGCGGGGGGACGCCCGGCTCGACTTCACCTCGGTATCGGTTGTCGACCTGTGTGCCTCTCCCAGTGCGGTCGTCGTACAGCAACAGGAAGAGTTGCTGCTGCTACGCGCATTGCGACGACTGCCGATCGACTACCAAATCGCCCTCGAGTTGTACTACTGGGATGGTCTCAAGGGACGTCAGCTCGCCGAGGTACTCGAAATCCCCGAAGGCACAGTGCGTACGTGGCTGCGGCGCGCTCGCCTGGCGCTCGACGACCTCATGGGCGAGCTCGCCGACGACCGCAAGGCGCTGACCTCAACCGTCGATAACCTCGAACACTGGGCGCGCTCACTCCGGCAACGCATCCGCGCACACGACAACGAGGCAATGGCATGAGGATTCTACCAACGCGGCGGGATGGGTGACGCTCGAGAAATAGGCGGTGACGGGGGAACGCTCGGTGAGGAGCCGACCGCCGAGGCAACCGTTTCGCCACCCGGCACGGACACATTGCCTGCGGCATCCGGGTGGACGCCAGCGGTCGACTTCGTCGACTGTGAGCGCACCCGGGCGAACGTCCTCAACGCTCTGTTCGGAGCCGATCCAGCCCCCAGCCGGTTGCTGGCCGATCGCTACGAGTTGCTCGGGACCCTCGGTACCGGAGGATTTGGGACCGTCTACCGCGCGCACGACCTCGTCCGCAAAACCGATGTTGCGCTCAAAGTCCTCAGCGCCCGAGCAGCCGATCGCATCGTTCGCTTCAAGGGCGAATTTCGCTCGCTGTCAGATCTGGTCCATCCAAACCTCGCCACGCTCTACGACCTCCACGGCGATCGCGGGCAGTGGTTTTTCACGATGCAGCTAGTCGAGGGTGTCAACTTCCTCGAGTACGTCCGCAGCGGCCACAAGACGCCCGACGTCGCGGCTGTGCGACACGCATTTGCCCAACTTGTGCGTGGGATCGCGGCACTGCATCAGCAGGGCAAGGTCCATCGCGATCTCAAGCCCTCCAATGTGCTCGTCGATCGCAGTGGCAGGGTTGTCATCCTCGACTTTGGGCTGATGATCGACGTAGCCGCCGAGCACCATACCCATCGACCGTGGCACAGTGCTGGCACCCCCGCCTACATGGCACCGGAACAGGCGATTGGCGCGGCAGAGTTCGCCAGCGACTGGTTTAGCGCCGGTGTGATGTTGTACGAGGCGCTCACCGGGCGACTTCCCCACCCCGGGCACCCTGTCGCACTACTGCCTGAAGCGAGTTTGTGGGGCCCGCCCGACCCGCAGACATCCGCCCCGCAAACCCCTGACGACCTCGCGCGTGTGTGTCGCTCACTGCTCCAGCTCGACCCCGGATCCCGTCCGAGTGTCCTGCGATTACTCGAGTTCGTGGGGGACACGCCGGCAGCGCCCGTCCCCCAGGGCGATGCCTTCGTCGGTCGCGACGGCGAACTGATGCGTCTACTCGCGGCGCTCGAGCACCTGCATGCCGGTCGCTGCGTCCACGGGCAGTCTGGGATCGGCAAAAGCACCTTGGTCCGCCGCGCGCGCGAGCAGATCGCGACCATGGCCCCCGAAGCACTCATCGTCAGCGGTCGCTGCTACGAGCAGGAGTCGGTTCCCTACAAGGCCCTCGACGGAGTTATCGACGCACTCAGCTACGCCCTCGCCCAGGTGCCTGAGGCACGGGTCGCCAGCCTAATCCCGCAAAACGTCGCAGCCCTCGTCCGTGTTTTCCCCTCACTCGGGCAAGTCGCGGCGATCCGCCGTGCGTGCCGCAACGCGGACGCATGGGCTGCACCGGACTCCCGTCAGGCACGCACCCAGGCCGCGTTGGCCTTGCGTCAGCTGTGCTCGAGGATCGCATTGCGACGTCCGCTGGTGCTGCTCATCGACGATCTACAATGGGGTGACGAGGATAGTGCCGCGATCTTAGGGGAGCTGCTTCGCGGACCCGAGCCTCCGCCACTGCTCTTGGTGTTGAGCTACCGCAGTGAGTCGCGGACCACGAACGGGGCGCTCCGACACCTGTTCGAATCACTGGGTGGCAACGGGGTGGTCATCGTCGACATTGGGCTCACCCCGCTCGCACCGGCGGATGCCCGACAGCTCGTCGCGCGCCAGCTGGCCACCCATGGGGTCACCCAACGACCGCGTGATGTCGAAGCGATCGTCGCGGAGTCGGGTGGTCACCCCATGTTCATCCACGAGCTCGTGCGGGATGTGACGACCGGTGGCACGGGCAGACGCAGGGCTGTCCCGCGCCTCGATGACGTAGTCTGGCAGCGGCTGTGCCGGCTCCCCGAGGCAACGCGGCGACTCGTCGAGGTGGTCTGTCTCGCGGGACGGCCGATCGACGAAGGCCGGGCGTGTCGGGCTGCTGCCCTTCTCGACGGCCGCGGCGACGCACTCGCACGACTGCGAGCCGAGCACTTTGTGCGCGTCGACATCGATGGCAGCGTACCGACGATCGAGGCCTACCACGACCGTGTGCGCGAGACTGTGTCGGGGCGTCTGTCCGAGGTGAAACGACGGCGACACCATGCTCGGCTCGCCGACGAGTACACAGGTACACCCCCCGATCACGAGGCGCTTGCACTGCACCTACGCGCCGCCGGGGAACACCTGCGGGCCGCCCACCACGCACGCATCGCCGGCACCCGTGCGCTCGAGTCCCTGGCATTCGAACCGGCTGTCGCACTGCTTCGCCAAGCCCTCGACGAGGGAAACCATCAGCCCGACGACCGCAGAGAGCTCATGAGCCTACTTGCCGGAGCCTTGGCCGACGCGGGACGCGGCCGTGAGTCGGCGCAGATGTACCTGCGAGCTGCTGCTGGAAGCTCGGCCGAGCAAGCCTGCGAATTGCGTCGACGGGCTGCTGTTCAGCTTCTGCGTGCAGGTCACATCGAGCGCGCACACAGCCTCCTGCGCGAGGTTCTCGAAAATCTCGGGGAGTCCACCCCCGGTTCTGGTCTGACAGCCCTCGTCCGCGTCCAATGGCACAAGGCGCGCCTGCGGCAGGACTTTGCCGCGGTCCTTCGCCGACGGACGTACAAAACCCGGGCCATCACCCACCACGACCGGGCGCGACTCGAGATCTTTTGGTCGCTGGCCACGACACTCGGCATGGTCGATACAGTCCGCGGGAGTGCGTTTTGTGCCCGCCACCTCCGGCTCGCTCTCGCCGTCGGCGATCGCCGGCACACGGCCCTGGGATTTTTGGCCGATTCGACGTTTACGGCACTTCCGGGGTATCGCGCACGCACCCGAAGCGCGCGGATCTTCGAACGTGCCCGCGAGTTGGCGCAGGCCCTCGACGACCCATATCTCCACGGTTTTATACATCTGACGCAGGGGATGAATTCGCTGCTCACCGGTGACTATGCCGGGGCCTATCGTGCCTGTGAGCGGGCCGAGGAGTGTTTTAGTGAGCACTGCAACGGTGTCGCGTGGGAACTCGCCACTACCCGCAGTACGCTCGGGACAGGCCTGCTGTACACGGGTCAATGGAAACGATTATCGACGTGGTTGCCGCGGATCTTGGAAGAAGCCGACGGACGTGGCGATCGCTACGCCCGTGCGATCGTCGAAACCCAGTTGTGGTTTGCCACCCTACTCTCGCGCGACCAAGTTGACGCGGCCCGAACCCACGCATCCAGCGCCCTTCGCCACTGGCCCAATCGGAATTTTCAACTGCCAACATTTTTCAACCTCACCTCGCGCGTCGAAATCGAACTTTACGCGGGGAATGCTGCGGCCGCCCACAAGCTGCTCGATGACAACTGGAAACCCTTCCGCCGCTCCCTGTTGATGCGGACCGAAATCAATCGGCTCCAGGCGCTGCTCCTGCGCGCTCGCTGCGGTCTTGCACAGGCAGCGCTGACCCGTGGCCCGGCGCGGGCTCCCCACCTCGTGACCGCCATCCGCGACATCGACAACGTCACAAAAGCCCGCACACCGTGGGCAGTTGCTTATGCACATGCCCTGCGCGGGCTCGTCGCGATTGCCAAGGGCCAACATGACATCGGAGCGCAGGCACTCGCGCTCTCAGAGCAACAACTGTCGACAGTCGACCTCAAACTCTATGCACTTGCGGCCCGACACCAGCGAGGCGTGCTCCTCGGTGGCGAGGAAGGGCGAAAACTCGTGGCAACGGCAGCCGAGGAGATGGCAACACAAGGTGTCGTGGCACCGGGGAAACTCGCAAACGCATTTGTGCCACTGGTCGTATGAACGTCGGTGTGCCTCACCGACACCAATGACACCACTTTCCCACATGCGGGCGGAGGCTGGCGATTCATCCCTCGCCCGCACAATCTCTGGCCATCAAACACCTGTCTTTTCGATGATTACGACAGCTGCACCCATGTCCTGACACTGTCTTCCATGGTAAGCGTATTCACCACACGCCATGTGCGCGTGCGGCACGAACGGCACAGATCGACTGTTGTTCACGCAGCAAATCCTGATGTTGTGTGCAGGACCTGACGCCATGCGCGGATATGTTTTGATCGAACAAGATCAAATGATGGTGCAACCATGCGAAACTCAGGCAATCCTGTGCCCATGCATCAGAAACCTGCCAGCTCGCCGATGGTGAGGGACGCGTCCTCTCTCCGCTTGTATCACGTTCGTAGTGCACTCGCACTGCTCGGGCTCTACACACTGCTGGCCGCCTGTATCTTCGAGCTTGTCACGCCCTGGCACCTCGTTTGGTTTGTCCCACTGGCCTATGTCCGTGTTTCCCTCGATGTGCACGAGCTGATGCACTTTCTCCCGCGGCCCCGTATCAATTTCATCACCCGCCTGTTTGCGTTTCTAGATACGCCATTTTGTTTGGGCTGGGATGAGTACCGGGAAATTCATATCGACCATCACCACTATGTTGCGACATCAAGGGATCCCGAAGCCTACCAAATTCGAGGTTCATTATTCAAATGTCTTTTGGCGGCAATTGTCTCGCCAGAGTATGCTTTTTTCCGGTGGGTCCGGCAGCGAAAAATTTCACGTAGATTTGTCATGGAGGCGATCATCCGCGGGGGTATATTCGTCGTTTTGCTAGCCACGACTCCACTGATTTTTTCGTACTACCTGCTTGCGATTCGCCTGTCCGGAGGGATTGCACAGTTTGTCTTTCACGGGCTTATGCACAATCGAACCCCCTGGCTAGTCGCCTTTCGCTCGCAGTCTCATCCCTGGCTTGTGACCCTCGGAGAGGTACTCGTCGGCTCCGATTCGCTCGGCATCTTGCGGTACCACCATGTGCACCATCGGTCACCAGAAATCCATGCTCGATTTCTCGAGTACGTCGGGCGTTCGATGGACAGCCCTACCAACCTGTCGCCAACCGGTTAGACTCCAGTCGGCTACACATCGCGGCGCCACATTGATCCAAGCCAGTCTCCACTCTTCGTGCTGCGGCTGCGCAAACACATTAATCGGGGCGACGGATTGCGCTGGTGAATACACCTGCCTACACAGGCTTTTGTACACTCAGACAGACGGTTGGAGATACACAGAACGATCCGTTACAGCGCTTGTTATCACAGTCATCGTCGCTTTCACACGGTATAAAACAGTGACCACAACTATCACCAATGAGGTCTTCGGGACACGTCGAGTGGATCGGTTGGCCGCAACGATTCCACTGATAATCCTCGGGCGCGACACATTGTTCGAACGTTTGGCAGTCGCTAGTGGATGTGCAGGGTGTGGCGGCTGGCAGCTGGAGCGCTGGAGGGGTTGCCGGTGGTGTCGTCGGGGGCGTGACGACCGTCGGCGCGCTCGGTTTGAGGTGCGGTTGCTTGACCGGTTGCTCAGATACAACCGTCGCCTGTTGTCCGGTCGTACTCGCAAGCACCCATGTATGTCCCTCGTAACTGTTCTCGCGGCGCTCGAAGACAACCCAGGAGGTTGACTGCGGACCGTCATCTGGGCCATGAAGGAGTCTCAGGGCAAACATGGAGTAGCCATCGTAGTCGACATAGGAAGTAACCCGGACAGGCTCGGTGAGGCGAAGTAGCGCGACCTGTGTTTGTTCAGGTGCATTGGAGCTCATACGATGGACAATCTTCAAAGACCCATCGACGACCTCAAAATAGTAGTTGGTACCGCGAGGATAGGCGCCAAGAGTTCCGCGGGTGACCCGGTCGTCTTGGCGAGCGAGAGGCCGGACCTTGGCCTTGCGGAGCTTGGTCGCAAGATTCGCTGCGAGGGCCTCGCGGGTTGCGTCGGGGGGCACGGCCCGCGGATGTGCGGCTGGGATCCGTTCGACGGGGCGGCCTTGTACGACCCGGGCAACCTCGCAGTCTTCACGCCCTCGTTCACGGGAACAGCGGCGAACGAAGAGTTCATCGCGCTGGCGAGAAACGACCGCATATCCGTCCCCGATAGTCATCGCATTGGCAATAGACTCCGCAGTGGGTGGCTTGGTCGCTCGTTCGCGTCGGCACGAGGGTTCGCAAAACGGAGCCCATCCTCCCCCCCCCAATAAGGTGAGTACAGCGAGAGAGCGAAAGACTACACCCACATGTTTTTTCTACCACGGGGTTGCGGGTTTTCGCAAGCGTGCCCCCTGCTCGGCAGCCGGATTTCGAGCACACTTGGAGATCACGCCAGAGGGACATGCGATTGTCGCCGGAACGTGGAGCAAAACGCGTTTGTTTCACCCAGGCAGCGCCGATGAGCTGTCCCTCTCAGCCGTGGATGCACTCTACGACGGTGTTTATCATACTGCCAAAGATCCCTTTTGGTCCTCGATAAAAAGTGATGGTAAAGCCGTATGGACCCACAGGGGGCATGGCCATCCCGATTTGAACGCTTCGTAGCGCCTACGTCTAGCCCCGTCCACCACGTCAACAGCGCCAACAACCCCACGCCCTCACGTTTCCGTGAATGTACAACGTATATACGACGGGCCACCGGCGGCTTCGCGTTCCAGATACAGCTGGCGAGCGCGGAGCTCGGTCCACACTCAACGCGTGGCCCGACGTTGCTGCACGACATGAACGGGGTGGCGTTCGCGTTCCTGTCGCCTGGTGTCGTCGTCGAGATCGACGAGCGCCTCGACGACACATGGTCCGTTGTTCATCTCTCAACCCGCCCCGATGTCACGGGCGTCCTCCGGCACGCTCGACTTGGCCCTATCTTTCGGGTGGACGATGACGCGTTGACGTTGAGCGTCGGGGGGGAGGAGTCATTCCTCGACCGCGCGATCCCCTTCGATGTACTCGGACAAGACGGATCCGTGCGCGCAAAGATCCAGGCGAACTCGGCGACCGTACTCGCGCGGGGCGAGGAAGGCGTTGAGATCGTGGCGTGGCTCGACCTCCGTCGCGGCCCCTTCGACGTCGGCGCCGCGCTGGTCCACGGGGTCGCGCCAGCGCTCCCTGAGGTCGAAGAGCCACCCATGGGGATCTCGGGATGGGCAGGCGGGGGGAGGCGTCGTGAACCGATCGTCTTCGTCGCCAAAGGTGCCCGGCTGCACTCCGAACGCTCAACGAACGCTCACATCGCGTTCGCGTACCACGACAACGTCAGCGCATCCCTAGTCGAACGCGGCGCCGAGTGGAGTCACGTGGAGGCCAACACCGTCTGGGGACCTGTCCGCGGCTACGTGCGCACGGAGTCACTGCGCCCCCCGCCCACCTCGCGTTCGTTCTTGAGCTTCGACATGGCAGGAAGCTGTCTCAGCGCCGATTGAGCTGACGGTCGCGCGTTGATCCTCGCACCTGTTCGCTAAGTCCGTCCGGAGCCGAAAATCATCAACCCTCCAATTTTGAGCGTCTTGGATGTTTCAGCACCATCGAAGGAAGACTCGATGACGTTCGTGGTTCGGATGTGCTTCCGGTCCATACCGTGCATAAGATGGTATGGACCGGAAAATATCATTGTATCATCATGGTAAATTGAATTTACCGAGTAGACTACATTTCGAGGTCGATGGGGTGACCTCGGTTTGCTCAGTCCAGTCCGTCTTCACCTTCACCATCGCTGCAGGCAGCCGCACAGCAGACGTGGGTTCCTGGATAGCCTGCGCAGTTGGTCTCAACATAGATCGGACCTCCAGGACCGTAGCCGCAGTAGCACGTTGTGTTGATTTCCTTTCGCGTCCCACCGCTGCAGCCTTCACTCGCGGAATACCCCGGGTCACAGAGGCCTAGGGCCTCTGCTTCGACTGGACTGCCGACCTCGAGTTCGAGGGCGAGCTCCTCACCCACCTCTGCATCGACCTCGAGAATCTCAACATCCGCTACAAATGTGCGAACGTCTACCTCGCTGCCTGTGTCGCAAGCAGCCACGGCAAAGATACCGATGGTGAGTGCTAGGAGACCCGCGCAACGGGTAGCGAATGAGGAGAAGAATTGTTTGGGGTCATTTGTGTTCATATTCACGGGCCCTGGAAGTAGCAATCGCCGTGCAATTCGATAGGACGATAAAAACCGAATGATTACGTAGCGACCCACCGCTGCTCGTCTCCCTGGGGTAGCGAGCTGTCTGGGACAATCGTCCCACTTTTGTCCCAGTCAGTATCGGTTTCACGCGGGAGGTATCGTTCTCACGAACATTCCGCGGTCCAAGGACAGGTAAATGTCCATATATCAGGGGTACGCTGATCGATATCCGCATGTTTTCACCTCCAACGAACGAAGGAGTAAACGAGGCCGCGGAGGAGTCGAAGAGGTTCCTGCTCGACACCGCCCCGTGGGTGCTCACTGGCCGGGGCGCGCGACCTCGCCTGTGAGGGTCGTGGCACCGATCAGTCGGCGCGCCACGGATCGAGGGGGAAGTCGTAGCTCTCGGCAAGGCAGTTCGGAGTCTGCTCCGGCCTGCACGGACGTCGTGTGACCGCATCGAAGGTCTCCTCTCGCCAGCGCACCAGGGTCGACTCGTACTGCGGATCGCAGGTGCAGTTTGTTCCTGCGCAGCGCATCGCGAGGATTACCGCAAGGCCATGTTGACGATCGCCATAGGCGGCGACTGGCTCTGCGTTTGAGAACTTCCACGGGTGACGTTCGAGCACCTGCACCCCGGGGATGCGTGCGATCAGCTCGCCGTGCTGCAGGACCAACTGCACGTGGCGGTCTCTGGGCTGTGTCTCGAGTCGATACAGACCCGTACTCGCCCGCTCGACCGTCGCGATCGGCAGGCGTTGTAGCGGCTGCCAGCGACGCTCGGCCAGCGCGCGGTTGGCCTCGCGGACGCGACGGACGAGCTTGCGGCGAAATCGGCGGCACGACGCCGCATCCTCGGGGATCTGCATGTCGGGGAGCAGCTCAAAGCTCCTCGTGGAAGCGCCATTCTCAACGCTGATGAGCTCGACGGTCATGGTACCCGGAACCGAGCTCAGCTGTTTCACCGACCGCTTCGCCGTGACGATGACGTCGCCGCGTTCGGAAAGCGCCGGGAATTGCTCCGCGCGCAGACTCCAGCAGTCGGAGCCCCGCCCGACGACCAGCCGCGGCTGCGCGACGTCCTGCGCATTTGAAACAGTGCGCGAGTCGGAACCCGACGACGCGAGCGCCGCAACGAGCGTGAGTAGCAGTGCGATTGCCATCCTCGTCCCTACGCGCGGCGGGTCGCCTCGATTCCGGTCCGTCCATGATCGCGACCAGTTCCGCACGGCGCCCTCTTGCGTAGAATACCGCATGGGATTCACCCGATAGGAACGCAACAAGTCGGTGATGAAGGTCAGCAAGAGTCATGTGATCACACCGTGGGTGCAGCTTTTCTGATACAGCCCGCATTTGTGGCTGGGAACTGTTTAACTGCTCGGTTTCGCCGTTTGAAATGGTTGGTCGATGACGGTTTTTCACTCCGAAGCAGCGACAATCTCTGGTACGGTAGACGATAGTGTTTGACTCGCCGTGGGGCCGGAGCGATTGATGTCGGGAGCAACGACAGATCTGGATTTCGTCCAAGTCGTGCTCGACAGCATGGCGGATCCAATTTTCGTCAAAGACCTCGAACATCGCTGGATTGTTTTCAATCAGGCATTTTGCCAATTACTCGGACGTTCACGGGCGGACCTGCTAGGCAAGTCCGATCCAGACCTCTTTCCACCCGATCAGGTCGAAGTGTTTTGGGCGCTCGATGACCAGTTGTTCGAATCGGGCGAGGCCAACGAGAACGAGGAGTTTTTGACGGACGAAGCGGGGGTTGTCCACACGCTTTGGACCCGCAAATATCCAGTGCGTGTCGATGGGAAGATTGTCGGCTTGGTCGGTATCATTTCTGATATCACCGCGTTGCGAAAGCGGCTCGACTCGATTCGCGAGCTAGAGGAGACCACGGCCAAACAAAAGGCCGCACTCGAAGCTCAAAACAAGTTGATCGATACGATCAAAGTCCCGGTGATCGAAGTGTGGGATCGGATTTTGCTCGTTCCCCTGATCGGTGAGGTCAGCGAGCGGCGGGCGACACAGGTGCTCGATCGCCTACTCACAGCAATCGCCAGCAAGCAGGCGAAACTGGTGTTTATCGACGTTTCGGAAGTACCAACAGTCACCGAGTCAAGCGCCGCGATTCTACTGCGAACAGTCGCCGCAGCACGCCTACTCGGGGCACGTGCGGCCATCGTTGGCGTCAGTCCCACATTTGCGCAGATGTTGATAGAACGCGGTCTAGATCTCAAGGGGATCGAGACTCACGCGACCCTGCGCGAGGGCCTGCGCCAGGTCCTTACGGACAAATAGGGCGGCGGGCCCCGGGCCGTCAACAGCCATTGTTCGCAGTGTCGGTCGCCGACGTCGCGCAATACACTCAAGGAGTCACGGTCTGAGTTCGTTCGACCTCGGGAGGCCAAAGGGCCCCCTGCCCGTGGTTTTCGACGGCCTCCAGCACTTCTTTACAAATTTGGTGCACCACAGCGCTCCTGTCCATCGCCCAAACCCAGTGTCCATCACGACACCGCACCCGCAATTTATCGACCTCAACCCCAGTTACAGACAAGATTGATACAAAACAAAAATCACGATCAATCGATGATGTGACCACGATATCGGCCAAGGAGACCCCTTCGATGGTGAAAAGCACGGGGTGCTGAATCTCCTGGAGTTCCATGGGCTCGCCACACGACGGCCGTAGCACGACCGTCACCGTATCACCAAGCTCGCGACCCACCGCTGCGCGCATCGAGTCGAGCACCTCAAATCGTTGTGTTAAAACCCGTTGGACTTCCTGCGAACGTTTTTTAAGGCTGTCTTCGAATTGAGAGGCAATGGACGGTTTTTGTATGCGTTTTTTCCTGGGGGACATCGACACTCCTCCTGCTCTGCGTACACATACAATCCACCCTACTGATGAAACGCGCGTACATTCGCGACCTTAACACACTCTCGAACTTCCGTGGTTTCTTTCGTCGCTCCCGGTCAGACGCGCGCAGTCTGGCAACGGGTCGATCGAGCTGTCGCCTGATACACGCCATGACCTCGTCAACGCGCCACGATGGCGACTCGCCTCCGCCTTTGGCACGGCTGGACTCACTTTTTCGACCGAGGTGAGAACGTGCCGTCACGGGCCGGATCGCCTCCCGGCACCACTCAACGGCCAAAAGCGAGCGATTCTCCCACCATCCATGTACACGCACTGAAAATCCTTGATCGCGCAGATCGATTTTGCACCCCAAATCGCCAACTCCCCATTCGGGGCAAAAACTCTTGCCCTGGTGTTCTTACCCTCATTCGCCATACTCACAACGGAACGAGGAATTCTGTACCATGAATGTCGATCGACCCCTCTCACACTTGCTTCTCACGCTCTGCATGGCCTCGCTCGCTCCGGGTTGCCTTCCCTCGAGTGGGACAACGATGGAGACCGCCACTGCGGACGAGTCAAGTGAGTCGTCTGCCTCCGACGCCGAGTCATCGACGGATACCAACTCCGAAACAACCGAGGGCGAGACGCTACCGACGACAGATGAGACGACTGACGTGTCGACCACCGATCATGACGACACGCACCCAAGCGACACAACCGACGGCGATGGCGAGACAACCGATGATGACTCCGACACAACCGATGATGGCTCCGACACAACCGACGCAGGAACCGATAGCGAAACGACCGACGCTGACACAGACATGACCGACGGGGACACCACCGACGGGAGTACCACCGACGAGGATACCACCGACGCGAGTACCACCGGTAACGACACCACAACGACCAGCGATAGTACGACCAATGGCGATACAAGCACGACAGGTTCTCCCTCGAGCGCTTGCCAACAATATGCTTCGGCGATCACGGACTGCTTCGGTGTCAACGAGGGGGCAGATGAACTTGATTTTTGCCACGCCGAACTCGACTATCTCGACAACAAATACGGCGCGGACTGTGTCGAAGCCCAAGAACAGTGGTATATTTGTCTCTCATTCCTCCCTTGCGACATCATTGACAATGACGATGTGTGCCAGGCGGAACACGACTTTGCAGACCTCAAATGTAAATAGAAATCCTCACGGTTCGTCGAGGAACACTTCCAATGTGTGCCGGGTGAACGGTTGATTGAAAAAACGCGAGGCGGCCACGAAGCCACCGGTCGAGAAGACGTTGACCTCACAGACGTAGTCGCCGAGGAAGTCGAGCCCACCGAGCCGAACGCCATGCCGCACGAGGATAGGCCCAACCGCGGCAACCACCGCCCGCATCCCGTCCGTGACGCGACCGGGCACCTGCAGACCCCCCACGGCGATGTTTGAGCGAAAGTCGGTCGCCCTGGGTACCCGGTTGATCGCCAGCGCGACGCCGTTGATCTCGAGCACCTTCCCATCGAGCACGACGACGCGTGTGTCCCCGCCAACCGCCTGGGGAACGAAGGCCTGCGCAATGACGAAGCCGTTGCGCAGGACCACGTCGAGGATGACGTGCAGGTTGGGATCGTCCCTCGAAACCTTGAACACACTGGAACCGCGGGTGCCGGCCACCGGCTTGAGCACACAGGGGCCATCGCTCGCGCGCACAAACTCTTCGAGGGAGGTCTCGTCGGCGGAGACGAGCATACGCGGGCGGGTCCACTCGGGCAGCTGACCGAGAAAAATCTTGGAGCCCGTGCGCCGGAGGCCGTCTGGATCGTTGATGACCCGGACCCCTGCATCGCGCAGATCGGACAGGACCTGAAGCGCCCCCTCGTGGGCCCAGGAACGGGTATCGCGTGCCGGGTTGGTGCGAATGAGCACGATGTCGTAGTCGAGGTCGACCTCGACCCGCTCCGCCGCCTTGAGCGCGTTGATCTGCTGGATCTCGTTGTGGGCGCTGGGATCAGCGCGGCGAACCCAAGCCCGGGCCTGGCCGCGACTATCCACACCGAGGTCGCCCACCCCGAACACAGCGACCTCGCGGACCATACCGGTGAGCGCGTGCGCCAACATCGCTGTGGCCTGTTGAGGATTCAGGCCCGCAAGGTCGTTGACGAGAATGCCGACCCGCTGGTCTCGGCGCGCGCTCATACGTACAGCTCCGATGTGATTTGCCAGGATTGAGGGTGCCGAAGCGCCGGCGGAGTACGTCCTTCGAGGTTACAAACGCGGAGCCAGGGGACCGCGCCGATATGATACCGCGTATCCGTCCGGGCGAACGCAGGATTCGACACGCTCGAGTCCCTCCCGGAACTTCAAAAGGTATCGAGAACATGCGAGACGGGTATTTCGGACAGCCTCGGGACTCACCCGTTCACCCCATCTAAGTACCTCCCCGTATGTACATTCGCGGTACCCGGGCACTGATCCGGGTGAAGACCTCGTAGGGAATGGTCTGCGACCACCGGGCAAGATCCTCCCACCGCACAACTTCATCGCCGCTGCGACCGACCAGGATCGCTTGTTCCCCGACTCGGCACGTGACACGCCCGAGGTCGACGACAATCTGATCCATGCTGATCCGCCCGACGACCGGGCATCGGACGCCGCGGATCAGCACATGGGCGCGTCCCGACATCGACCGCGCATATCCGTCACCGTACCCGACTGGAAGGGTGGCGAGGCGGGTCGTTCGCGGTGCACACCACGTCGAGCCGTACCCGACACTTGTTCCTCGAGACACCTCCTTGACATACGAAACCCGGGTTTGCCACGTCATCACAGGACACACGTCGATGTTCTTCGCCACCTGTGTCGATGGATAGACCCCGTACAAGAGAATCCCGGGACGGACCAGGTCGAGGTCGGCTTCGGGGAGCTGGAGGAGCGCGCCCGAGGCCGCGATGTGCCACCGCCCTGTGATGCGCCGATCGAGCACAAATTGACGAAGCCACCGCAACTTCGCGAGCTGCCGACGCGCATGCTCGAGGTCGGTCGCGTCGGCATTGGCGAGGTGCGAGTAGATCCCGTCGATCTCGAGGTTACGCAGCCCCTGGGACGCCTCAATCAAAGCAACGGCTTGCTCCACAGGCGCGCCTAGCCGACCCATCCCCGTGTCGATCTTGAGATGTGCACGGGCCGGACGACCGAGGGATGCGGCAATCACATCTGCGCGGCGAAGATCGTCGACCGAGCAAAGTGTAGGCATCAACCCCTCAGCCAGCGCCGCTTCAAGCTGCTCGATCGGGTTTGAGCTGAGGACCAAAACCGGGAGCGAAACCCCTCCCCGGCGCAACGCAATCCCCTCATCGACACAGGCAACCGCCAGCGCATCGGCACCTGCACGCTCGAGGTGGCGTGCGACATCTATCAGGCCATGCCCATAGGCGTTGCTCTTGACCACGGGCATGACCGGCACAGAGCCAACGCGCGCGCGGATCTCGGTGAGATTGCGTGCGAGTTGGTCGAGCGAGACGACGACGCGCGTCGGTCGAATCGCATCGACCGAGCTAGCGATAGCGTGAGCTGCAATCACCGGCCGACACCCAACAGCGCGCGGGCGAGTACCCGGGCGGTGTGTTTCACGTGCGGCTTGGTGAGCAGCGTGACGTGGTTTCCGGGTACGACGTGGACCTCGAGACCACCTGCAAACAGATCGATCCACTGGGCCTCCGGCCGTTGGGCGTTGACCCTGTCACGGATCCGTGAGCGCAGGTACAACCCCTGCCCTGGGTACGGCGACACGGAGAAGTCACGCATCATGGCAATGTTCGCCCCATAGGTGGTGAACAGCTGGTACTCGTCGGAGACTCCCGGACCGGCCTCCTTCGCCCGTGCGACACCCTCGCTGACCGTTGCGAGGAGGTCTGGCGACGTTTCACGCATGTACTCGCGGATCCTGGCCTCGGTCGTGAGTCCGAGGTTCATTTCCCCGGGGCCCGGTGTGTCGAGGAGCGCGACTAGTTCGATGTCGCGTCCCTGGCGGCGCAGGCGTTGGGCGAGGAGGTAGGCGAAGATTCCACCCATCGAGTGGCCGCAGATACGAACCTGTCCACGCGGCCATGCTGATATCAACGCGTCGCAAAACGCAGCGAGCAACTGCTCGCGAGTGTTGACCAACGGCTGCGAACCATCGGCACCTGGCTGCCGCAGACCGATCACAGGCAGCTCTCGCGGGAGTTCATCGACGAGCGCCGGGTAGTACAACAAACTCCCGGTCGCCGGCGGAAGCAAAAACAACGGCGCCTCGCCCGGCCGTCCAGCCCGAAAACGTACGATCCGCGGGTCGCCGACGGCAGGCGGAGTGTGTGCGCCGATCTGTCCGCAAAACGCCTCGAGGGTCGGGTGTTCGAGGAGGTCCCGCATCGCTCGCCGCACGCCGAGGCGCTCGCGCAGTCGCGACAGCAGTTGAATCGCCAACAGCGAGGTCCCGCCGAGGGCAAAGAAGTCGTCGCCAGGCGAGATGGCCGCGACACCGAGGACTTCCCGCCACAGGTCTTCGACGACCTGCGAGGACTCGTTCGACCCGGCGCTTGCCCGCGAATCCTCCGCCGAGAGTGCGGTCCAGTCGAGCGAGCGGACGAGTTTGCGCCGCTGCTCCAACCCCCCCTCGGGGTCGAGCCAAATCACTGGCTGATTCGCGGCGAGGCACTTGTCGAAGAGCGACACCACATCTTCGGCCGCGAGCGCCGAACTCTGTGTCATTGCCGTTTGGCCGAGACAGGCTTCGCGCCACTTCAACGCCATGCCCATTTTGAGCGCACTCCAGGCGAACGAGCGCAGCGATCGGCCCGGGGTTTCAGCCAGACAGTTGAGTGATGCGTTGGCGGCCGAGTAGGCACCACCTCCATAGGCACCGCACATACCCGACGTCGATGAGCACAGGACAAACCAATCGAGTGGGTCTTCCCGTGTCAACTCGCGCAGCATCCGGGTCCCGCTCAGCTTTGGCCGCAGGGGCTCCCAAAAATTCTCAGGCGTAACCGCGGAGATCGGTGTATATGAGAATACCCCGGCGGCGTGGAAGACTGCATGGATGGTGCCAAAGTGGGTGCGAGCGGTCTCCAGTGCCCGCTGCGTGTCACTGCGTGACGCGACATCCCCGACGACCACAAGCACCTGCGCACCCGCGGCCTCGAGTGCCTCCACCGCCGCGATCCGTGTGCTCGTGCGATCGTCATCAGCATGGCTCTTACGCCAGGTTTCCCACTGCGACCGCGGCGGCAAACCGGTGCGGCTAAACAGGACGAGCTTCGCCCGACTGCGCCGGGCCAGATGGGCAGCGATCGTGAGCCCGAGCCCCCCAAGGCCTCCCGTGATCACGACGACGCCGTTGTCCCGCAGCGGTGGAGGTGGTTGTACCATCAACGAAACCGGCACATACTCCTGAATCCACGCACGGCCACCGCGAACCGCGACGACTGGTTCATCGTCGCGGCGGTAGAGCTCGCGCCAGATTCCCGCCGCTGCGCTTTGCTCATCGCCGTCGACCGGTAGATCGAGACAGCGACAGCGAAGCGCAGGACACTCCATCGACACAACCTGTGAAACACCGAGGAGGGTCGCACTCGCGGGTCGCAACGGCTCGCCGTCAAACACTGCCAGTGTCCCGCGCGCGACCGCCAGGAGTTGCACATCCTCTAGTCCTTGGAGTCCTTGGAGCTTCCGTGCCAGCACAGCGAGGCTGAGACCCGTGCGGGCGACGAGGCACTCGTCTGTCTCGCTCCCATCGGCGAACGAATGCACACCCCAGGCATGGACAATCCGGGTGGGGAAACCGTGGATGTAGACGAGTGCATCGACCAAAGCGTTGATGTCGTCGGCGCTGTCTGGACGCACGGTCACCACACCGTCGACACATTCGCGAAATGCCTCGCCCGGACGAATCTGGACCACGGTATGTCCCGCCTCGGTCGCCCACGTGCGCAGCGCATCGGTGAGTTCGCGGCCATCGGAGAACAACCACCACACCTCGGGCGCCATCACTTCGGGGAGGTCGACGGCCGGAGCTTGCCGCCAGTTCGCCTCCCATGCGATGTCCGTCGGCGGTCGCACGACAACCGACTCGTCCTTGACGGGAGCCGCGAGCGGACGATCCGGCCGTGGGATCGGTACCCTGGCGAAGGGATAGGTCGGCAACGGCACCCTTCGCCCGTCACCTGGGCCGCGCATCTTCCCCCAATCGGGCGTGGCTCCGTTCGTCCACAGGCCGGCGACACCGCGCAACAACGCCTCGTGGGCATCCCCGCCGGCTCGCGCTCCGGGCATCGATGTCAGCGCACAGCGGATGTCAGCGGAGGCCGGATGAATCCTTGCAGATGCAACCATTGCATGGCCGGGACCGACCTGGAGCAGCGCAGCCCCGGGGAGGTCGCGAAACAACGACTGCCAACACGCGTCTGCCAATACCCGGTCGCGCACGTGCCTGCCCCAAAAGTCAGGTTCGTGAAGGTCACCCGCTGCGATCCGATCGCCGGTCACTCCGGAGTAGTACGGAATCGACGGCACGCGCTTGGCAAAGCTCGCTGCGAGGTGGTTGATCGGTGCGACCACAGGTTCGAGCATCGGCGAGTGAAGTGCCGCATCGACCGGGAGCCGAATGTGGCGGACACCTTCGGCGACCAGCTCGCGCTCGATGGTTTCGAGGTCTTGCACGGGCCCGGCGACAACACAGACATTCGGGGCGGTCACCACTGCGACCGCGACCGGGGGCTTGAGACGCTGCTCCATCTCGCCGGCGGCGCGCTGGACCACGAGCATCCCGCCCTCCCCGTGCTCCGCACACAGCACCCCGCGCAGGGCGACTAGGCGAACAGCTTCGTCGAGTGCGAGCACTCCGCTGACACACGCGGCTGTGATCTCACCGAGACTGCGGCCACACATCGCGTCGGGTACCAAGCCCCAGGACATCAGCAGACGAGCAACCGCTAGCTCGACGGTGAAAATCGCGGGCATGTGGAGGGCCGGCGAGCGCAGCCGCCGATCGGCAACCTCCCAGTCGACGTTGTCGGCGAACAGCAACTCGCGCAGCTCACCTATCCCCGCGCGCTCGAACGCGGTGATACATGTATCCACAACTTCGCGGTAGACCGGTTGTGCATCGTAGAGTTCGCGGCCCATGCCGGCGTACTGGCAGCCGACGCCGGGAAACAAAAACACCACTGGAGGCCGCTCACGCACCATCGCGGCCGAGGCCGGCTGCGCCAACGCCTCGGCTGCGAGTGCCGGACTCCGGGCCACGACAGCACGTCGCCACGGCATCTCCTGTCGCCCCTGTTGCAGGGTGAAGCAAACGTCACCGAGATGTGCTGTGGGCAACGTCCGAAGATGGTTTGCGAGGTTGGTACAAGCTCGATGGACAGCCGCCTCGGTCTTCGCCGATACAACCACAACCTCCGGCCGTCCATCGTGCCTGCGCAGTTCTTCCGGTGGCGGCTGCTCGACGATCGCATGGGCATTGGTGCCACCGAGGCCCAGCGAGGTCACACCTGCACGCCGCACGTGCGTCGGTCCTTCGGGCCACGGGACTTGGTCGGTCGGGATGACGAGCGAGGCAACCTCGAGATCGACCTCGGGATTGAGCTGACGAAAGCCGACCACAGGCGGGATCACACCATCGCGAACCACCAGCGCTGCTTTGATCAGACCGGTCACACCGGCTGCGGCGTCGAGATGCCCGACGTTGGCCTTCGTCGCGCCGAGGTACCGGGGTGTCGAACGCGGCCCGAGGGCTTCGCCGACAGCTGCAACTTCGATCGGGTCGCCCAGGCGTGTACCTGTCCCATGGGTCTCCAAAAACCCGATGTCCTCGGGCTCGAGTCCTGCCCGGGTCAGCGCGCCGCGAATCGCTTCCCGCTGCCCGGTCACGCTAGGCGCCGTAAACCCGATCTTGTCGTCCCCGTCGTTGGTCACCGCAGTTGCGCGGATGACAGCGTGGATCGTGTCACCGTCGGCGAGCGCCCGCTCGAGTGGTTTGAGTACGACCACTGCCGTCCCGTTGCCCAACAACATGCCTTCGGCCGCGGCATCAAAGGGTCGGCAAACCCCGTCGGAGGACATCGTGCCACCCGGTTGATAGACATAGCCACTTTTGATCGGCCAGGTCACACACACACCACCGGCCAACGCCACCTCACACTCGCCCTCGCGCAGGGCAGCACAAGCCATGTGCACCGCGACCAGCGAGGTTGAGCAGGCTGTCTGCACATTGACACTCGGGCCCCGCAGGTTGAGCTTGTAGGAAACCCGGGCGGTGAGGAAATCGTGCGTGTTGCCGGCGATCGACAGGTAGCGATCGGCCGGGTCTTCGCCGCGTGGGTGGGCGGGTGATCGATCGGAGAAGAAATGCGAACCTGCGCCCCCGAAGACACCGACACGACCCTCGATCCGGGTCGGATCGTACCCGGCAGCCTCGACGGCCGACCATGCGCACTCGAGGAACACCCGCTGTTGCGCATCCATGGTCTCAGCCTCGCGCGGGCTGTAGCCGAAAAACGCGGCATCGAAACAATCGCCGTGTTCGAGAACCCCTTTTGCCGCGACATAGTCCGGATGCCCGAGGAGCTTGGGCGATACCCCCTCGGCGCGTTGCTCCTCCTGCGTTAGCTTGGAGGTCAAAACCTCGCCCGCACACACAGCCCGCCACAACTCGTCGACCGAGTTGGCACCGGGGAAACGACCACTCCAGCCGATGATTGCCACCTCCCCGGTCCGGGTGCGTTGAGCTGCCTCGACAACCTGGGGTTGACGGTCCTTTGCGGGTGGCGGACCGGACCCAAGCGCACGCGCAAGTGCCTCGACGGTCGGATGGCGAAACATTGCGATCATCGACACCGGGCGATGTAGTTGTACCTGCAAGCGCTTGACAACCTCCGCGACGAGCAGCGAATGGCCGCCGAGGTCAAAGAAGTTGTCGCGCACTCCAACGCTCTCACACCCGAGAACCTCCGCCCAAATCGCGGCGATCCGACGCTCGGCATCGGTTTGCTCGCCCACAGCTGTCCCGCCTCGAGACGACACAACCGGCGCAGGCAGGGCCGCGCGATCGATCTTGCCACTGGTGTTCAGTGGAAACTGCGCGAGCACGACGAAATGGGCGGGAATCATGTACTCCGGGAGCCCCGCCGCCAGCGTCCGTCGCAGGAGCGGTTCGTCGAGCTCGCCCGGCGTCTCGGGCCGGACATAGGCGACCAAACGGACATCTCCCGGACGATCCTCGCGCGCGATCACAACGGCCTGACGCACGGAGCTGGACCCCTCGAGTGCAGCCTCGATCTCGCCAAGTTCGATGCGATACCCGCGGACCTTCACCTGGTGATCTGCGCGCCCGAGATACTCGAGCGTATCGTCGAGGTGCCAGCGGGCGAGGTCGCCGGTGCGGTACAGTCGATCCTCCGGCGAGGCCCCTGGGGTCACGCGATCGGCGATAAACCGCTCGGCTGTCAGTTGCGGGCGTCCGAGGTAGCCCAACGCAAGCCCGGGACCGCCGATACACAACTCGCCGACGACTCCCCTCGGTACCAACTCGCCGTTGCGATCGAGTACGACGACCCGCATGTGGTCTAGTGGCTGCCCCAACACCACGCGCTGCGCATCTCGCTCGACACGCCACAACGTCGTCCACACGGTCGCCTCGGTCGGCCCGTACAGGTTCCACACTGCGTCTGAGCGCTTTGTCAGCTCACTGGCGAGTTGCTGAGACATCGCTTCCCCGCCACACATCACCCGCAGTCCAGGCGTCCCCTGCCAACCCGCTGCGATCAACAATTGCCATGTCGACGGCGTGGCCGCGAATAGGGTCACCCGATGCTCCTCCAAGCACCGCCGTAGCGCCTCGCCGTCGACCCTTTGTCCGGGCAACGCCACACGCACGCGCGCGCCACTTGTCAGCGGCAAAAACAGGTCGGGCACCGAGAGGTCGAACGAGTACGGGGCCACACTCAGCATCACATCCCCCTGTGTGACCGCAAACTCGCGGCGCATCGCGTGCATGAGATTGGCCAATGCCCCGTGCGGGACCTCCACCCCCTTGGGCCGGCCCGTCGACCCGGATGTATAGATTACGTAGGCTCGATCCGACGGCTCGACAATTACCGGGAGCGGTGTCTGCCGACCATCGAGAGCCTCGTCGTCGACGTACACAACCTGCTCGACACTCCCGGGAGGTTCGACCTCGCGGGTTGCGATCATCACCCGTACCCCAGAGTCTTCGACCATGAACGCGAGCCGCTGCGGCGGGTAGGATGGGTCGAGTGGAACATAGGCCGCGCCGACCATGAGGACTGCGAACAGTCCGACAAAAAACTCGGGTGAGCGGGCGACAAACAGCGCCACCAAGTCCCCTTTCCCCACCCCGACGTCGACCAGCCGACGCGCCACACGGGCACACCGGCGACCGAGTTCGCCGTAGGTCAAGGTGGCGTCGCCAAAGTCGACAGCTGGGACATTCGGGTTCTCGGTGGCAAATGCCAGCATCCGCGCATGGACACTCGAAAACGCGTCTGCACGGGGATGTGAAATCGGTGCAACCAGCGAGTCGCGGTCCTCCTTTGACAGCAACGGCAACACCCCGACGCGGGTCTGTGGCTCCGCCACAGCAGCACCGAGCATACGCTGATATTGCTGTGCAAGTTGCTCGATCGGCGCACGCGAGGGGAACAGCCCATCGCTATACTTGAATGAACAAAAGATCCGCTCCCCCTCGTAGTGACACGTCACCAGCAGATCCATCGCTCCTTCGTTGTAGCCGAGCGGGAGGCGTGACCCGAGCAAGCCGCCGAACTGCGTCGCCACCCGCTGCATTGTCAACACATCTGCCGTGTCTCGCTGGACCCCGAACATCACGTTAAACAGCGGATTGCGCTCGACGACTCGCCGCGGCGCCACCCGATCCGCAATCGCCAAAAACGGCGTATGTTGAAGCATCAACGCGCGCGCAACTTCAGTATCGACCCGACCCACAAGCTGACCAAACGAGCACCCTGTAAGCTCGATCCGCAGGGGCAACGAGTTGACAAAGTGGCCACACGTATTGTCGTACTCTGAGGACGGCCGACCACGCACAAACGTCCCGATCGTCAAATCATCCTGCCCGGTGACGCGAGACATGAGGGCAAAAAATGCAGACAACAGTACCCGATAGGTCGATACATTGAACCTGCGCGCCAGTCCCCGCGCGGCTTTTGCCAGTTCAATCGGCAGTTCGAAATCGAGTGCCCGGCCTGTATAGCGCGGACTTGCGGGGCGTGCCTGGGCGAATGGAAGTTCCAACGTATCGGTGCTCCCGTGCAGATGAGAAGCCCATGCATCGAGGTCACGGCGCCCTTGCTCACTCGCAAGCATCGTGTGTTGCCAGGCGACAAAATCCGCGTAGGGTTTCCCAGGTGCTGGGAGTGCCGGGACCTCCCGCTCCTTGACTGCCCGCAAAAGTTCCGACAGTTCCCGGTCGATCAGCGCCAACGACGTTCCATCCGCAAACGCGTGATGCACCCCGATCACCAGCCCACACTCGTCCGCACCAACTGGCACCAGGCTCGCCCGAAACACGCCATCCTCGAGCCTGTGCGGGCGATGGAACAGGATCCTCGCGCGCTCCTCGAGGTCCCCGCGTCCGACTTCCGCCTCGACGATCAACGCATCGGCCAAATCACGATCGCAGTTAACCGAATCATGGACAACACGGGCACACAACTCGGGATGGCGCAGCCCAAGCAACCGAAGCGCACGGCGCAGCTGCTCGGGCTCGAGTCGACCATGAAGATGGTATGCGAGCCCCAGATTGTACGCAGTACTCTCCGGTGCCAACTCCTGAATGAAGACCAAAGACCGCTGGTTGAGCGACAGTCCATGCACGTGTGCCTCGTCGACGTCGACAGGCTCCCTCAACTGTGGAAACTGTATGAATGTGTTCATGTCTATCCCCGCTATCTAGCCACGCCTCAGCGTCGACCACTTATCCTGTCGCGCCAACTCCTGACCATGTGGCGTCAATGTGTTGTTTTAGTGAAACCGTTGTTCGAGCCGGTCGAGACGGGCCTCGAGCGCACGGATCGTGGCATCCTTCTGATCGAGGCGTTCCTTGAGTGCGCGGATCGAGGCGAACGCGACACCGCCGATATCCGCCATCGCAATGTGCACATCATCGCGGCCGAGACCAAAGGCGGTGAAGAAATCTTGGGCCACGGGACCAAAGTGGCGAATGCCATCATCATCGGCGATGTAGTTCCATTCGAACACATCGAGGTTGGCAACGCCTTCGAGCACAGTCGCGTAATCGACAGATTGGAAGTTCTCCTTGATGTTGACATCTGAACCTTCGGAAATCGTTCCGCCGGCAATGATGTCATTGTGCACAGAGAGGTTCCCCTCCTCACTGATCGCCATCTCAACCACACCGGATCCGGCGACTCCAAAGTCCATGCGACCGTAATTGTTCGGTGTCGAGATCCGCCATGTCTTGCCCATGAGCGTGTTCTCGAGGTGGATCCGCGAGCCTCCACGATTTCGCAGGAGGATCATTTCGCGATCGACGATATCCGGATCCGTGGATTCGATTGTCAGGGTCACCGGAAACGCCACCTCGTCGTTCGACGCGAGATGCAGTACCGTATGGGGATCGTCTGTACCGATGCCAACCCTTCGGTCCGTCACGGTCGACGCATCGTCACACATCCAACAGTCGGCATCCGCCGGATCCTCGCCACCGGTATCCGATGTCTCCATCTCACTGGTAGCGAATGCTCCGGTTTCATCTGTGGACTCCCCCGACGATGGAGCAACTGCGGTCGCGTCTGTACCGGACGCAGGTCCCACACTGGTATTCGTATCAACCTCAGCAGATGTGGACAAAGACGCCCCGGTACTCCCGCGACCATCGTCCTCATCGGCACACGCCAACAATAGACTCGCGACAATCCAAATTGTATGACATTGTTTCACCTTTCGACCTCCGCTTCCCGATGTTTTCATCCGTGGTCGAGTTGTACACAACCGGGTCGGGACCGACTTGCACCGAGGTGACGGTGCGTTTGGACAAAGGTGCCAGCGCGATTTTTAGCTCGGTTGGGGGTCGCAGACTGTCAGGCTCGCCCACGACACAGGTGACTCGATCGTAGCGGTTTCGGGCCAGTGGACCGAAAAACCGAGTGTATCGGAGACTCTGAAGGCAAGCCCGATGTCTGCCCGGTCGATTGAGGTCCAGCCGAGGGTTGAAAACGGCAGGCGAAACTCGACGCGATCGGCCAGCATCATCTGACTCGAGTTGTTCGCTTGCCAGTCAGCGGCTTCAAGTGTGCAGTTGTCGTAGTTTTCATATTGACCGCGTGACGAGCAATCGGTTGCCGAGGCGTGAAACCACCAGTCGTCATCCTGCCAGGTTGTGGCCTGGTCGGAAGCGACGTCGACCACAATCTCTGGAAACGCGAATGTTGGCCCCGCGGCGAGGTGTTCAAACGCGACGAGCAGTGCTTCGCCGTCGTGCTTGTAGTGAACCGGAACAGACCACCCCTCGCCCGCAGATATCGAAACCACCGCAGCATCGTCCCACTCTCCAGGACTGATTTGACCATCGACGACGATCGCACCGCCACGCGGTAACTCGAGCGCCACGCCAGTGCACACCGAGACTCCCGCAGTCTCGTCTGTTTCGCTCGACGGCACGGCAGTCTCCTCGACAGGGGCAACCGTCGCGCGGGTATCTTCTGTAGCCTGCGTATCCACAGACGCGCTGCACCCCCACAGATTGAGGAACACGGGGCCAATCACGAAACGATTCATCGATGCACGCATTTGTTCAGCGTATGTGATGTCCTTATCTCGAGCACGCCAATCGCCTATCACGTCGCGCCAATGTCCGCCCACTACTTCGATTGGTTTTCGCCGGCGTCGCGATCCAACACCTGCGTCATGTTTGTGCAAGTCGGTGCGCCCGGGGTGCCCTACAAACACCATTGGGCATATCCCTTCTCACCAAGCTTTGGCAGCAAAATCGCAAAGGTGTATCCATGAGAAGACACAATACGGCTACGAGATTGGTCGGTGCTGTTTGGAGACCAACGAAACCACGGATTCCTGTGGCGACGATCCACGCGGCCCACTGTCACGCCCTGCTCTTGGCACTGACAGACCTCGGTGTCGACACTACGCCGTTGTTGATCCGGGCATCACTCGACGGGATTGCACTCGCCCAGCCCGATCTGCGTGTGAGTCGAGAGTCGGCCCGGTGCCTGTGGCGAAATGCGATACTTCGCTGTTCGACGAGCGACCTGTCACTGCGCGCGGCACAGGTGTTGCCCCTCGGAGCCTATGGGGTCCTCGATCACCTATTTACCCACTGTCAAACCGTCGGCGATGCATTTTCAGCAATCGCCCAGTTTGGAACGATCGTCAATAACGAGTCGCGGGTCATCGTCGAACGCAACGGTTCCAATGTTCATCTGTGGTTTGATGATCCGGGCGACCCCGGTGGAAAGCCGCGCTACGCCCAGGAGTTCAACGCCGCAACGTTCATCGTACGGGCCCGACTCGCTTGGCGTACTCCATTTACCCCGGGTCAGGTCTGCTTTGCCTACGCAAGGCCACGTCCCCAGGACGTCTCCCTGCTGACGTCATTTTTTGGTGTGACACCGCGGTTCTCGGCGCGTCGGTTTGAGTTGGTTTTCCCCCTCTCCCTCTGGCAACGCTCGACGGGTCGCTCCGACCCGCTACTGTTCGAGGCACTTTGCGCCTATGCCGAGCGTCGCGCACAACAGATCCCATCACCTGTATTTTCGGACAGGGTTCGAAAAGCAATCGTCGAACGCTTGTCCGCGGGTCACAGTGTGCGCCTGGCGGAAATATCCCGAACCGTCTGCTGCAGTCGACGCACCCTCCAACGACGCCTGCGTAGCCAGGGGTCATCATTCTCTGGGATCGTCGAGCAAACCCGGCAATGGCTCGCCGAGCATTACCTCGAAACGTCCGACCTCGCAATCTGTGAGATCGCCTCGTTGGTCGGCTATGCCCACGAGTCCGGGATGTCGAGGGCATTTAAAAAGTGGCACGGAATCTCCCCTCGAGCATTTCGTCGCCGGCTACGCATGTGTCGAAAAGAATGAAGGTCATTGCGTGTGACGAATCAACGCGCACACCACCTCGGCAACCTACTGACAACGGGCTTCGGCCCGCTTGGCGAGCGCTCGATTGACCTGCTCGTAGCCCTCTTCAATGGTGTCGAGCTCGGCAAATGGTACCGCGATTCCGCGGAAGGTTTCTTTGTGCACAAGTTTCGTGCGATCGCCGGGGAGAGGGTCGAGGAGGAACACGTGATGACCGACAAAGATCCCGGGAACGCCCCCGCCCCAGGTCAGATTTTTCTCTGGTTCGAGCACCTCAACCCGCGGATGGATCACGAGTTCATGGCCATTGGGTTTGTGGACTTCGACCTCTAGGCGCTCTCCCTTTGCTAGCACGCCGTCGACCCGGACGTGGTACGGGTTCCACGTCGGGTAGGCCTCGGTGTCCGCGAGTATGTCCCAAACAGTCGTAACCGGAGCATCGATGACCATTTCGGTGTGAACATGCTTGCAACTACATGTTAATGAGAGCAAGCAGACTGTGAGGAGGGCCATGCCCCCGCGAACGAGATATCGGGATGGAATGCTCATATTCAAAAAGTAGTTCATCCAGGCTCAGGAGCCTTGTGTTGCCGCGACAGCGGAGATGGAGATTTACGCCAGGCCGTTTCATCCAACCCCGGTGGCGCCACGCTTCAAGAACCCATCGGAAGACCGGCATACAACCTGTGTACGTTGCCGAGCCGCGAGCTTGGCCAAAGGACGACGACGATGAAAAAATCGAACCAAACTCGTGTTGTGATCACCGGTGGGACGCGTGGGATCGGGCGCGCACTTGCCCTGGAGTACAGAAAGCAGGGTGCCCGGGTACTCGTCTGCGGTGCTCGGCCAGAAAGTGTCCAAAGAGTCGGCAAGGAATACGGTCTCCAGGGGATTTGTTGCGATGTCACCGAGACGGCGGATATTGCATCCCTCGCAAATGCGGTCGCCAGCCTCGGCGGTGTCGATGTGTTGATCAACTGCGCCGCGATCCAACGCGAAATCGATTTCACGGGAGCGGTCGACGTCGCCGACGTCGATCTCGAAGTTGCGACCAATCTCCTGGGGCCGATCCGGGTGACCCACGCGATCCTCGATCAACTCTTGGCATCGCCTGCACCTTCGCTCGTGAACGTCACCTCGGTTTTGGCCCTCACGCCCAAACGGTGTGCCCCGGTGTACTGCGCAACTAAGGCGGCACTGTCCTCGTGGACAACCTCTCTTCGCTACCAACTCGCTCCCAAAGGGGTCCACGTGATGGAATTGGTGCCACCACTTGTCGCCACCGAGATGGCAGGAGAGCGGGCACAGGGAGCCATCGCTCCGGTCGTCGTCGCCCATGCCTGCATCGCCGGGATCGAAGCAAGAAAACCGGTTGTCCGTGTCGGCAAGGCAGCCGTTGCAAACCTGATTCACAGGATTTCCCCGGCACTCCTCGCGCGTTCGCTACGCGACAGTTGACGATCACACGACCGTCTCCATATGAAACTGTACTCGCGACGGTAGTGTCGTTTGTGGATTCCGAGGTCGGCGACGAGGTACCATCCGGTGTGCCCGGCCGGATCCAGCACCTCATTGCCGGAATCGTACTCAATGGGGTTCGCGCTGCGGTACCCGAGGCGCTCAAAGACCACGCGCTCGCCGATCGTCTGCTGGCCTCGGGCGACGAGGGGATTCCCTTGCGCCCCTATCGTCACCTCCTCGCCCAGCTCCTCGAGCACGACGGCGGCGTGGCGCTGCTTCGTTGTGGTGAGCTGATACCCGACTTGCAGCATCCGCTCCTGTTCGTGTTACTCAACTCCGATTCGCCGCGGCTAATGATCGAGAAGGAGGCCCGACTCGCGGCTTTTTTTCACTCCCGCCACCGCGTCCAGATCGAAGCGGAAAGTGAGAACTCGCTCACGCTTCGCCACACCGGACCAGAGTCCGAACCCCCCGAGGACAGCGAGGATTTGGCGGCACTCGGCCAACACTTCCCGCTGTTCGCTGAAATCGGGTGCCGTAACCTGCGCTGCCGTTTGCCGGAAAGTGCCGCCCCGATGCGCTGGGTGTACGAGCGCGGCAAAATCGAGGCGCCGGCAAGCGGGGGAAACTACGCACTTTGGCATTTCGAATGGACGGAGTTTGTTCCGACGCGCAAGCCGATGCCAGGGCTCGACAAACTCCTGTTGACCACCGTTGAAGACCCTGTCCTCGACGAGGCCATGGGGCCCGCTGCTCGCGTCGAGCGAGTCGTCCGCAGCGATCTCGGGCGAACCTGGCGGGTCTCTCAAGTCGCCCAAGTCCTCGGCCTCTCGCCGCGAACGTTGCAACGGGCACTCGCAGCAGAGGGCGAGCGCTACAGCGATGTACTCGATCGAATCCGCAACCGCGAGGCCGCGCGTCTGTTGCGGGAGACATCGTTCTCCTCCACCGATATCGGCTACGTCTGCGGCTTTGCCGATAGTGCCCACTTCAGTCGCAGCTTCAAAAAACGCTACGGAAAAGCCCCCACAGTCTACCGGTCCCAAATAGAAAAGCGGTGAGCTCGCACTGCCCAACTTGTGCTCCTAAGAGAACTCTTATGTTGGGCTCAAACTCCGCTTCGCGGTGCGTGCCATGGTTTCGCCATGCTCCCGCCGCGAAGATGTCTGCGCTTTGTAGGGATGTTGAGCTTGCCGATGATCCTCGCGGTCTCGAACGCAGCCGCAGCCGAGCCGGACGTCTCGGCCAGCTCGGCACACCACGATGCCCACCCGCCGTCGGCTTCGAAAGCGCTGTCGTTCGACGAGACGATCGGTCTCAGCGCACAAACCCCTGGCCTCGTCGGCGTTCGTAAGAGTCTATCTGCGCGCCGGCGAGCCGATTCGGAGCTGCCGGCGCTCAGCCAAAACCCACAGCTGACGGTGATGCCGGGCGGACGCTTGCCAGGGGCCGATGAACCGGGCTTGGAAGTTCAAGTGACACTCTCGCAAGGGTGGCGACTCGGGCGTTTTGGCCGCAAGCGACGGGCGGCCGCGGTGGCGGAAAGCGATGCTGCTGCTGCGTCCCTGCGCGCAGCTTCCCTCGAACAATCGCTGGGCGCTGCCCGGGCCTGGGTCGACTTGCACGCCGCCGAACTCCGGCTCGCCGAAGCCAAGGCGGCACTGCAGACCGATGAGATGCTCCTCGCCCTGCTCGACCGGGCCCGCAAAGGTGGGGCGGCGACCGTCATGGAAGTTGCGACCGCACGGGCTGCCGTCGCCGAGGCCCAACTCGCCGTCACCGAGCTGCAGGGCGAAGTACACGATCAGGGCTTGCGCCTCGCGCAGGAAGTAGGGGTGAGTTCGCATCGCCCCCTGCGTACCCGCGGTACCTATCCCGACCCCCCGCTCGCGTCCGAGGCCGAATTGCGGACCGCGTTTGCCCAATTAGAGC
>CAZUPD010000072.1:0-25128 GCA_964621785.1 uncultured Nannocystaceae bacterium
GAAGGCAGCCAAGCGCAAGACCGCCAAGAAAAAGACTGCAAAGAAGGCAGCCAAGCGCAAGACCGCCAAGAAGAAGACCGCAAAGAAGGCAGCCAAGCGCAAGACCGCCAAGAAAAAGACTGCAAAGAAGGCAGCCAAGAAGAAGACTGCAAAGAAGGCAGCCAAGCGCAAGACCGCCAAAAAGAAGACCGCAAAGAAGGCAGCCAAGCGCAAGACCACCAAGCGCAAGACCGCCAAGCGCAAGACCGCCAAAAAGAAGACGACTACACGCAAGTCGGCCAACTAACCAGGCACGAATGTGCTGAGGGACCGCCCACGAGGCGGTCTCTGTCGTTTCGAAGGATGCAATTTCAAGTTTAAAAACGTCGGGTCGACGCAGGAAGATGTATTTGCATCAAAGACAGCTAGAGTAGTCGCCCCATTCTCCGGGCGGCGCGGTGACGCAAGTAGTCAGCCCGTAGTAGGCGATAGGCGACCGCGTAGATCGACCACATCAGTAGCCCGATCCCGAGGCCCGCGAGTGAGGGTCCAAGTACAGCCGCCTCGCGTCGCAACTCGCGTAGCTCAGCCCCGGCCGACTGCCAGTTGCCGAGAAAAAACACGAGTAGCAGGGACAACAACAACGCACGCGCAAGGGCCGTGGTCGGTACTCCCCGGCGCGCGCCGAGACTCTGGCGTGGGTCCGTTTCCAACATTCGCAACAACAGGCGGATCCAGGCGGCAAACATCGGAACGAGGACAAACCCAAATAGTCCGCTGAGCCCGGCAACCGCTTCTTGGAGGCGTTCAGCGGACATGGGCGGTGGTTCGAGCACGCGTCACTGTACGCGACTTTTTGTGAGCGCGGTGTTTTGTGAGCGCGGTGTTTTTGTGAGCGCGGTGGTCTTTACTCGCAGGAGATGGAGTGGGTACCAGCAACTTCGCCGAGGTCCCGATCGTGATGCCTCGACACACGTAGGGCGAGGCCTCGCCGATGAAGGCACGCGCCACGGGGACGCATCGGTTCCACACCCGGTGGGCTACACTCCCGACGATGTCTGGCAATGCGTTGAGTTCTTTTCAAGCTCGGGCAGTCGCAGCGGTCGAGGCGATTCAAGCCCAGATCTGCGACGGCCTCGAAGCGGTTGAGCGCCAGTATGGCTCGCCGCGGGGATTTGCCTCGGACCGCTGGGAACGTGAAGGCGGGGGAGGGGGACTGACCCGGGTCCTGTGCGACGGTGCCGTGCTCGAGAAGGCGGGCGTCAACACCTCCGTGGTGTTCGGCGAGCTGAGCGAGACGTTTGCCCGTGAACTTCCCGGCGAGGGGCGGACGTTTTTTGCCACCGGGGTGTCGCTCGTCCTTCATCCGCGAAATCCCCACGCCCCGACGGTCCACGCCAACTTCCGTTACATCGAGCAGGGCGCCAAGCGGTGGTTTGGCGGCGGGGCAGACTTGACGCCCTACTATTTTTACGCCGACGACCGCGACCACTTCCACGGGGTGTGGCAGCGCGTGTGTGCCGAACATCGCGAGCACGCCGACTACGAGGCGTTCTCCGCCTGGTGCGATCGCTACTTTTACCTGCCCCATCGCGGTGAGCGTCGTGGGGTGGGCGGGATTTTTTTTGACAAGCTGTTTGTCGACCCCGAAAAATCCGGGCACGAGGATGCGTTACTGGCGTTTCTCTGCGCCGGAGGGGGAGCTTTTTTGCCGGCCTACGAGCCCATTTTACGCCGGCGTCTCGGCACGCCTTTCACCCCCCAGCAGCGCAGGTGGCAGGCATTGCGTCGTGGTCGCTATGTCGAGTTTAACCTCCTCCACGACCGCGGGACTGTGTTTGGTCTGCGAACGGGGGGCAGGACCGAGTCGATTTTGATGTCGTTGCCACCCGATGTGCAGTGGGGCTATTGCGAAGAACCGGAGGTCGGAACCCCCGAAGCAGTCCTCTTGCACGAGCTTCGCCGCCCGCCGCCGAAGTGACGATCGCACAGTATTTGTTGATACAAAAAGATAGGGAGTCGGGGAGATTGCATGCGCATACAATCTCGCCGGGTGCCGTCTCACTTCTAGATCTTTTTGCTTCGCGTGAAGGAACTTACGTTTGCAAGTCGTCCTCGCGTTGTGACTCCCCAAGGCAGTGATTGCCGGTGCTCGTCTTCAGACCGACAATCCCGATCGTGGGAACGCAACTGCAACTCTGGCTCGCCGCAGTGTGCTTGGTGCGTGTCTCACCCGGTACGGCGCAGGCTTCTGGAGGAGGCGGGGCAGGTCACGGCGCGGGAGTCGTCGGAGCTTCCGGACCACAAGATGGAGGGGGGCGCGAGTCGGCCGATTCGGGGCAACCTCGTCCATCGAACCCTGAGGAATCTGCGAGCGACCCGCAGGCTCGTACGGTTGTCGGCCACCGGCAACAGGGCCCGACGCACCGTCGGCGGGCTGCATCGGTCGTCACCCGACGCGACCTCGACGAACGGCTTCCGCGGTCGGCACCCGATGCTTTGCGCTATGAGCCAGGTGTGTATGTGCAACAAACAGCACATGCCCAGGGCTCGCCCTATGTCCGCGGCCTCACCGGGCAACAGACGCTGATGATGTTCGACGGTGTACGTCTCAACAACAGCACGTTTCGCCAGGGCCCCAACCAGTATTTTTTTACCATCGATTCCCAGACGCTTCGCCGTCTCGAAGTCATTCGCGGGAGTGCATCGACCGAGTTTGGATCCGATGCAATCGGCGGTGCACTGCTCGCTACCCCGATCGACCCGTCCCTGCCGCGGGGGGCCTCGGGATGGCACGTGCGCCCGCGTGTGATGATGCGGACGGGAACGGCCGATGGCGAGCTCGGCGGCCGTGGCCAAGTCGACGTCGGGTATGGCGATCGCGTCGGCATGGTCGTCGGCGTCGGTTACCGGGATGTTGGTTTGTTGACCACCGGCGGTCGATTGCGTGCTCCTAGCGACGGCAGCCCAGTCCGGGTGCCACTGTTTGCCGACGACAACCGCACCCAGTTGGGCACCGGTTTTCGCGAGCTCACCGCCGACGCGCGCCTGGTATTTCAGCAAAATCGTCGCACCCGGTGGACGCTGGCGTACTACGACTACCGCCAGTCTGATGCGCCACGGACCGACAAATGTCCCCCGCCAACGGCACCGATGGGGGAGTGTCTGATCTACGAACATCAAAATCGTACACTTGTTTATACATCATTACTGCGGCGGGGACGGTCCAAAGCCGCGCGGCGGATCGCGTGGAACCTGAGTTACCAGCAACAGTATGAGAGTCGACACCACGAGTACGGCGACATGCGGGGGTTTGACAACTACGGACGCGACCGTGTGCATGCACTCGGGACGGCACTTCGCCTACAGACCTCGAGGTTTGCCCCAAAACCGTGGTTGCAGGCGTCGATCGTGTACGGTGCAGATGTCTATCTCGATCGTATCCGCAGTCATGCATCTACAATATTTACCGATACCGCGGAGCCGATCGAGGTCGAGCGTCCGCGGGGTCAATATGTCGACCGCTCGCACTACTTGACGTCTGGGGTGTGGACCCGCGGGCAGATGGTGTTTGGCGAGCGTGTCGGGATCCATGTCGGTGGGCGTGGCGCGTTGGTCGTGGCCCGGGCACCTGAAGTTGTAGATGCATCGACAAAGGCGGTCCACCGGGAGTGGGGAACGGTGGTCGGGCATGCCGGGATTTCGCTCAAAACGGTTTCCTGGTTGGTGTTGTTGGCCAACGTCGACCAGGGGTTTCGCGCGCCGAATCTCGACGACCTCACGAGTCGTCAACAGGTGGGCGCCGGCTTCCAATTGGAAAATGCCGACCTCGACCCGGAGCGTGCGCGTTCACTCGAGGCCGGGTTTCGCGTCGAACACCCGTGGATCCAGGCGTCGGCGTTTGGGTTTGTGACCGCGATCGACGGGATGATCGGGCGTACTTTGGGGAGCTGTCCGTCGGGTACCGGCGACGGATGTGGCGAGTCCGGGGTGGTCTTGCAGTTGACCAACTTCGAGGGGACATCGACGATCCGTGGGTTTGATGGACAGGTTCGGGTGTTCCTACCCGCCGGGTTCTCGCTCCGCAATACATTTGCATATGCATATGGTCTGGGGCCCAACCCGATCGCTGGTGCGGCTCAGGACACCGCACCGCTGTCGCGGATCCCCCCGCTCAACGGGACGATGGAGGTGAGCTGGAGATCGGCGCGTCTCGGGCTGTACGCCGCCGGAGGGCTGCGCTGGGCGCGATTGCAGGATCGACTCGCGTTCGCCGATATCCATGATGTCCGAATCCCGGAGGGGGGGACCCCGGGATATGCGGTATTCGACCTGCGCGCCGGCTATCGCTTCGACCCCTACATGCTGGTTGCACTGGTGTTCGAAAACATCGGCGACACGGCCTATCGCTATCACGGGTCGAGCGTCAACGGCCCGGCACGCGGGTTGCGAGTCAACCTTCAATTTGGATTCTAGCACTCGCATTTTATGAGGGCTCACGCTTGCGGCGCCCCGAACGACGAGTAGCTCTCGACTTGTGTGGTGATACATATATCCGCGCGTTCGCAATCAGTGAGTTCGGGCTAGACAAACGGGGCCGGTCCGTGTTCCATCGGAGGGTGCCCGGCAGTCTGACGCGCAAGCCCGTGATGTTGTGGGTCGTTGTACTTGCGATTTTGGCTGTGTCGTTCGGTGTTGCCGCGGTGGCGATTGTCAACGCCACCTCCGAAGGGAAGCCGCGGCCGCGGGTGGTGACGGTTGGCGGAGCGTTTGTCGAGGTTCCCCAAGAATCCACCGAACGGATGTTTCTGGCGGGTTCTGGCAGCAACCTTCCACTTACACGCGCGTTGGTCGATGCTTTTGCCCGGCGTCGCGGAGCGGTGGGAAAATTTGTTGTATTTGAAAGTATCGGTTCGACCGGCGGGGTTCGGGCGGCCCGCGATCGGGCTGTCGACCTCGGTCTGATTTCGCGTTCTCTGCGGGAGCATGAACGCGAATATGGGCTTCAGGTCGTCCCCTACGCCCGGGTCGCGGTGGTCGTCGCAACCCATCCCGGGGTTGACCAAGCCGGCATTACACGCGCCCAGCTGGTCGCGATGTACCGCGGCGAGCAGGTTACGTGGGACGATGGTTCCGAGCTGGTCGTACTCCAGCGCGAGCGCGGGGATTCGAGTCATGAGGTGTTTGGACGGCGGATACCTGAGTTTGCGAGTGCCGATCGAGCGGCCCGCGACCAGCGTCGGTTTCGCATCATCTATCACGACCGCGCCATGCAGGAGGCGTTGACGGTGACCACGGGGGCCCTCGGATTGTTCGATGACGGTGCGATTCAAAGCCAGAATCTACCGCTTCGGGTGCTGTCGATCGATGGTGTTGCTGCGTCGGTCGAGACGGTTGAAGATGGATCCTACCCATTTGTCAAACAACTATCATTTGTTTATACAAAAGAATCGGGGGGCGCGCCGGTCGTCCGTGAATTTCTCAGGTTTGTCGCGAGCGATGCTGGGCAGGCGATCGTTCGCGCGGGCGGCTATGTGCCTCTTCTTCCGGGCACAGCGGAGAAGTTGTGAGCGAGACGGTCGAGGAGGCTCCGGGCGTCGGGAGTGCACAGCGGGAACCCGCCGAAGTAGAGCTCCGGGCCTACCTCGCCGCTCGGATGTTGCCGTTGTCGATCCTACTAGGTGTCCTTGTGTCGCTCGCCGCACCCTTGGCCGATTATGTATTGACACTACACGGACTGCGGGCGCAGGCGCGGACACGGGCCGAAGAGTTGGCGACGGTGATCAACCGCGAAGCTTCGCAACAACCCTTTTTGTGGCAGTACAACCTGCCCAAACTGCTTACAAATGTACAGTCAAATCAACTGCACAATCTCCTCCTCGTCGACCGCCACGGGCGGGCGGTTGAGCTTGCAACAAATGTAAAGCTCGAGGGGGATTTGCTGTGGGAGTCGGCTCCGATCGTCATCGATGGGGAGCCTGCCGGACGCCTGTGGATCGCCAGTATGGGTGACCGGGCCCTGCGAGAAGCCCTGTTGCTGCTGATCCCGTTTGGGTTGTTGGGCCTGCTGTTGTCGATTTCGGTCTATTGGATCCCGCTGCGGGCGATGACCCGCGCGGAGTCGAAGATCCGCGGGTTGCTCACACGTCTACACGCGAGTCAGCAGTCGCTCGAAGCCTTCAATCAGACGCTGGAGCAGCAGGTCTCCCAGCGATCGGGTCAGCTGCAACAGGCGAATGCACAACTGCGGACAAAGGAAGAATACATCCGCAGTTTGTCAGCGCGGCAAAGTTCGTTGCAAGAAGCCGAGCGGCGAGCGGTGGCCCGCGACCTCCACGACAGTACCGGTCAGGCGCTCACAGCCATCCGCATCAATCTTCAATTGATCGAGCAGATGGCCGAGCGCCGCGAGTTTGTCGCGACAACTGCGGCAAAAACCATGGCGATGACCGACGATACGGTCGAGGAGATCCGGCGAGCGGTGGCCTCGTTGAGTCCGGCGATCCTCGACGATTTTGGCCTCAAAGTCGCAGTGACACGGCTTTGTGACGATTTTGGCGAACAGACTGGGATCGATGTCAGCCGCACCATCGAGCTCGACGCGATCCAATGCTCGCCGGCGATCGAGACGGCGGTCTATCGCATCGCCCAGGAGGCACTGACAAATGTCAAACGCCATGCGGCGGCCGACCATGTGCGTGTACAACTGGTTGAGAGTGATCAGATGTTGGTGCTCGAGATCGCAGATGACGGCGGGGGCGTGGTACCCGAGGCGTTGGCGAAGGCGACCGCACGTCCAGCCGAGCAGGGGGGGCGTGGCGTTCATGGGATGCGCGAGCGCTGTGAGCTACTCGGAGGAACGTTCGAGTTCACAAGTACCCCGGGGGCCGGATCCTGTGTGCGAGCGCAGCTGCCATGCGAGTCGACGCGCTAAGAATTTACCGATGCGGAATCGGTCGGTTGGTATGGTGCGGCCCGTGCCTTCCGATGCGATCTGGCTCCGCGAACTCCAGGTTCCATGTATCATCGGGATTTTCCCGCATGAACGCAGCCACGAACAGCTGCTGACTGTCCACGTGCGACTCGAGCTCGACCTGTCGGTAGCTGCGAGGACGGGAGAACTGAGACAAACCGTCGACTATGCCCGCGTCGCCGGGGAGGTGACTGCGCTGTTGCAGTTTCGCCGCTATCGCCTGCTCGAGGTTGCCAGCGAAGAGATCGCCGCGATGTTGTTGGGTGTCCACCGCCAGTTGAGCGGGGTGTCGATCGAGCTCGTCAAACAACAGGCACTCGACAGCGGGTCGCCCGCAGTGGTGATCGAACGACGCGCGGTGGGCCCTCGACAGGTCGCCGCGGAGCCCGGGGTACTGCGGGCAACCGAGCTTGCCACACTCGAGGTTGTCGCCGTCGGTCCAGGGGCGAGTGTGACGACTTCGCAAGGCGAGCGAATCGAGTGGATCGTGACCGGAGAACTGCTGCGCGATGGGGAAGTGACGCGCGAAGATGTATGGTCACCGATTGTGGCGGGTACGCACGCGCAGATCACCTACCATAATCGCCGCAGTCAGAACGCGTGTGTTTTTCGGTGCGTACACAACGTCTCGAGGGGCGAGCCCAAGGTTTGACTGGGTGCGGCTGCGGCCTGCAGACAGGCTCGTTGTAGATACGAGGACCTCGAACGGCTACTTCTTTTTTTTGCCTGAAGATTTCTTCTTGCTCTTCGTTTTGCCCTTACTTTTCTTTTTCGACTTTTTCTTGGCTGCGGACTCTTCGTTGGAAATATAGGTTTGAATCTCGCTGCGGGCGGCGCACTTGCACACGGTGACACCTCCGAACAGGCTCAGGCACTTTGAGGCCATATATTTGAGGGTGCTGTCGGGACAAAAGTGTCCGATTGCTTGGGCACAGATCGCACTTTTGTTCGGGTCCTTGTGGCTACAACGACATTGCTCCGGGTCGGACAGGCAGCCGTTGCGGGCGAGACTCATGGCGGTCGGCGGGCCTTCGCGACGGTCGGCGCGTTTGACTTTGAGGCGTGGTTCGGGCGGAGCCTGGGGCTCGGGGCTGGCCTGCGGTTGCCCTGCTTCACTTGTGGTGGCGGCAGGCTCCTCCGCCTGCACTGTCGCAGTGACAGTGAGAGCGAAGAGGCCCGTGAGGAGACCGGCACAAAGCCGTGGGAAGGAAGTGCGGACAGAAAGTTTCACGGTGACCTCGGCCGCAGTATATCGGGGGACTGCGGTGATAGGTGCAGGAGGAATTCTCGCGATACGTCCAAATACTGGGCCGATGTGATCTCGCAGCGCTCCCAAACCGAGGTCGCCGGATTTCCGGGCGCTTGCGTCCACAGGCCGGGCGTGCGATGTCCCGCCCATGGACAATGGAACACAGCCCGAGCTTTCGCAGCTTCGCCAACTCGTCACCAGCTGCTACTCCGACCGCTCGCGCCTGACGGACGCGCCCACACTGGCGGCGGTACGCGAGGTGATTCGGCTGCTCGACGGCGGGCAGTTGCGGGTGGCCGAGCCGGGTGCCCCGGGGGAGCCGTGGATCGTCCACGCCTGGGTCAAGCAGGCGATCTTGCTCTACTTCGCCAGTCAGCAACTCGAGACCATCGAGATCGGCCCCTACGAGTATTTCGACAAGATTCCGCTCAAGCGCGCGTGGGCCGACGCGGGTGTGCGCGTGGTTCCCCCGGCGACCGCAAGGTTTGGCGCATTTATCGAGTCCGGCGCCGTGCTCATGCCCTCGTACGTCAACATCGGTGCGCGTGTAGGCGGGGGAACGATGGTCGATACGTGGGCGACGGTTGGCAGTTGCGCGCAGATCGGCCGCAATGTCCATCTGTCCGGTGGCGTCGGGATTGGCGGTGTGTTGGAGCCCCCCGGCGCGACCCCGGTGATCGTCGAAGACGGGTGTTTTCTCGGTTCCCGCGCGATCGTTGTCGAAGGCGTGCACCTCGAACCCGAGGTTGTACTCGGGGCCAATGTCACCCTCACGGCCTCGACACCGATCATCGATGTGACAGGTTCGCAGCCGGTGACCCACAAGGGACGGGTCCCCGCGCGTTCGGTCGTCGTCCCCGGAACTCGCGAAAAGTCGTTTCCGGCGGGAAATTTTCAACTCGCCTGTGCGTTGATCATTGGCAAGCGCAAAGCCAGTACGGACATGCGCACGAGTCTCAACGAAGCCCTCCGCGATTTCGCGGTACCTGTGTGAGCCGATACTCGAGCCATCCGGCGCAGGGGAGCAACTGGGGACAGCGAGGCGCGAGAAAAACCACAGGCCGCAGGAGCGAAGGACGGGCAATGGTCACAGGATCGTGTACTCTGATAGGGTTCGCATGAGTCGCCCCCGAGTCATCAAGGGCCGTCGACGCCGTCGAAAGTTCGATGGGGCCCCCTCCCAAGATCCCTATGCCGACCCGGCGGTTGGGGGGATCGGCTGGGAGCAATCGGCCGAGCGGCCGGATCCCACACACCATGTGCATCTACCGACGGGTCCGGGCCTCGATGCCCAGATCCTCAGTTTACTCGCCGATCCCCGGGTGGACTACATCACCGCCCAGGCTGCGGCCGTGTCGTTGGGCCAGCCGTTGCAGGATATCGAAGCGACACTGGGCAGTATGCGTCAGGCCGGGGTGTTGCGGGCCAGTGCAGGTACAACCACTCGCTACACGGTTTCGGCCACGCGCAAGGCGGAGCTCGAGGCCGAGTTTCGGGTCGCCGCCAGCGAGCTCGGCGAAACCGTTGCACTTGCACCGATCACCTCGAGTGAAACAGCACTCACGCCGTTTGAAGAAGAAGAACCGCGGTTGCCGGCGACGGCAGGTCTGTTGAGTCTGTTCTTGCCGGGAACCGGGCAGCTGCTCAATGGCGATATCGGCCGAGCCTCGCTTGTCTTTGCAGTTTGGAGCCTGGCCTGGATCACCCACCTCTCACCGGTGTGGACCTTCGTGTGCCTTTACGCCGGGGCCGAGGCATTTTTTACGGCCAAGATTCGGTCGATGGAACGCAAGCTGGCCGAGGAGAAAAAACTCGGTCGCGCAGGTACATCTGAGCCAAAGAAGTTGCCGTCGCCTCGTCCGACATAGCTGGCAGCATTCGACAGTACGCGCACATATATTGTATGTGCATCTTTAACGCGATGCAGTGGCGCTGCGAAGCATCGCCGCGAAGTACCGACAAAAATAGAGTCAGTTGCCAGCTTCGACCGGATCCGGCGCGGATGGGCTTTCGACCAGATCGGCCTTCGCGTCGCCTGATGCCTTCTCCGTGGGTGGCTGCTCTGCGGTTTCAGCCTTTGTCGGCTCGGCTTTGTCTCCGGGCGTCGGAGCCGGACCGACCTCCGAAGGTGGCGGGCGACCAAACCGTTGCTCAAACTCCTCCGGCGTGAGCTCGTAGTAGTCCATCGTTTTGCCGTCGGGGCCGACGATGGTCTTTTTTTGCAGGCCCTCGAGATCATCGGGTGGCGCGACAATTTTCTCTGGTGCAGGGCGCTCGGCGAAGAAGCGTTTGACCGCTGGGGGCAAGACGATCGCCAACAGTACCCCGTAAATGACGATGCGGATCAGGATCCCTTTTCGCGGCAGTCGCATAGGTTGGTTTGTAACACGTCAGGGGCCGGTATCCGGCTCGGGTGCACCGATTGAGACGACCTCGACGGTTCGCAGGGTCAGGGCTAGCACGCTGCTTTCACTGTGAAATCCGGTCGCCCCGCCCCGAGCCACGAGCTCGGACAGCTGTGTGCGTGCGACAGAGATTTGGGCGGCGCAGGCGAAGTTTGGATCGACGTCCGTCACGACTTGTAGGGTATCGGCGGGGACCAAGGCCTCTCCTGCGTCGGCGACAAAGATCGGCTCGAGGGCTTGCAGACACTCGATCCCGTCGATCTCGTCGTCAAAGATGACCACCACCGGCTCCTCGCGGTCGGGTGCCGCCGGCGTCCAGGTGACCATCAGATCTTCGGTTCGTGGGACGTCTTGCCCGGCGATCGGCGATGTCACCTCAAATGCCGGGACATTGACGTCGATGACAAAAGTTGTTGACGTCGAACCGTGGTCGTAGACGAGGGTGTACTGCGGAGAGGCCCGCTCCAAGTTGATGACATAGCCGGGCTGTCCTTGGGGACCTGCGCGAAGAAAGGCGGTGGTACCGTTGACGGTCAGCGAATCGCTCGAGCAAAGCTCCCGCGGAACCGGGTTGTCGCTGGTGGTTTCGTCGGTCACAGCGTACAGCGCAACTTCGAACCGCACCGTCGGCCCAGAGTCGAGGATCAGCACTTCGGCGAGGGTATCTTCCAGATCGATCCCACACAGGGTCCCGGGATCGTTGGGGCGGCAGGCCGTCACCAGCGAGCAGGCGAGGACCGTTCCAGCGAGTATTCGCAGGTGCGTTTTGAGCTTCAACTTGCGGTCCACGGCTTTACCACCACCATCACGACGATCAAGATCAGCAGCACCGCGGGTGCTTCGTTGATGATACGACACTGGCGCGAGGTCAGCGTACAGTGTCCCGATGCCAGGTCTCGCAGGACCTTGCCGCTGTAAAAATGGTAGGCGAACAGGCCGGCCAAGCCGAGCAGCTTGGCGTGAAACCACGGTTGGGCGAAGTAGAACCCCGGTTTGTCGGACAACAGGGCGATCCCAAAGGTCGCAGCGAACACCATCGCCGGCCAGCAGATCGCGCGGTAGAGCTTGCGCTCCATGACTTGAAAAACCGCCGTCAACTCGGGTTTGTCACGGTTTTCGACGTGGTAGACGAACAGTCGAAAAATGTAGAACAGCCCCGCAAACCAGGCGACGACTCCGATGATGTGCAGCGCCCGTAGCCAGTTGTAGAGCATGGTTGGAGCCTATCGAGTTTCACGCGCGAGGGCAAAGGCCACCCGGCCGGCAGAATGATTGTTGATACATGTTTTGAGGATCATTCGGGCCCTGGTTGTGCGTCCTCGTCGAGGTGGGCCGCGAGTTCGCGGAGGTATTGGTCCTGGGTCCCCGCCGGGTCCATCAGCAGGGTCGCCACCGTCCGCATCGGCGCGCTCTTGACGGTTCCGTGTTCGGTGATTGTGAGCGAGCATCCGCTGCCTTCGGGCTCGAGCTCCCAGGTCCAGGTCCCGGCAAACGGGAGGTCAGGGTCGGCGATTTCGGTCTCGAACCTGCGCGGAGGATCAAACGCGAGCAGGCGAAAGGTCATCGCCTCTTCTGTACCGTGTTCGATGATCAGGGTCTCCTCACCGGTCTTCTCAACGTCGACCCGCGTGATCCCTGAACGCCACGTCGGGAGTTGCTCGAACTGTGTGAGGGCCTCCCAGACCTGCTCAGGCGCGGTCTCGAGATGGATCGTGCGCACCGAAACATGGTCGGCAGCGATAAACCACCCGGGTACAACCAGGAGGGCGGCAAAGATCGCGACGGCGGCGACCGTCCAGGCAAGGACCTTTTTCATATCGCAGATGTACCAGATGCGCGGGGGTGGGCCGAGAGGCTTTCATTCTTAATTTTTAGAAATTTGGCGGGGACGCGAATGAAACCCTCGTCGGTCGGTACTCCTGGGTGAACGTCGAGGTCGATGCCGTCGACCGAGGCGAGAAGACTTCTTCAGATCGATAGAGCGATCGTCAGGTGAGCCCGCACACCGGTATGGTGTGCGGGCGTATTTTATTTGCCTGTACATACAGCTCGCAAACCGCCTGCAAAAATTAAAATTTCCGGGGCGAATGAAAATCCCGGAGGTTGTGACTCCTGAAGTGAAGGTCGGGGAGCAGTCCTCGGCTGACAACCAACAACCAACCATCCAACGCAAGCAAACTGACGCCCGCGCACCTTGATCGGTGCGCGGGCGGCTTTTTTGCGGGGTCGACCCTTGACGAATCCGGGGATGGGATTGTCAAACCATGCGAGGTCGGTGAATGAAACCTCCGGGGGTCGTCACTCCCGAGGTGAGGGTTCACGAAGCCCTCGCCGCGACTGGCACGCAAATCCACACCATCCAACGCACGCAACACGCCCGCGCACCGCTATGGTGCGCGGGTATTTTCTGCTGCGTGGGGCGATGCGCAAAAACACAGCCTTCGAGGTTTGATAAGGTGCACAAGTGAACGACGATTGGGAACTTCTCGACCGCTGGACCGCGGGAGATGAGCGAGCCGGCAAACATCTGCTTCAGCAGTATTTCGGCATTCTCTCGCGTTTTTTCCACAACAAGGTGCGCGATTGTGACGATGTCGCCGACCTCGTGGCCGATACCATGCTCGGCTGCACCAAAAACAAGCACAAGATCCGCAAGGGGGCGAGTTTTCGCAGTTACCTATTTGCAATTGCAATGAATCAACTGCGCGGTTACTACCGAAAATTGCAAAAGCGCGGGCGCGAACGCGACGATTTTCAGGAAATTTGTACAAACAACTATGCTTCCCAGCACACGCTGACGAGTCTGTTGTCGCGCCGGCGCGAATCCGCGATTCTCGTGCAGGCGTTGCGGATGATCCCGCTCGAGTACCAGATCGTCCTCGAACTCAAGCTCATCGAAGGGCTCAGCGGGCGGGAGATCGGCGATATGCTCGAGGTTCCCACCCCGACGGTCCACACCCGGCTGCGGCGGGGAAAACAACAGTTGGCGACGGCAATCGAAAAGCTGGCCCAAAACCCCGAGCTCTATCAGTCGACCATGACCGATCTCGGCGGGTGGGCGCAAAAGATCCGTGCACAACTCGACGCGCTGCAAGACGCGATCTCAGGTTAGCCCCCACTCAATCGCGGTTGCGTTTGGCTCGTGAGCGTTTCCAGATCGCGATTGTCATTTTTTGCAACCCTTTCCGGATCTGCCGCTGGATGTTCTTCCAGGTCATGTGCTCGCGGATCTTGCCCGTGCCGAGGTAGTTGCCGAACCATAGACCTGCGGCCATCGCTACGAGCACGAGGAGGATCAGGAGAATGAGGTAGAGGTTGTCCATCGCTTTTGTCTTTCGGACAGGTTCGGGTCGCGGACGAGATCAGCATGTTCTCGCCTGAAACGCATGATTTTTCACGTGCCCGCGGTCAGCGTCAGTCTACGGTACCGCTGACCACCCGCAACATGGCCCGTACCCAGCGCGGGTAAAAGGCTTGGGATTCGCGTCCGACGTCGATCGGCTCGGCTGCGGCCGCGGCCGCTTCGGGCGGGAGTGCCGGGCAGGAGCATCCCCAGTTTTCAGGGAGGTCGGGACACACAAGGGTGGCGATCAGTAGATGACCTTCGCTGTTCGGATGGATGTGGTCGAAGCTGCGGAGTTCCTTGCGCATGTACCAGCGGGGAATTTCGGCGGCCAGTTTGGCATCAGCCTCGAGCGCTTGCTCGCGCGCGGCATCGTCGAGCTCGCGGTGCTGTCGCTTCCAGTCCTTGTCGGTCTGCAGTTGTTTTTTCATCTCCTCGACATTGCGCAGCGGGGCTTTGTAGTTGCGCAGTACAGAGCGGTAGAGATTGACCGCGATGTCCGGACGTTCGTAGGTGGCCCATGGTGCCTCGGCATCGACTTTGCGTTTGCGAACATACGAACCGAGGGCAACTTCGGGTGTCGGGTCGCCGACGGCAAAGTCGACCACAGCCCGGGTGTCGCGAACGTATCGCAGGGCCGTGGCCGGATCTCGAAATCGTTTATCGGCATCGTCGCCCCACGGCAGGACCGTCAGCAACAGCACCTTGAAGTTGCGTTCGTGGGCTCGGACCATCAAGTCGCGGATGTGGTGGTTGGTCTGCTCGGGCATCGCAATGCTGTTGAGACCACCCTGAAACATCAGCCAGGCCTCCTCGTTTTCGCCCTTGACCCGCGCCGGTGGATGCTGCAGGACATGGGTGGTAAAACGTTTTTTAAGTGCATATGCACCATAGCCGGTCTTGCTGAGATTTTTGACCTCGATATTCTTGCACATTCCCTCGAGCTGGGCGCTGTAGGGGTCGCGCGGCCAGGCTCCGATCGAGCCGGCGAGGGCCACGACCTTGATCGGGCGGTCTGACTGTTTCCACCGCCACGTCGGCGGTGGGTCGGACTCTGGGGTGGCGTCCGTCGATTCAGGGGTCGGTTCCTGGGCGGATGCGGCAAACGGAGCAGCGGCGGCCAGCACGAGTCCGAGCCCGGCGGCAGACCAACGCGCGGGCCTGCGGCGAGGTTTGGACGACTCGGTACACATAGAGGAGTGGGTCACAACCCGCGGACGGTAGCAGTCGAAGGTCGCAAGACGCCACCACCGGCAAAAGCCGGGATTGTGAGGTTGTCGTGTATGGACCTGCCCAGCGCGAGACCGTTTCGAAGCATGCGTTCGTCGGTCGCCGCGAATCGACCGACGTGCCGAGGTCGCGAAGCGTCTCCGCCAGCGTCCGATGACCGAGCAACTCTATGAAGCTACAAGTATTTTATTTTTCCTTGGGCACGACGGTGAAGGATGCCGACGCGAGCTCGACCTCGTCCTCGGAAAAGATTCGCACCCGCCAGCGGCCGGTGTATTCGTGTCGCAGGGCGAGGTACGCCCGCGAGCGGTAGGCGTGTTGGGCCGGGATCTGAACACCACGCCTGCGCTTGACCATATCGGTGGCCTCCTGCTCCCAAATCACATCGACGTGTTCGAGTTCGCGGTTGTGGACCACCCGGAAACAGACGTTGACCTGTTCGATGTCAGTCGGGAAGTTGTCCTGGAGACCTGAACACCCGCGGCGCCCGTATTCCGACCCGAGCCACACGCGGTCGATGTGGATCCCGGACTTGCCGATCCCAGCGACGGGGGGACCGTCGTGGACCGAGACTGGGAGCCGGCGAAAGGCTCGCGCGTGCTCAGCTGGCGTGCCGGGAGGGATCGCCCGCGGGTCGATCCGAGTCGCTTTTTGCGGGACGTCGCGTTCGACGGGGCTGGGGTTGGGCGTGGGGTTGGGAAGATCGTCGGCGACAGGAGAAACGGGATCGGCGACCGGGATCGGTTGGACGGGTGGTATCTCCTCAGCTTGGGGAACCGGCCGAGGTTGCGGCTGTGCCGGTCTGGGAGCGGCGGAATTGCATGCCGATCCCGCCACGACGAGCCCAAAAAACCCGGAGTGAAGGCGACCCCGGTACAGTCCATGACCCCCCATACCCGCCTAGCTTTGATAAACGTCGGTAGCTTGTCCACGGGTGATCTCGCACATCTCGAGCAAACGCGGATGTTGAGAAGTTGCCAGGTGCGTCAAAAGCTCGCTACCGTAGCGCCCGTGATTCGCTCTGCCCTTTTGTCCGTGACCGTGTCAACTCTTCTGATCGCCTGTGGCGGTGCACCCAAGGACGCAGCGTCGGGTGACGCCAAGGCCAAAGCTGCGGCGCAACCGGAAAAGCCGGCCGATGGGCCGGAGGCCAAAGCAGAGAAACCGGCCGAGAAGCACTTCGACCTTTCCCACGACAAATCCGGTGTGCTGGCGCGGTCGGCCGCCGTGCTCGAGACCGAAGAGGGGATCGACCTCGCAAGCCTGCACGAACTTTCGCACCACGCCGAGAAGATGCCCAAGGTCGAGGATGTCTGCCGCCACATGGCCAAGATCCGCAAGGCCAGCGACGACATCAGCACGTGTGTCAAAGAGACCGAGCACCACATCGTCGTGTTGGGCCCCGAGTTGTACGGCGAAGTTGCCGAGTGCATGTTGGAGTCAAAAACGCCCGCCGACATTGACGCCTGCGAGAAGGCCGAGAAAGAGATCGAGGTGTTCCTCCACGAGAAGCCTCACGGCGATAAGCTGAGCAAAGAAGTCTGCGACAAGTTGTTTGACCACTTTGAAAAGTTGGCCATGGAAGAGGCCGAGGCCGAGGCCGAGCATGTCAAAGAGGTGCTCGAAGAAGTGCGTGCCGATATTGTCGTCGCCTGCATGGAGCAGGGGCGGCAGTCCGAGGTCGATTGCGCGATGAAGACCGAGAAAATGAGCGACATCAAATCGTGCTCATCGCTGCTCTAGCAGCTCGACGTTTTTCTCGTGTCGGTTCGCGCCGAAGACTGTGTCGTGGCTGCTCGCGCCGAAGATTGTGTCGTGGCTGGACCGCGTTCTTTCTTCGGCGCCTTACGTTTCGCGGAAATTTCCCGATCACAGCCGAGCGTCGGTACCGGCGCTCGCTTGGATGATGATCGTGTGAATCAGATCGAGCGTGCTGTGACGGGCCGGCATGTTTTTGCCGGACCTCGCAAGGGCGCCACCCCGGGCATCCTCACGTGTCAAATCGCCGAGCGTCACAGCATCCGCTTGCTCACACGCCCCCTCGCGGTTTAAGAGTGTCTGCATGGTGTCCAGGTTTCGCCGCACGCGGCTCAACACGTTGGTTGGAGGCTTGGTCCTCCTGACACTCGGCGGGTGTTCCTCCAACCTCGAGGATCGTCTATTCCGCTTCACCCCGATGTTCCGCTACGGATGCTCGACGGCCCACGTCGAACGCGGTGATGCACCGGTGAGCCAGCCGGACGTCGCTGTCGCCCAAGGGCGCGAGATTCCGGTTGCTCCGGGGGTGGCCGAAAGTTTGCTGCACGAGTATGCCGACCGTGAGTTCGCCACCCAGGCCGAGACGACCACCTGGGAGCTTCCGTACCAAGCCAAGCGGATCGCCGTCGCCCTGTTGACCGCCGCGGCCAAGGACGATCCGAGCCAGCTCGAAGTCATGATGTCAAAGGATGCCCGGTGGGGTCCGCCCGACCGCCGCGAGATCGGGAGCAAACCGGTGTTCGACCAGGAGCATGGACCCCAGGAATTTTTTGAGGTCTTGCGTTCGGTCGCCGCCCGGTTCCCGGCCAAGACCGCATTCAACTGCCCGCCGATGCCCAACGCGGCGCAGTTCTATGTCCACAATGGTGCCGAGCCGATGTGGTGCTTTTACATGAGTCGCAACTCGCCGCGCCCCGACGTGCTGGCGGTGCGTATGACGGTCCACAGCGGCACGCCCAAGATCGACTTTGTCGGTATGTTCGACGCCCCGCCGACACCCGAGGAGCTCAACAAGATGCGGATGCTCCGCGATCCGGCGCCGCCGCTCAATCCCCGGATCCGCCGCAACCCCAACTTATTGCAATCGCCGAAACCGACGATGAAGTTGCCGCCCGGCGTACGCGTGGTGCCGGGGCACAACCAGCCCGGAGCACCGGGAGCACCCGGCGCGACCAAGATCAACCTCGGACCCGGAGGCAGGCCTGTGGCACCTCCGGCCGCGCAACCCGTGGCGCCGACTCCCAAGCCGAACTAGCCGAGTCGTCGAGCAACGCCCGCAGCCTCCCAGGAGCGAGGTCTGTGGGCGTCGAATTTAACACCGGGTCACTCGGTCGGGTCTGGATTTGCCGACACAATCCACTCGGCGATCGTGCGGTTGACCTGTGGACCGCAGCCCCGGCGCAGCCCGATCCACGCCATCGCCCATTCGGCCTGGGTGGTGACCCATTGCTGCGCATCCTGTGAAAACTCTTCTCCATCGCAAAAGTTGAGCGGGCATGTACGGAACTCGTGGGGGCGGTCGGGGTGCCACAGCGGGGTGCCGTACTTGCGACAGATCCGGGGTCGATGTGCATACACGGAGCATCGCTGGTCTGGCGTCAACAGCGGACACGGGTCGCGTCGGTCGGGGCGATAGGCCTGTGCCCGGTCCGCGATCGATTGCCGGACCCCGTTCGGAAGTTGGGCGACGCCTTCGCGGATGAGTTCACCCTCTAGTTCGGAGATGCGAAACGTCTGGTGACAACACGACCCACACCCGGGACCACAGCGAATCGCCTGCCGATGGCGGGTGACAAACGCCGCCACATCGCGCTCGATGACATGTAGATGCACACGTAGTTGGGCACGCGGGGTCGCGGTTGGGTCGGTGTCCGTCATCGGGTTGGTGGTGCGAGGGTACCAGATCCGCGGGCGACGACACTTGGTAGTACACGGAGGTTGGCCTCAGTGGGACCCGGCGACCTCGTGTTGGCGTGCGGGTGCGAGCAGGCTCTCCACAGCTAGGCGGTAGGGCGACGCCAGGTAGCGGTCTAAAAACCGTTCGGGGGGCAGGACCCCGGTCAGCACGGCGTGATAGTCCCGCTCTTCGCGGAACAACGTCGACGCGTTGGCGAGGGCTCGCACCGTGCTGGCGCGCGGGTGGTCCGGATGGCGGATGGCAAACAGTGCCGGGACCCCGCGGCCGGCGAGGACCCAGCTCAGGTGTGCCTCCCGCAACGCCCGGCGAAGCGCCTCCGCGTCGATCGTCCCCGCCCACCCCTCGGCGCCGAGCTCAAAGCGAGAGAATGCATCGATGCCGAGAAAACCACTGCCCACCAGCGTTTGTTCGAGCTCGGCGTAGGTCAGCACCACACGGCCATTTTCGGGAACCTCGATCTGCAACAGTCCATCGACGCGATGGCCGTCGCGGGTGATCCCGTGGACTTCGAGGGCGCCGGAAAAACGCTGCAGGCGACACTGTGCCGCCTCGGCGTCGGCCGTGCGCAGGACATCGCTCTTGCGCGAGCGCAGCATCCACCGGCGACAGTTGCGGGCGACAGTTAGGATGAGACTGATGTTGTCGACCGCCGCGTCGCGCTGCTCGACCACCCCGAAAACCGGTTTTTGGCGGAGCTTGCGTACCAGGGTCCGGGTCACGCGATTACGGTCGTCTTCACAGTCGGTGGACAACCGGTGTCCGACTTCGAGTTCGCGCGCCAGTTGTTCGCGGCACACATTCGACACCGCGGCTTGCAGGGCCTCGGCAGTCGCGGCCTGCGGAGGTTGTTTTTGAGTTGGGACAAACGCGAGGGCAACCGTTGGTAGCAGCCACAACCCGACGACTGCGGCGAGCGAGCACAGCAGCAGCAACGGCCCACACAGCGAGCGTCGCGTCCGACTTGTAGATACATGCACTTGTCCCTGTCGCGAAGGGAAGTCCCCGCGATTTGCCTGTTTGCGCGTCCTCCGGTGACACTCCTTCGCGACCTTCGCCACCACGCCGCGCGACCTCCATGAGAGACCATGTCCCAGATAGCTCGGCATCTCTCCGCCAAGACTAGCAAGGAACGCCTGCGCGGCCCGGGCGGGAGTCTCGGATATCTCACCCGCGGATTTGAACCATGGCGGTTGTGCAGCCTCGTCCCCCGGTCGGAAGTGATGACGAAAACGGGTGGATTTGTCAGACACAGGCATCGAGGGTCTTTGCAGTTTGTTGTCCAGCTCGGTCGGCGACCTGACAAACACCTGGTTTGGGGTTCTTATGACCAGCAAAGCGTCGTCGAGGTTGCATCTCCTGCGAATTTGTTGGTTCGCAACGGTTCCGGGAGCCCCAGTCCCCCGGCCTGCGGGTCGCGATGGGTCATCTCGCCGGCGTGTGTGAAAAAACAGCCACAATCGGTTGAGTGCTCGCGCCCGTATTGGCACTCTCACCCGCGATGCCGCGCCTCAATCGTTTTGTCCGTCCGCACCGGCTGTCACTCGTTCTCGCCTGCATGCTCGCTGCGAGCGCGGCTCCGGGATGTCTCAAAGTTCCGGACGAAGGCAGCGAAACGCCCGGGTTGGGGGAAGCTCCCGAGACCGCTCAACAGTTGCTCGACCGCTACATCTCCGCCATCGGGGGGCAGCCAGCCGTCGCCGCCATCGCCCATCGAACCATGGAAGCGCGCATGACCCTCAAAGCCGAGGAAGGTTGTGACCCCGACACCGCAGCCGAAGTTGGCTGTCTCGCCGAGGACACCCAGGGTTCGTTTACACTACAAAAATCCGCCGGGAACCTCCTGTATCGCCGCACGGTGATCGGCGAGCAGGTCGAAGAGCGCGGGTACGACGGCAAGACCGGGTGGCACTTCGCCGCCGGTCGGGTGTTGCTCGACGATGCGCAGATGGCCGTCATTTCCCGCGAAGATGCAATTCTCCACTGGTATCTCGGCCTCCCCACACGCGGCGTCAACATCAGCCTCGAGACCCCCCGCGACACCGATTTTGAGGGCAAGCCCGCCGCCTTGGACGGTTTGCGGTGGGAAGTTACCGGCAGCCCAATGTCGACCAAGACGATGTGGTTTGACCGCAACACCGGGTTGTTGTCCGAGGAGTTGCTCGAGGGCCAGGCCGGCGATCAAGCCATGCGCCAGTGGATGATTTACAGCGATTATCGCGACGTTGACGGGGTCAAGATCCCGTTTCAAATTCGCATGATCAACGAGCTTGGCGACCGCAAACAGGAGATTGTATTTGCGACCGTTTCGGTCGACCACAAACCGATCGATGCCCAGCTCTATCAGGTGCCCGCCCCATCCCAGGCCAAGCCGGTTCCCGATACCCTGCTCGCTGCCCTCGCCGACGCCCGGGCAGCAGCTGGGCAGGCCCCCAAAGATGCGGCCACTCAAATTGCATATGCACGTCTGGCCTGGGCTGCGGCCCACTTCGACGAGGCCGAACAGGCGGCCAAGGCGACCCTCGCCCGCGACAAAGGCGAGGTCGAAGCCCTGTGGATTTTGGCCCGTTTGCGGGTGATGCAGGGCAAGTGGTCCGAGGCGCGCAACCTCCTCATCAAAGCGCAAAAAGCCGGCGTCTCGCCCTCGCTGATCGCCGCGCAAATGGTCTGGGTCTGGAGTCACCAGCGCAAGTTCAGCGAGGCGGCCAACGCCCTTGAAGCCGCCGGTCCCGGCAACGCGCCCCTCGCCGGTCGCTACCGCAGCTTCGTCGGAAACCCATTGAATGTACAAGTTTCCAAAAGTTGCCAGGCGACGGTCCCGCTGGCGAGCGATACCCCCCTCGCGGTTGTCAACGTCGCGTTTGGCGGGACACAGGTTCCCCTGGTCATCGACACCGCGGCCACCGACCTCATCATCGATACTGACCTCGCCGCCAAGATTGGGGCCACGATTCGCGCCCGCACACCGCTCGACAAAAACGGCAATGAGATGGGCCACGGCCAGGTCGGGTCCATGGGTATCGGTGATCTTACAATTAAAAACGTGCCGGTCGATGTCCTGCCCCCCGGAGCGATGGCTCAGTTGCCTGGAAAAAACCCGCCGCGCGGAGTGCTTGGCCTACGGGTGCTCGAGCAATTTCAGGTGACCTTCGACATGCCAGCCCGGATGCTCGAGCTGGTGCCCCGCAGCGGAAAGTGTAAAAAACAGCAGACCGCACACCGAACCGACCGCAGCCACACGTTTTGGCTGCACGAGGGGCACTACCTCTACACCCTCGCCAACATCAACCAGTCCGAAGGTTTTTTCTGGGTCAACACCGGGATGCAAGGAGCAGCCGTCGCCGCCAATGAACCGGCCTATGCCCGGGCCGGGGTTGCACCTCCTCCGGTGCGACCGGGTGATGTTTCGATGGTCTCGCTCGCCTCGATGTCGATCGCCGACGTGTTGCGCGTCGCCAAGCCCCAGGGCGCCTATGGCTATGTCACCCACCAGGAAACGGCGGACAAGTTCCGTGCCGACGGAATGGTCGGGCTTGCGCTGCTCGGTCAAGGGCGGTGGACGATCGACTTCGATACCCGCAAGTTCTACTTCGCCGACAGTCGCGGAGCGGCGAAGTGAGTGAATTGAACGACCGCGGCGAAAAAACCTGCACATACATGGCTGCCTATGGGGTGGTCGATGGGCATGCGATCGCCAACCCCTGGGTCCGCGTCGACCAAGCCGGGGTGATCGTCGCAACGGGAACCGGGATCGCACCGACCGCGGCCGAGGACACTGCCTACGACCTCGGCCATCGACTGTTGCTACCCGGGATGGTCAACGCCCACAGCCATGCATTTCAACGCACAATCCGCGGGCGCACCCACACCCGCCACTCGCAAACCAGCGACCCGAGTAACTTTTGGTCCTGGCGCGAGGCGATGTATCGAGCCGCCAACGCACTCGACCCCGACGGCATCTACGCGGCGACCCGTGACTGTTTCGATGAAATGCTACGCGCGGGCATCACCTGTGTCGGCGAGTTTCACTATCTTCATCACCGCCCCGACGGTCGACCCTACGACGATCCGAACACTCTGTCCAACCAGATCATTGCAGCTGCAAACGATGTCGGAATCCGCCTCGTTTTACTCGAGGTGTACTACGCTCGTGCGGGCCATCAGCGCGGTCCTCTCCCGGAGCAACGGCGGTTTTGCGATGGCGACATCGAGGCGTATTTCGCCCGCGTCGACGCGTTGCGCAGGCTTTGTTCTGATAGCTTCGAGGTCGGGTTGGCTCCCCACAGCATCCGCGCCGTCGGCCTCGATGACCTCACCGCGATCGCCGAATATGCCGGTCGTCACAACTTCGTCGTGCACACACACGTTTCGGAACAGCCGCGGGAAAATGTTGAGTGTCGAAACGAATACGGATGTACACCGACGCAGCTGTTGGCACGTGCAGGCCTACTGGCGCGTCCGCGGGCGTTTACCGCCGTCCACGCGATTCACATCGACGACCGCGACCTCGAGCTCCTCGGTCAACAAAATGTATGTGCATGTCCAACGACCGAAGCTGACCTCGGAGACGGCATCGTGCCGGCCGATCGCTACCTGTCCGCTGGGACCAACCTGTGTCTCGGCAGTGACAGCAACGCCGTGGTCGATCTGATCCAGGAGGCGAGGCTGCTCGAGATGCACACCCGACTGGTCACCGGAAAACGCATGTGTCTCCTCCCCAGCAGCGGCGGCACCCGGATCGGCGAGGCATTGATGAAGATTGCAAGTACAAACGGGGCGACCGCGCTCGGGCAACCCAAGCTCGGCATCTTGGCGGTTGGGCACCCATTTGATGCGGTCGTCGTCGAGCCAGGTTTACCGACTGTGTGTGACGATCCCGAGGCGGCATTCGACGGACTGATGTGCACAGGAACAGCCTCGGCCGTGTGCCACGTGTACGTCGCCGGCCGTCGCGTGCGCTGAGTTGTTCGCGCGGGCGAGGTCGAAACCGAGTCGACTGTCCGTCAGATGACGGAGCGCGATTCGTGCTCTGTCGATTCAGCTACGCGGATCGTTCGTCGCGCACGCCGCATCTCGATGCAATTGCAAATACACGTGTTCCGTCGAGAGTGTCACGTATCACGAGCTTCGACACAGGCATGGACGACAGAGCTCTCGACACTTCCTCCACACCACGGGTAGACGAGCTTCACACGATTCCGACCCGCGAAGATCGCACCTTCCGGGGGTCTGCGCGGGCTGGCGATGTCCCACGACCACCTCAATACATTCGACGACCTAGGGCGACAGAATCGCCATTTTGGTCTCCGGCGGTACTCAGCCGGAACGACGGCGACGTCCCTTGCGGCCGCGTTTGCGGGGTGCACTGTTTTGTTCGGGTGTTTGTTCGGGCTCGGACGCTGTTGGTTGTTCTGGAGGAGTTGGTTGTGCCACCGCTTGAGACGTATCTTCGGCCGTCGGCTGGCCGGCGGGGGCGAGTTGGTCGACGACAGACGACGGCAATCGGCGCATCACCGGAAGGATCTCGGTCAGCGCCCCGTCGATCAGCGACTGACGCTTGGAGCGGAGACAGCCCTCGGCGCTTCGGAGTGTATCTGCAACAATTTCCCGCGCCTCGCGTAGCTCGTCGGACTGGGGTGGCTGGGCGAGGAGCTGATGGGCCCGTGCCACCCAGTTTTCGAGGTAGCGCGCACGGTCGGTCAGCGCCTGTTGTTTGGCAGCCTCCCGCGCAGTTTCCCGTGCCCGCGTTTGTTCCGTCGCTCGCGCCACGTCGCCGAGCTCCGCCGTATCTCGCAAGTTCGTGTGTTCCCCATTAACACGGATTGTCAGGGTTTGATCGGCCGCGACATTGACCACGAGGTCGAGAGTTTCGACATCCGCGAGCGCAGTTGGGTCGAGTTCGATGCGCCCGATCAACCCGTCACACACCCCCGTCGGCCCCGGTTCTTGGGCGTACAGGCGAACTTCAGCAAAGCGAGTGACCGACACCTGATCGGCCTCGGAAGAAGTCTCCGTGGCGAGTTCGTGATCGGAACTCGTCGGATCGACCTCGTGACTAGCGTCAGTGTTCAGTTCACGCTCGATCGGTAAATCGTCATCGACAACCGCATCATCATTGTTTTCGTCGAGATGAGCTGACTCGCCGGACCCGGTGCCCCCGTCGGATTCGAGAGAAACGAAGTCACTTGAATCGTCAGCAGAGGGTTGCTCCGCTTGCTGTCGCGACATGTCATCAGTGACAGGAACACTCTCGTCGGAATCGAGAGAAACGAAGTC
>CAZUPD010000072.1:25228-38816 GCA_964621785.1 uncultured Nannocystaceae bacterium
ATCAGTGACAGGAACACTCTCGTCGGAATCGAGAGAAACGAAGTCACTTAAATCGTCAGCGGAGAGTTCCTCTGCTTGCTGTGGCGGCATAGAATCGAGAGAAACGAAGTCACTTAAATCGCCAGCGGAGGGTTGTTCCGCTTGCTGTGGCGACATGTCATCAGTGACAGGAACACTCTCGTCGGAATCGAGAGAAACGAAGTCACTTAAATCGTCAGCGGAGAGTTCCTCTGCTTGCTGTGGCGGCATAGAATCGAGAGAAACGAAGTCACTTAAATCGCCAGCGGAGGGTTGCTCCGCTTGCTGTGGCGACATAGCATCAGTGACAGGAACGCTCGCGTCGGAATCGAGAGAAACGAAGTCACTTAAATCGGTAGCGGAGAGTTCCTCCGCTTGCTGTGGCGACATATCATCAGTGACAGGAACGCTCTCGTCGGAATCGAGAGAAACGAAGTCGTCCGAATCGTCAGGAGAGAGTTCGTTCGTTTGTTGTCCGGAAACAGAATCCGCGATAGACGGAACTTCGTTGGATTCATTGGAAATGGAACCATCAGTAGGGAGTTCCTCCGCGTGCTGTACGGAAACAGAATCCGCGATAGGGACACTCCCGTCGGAATCGACAGAAGCGAAGTCGCCCGGGTCGTCAGCGGGGGGGTCCTCCGTTTGTTGTACCGACATAGAATCGGTCCCGTCGGAATTGAGAGAAACGAGGTCAGTGGGGAGTTCCTCCGCGAATTTTGTGGGGTCGGAGTCCGCGGACAGAGCAACTTCCTCGAGCGGCTGCGATTTGTCCAGAGGGCCGTCCATTCCCTCGACGCCGGCCAAGGCTCCGTCTGTCTCCTCGCTACCTCCGGAGTCGAGCGCGTCCGTCGGTTTGTCAGAGTCTGTATTCTCCGTGTCGACTTGTCCTCCCGTGATGGGTGACTCGTCGGCCTGTTCGAGCTTCGACTCGTCCGGTTCCTGATTGTCGTCGTTGTCACCGCGGCGAACGAGGTGCGGTGCTTGGGTAGATTTGCGGCGGCGACGGATGACGACAGATGTTCGAGTCTGCTTCTCGGGCGCGGGTGAATCCGTTGTTGGTACATGTTTTTCCGGCTCGGAGGTTTGCCCTCCTCGCTCCGGTGATGGCGTCGAACGTTTGGGTTCGGGTTTTCGAGGCGCTTCGCTTTCGTATTTCTCCGGTCGGTCAGGGCTGCTACCCACAGCGAACTCACGCGGTTCAGACCCGACGGTTGGCTCGGTGGTGCCAAGGTCGCTGTCACGTGTTGGCGCAGGGGTCGCCCGGATTATTTTTTTGACCTCGGTCAATGGCGGAATGGGCAGGCTGACCGTCCCCTTCGCCGGAAGGGGGCGACCGCGCTCGAACACAACGACCGGATCGGCGCCGTCGACCGCCGCGACGATCGGGTGGGCGAGGCCCTCCTCGAGTTCGAGTTCGGCATCCGGATCGGCGAGTAGCGAGGCTCCAGAGGCGACCGTCTCGGTTTTGGCAAACGCGAGCAGAGGTTCTTGTTGATACAATGATTCCAGGCGTTCTTGTAAGAGACCAACTCTTGCGCCGCCCCCGAGGAGCAACACGACGTCGACCTCCCGTGGGGCGATGCCGGCTTGGGCGAGGGTCGCGTGGGTCGCGTCGAGACAGCGGTCGACGAGGTCCACCACGAGTTCGTCAAATCGTTGTATCGTCAACGTGTCTTGGTAGTGGCGTGAGCCGGTCACATCGGCCTGTAAAAAGGGCAGGTGTAGGGCAACCGTCGTTTCGGCATCCTCGCGTCCGAGGGTCTGCTTCGCATTACCAGCCGCATGGGTCATGCGCGAGCGGACGACTGGATCGTCGTCGACCTCGACTTCGTTTTGTTGTTCAAACCGCGACAGCATCCATTCGGACACACGCTGGTCGAGATCGTCACCGCCGACCTCCGGCAGCCCTCGGGCGGCGAGTTCGCGAACGCCCGTGGCATCGACTTCGACAACTGCGACACAGAAATTTCCCGCCCCAAAGTCGTGGATGGCCAGGCGGACAGGTTTCTCGCGGGTGCTGAGCTCGGCCCTCTTGGCCTGCCAATAATGTGCCGCAGCTGCGCTTGTAGTGTGGACCATGCGGTCGACCATGATCCCCGCCCGGCGACAGGCGTGGCGAATCGACATCCGTGACGCCGGACTGGCGCCGACCGGGATCGCAACCACTGCTTGGGGACCTTGGTCATTCGGTCCTTGCATCTGTGGCTCGCCGGGGTCCTCGAGACCTGCGACCAGTTGTTCAAGTTCGGCGAGCGAGCCGGGGAACACACCGCTGCGCGAATCAGTGCTGTTACACATTTTCTCGCGGAGGGCCGTGAGCTGTTTGGCCACTACCCACTCGAGCGGGAGCGAAGCGTCTCGCAGTGTAACCCGGATATCGCCCTCGGACCCGCGGGTGAAGTGGTCTTGGAGGTGTTCGGGGAGGTCGTCGAAGCGCCGGCCGAGCAGCCGCACCGCGGTGTGGATAAATTGTTGTGGACGAAGGAGTGCCAGACGTCGGGCTCGATCTCCGACGAGTTCTCCGCCCGTGGCATCGAAGCCAAAGACCGTGGGTACAGTGGCCCACTGGGGTGTGGAGGACACATCCTCCGAGGTTGTTGGGGTTTTGATCCCCACAAGTGTTTGGCTCCCGAGGTCGATCCCGACGTGCAAAGTCATAATGGCGGGGGCAGCCTACGGAACTGGCGATCGCTGTCAATCACCGAATCGGGAAATCGCCAATCTCACCGGCCCGGCGCCATCGAGTTTTCGCATTTTTTGTGGTTTGCCCTTGAAACGGTGCAACTTCCGAATGTCCGGACACCGGGTTTCGTGCCGTGGTACATGTGAAACGTGAGGCTACAAGCAGCTCGAGGTACAGCGCTTTTTATCGATGCAGCCTACACGCTCGTCCACCCGGTCAAGCCCGTCGCCGAAGTTTATGCCGAGGCTGCCACGGAACTGGGCCACGCATGTTCGTCGGAGCATGTCGCCGCAGTCCTGCCCACGCTCATGGGCGAGGCCAAATCCCTGCGGCAACGCGACCCGACTTGGCGAGCCTATTGGACACGTGTCGTCACCGAGGCGACTGGGTGTAGCGACCCGCGGTTACTCGAGCGCCTGTACCGATACTACGCCCGACCGAGCGCCTGGCGTGTCGCACCCGGGGCGATGGAGTGTTGTGAGGCGGCACGTTCCAGACACATGAAAGTCGGGGTCATCTCCAACTGGGATCTGAGGTTGCGGGCACTGCTCGCCGCCATGGGTGTGTTGCAGTGGATCGACGAGGTGTTCATCTCGGCCGAGCTCGGATTTGAAAAGCCGGATCCGAGGATTTTTCAAAGGGCCTGTGACACGTTTGAGTGTGCACCTTCCCAGTGTGTACACGTCGGTGATTCCCTGCGAGCCGATATCGAAGGCGCGCGCAGCTTCGGTTGCGAAGCATGGCATTTTGGTGGTCCCGACGGGGTCTCGTTTGCCGAAGTCACCCGCCGACTGTGCCTCCGCGATGAGCTTGTACATACAATTGCATGAATGTCACGGGAACCCACATCGAGCGGTTCTGTGTGCGAACGTCGACTTAGCGGACACTAAACGGGACTGAGGCGAGGCGGACAGCGAGCGATGCATCACTCGGTCGCACCAGTAGCTCGTGGTCGCCGACCTCTGCCGGGATCTGAGCCTGGTAGGGCCAAGTCGAGCGCGCCAGAGGTTTTCCGTCGACTTCAAACACCACTTCGTGCGGTCGCGCATCTTCGGATCCTTCGAATGTGGCACGGACATCGATCACCTGTTTATTTGCGTCTACAACATATCCAACATTGTAGACTGCTCCGGCCACCGGCTCGCGCAGGAGCAGTTGCGGAAGATCTCCGCCGTCTTCGCGACAGTCGCGGACGCGTGTACGCGGATACCAAAGTGTCTGCCCGGGTTCGAGGCCAGTCCCGTCGTGGACGTACATCGCCAGCCACTCCTCGTACTCTGGCGCAAATAGGGCGATACGCTGGTGGCCGCCTGGATCGCAGCGCCACGGCACCCCTTCGGGGCCAGCAGGTTTGGCCCGAGAAACATGTGCATGCATGTCACAGGTTTCGCTCGGGAGTTGGTCGTGGATAAACATCCGGGTGGCGTGTTCGCTACACGCGGGGCCTGGGCGTTTGCCCGACAACGGACAGATCTCTGCGCTCGCCAGCAACGAAGGCTCCCACAGCGGTTCCCGGCCTTCCACATCTTCCATCGCCCGCTTGATCACCCCGGTAAACAGTGGTCCGGCACCCGATGCCCCGGTGAGTGAGACGGTCGGGCGACCGTCGGCATTGCCCACCCACACCGCAACCGTGCGCTCGCGCGTATAGCCGACCGCCCAGGTATCGCGGTGACCCGAGGATGTCCCGGTTTTGACGGCGACCGGGTACGGCAACGTAAATGGGCCGCGCCCGTGCATGCCTCGGATCCGAGCCAACGGATCGGCCAACACTTCGCTGACCATGGCTGCGACTTCCGGAGAAAAAACCTGTGTACCTGCAACAGGTGGACCCTCTGCACGGGTCAGGCGCAGGGGAATCAGACGACCGCCACGGGCGAGGGCGACAAACGCCCGGGCCAACTCGAACATCCGGACTTCCCCGCTGCCGAGTGCCAGGGCCAGCCCGTAGTGCTGTGCTGGCTCGTCGAGACTGTCAAACCCGAGTTTGTGCAGGCGCGCGAGTAGGGCTCCATCTTGCAATTCAGAGGCGAGGCGAACCGCGGGAATATTGAGCGAACCAGCCAGCGCTTCGCGAGCCGGGATTGGACCTTCAAAGCTGCGGTTGTAGTTTTCGGGTGTGTAGGTCGTGCCGTGCGACTCAACAAATCGCGTCGGCACATCGGCGAGTACATCGGCGGCCGTGTGCCCCTGCTCAAAAGCCATTGCATAGACAAATGGTTTTAGGGTCGAGCCGGGTTGGCGCTGCGCCTGAATCATATCGACCTGGCCGGAAATCACGGGGTCGTGAAAGTCCGCGCTCCCGACATAGGTGAGGACTTCGCCGGTCGCGTTGTCGACCACCAACACCGCAGCATCGCTCGCACCTTTGCTGGCGAGCTCGGCCAGATGCGTCCGCGTCAGACCCTCGACATCGGCTTGCAGGCGCCCGTCGAGGCTCGTCTGGGTCTCCTGTGTGTCCGGCGCAAACATCTTATGTATACGCATGTGTTCGATCAGGTGCGGAGCCAAAAACGGATGGCGAAGGGGTTCGAGTTCGATCGGCTCATCGAGCGCGCGACGCAATTCACCGGCACTGAGATCCCCAGCTTCGTGTAGAGCATGCAAAAGGGCTTTTTGCCGCAGACGTACACGTTCGACGTGACGATAGGGATCGAGGTACGAAGGAGCCCGCGGAAGCACAGCCAAAAATGCCGCTTGTGCCCAACTCAGGTCGGCCGGAGCCACGCCAAAATATCCCCGAGCCGCAGCATCCGGGCCGGCAAACCCATGGCCGTAGGGGAGGCGATTCATATAGGCGACTAAAATTTCATCTTTATCGAGCAGACGTTCGAGGTTTTGGGCCCGAGCCGCCTCGCGTAACTTGTCATCGATCCCCCGAGCCTTGGGAACCCCGCGGGTGTCGAGCAATTTAACTAATTGCTGAGTGATCGTGCTGGCCCCAGAGACAAGTCGGCCATGGGCAAGGTTCTGTTTGACGGCACGAGCGATCGCCATCCGATCGACCCCATCGTGCTTGTAAAATTCCCGGTCTTCGCTGGCCAAAGTGGCCTTGACGAGTCGGTCGCCGAGTTGTGCACGGGTGAGTTCATGCCCGCGAGAGCCAATGGCCGAGGTGAGCTCGCGCAGCAAGCTGCCATGGCGGTCGAGCACCCGATGGCCACGATGCCAGGCATCTTCAGAGAGAGCTGTCTGAGGGGTACCTGCAGTGGCGCGATACACCTGCCACCCACCACAGGTCATCACCGTTCCGACTGTGGCGGCAATGGCCAGCCCAGCCAGCCGACGAGCAAGCCGTTGTGCACGACCCGAAGGTTTTTGGAGAGTGGACACGTCAGACCTCTGCTGGACGGACGCGTCAGCGGTGGGCGGTTGTTCCCGGAGGACGTTGGCTTTGTCTGGGTCCGGCATGCGGGGCGCCCGGAGTGTCTCACCAAGTTTCGGACTTTGCTGCGCTGCGAATCATGTTTCGAACCAGGTTGCCGCGGTTGTGTGGATGCGCGTATGCGTCGAGATGCGCGAAACGTTCACGAGGCAGACGGGGGTGCCGTTTCAGTCATCTCGGAGGTGGTTGAACGTCGCGTACCCACAGTGAGGACATCAAACGGTGTATCAGCAAAAAAGACAGTGATTGCGCACACGGATCATTCGAGCTTGCGTCGACGCCCCGCCACAAGTTTTTTCTGCAATTCGTCAAGCGCGTCAAACTTCCCCTGAGCTGCGAGTTGTGCCTGCTCAGGCCATGTTGTCGGGTCGATGACGCGGAAGCGTGGTCCCGCTGCGGTCAAGATTTCCTGCAATCGTGTGCACGGTGTATGTGCGAGTGCTGCGAATGTAGCGATACCCGATTGGTACAGCAGGGTTGCACATTTTGGACCGACACCCTCAATTCGCTGGAGATTGTCGACGCAATGCTTCGAGTCGCTTGTCGCCTCTGACTCCTCGCATTCACCACAAGGTGGGCGTCGGTGAATTCCGGTGAGGACCTCGACCCACGCGTAGATTTGGCATAGTGCTTGTGTGCGGCGCTTCTGCGTCGAGGACCACTGACGTTGGCATTCGGTTCGTGCATCTACGCGCAGTTGAGTCGTCTTGCGTTGGCGTGTCGACGCTTGTTCGCGGCGAGTGCTTGCTGCCGCCTCGCTGGTTTCCCGCCGAGTCGTTTGGCGTTCGGTTAGAAACGTTTTGACGGCTCGGTGCCGGTGCTCGGCTTCATCGCGGCGTTGCTTCGCCTCCTGTTTCGCCCGTTGTAATCGCGGTTGCTTGATATCATCTTCGAGTTGCTCGCGGGTCGTCGTCGCCAGGTTTGCGACCTCTTGGCGGCGGGCTTCAGTCTCGCGCAGTCGCTGCTCCCGGGCTTTTCGCGATTGCTCGCGCAGGGACTCGACTTCGGCGCGGAGGGACGCGAGGACGGCAGCGCGTCTCGCCCGGCGTTGTTGTGCTCGGTTCATGCATCCGCCCCATCGGACTCGGGTGATCCAAACGCCACGTGGAGGTACTCCTCGTCGGCTGTGATGCTTTCAATGCGGATCATCGATGACATCAACGAAGCTGTGATCCGGGCTGCCGGGTTGCTAGAGACCACCGGGATCTTGAGGAGGTCGAGGACGATTTGGTCACCTTTTGCATCTACAATGAGTTCGGGACGCAGGGGCATATGGTGGACCAGATCGCCGGGGCGCGAAAGGTCGAGGACGCCGGATTTGATCAGCACCGCCAGTGGTGACACACTGTGCCCGGCGAGTTCGAGTTCGATGTCGGCGAGTCGGACACTCACGGTGATGGCATCGGCCGCGATTTGGATGCGGGTAATACCGAGTGAAATACCGGCTTTGATCGGTGTCCCCATGGCATTGACTTCGGCGCCAAAGCGGAGAAACGGGGGGGCGACGTCAATCCGCAGTCCAAACGGGAATATGTTTCGCGGGATCGCGTGTTCGGCCAGCCAGCGCAGCCCGACCAGCGGCACACTCAGACGCCGACCGATGAGGCCGCGGGCCGCTCGAACAAGTTCGGACGGATTCCGGTACAGAAATCCAAAACTCGCGGTGAGAACATCCCCGATTTTCATAGCAGTCGATCTTACCATTTTGTAATGTCCAAAAAGACATGTCCTTTTGGTTGTTCCTGTGTTCGCGACAGAGCCTCCGAGGGATATCTGCTTGCGCCCAGCATAACCGCGCGATCTGGGCATTTTACAGGGTTCCGGCAAAGGGTTGTAAATGCACCTGAACCGTGGAACGTGCGTCCCAACTGCTCGACGTGCCTGCGGTGCACCGTCCCCGTTTGTTTGCATTCAAGGGTTCCACACGGGTGCGTCGCTTGCATTGTTCGTAAACCTTGCGGCCCGTCGAGCTGTGTTCTGCGCGGGGTGATGCGCGAGAAATGCCATCGGCTGCCCCATCGTTCAGTCTTGAACCTCGCGGTGCGTAAATGCATGTAGACGAGCTTTGTAGGCGCGTTCTATGCTCGTGTGGTCAGCGACGGGGGCGAGCGATATGAAGAATCTGCGACAAGTTCACGCCAAGGGGTACCGCTATCTTTTGAGCTCAGAAGTTCGCCAACTGCGGGACGAAATCGTTTCGACCCAACGTGATGTATTTACAAGGGCCCGCGCACAACGGGCGGCAGAGCTCTCCAAGCGGCAGGAAGATGTGCGGGAGATGATCGAGGTCGAATACCGGCAGGCGAGACTCGAGCAGGCCGCGGCCGATCTCGCTGCGCGCACGCACGAAGTCGAGACCCGCTATCGTGAGGTCCAGCGCGAACTCGATACCAACCGCCGCACACGCATCGCCGAGGCGGAACACGACCACGATCAGCGGATGCAACAAAATCGCGAGCGCCGGCACGATTTGCAAAACCAGGCCCACACCCTCCACACCGAGATTGCCGCGGAGGAATCTCGGCGACTCGCAGCCGCAAACGACCTCCATCACGACCGGATGGCACAATATGTAGCGCGGATGGAGTATGTGCACAACCACGGAGTTGAGACCCACCAGCTGTTGCACAGGCATCAGCGCGAGACCGCCGAAATGTGCGACGCGACGCGACTCGCTCGCCAAGGCGAACTCAATGCGGTGTATGGTTGGGTCGAGGAGTTCACCGGACGTCCCCTGCGTGACTAAGCAACCATGCTGATCGTTGACGACCTGTTGGCAGCACCCTTTCGCGGCCTGTTGTGGGTGATGCGGGAAATTGTTGAGGCAGCCCAACAGGAACTCGAAGCCGAAGCTGATCAGATCCGCGATCGTCTGCGCGAGCTGTACATGCTGCTTGAGACAGGTAGAATCACCGAGGAAGAATTCGATGCCGAGGAGGGTCCCCTCCTCGACCGACTCGACGAGCTAGAAAACGAAGACCAAGACCCAGATGTATCTACACTGTCCGAGGAGGACGATGGATAGGCCTGCTGGGGAAGGTCGACGGGTCGACGTCGATCCCAACGCCCTGCGAGGTGGACTCGGGCAACTCGTGTTAACGCTCGTCAAGCTGATCCACGAGCTCCTCGAGCGTCAGGCGATTCGGAGGATGGACGCCGGGTCGCTCAGCGAACAACAGATCGAAGACTTGGGGACGACCTTGATGCAACAGGCCGAAGAGATCGAACGCTTGCGCGAGGTCTTGGGCCTACGCGAGGAGGATCTCAATCTCGATCTCGGTCCCCTCGGTAAACTGATGTAAAGATACCCCATGGCAAATCGGGCGATCATCCACGGCACACGTAGCTCCAACCTCGCCGATGTGCTCGAGCGGGTGTTGGACAAAGGCTTGGTGATCGCCGGCGACATCAAAATTAAGTTGGTCGAGATCGAGTTGTTGACGATACAACTTCGACTGGTCGTATGCTCGGTCGACCGGGCGATCGAACTCGGGATCGATTGGTGGCGTCAAGACCCCAACCTCGCGGTCGACAAGGCCAACGGCCCACCTGAGGTTGAAAACGGCGACGCACCACCCGTCGATGTTCGGATCCAGTCACTCGAACAGCAGATTGCACGGCTACGGGCCGACGTGCTCGAACGCAGCGCAGCCGACAAAGTTGTCGAACCGTAGCGACGAAACTCGATCAGCCACCAGATTCGTTCTACGAGCCGTGTAGGGTCACAGCCTTTTTATCGGGGCTGAGTCCGGTCGGGATGTGCCACGGATATACATTTGTATATGCATTAAGGTGGGCGATTCAAGAGTGAACATTTTTAGATGCCGTCTTTGTCGGGGATCATGGGTGGGTCGAGGACCCAGCGCCGCCGCGGGTGGACGAATCCGGCCGAAATGGCCGTATCGGTTGCACACAAGATAACTTGTAGGCCCAGGTACAACAGGTCGACATCGGCTACGGAGATCACGAGCTCGCCACGAACGACCGCTCCCTTGTGTAGCACGCGATCGAGGGCCTCACACAACGTGATCTCTCGGCGTTGTTCCGCCGTGAGTTCGTCGCCGTCGATGACACGGTCGTCCACCTTTAGGTCGTCGCGGTGCATTTTGTTCCCCACAGTTGTTGGCCCAGCGAGGTTAGCATATCGAGACCGGCGGGTGCGGAGCCCTGAGTGATGTGTATACAAGGGGTTTGTGATGCTGCCCACCGCTCGAGCACCGGAGCTTGGCGGCCTGCGATGGCACGGCAGTGCGAGCAACCCGGGGGCGGGGCCGTGACTTGGTTGATGATGATACGCTCAACAGACAGTGGAATTTTCTGACAGGTTTCGAGAAGGCGGCATGCCTCGGCGTAGGCGACCTCGGTCGGAAGGGTGACCAGCAATAAACGTGTCGTCTCCGGGTCGCTCAGGAGTGTGCGCAGGCGCTTGAGGTTGCGCGAGAGTGCAATCAGACTGTCACTGAGGGAGGGGGCTCGGAGAATCCGACGGTACTTGAGCAGCACCTCAAACATCGTGCGGATCCACTGTGAGAGTAGCTCGGGCAGCTGCAGCAGGCGAACCAAGTGCCCGGTTGCGGAACAGTCGAGGACAACTCGGGTCTCGGGATCGTCGAGGAGTGTTGGTAATACCTGTGTAACTGCAATCATTTCGTCGAGGCCCGGCGGACTCACCTCGAGCAGGTGTTCCATGACATCGCCGTCGAAGGTGAGGTCGACCCCTGCGGGGCTGCGCAGCAAACTCCCCTCGACGTCCCGCAGATAGGTCTCGCGAAGTGACTGCCATTGCGCCGCGGCATCGACCGTTTGGGCCACCGTGCCGGGCGTGAGCTCGACAGGCTTGTCGCCGACCGTCACCCCGAGGTGACTCGAAAATGTTGGCGTTGGGTCGGTCGACAGCAACACGACCCGGTGGTTGGTCCGCCATCCCAGAGAAGTTGCACATGCAACGGTTGTCTTGCCAACCCCACCCTTGCCGGCGACCAACAGCAGGCGGCAACCCGGTGGGACCGCGAGCGTTTGCCCTCGGACCGCGGGCGGACAAGTGGGGACCGCGGGCGGAAGATCGCGTAGCTCGAGCGGTCTGGCGTGCTCCCAAAACAGGTCGAGCGCTTCCCCTCGGGGCTCGTGTTTAAGTTGTAAAACCTCGACGACGTCGCGCCCTTGCAAGAGGTTTGTTGCAGTGTGGAGGGCGCTCGCTTCGGCTCGGACTGCCGCCGCGCACATGGGACAGGTTGTCGTCGCTTGGGTGCGCCGGTTGACAACCAAGAACCCGACATCGATCCCGAGCTGTTCAAGGGCTTCGCACATGTTTTGGGTGTCGGCGAGGGCAGTACGTTCGGGGGTGGTGACCACCACAAACCGGCAGTGCGACGAGCGCAGCAGCGCTGCTACTCGCTGACAACGCTCGCGCAACTCGTCGACAAACGCATCGGTGTGGTCGGGTGTGTAGCTCCCGCGGAACGTAGCGAGCAGCAACCGATGTTTGGCGAGCAGGGCGTCGAGTGCATCGAACCACTGGGTGAGGAGTGTCGGGCTCGCCAACATCCGCAGGGTGTGGCCGCCGGGGGCCGTATCGAGAATCAATTGGTCAATCGATGTATCAGCAAGAATGTCGGAGATCGCCAACACGGCCATGAGCTCGTCGAGCCCTGGGAGCGGGAGGTCTAAAAATCGCTGAATGTCTTCTTCGTCGAGGAACGTGCCCCTTCGGGCGATTTCTGCCAAGGTGGCATCGTGGGCCCGGCGAAACGCATGGTGGCGGGCGTGGGCATCGAGCTCGCGGACCTCGAGGTTGGCGGGCACGGACGCGGGTGCACCTTCGGGTCGGGAGATCCCCGTCGTCTCGCAGGATTCGGGGAGCTCGACCTCGGAAGGGTTGGCAAGCGAGGCGCCGGGACGCGAAAAATCAGAGATGTCGAGGCAATCGCGGACCGAGTGGGCGGGGTCGATCGAGAGTAGGACGAACCGGCGCTCAGGAGTTGTGCGGGCAATGATTCGTGCAGATGCAACTGCTGTTGTTGTTTTGCCGACGCCGCCGCGTCCACTGAGCACCAACAATCGACAGTCCGGGGCGGTGAAGGCTTCCGGAAGGCCGTGCATCGGCGACTCACACCGCGAGGTTGAGCTCGACGAAGCTCACCGGTGCCCACGAGCCACTGACGTTGAAGGTGAAGTTTGCATCGAACGACGATGCCGCCTCGCCGACCACGCGATCGAAGTCGTCGAGTTCGTTGCGCGGGACGAGGCAGGAAAGATCCATCACAACCCGTTCGTTGCGTGGTGGATTGCGGATGTGGCGGACTTCGTGGCGGTCGAACACCTCCGCCACCTGTTCGTACAGTCGCTCGCGTTCCTCGTTGAGGAGGTGATCGAACAGGCGGCCGAGGTCAATCATGTCTTCACGGACAGCTTGTTGGATGTCGCCGATGGCATCGCGGGCCGTGCGGAGATCGGCGTGCATACCGACGAAGTACTCGAACACGTTTGAGACATCCCAGACGACGCGGACAGACATCTCGACCTTGCCTTCGACCTCTCGCAGCTGGTCGACAAACTGGGCCTGGTTGTCGGTCAACAACTCCCGCAGCTTATCGGGCGATGCAGCGACGGTACCGAATTTGAACGGTACGATCGTGCAGACCTCCATCAGTTGCTTAAGCACATTCATATGCGCCGAGAGGTTGCGGCGTTCAGGTCGGATGCGTTTTTTGGTCACCGGACTGGCGAGGGCTGTCACCGCGTCGACCGTGAAGGTTTCGATCGAAGCACCTTCGAGGCCCGTGAGTTGTGGGATCTTCCCCTGCAACTCGGCACGCATCAGCGCGTAGATGTAGAGGCCTTGATGGGAGCTGCCTGCTGTTTCCGTCATGTCGATCCTCGCCGCGAGCGTGCGTACTCCGGGCCATCGTGTCGGAAAATCGGCGATAAGCCAAGTCGCGCGAGCCGAGGTCTGGTACCGACACGCCAAACTCGGGCGTGATGAGGTGTCCGTGACAATGTCGGTGGGTTTGTCGTGCAGGTACAACCGGGTGGCGGGCAGCGTTATCGGGCGTCGGTGAGGCCGGAAGGCGTTGTCGTGCAGGTGCAAGCGATGGTGTTGGTTTGGCGCGGGGTGAGACAGACAACACGTCGGAATGGATTGTTGTGCAGGTGCAAGCGACTCGGTCGCGTTATCGACCACGCTGGACTGAGAGTGAAGCGAAGGTTTTCTCGTGCAGGTACAAGCGAGCGCGGACGCGTGATCGGTCGTACCCGATTGCTACGTCAGGTGTTGAAGCAACAAGGTCGCGTTATCGGCCGCTGGATACGAGGAGGCCGAGAACATCGACGAGGATTTCTCGTGCAGGTGCAAGCGAGGTCGGATTCTCGGCTTGCAGGTCTATGGGATGTGGCCGACGAAACCGACGGTGAATGGTCGTGCAGGCACTGGAGTTGCCGAGCGAGACCCGTTATTGGCCTTTATTCTGGTCCTTGTGGAAGCCCTACCCTACTTACATGTG
>CAZUPD010000073.1:0-37447 GCA_964621785.1 uncultured Nannocystaceae bacterium
GAACGGACGCATAAAAAAAACGCGTTCCCGCACGTGTGGGAACGCGTTTTTTGTTCGACGAGATTTACTCGGAGGCTTCTTCGTCGCCACCCTCGGCATCCGCTTCGGCGTCTGCCTCGGCGCCGGCCTCTGCCTCTGCATCTGCCTCGGCGTCGAGGTCACCCTCGGCCTCGGCCTCGGCTCCGACTTCGGCGCTGGCGGAAGCCTTGAACTCGGCTTGTCCGGCAAACGCGAGGCCGAGCTGCTTGATGTCCTCAGCACTGGAAGCCGGCAGACCCTTGACGGTGTCGATCGAGCCCTTGGCCTTGGCGATGATTTCGGCTTGGAGGTCGACAACGCCGCTGAGCTTGCCTTCGATCTCAGCCTTGGCTTCACCTGCGGCAGCTTCGAGCTCGGCCTTGAGATGCGCAGTGGCTTTCTTGGCCATGCCGGGCACCTTCAGCGGGTATTTGCCGAGACCCATGGTGACCTTGGTCGCCCGCTTGGGAATCGTCTTGAGGTCGGCGGCGACCTTGCTGATCTTTTCGAGTTGGGCCTCGAGCTTGGCCTTGGCCTCGCCCTCGATGTTGAGGTCGGCGCTGACCTCAAACTTGCCGTCCTTGAACGACGCGGTGCCGAGCGCAGTGATTTGATCGGCGGACAGGTCGAGCTCAGCGGCGAGATTTTTGAACTCATTGCCGACGGCGTGTGCCTCATCGACAGGCTCGGTCACCCACTTGATCTGGGCGTCGATCTGAGCCGGCATATCTTTCAGCTCGTCGTACGGATTTTCATACTCGGGTGCAGCGGGGGGAGTAAGGCTCCCACCGCCACCGCCACCACCACAACCGGTGGGAACAATTGCGACGGAGCCGAGGAGCATGCAGCTCAGGAGGAGTTTCGAGAATCGTTTCATGGTCTTCACTTCTGGAGATCGATCGAGTCGTGCGGGCCGTGGCGGCCGCTTCATTGTCGCATTAGCGCACAATGTAATCAGTCAGCCGCTTATCGCGCAGTGTGTCTCAATGTCAAGATCGACGGTCTACGCAAAACTCACGAAGTGTGCAACGAGCTGCGCGCTCCTCAACCGATTTCATCGTTTTCCTCCTCGATTCAGCACGAGCAGCCGATCGGACAAGCATCTGACGAAGGCGCATCGCGCAGGTCTGTCGAGGAACAAGAGGTACCGGACAAACGAACGACGCGCACGGACACCGCACTGCGTCGAGCCATCCGCAGGCTGGTAGGCTGCCCGCAATGCAAGTGTTTGGATTGACCGGTGGGATCGGCAGCGGCAAGTCAACCGTCGCAGAGATGATCGAGCGCTTCGGCGTCCCCGTCATCTCCGCCGACGAACTGTCGCGAATGGTCGTGGCCCCGGGGACCGTTGGACTCGCCGAAGTGACCGAAGCATTTGGCGAAGACGTGCTCGGGGAAGGGGGAAAACTCGACCGAGGCAAGCTCGCCAAAGTCGTGTTTTCCAATCCCGCCAAACGCAAACAACTCGAATCTATTTTACATCCCCTGATCCGCGAGCGTTTCCTCGAGGTGAAGGAAGTCCTCGAACAGGCCGGCCACACCCAATTGGTCTACGAGATTCCGCTGTTGTTCGAGAACAACCTCGAGCACACCGTCGACGGCGTAATCGTTGTAACTGCAAGTGAACCGATCCGAATCGAACGGGTCATCGCCCGCAGCAACCTACGGCCCTCGGAAGTACGGCGGCGGATCGACGCACAGATCGACGAAAACACGCGGCGCAACAAGGCCGACTACTTGATCGTCAACGACGGTGATCGCGTCGATCTCCAGGAAGCCGTCGAAGCGATGCTTCGTGAATACCTACTTCCCCTCAAACACAACGACGGACACCAAGAACTCTAACGATTTCCGTGACAGTGGCCCTCCTCCGGCGCGATGGTCTCGATGCATTCAGACAACAATGTAGCTACAAGTGATCCTCTTCCCCTCGCCGGTGTCACCGTCATCGACTGCTCGCGGATGCTCCCCGGGGCCGTCCTCGGACGCATGCTCATCGACCTCGGTGCCCGTCTGATCAAGGTCGAAGACCCGCGAACCGGTGACATGATGCGTCTGACCCCGCCCCTCGTTGGCGGGATTGGGGTCGGTTTTTCGGTGTTCTTTCGCGGCTCGGAGTCGGTCGCCCTCAACCTGCGCGACCCCCATGGTGCCGCGGCCCTGCGCGGCTTGGCGGCCAAGGCAGACATCCTGATCGAGAGTTTTCGCCCCGGAACACTCGAGCGTTGGGACTTGGGCCTCGCGTCCCTGCGCGAGTCCAACGCGCGGCTGATCACCTGCTCGCTGCCCGGGTTTGTCCACAGCGACCCGACCCGCGCCGCGGCAATCGGTCACGATATGAACTTCGTCGGTCTGTCTGGGATGTGCGAGGCCCTCGCCGGCGACGGCATTCCGGGCATCCAGTTTGCCGACATCACCTCCGGCACCCTCGCCTGTACCGCGCTACTCGCCGCGGTTGTCCGTCGGGCGACAACCGGTCGCGGAGGACATGTCACCCAGCCGTTGATGTCGGGACCTTTGCAGTTTCTCACCTGGGCCTGGGCCGAGCGCGCGAGTCAAAATGCCGCCTTTGTCACCGAACTGCTAGGCGGCACACGCCCGTGTTACCGCGCCTACACCTGTAGCGATGGCAAACGGCTGATGGTCGGCTGCCTCGAGCCCAAGTTCTGGATCGGCCTCACCGCGGCCATGGGAGTGCCCCAACTCGCCCAAGCAGGGCTCGACGCTGGCGAAGACGGTCGTCATGCACATGCACAGATGGAACAGCGCTTCGCCAGCAAACCGCGGGCCCACTGGCTCGAGCAACTCGCCCCCGCGGGCCTCCCAGTTACCCCGATCCACGACCTTCAAGACGCGCAGAACGAGCCACAACTTCAAGGCAGCGGCCTGCTCGAACAAACCCCAATGGCCGACGGCTCAACCATCGACGGTATCGGACCGATCCTCCCCTCGGTGTCCCACACACCGAAAACACCGGTCCCCCACCTCGGTGCACATACACAATCTGTCCTCGAGGAATTTTTGTAATCGCGGTGTGACAAGGTCGTGGCCGAACATCAACAACGCTCGTACTCGCCTGCACCCCCTGAAGCAACGAGTGCATGACGAGCGTTCAACCTGCATCGAAGCGGCCCAACCCCCCACGCGCCCCCCTCATTGCGGCCCGCAAATTATGCCCTGCGATCTTGTCAGTGCGCGATCGATCAATGCTCCATTTTGACTCCGAGCTTATCGGCTTTGCGGGCCTCGCTGCGGCGCTTGGATGTGTAGAGCTTTTGGCCGCGTTCGGTCACTTTTCCGACCTTCAGCGTTCCTTGTACACGCATCTCTGGTGGTGGGAGCTCGGTGTCTGGGCGGCGACCTGGCAGTGCTCTTGCCTCGACTAGGCGGCGGTTGAAATCCTCTCGCCACGCCGCCAGCGTCCTCAGTTTGTAGCTCGGATCGGCTGGATCGCGGATGATCTTCTCGACCACGGCATCGCGGTCGACAAACACCGGATACAGCTCTCCTGGGTCGTAGGCATTTCCGCGGTCAAACAGCCCGCCACAGATCTCGCGCAGGCTACAAACCTGACATGCCTCGCTGTAGATGTGCCCCCAATCGGTCTGACGCACCGTTTGCTTCGCATCTAGGAAATGTACGATCCGCTCCTCGCCCTTGACGATCTTGCGGGTCTCTGTACTCGCCCATGCGAAGTCCGTCATGTAGCACAGCGGTACCTTCTCGACTCGGAAGCTGCGTCCGCTTCGGTGCAACAGGCGCAGTGCGCGGTGCAACGAAAGCTCAAAGTCGGCCAGACGCGGTGTGAACTGATCTTGATTGACCTCGGCGCGGCCCATCGACGGATCGAGATTGTTCCACACGAAGTGGCGGATATGCGGGTGTCGGCGGAGAAAGTAGCGGATATTGGCGTCGAGGTGATCGGCGTTGAGTTTGTTGATCACACAATTAATATTCACCTCGATCCCGAACTCCGCCGCGTTGTCGATCGCCGCAAACGCCTTTTCGAGGGTTCCCGAAAGCCCTCGCAAACGCGCTTCGACGTCGGGGTTGATCGAGTAGATCGAAATGTGGACCAATTGCAGCCCCGCCTCCGCGAGCGCCTTGGCAAATGTCCGATCGGACAGCCGCCAACCATTGGTGATCATCCGGACATGCAGCCCTGACTCGGTCGCATAGCGGGCAATTTTTGGTAGTTCGGGGTGGAGGGTGGGCTCGCCACCGGTGAGGATCACCCCGAAGTAGCCGCGTTCGACAAAGTCGTCGACCAGCACCTTCATCGATTCAAAATCGTGGGTGTAGGGCGTTGTCGGGTTCGAACAAAACCCGCAGAAGTGGTTGCAGTGGCGAACCACCTGGATGTAGCCAATGTTCGCCATACCGCAGTCCGTCCGTTTTACTCGACCACGCCGCAGCTGTCGATCTGGGTCGGATCGCACCCGCCACAACTCCAGCGGAAGTTGTCGAGCGCGAGCGCAGTGTTGATCTCGGCGTCGACCTTATCGAACACCGTGAACGACAGGGTGATGTTCTCCTTGGGAACCGCCGACCCGCGAACCCCGATCCAGTCGGTCGACCCGCCCACGGCATCGTAGCCGGTGCCGTCGAGCTCAGGCGCCGTGGGCCCGTACACGATCAAGTCGTTGGCGGCGAGGGCCGAGACGGTGAGTGGGCGGGCGACGTCGTCTTCATCGTACAAAAATGACACGTTGCCGGTGTAGCTCTCGCTGATCGACCAGACCACGCTGAAGTCATTGTAGGCCGCGTCCTCACTGGCGAACTCCGGATACTCGGCCGAGAAAAACGCGAAGTCGAATTCATAGCCAAATGTCCCATCGGGCACCTTCATTGTGAACTCGAAGTAGATCACATCGTGGGCCACCTTGGCGCCGAGGTTCCACTGGGCATCGAGGGTATCCGAGCAATCGTTCATCCCGTCGCAACCCATAAACGGTGTCCCCCCGTTGCCGTTGTTGCTGCCCTGTTGCGGCGACATATCGCCCGGGAGGGACATCACGTTACTCGGGTTCGAGTTATTTGTATTACCACCGGACTGTGCACTCCCCTCGGGGGCCGTCAAGATTCCGTTGAGGTCGACGGCGGGAAACGACCCGTTGCTGACGAGCAAAAACCGGTCGCCCTCGGTCGGACTCCAAAACGGCTGGTTGTTTTTGTAGTGGGTCCCAAACTGCTTAACCACGCGATAGGCCGTCTCATCGGGTGATAGCAGAACAAAGTTCGATGCGTACAGCGAGTTCTCGGCGTTGTACAGCTGGGCATCGACCTCGAAGCAGTTGATCCCGATCGCGTGCAGGAACTCGTCGGAGTTGTCGTCACAGGGGAGATGTTCCTCGGGATCCGGAGCGAGACACGGAATCTGTTCGCAATCGGAATAGTCGTATTTACACAGAATCGTGCATCCGAGATCGCCGGCCGAGTACTTTTGCGGATCGAGGTCCTTGCACTTTTGGACCGATACCTCCTCGCCGTCGCAAACTTCCCCGAGGTCCTCTTCGATCACACCGTTGCCGCAACCGGGCTCACCTGTCGTGGTCGTCGGATCCTCCGTGTCTGACTCCGAATCTGAATCGGTCGGACCTTCGGTCGTTGTCGAATCGGACTCCGATTCACTGCCGGAGGGGTTGTCGGTCGTCGTCGGCGGATCGCCAGTTGTCGTCGGATCGTCGGTCGTCTCCGACGTCTCCCCGGACTCGCTGGTCGTCCCCATTGTCGTCGTCGTCGCCGTGGTGATCTGCGTCGTCGAGGTATCGGAGTCCATCTCGCCACCGGAACAGCCGGCGACCAGCGAGACAATACAGAAGCTAAAAAATGTTCGAGTCATGGTTGAAACTCCAAAGTCTGTGACCGGGTATCGCCAGCGCGACCTTTGGATCGATCTCGACAAGCGCATCATGGTTGGGCACAGGTGAAAACCCATCGGGAGAGTTCCCGGACCGTGGTCTGTTGCGGACAGCCGCTTTGCAACCTCGCCCGCTAAGGCTATCAGTCCCCTCAAGGATCACTCGAGTACTCGATTGGGTGGGACGACCCCCCCGTCAACCTCGAGAACCATCGGGCGCGGACAATCACGCACAAAGCTCAAAACCGAACCATAATTAAAGATGACCCAAGGGTGGTTTTCGCGTACCGGCCGGCCGTGTTAGTGTTTCGCTCGCGCGCCGCGCACAGGACTCACGAGTCATGGCTGCCAAACCTCAAAAACAAGCGGAAACAATTGAGCTTCCCAGTCTCAAACGACGCGCGGATTCAGTTTTGTCGGCGAGCCAGCGAGCGATATCTGATCGTGCGCGAGTCTACGCCGACGCGCACACGACCAAACGCGAAACCGCAATCGCTGAATTTCTGGGCGAACCGACACACTGTAGCCACGGCAGTCACGGCAGCCACGGCAGCCACGGCAGTCACGGCAGTCACGGCAGCCACGGCAGCCACGGCAGCCACGGCAGTCACGGCAGTCACGGCTCGTGGTAGTCGCTCGTTGTATCTACATTACTGCAACTGAGCACGTGTGCGAGCGCAGGTTATTCCGCCCACGAAGTATCGAGCGTCTGCCGGGCCACGAGTCGGGCATAGATCCCGTCGGCTGTCATCAGCTCCTCATGGCGGCCTGACTCGACCACGCGCCCGCCGTCGAGCACGATGATCCGATCGGCATCGCGGATCGTGCTCAGGCGGTGAGCGATCACCAGCGTTGTCCGTCCCTGCTGCAACTTCTCGAGTGCCTCTTGGACCAAGTGTTCACTCTCGCTGTCGAGTGCCGACGTCGCCTCGTCGAGCAACAGGATCTTCGGATCCCGCAAAATGGCCCGGGCGATCGAAATTCGCTGGCGTTGGCCGCCGCTGAGTTTGACTCCGCGCTCCCCCACCACCGTGTCATAGCCATCGGGAAACTCGCGGATGAACCCGTCGGCGTTCGCAGCCTGTGCAGCTACAACAATTTCGTCATCGGAGGCCTCGAGCCGGCCGTAACGAATATTCTCGCGGATCGTACCGCTAAACAGGATCGGGTCCTGACTGACCACTGCCGAAATCCCGCGCAAATCGGCGAGTGGAATCGTGCGCAGGTCGTGGCCATCGATCGACACCGACCCTGATGACGGATCCCAAAACCGCAGCAACAGGCGCCCGAGTGTCGTTTTGCCCGAACCACTCGGCCCGACCAAGGCACAGACTTCGCCGGGATGCACGGCAAAACACACCTCGGACAACACTGGCATATCGCGGTCGCCGTAGCGAAAGGAAACCTGATCGAACACGATCTCACCGCGCAGGGACGGCCTGGGCTCGGCATCCGGGGCATCGGCGATCGCCGGTTCACTGTCGAGAATCTCGAAGATCCGCGTCGTCGCCCCGAGGGTCGACTGCAATCCGCTAAACAACTCCGACAGGGCACCGACCGAGCCCGCGACCATCATTGTATAGAAAATGAATGATGTCAGGTCGCCGGGTGTGATCTCACCATCGAGAACCATCGACCCGCCGAGCCAAAAAATTCCTGCAATCGAGGTAAAGGCGAGAAATGAGACCACCGAGGCAAACCAGCTACGCGCCAGTGCACGGCGGATGAACAGTGTGAACGTCCGCTCGATCCCCTGCCCGTAGCGGTCGACCTCGAAGGACTCGCGGGTAAACGCCTGGACTGTTTCGATTGCCGCAAGCCCCTCCTGCAAACGACCTGTCGCTTGGGCCAGTTCATCCTGCGCCTGGCGGGACAACTTGCGAATGATCCGACTCCAAACCCCAGCAGCGATCACCAGTGCCGGTACGACAGCCAACATCGCAAGTGTCAGGATCGGGTTGGTGACCAACAAAATCGTGATCCCGCCGATCAGGGTCAACGTATTGCGGATCGCCATGCTGAGGTCTTGACCGACCGTGTGCTGCAAACGCGTCACATCGTCGCCGAGCCGGGAGAGCAGCTCGCCGGTCCGCGTCTGCAAAAAAAACGTCTGCGGCATGGTCGTGAGATGGCGATAGAGGTCGACCCGCAGATCGGCCACCACCCGCTCCCCCATCCACGTCATCAAGTAGTGGCGGAAAAACACAAACACCGCCTGGACCAAGAACACGACCAGCAACACCACGGTGCTCGCAGTCACTTCGTCCCGCGCTGCCCCGAGATCGCCCTCGCCGACAAACGCCCCGCTAAAGGCTGCATTCGCCAATTCGCCGAAGTAGTAGGGGTAGACCAGCCCGAGGCCGCCGGCACCGAGCAGGCAAATGATCGCCGCGGTCAAGCGCCAGCCGTAGGGCCGCGTATAGGAGAAAAGTCGTTGAACCCGGGCCCACGAAGCAACCTGCTGTGGCGCCTCGGGTTGGTCCCCGGTCTCAGTTCTGGCGTCCTGATTTCGCTCGCGGGCCATACCCGCGGCAAACCTAACAGGTCAATCGCGCGATCGGACACAAATTCTCAGTCGACACACAAGGACGATTCGAATCTCGATCAAAACCGCCAGTTTCACCGCGCCGACTTGCTCGTTGCCTGCCCGTCCGCGATGTCTACTAAATGCTTATACAAAGTTTTAGACGCATCTTCGACTCGCTCCGTCTGTCCCCTGCCTGTCACCGACTTAGGCTCCCCGAAAACCGTTGGATACTTGGCGCGGCTCACAACGTTCAAGCCCATCAAAAAGGCTGTTACGGCGTCACTGTAAACGTAAACGTCCCCTGAAACCCGGTCGTCGCCGTGCACGTGTCCATCGAGCTCCCGTTGTTCCACGAGATTTCGTGGTTCTCGGACCAAAGGTCAAACGAGCGTGGAGCACCGTCATAGGGCGCCACCATTTGTATATACGACATCACCAGCATCTTCGGGTTGGAATGGTAATTGGCATTCGACGGATAGACCACAATCCCGTACCCGTTGCCAAAAGAGCCCCCACAACCGTTGTTGGCCGCGTTTCGCCCCGCGATAAACAGTTTGTCCCCGTTGTCGAGGGTGACGAGTCGATCGTGGTTGTTTGAGTGGTACTGATTTTGGACCGTGGCCGTTGAGGTAATCTGGTCGTAGGTCCAGGTACCCACCTTCTGCCCGCTCGCGCTGTAGACCTCATTCATCTGTTGATCATACAATTTAACCGTGACAGTATTGCCCGGCGTATCGATACAGGTATCGAACCACGAGTTGTTGTCGATGTTGATTTCCTCGTCATTTGTGACTGAAAAACAGTACTCGGTCTCGCACATCGCGGAGCAGCCATCGTCGTCAATGGTGTTTCCGTCGTCGCACTTCTCGACCCCTTCGTGGACAAATCCGTCCCCGCAAGCTGCCATCTCGCAGGTCGTGGGACACGCATCCGTATCGATGTCGTTCCCGTCGTCGCACGTTTCTCCAGCCGTCAGGTTTACCACCAAATCACCGCACGCGACCGGCGTACAGTCGTCGTCACACGTCAGTGACTCGCCGCCATCATCGCACTCTTCGACTCCCGCATAAATAGTTGCATCACCACAGATTGCGTTCAGGCACAGGTCCGTACAGGCATCGGTATTATCAGCGTTGCCGTCATCACACTCCTCTGCTCCTTGGAGCATCCCGTCGCCACACGAGGACAGCTCACAGGTTGCGCTGCATCCGTCGCTATCGTCGTCGTTGCCATCATCGCAAGCCTCGAACCCTTCATGCACCACGCTATCGCCGCAGGTAGCGATCGTACATGTGGTCAAACAATTATCCGTGTCGACATCATTTCCATCGTCGCACTCCTCTACGCCCTCGTGAAACACACCATCACCGCAGGCCGCAGCGACACAGTTGTTGAGGCAGTCATCGGTTTGCACATCATTTCCGTCGTCACACTCCTCGTCGCCATCGACGACACCATCGCCACACTCCCCGGGACCCGCCGACGCATCCGAGCCTGACGTATCCGAATCGCCCGAAGTCTCGGTCGTCGTGGGAACCGTAGTCGTTGTCGGGGTTGTCGTGGTCGGGTTGAGCGAGTCACTCACCGGCGACGCACCCGTGCTACAGGCCGCCAAGACCGACAAGGCCGTCACACCGACTGCAAACCGAACGCCATCATGCATGGGTTCATCATCGAATCCGCAATCTCCACGGTCAAGAAAAACATGTCCAAACGGACATATAAAACCATGCGCGCTCCACAGCTCAGCTGACTCTCCGAGCAGCTCTGTGGTTTTTCTCGCGCGTCGCCTCGCACCGAAGATTTGGTGACGATGTGTTTCGTAGAACGCAGCTGCACGGATGCTTTGCGAAACGCATCGTTGGTAAAATCGGCAAGCGAGGTGGCGTGTCGAGAAAACCACGGGCCGCTCGCCCTGTGGTTTCTCGCGCGTCGCCTCGATAAAAACATTTCGCCGCGCCTCGGTTCGAGAATCAGCTGCACGGGAGTCTCGAAGTTACGAAGCTCACTCTCCCCATGCAGCGTCCAACGCAGTCGCTATATGCCACGTTCATTACACCCCAGGGCTTTGAGACGACACCTGAGAACCACTCCCGATCAACTCATGACAGCTCGTCATGAGTGGGCATGATTGGGCCTGAAAATGTTGACGCTGGATCGTGGATTGCCCGTAGTACACAGTCAAACGAGTGTAGATGACAATGCGCTGATGACGTCGGAAATGGATGGTGATACAAAATCTCCTGAGTATGTCCGGCCTCAAACGCAAACTCGGCCCCGTTCATCTGTGGGCCATCGCCGTTGGGATGGTCATCTCCGGGCAGTACTTCGGATGGAACTACGGGTTTGAGGCCGGTGGCGTGGGCGGCCTGATGCTCGCCGCCCTCATCATTACTGTTTACTATACACTTTTTATTTTTAGCTACGCTGAGGTCTCGACTGCGATTCCCCAGGCTGGAGGTCCTTCGGCCCATGCGAGACGTGCCCTCGGCCCCGGTGCAGGATTTGTCGCTGGTGTCGCCGTGTTACTCGAATTCGGGTTTGCCCCGCCTGCGATCGCGGTCGCCACGGGAGCCTATCTCCACTTCCTCATCCCCGCACTCGACCCGACGACCGCAACAATCGGCACGTTTGGTGGCTTTTTGCTCGTCAATCTCCTCGGGATCGGCGAGGTTGCGCTCATCGAGCTCATCGCCACGGTCGCCGCCTTGATCGGGCTTTTGGTGTATATACCAGCAGGTGCGCTCGAGGCTGACTTTGCCAGCGTATGGGCGGAAATGGAGTTTCACGGGGGAATCCTTGCAGGCACATTTGCTGCGGTCCCATTTGCGATCTGGCTCTACCTCGGGATCGAAGGTGCGGCGATGGCCGCCGAGGAAGTCCGTGAACCACGGCGCGACATCTCGCGGGGATTTATCGCCGGGCTCGTGACCCTCGCTACATGCTCGTTCGGAACGGTATGGGTCACCGCGGGGCTCGGTGGCGGACAGGGTCGGCCCGCCGATTACCCGCTTCCCCAGGCATTGGCGGGTAGCTATGGAATCGATCATTTGCTGACTGGCTTGATTGCGACCATCGGATTGATGGGCCTGTTTGCCAGTCTCCATGGTCTCCTGCTCGGCCTGTCCCGTCAGACATACTCACTGGCGCGCGACGGCTACCTGCCCGACTTCCTCACGCGGACTTCCAAACGCGGGACGCCGACCGCAGCGCTGTTGATCCCCGGGGGACTCGGCTTGGCGTGCGCCGGATCGGCAGAGTTTGCCAATGCACTGATCATTCTCGCGGTATGCGGGTCGATCGTGATGTCGATTCTCAGCATGGCTGCGCTGCTCGTCCTACGCGTGCGAGAACCTGAGCTCGAACGACCGTTTCGCATCCGCTGGCTGTGGGTCCCGTGGACCGCCCTCGTGATGGGGATCGGGGCACTCTTGTGTGTCGGGTGGTTTTCCCTGCGTGGAACCTCGCTGCCGATTTTTGGCATTCAAGTACCCCTGATAACGGTGCTGGCGGTCGTATGCGGACTGGCGGCACTCTACTATTTCACCATCGCTCGCCAGCGCGTCGCGGCGCGAGAAACAACTTTGTAGCCCGAAGGTCCCATTTACTACATGCAAATGCATGTAAATATCATGCGGACACAACACCCGTTCGCCTGCCGTTTCCTTGTCCGCATCCGACGAGTATGAGCCAGGCTAGGCGTTTCAATCCCGATCGTTGTTGAACTTCGAGTGGACGGATGTAGTTACACTGTCGGATCAGTGAAGCGTATCCGGGCATCGACGCATGAAATGTGTCTACAATATGTCTACGACAGCGTGATGCCGACAACTAAAAAAACCCTGAGTCGCAGGAGCCACTCAGGGGGAGAGGGAGCCATCGCGTGGCTCAGTTGTTAGAAAACCATCTGGTTCTGATGGACCTGTTGATTCTTGTGTATGCATCGAGGAGCATCCGGAAGGCGACGCGGCTTAGCGGCGAAGCCCGAGCACAGCGTGGGAGAAGGTCCGAGCGAGCTCCCGACGGAGAACGCGGCTGTGCCGGATGTCGTTGACCTCGAGGGCGACAACAAACAGTGAGAGGGTGAGACAAAATACGAGTGCAGTGAGTACGAGGGTCAGCATGGAAACGTCTCCTTCGCCCGCCCTATAAGCGAGAAGCATGCCGTCGCAACACAGGCTCAACTGATTGAAATTTTGAGTTTATTTTTGGACACTCGGCGTCGGATTCTGTGGCTACTGCGGTAGCCAGGTGGCGATAGCCGTGGCCGCTTACCCTGGCTCGACAGTGATGCGTCGACCTCGATGACCGAGCGCAACGATGCCACCTGTTGCGACTAGTACGGATTCGAGCGAGTCGGTATCCGACGTGACAACGCGTGTTCGTCCGTCCGCGCTCAGAAACGAGGCGCGTAGAAAGGTAGCTCTCTCGATCCTGAATTCCGGGCGAGCTTGACGTCTCGCCCGAGTTTCCCGACTGTACGGCCCACGTGCCCACCGTGCGAACCCTCGTCACCACCGGCCGTCACCTGCTCGCGGAGCGGCGGCGCTTTGGCCTGGTCTACAACCCGGTGTCGCCGAAGGTCCGGCAAAACCCCTACCCGACCTACACCCGCCTGCGAACCGACAGCCCGGTACATCGCAGTGCGCTCGCCGGGGGTTGGCTGGTCAGCCGCTATGTCGATATCTCCAAAGCTCTCGTCGACCACCAGACATTTTCCTCGGATCTGCGGTTGAGTCGACGGTTTCGCCGGGGTCAAAATGTTGTTGATACACCGAGTATGATCACCCTCGATCCACCTGCGCACACGCGGATCCGGCGGTTGGTCAACCGGGCGTTTGGCCCCCGTGCCATCCGTGCGCTCGAGCCTCGGATCGCTGCAGTGACCCGGGACTGTCTCGCCCCACTCGCCCGTGGAGAGGTTCTCGACTGGATGGACCAGGTCGCCCGCCCGCTTCCGGTCACAGTCATTGCCGAGTTGCTCGGCATCCCGACCGCCGATCGTCGGAGGTTTCGCCACTGGTCCGACGCCCTCGCGCGCACGCTCGAACCAAAGATGTCCCAGGCCACCAAAACGGCTGGAATCGCGGCCGGCCGAGCGTTGGCGGCCTACCTGGCCACGGTCGTGGACCGCCGCCGGGCCGACCCTCGAGATGACCTCTTGAGCAGGTTGATTGAAAGCGAAGACGATGGCACGACACTCGCACCCGACGAGTTGCTCGCCCTGTTGCGACTGCTGTTGATCGCAGGGCACGAAACCACCACAAATCTGCTTGGAAACGGCTTGTGGGCACTTTTACAGCATCCTGAGCAACTCGCCTGGCTGGCCGAGCACCCCGATGCAATGGCGGGCGCGGTCGAAGAGCTCGTTCGTTTTGACAGCCCGGTCCAGATCGATCGGCGGATCGTCCGGACAGATTGCGAAATCGCAGGGCAGCTGATCGAAGCCGGCGAATTTTTGTTTTTATTGCTCGGATCGGCCAACCGCGACCCCGAGCTGCTACCCGATCCCGATGTCCTCGATATTCGCCGCGAGCCGTGCAAACACGTGGCCTACGGTCGTGGCGTACACCACTGCCTCGGAGCCACACTCGCGCGAGTCGAGGCCACAATCGCATTTTCGGTGCTGTTACAACTCTGTCCACAACTCAAACACACTGGCCCACGGCCGAGATTTCGCCGACACATTGTCCTACGTGGGATCGATCAGCTGCACATTGTTCGCACGTCACCCGATATCGGAGTTGCAAAGGCACATACCCTTTGATGCTCAGGTATCCAGACATCTGGAACCGACAATTTGGTGATACATCGAATTAGCGCGGTAGTGCCAACCCTTCGATCACACGCACATAGGGCAGCTTTTGCAGTTGTTGAGGTGCGAGGCGTAGCTTGCTGCTCCGGCTTCCCCCGCCGACGATGATCGAGGGCCGGGCCATCACCCGGGCATCGACGAGTAGGTCGAGCGGTTGTAGGTATCCGGCAATCGTCACACCGCCGATCAGCTGCCCGGTGAGTTCGAGGGTCAACTCCGGGGGCGCAAACGAAGCGTTTGATCGCGAGTGTACGACAGACCGCACGGTTGACATCCAACCTGCTGTCGGCCAAGACCAAACATGCAGCAGTCACCCCCTTGGGCCGTTTGGACGCGATTAGGATCGTATTGGCCGAATCTCCCGGGTCGACCCCGTAGTGGCGGCAAAAATCTTCTGTATCTGCAAGTTTTGGGTCGCACGCGAGCCACGTTGCATCGACTCCGTGGGCCTGCAACGCACCGTGGACGCGGGCTTCGATCGCTGCGAGGTCGGGTGCTTCGGCGTCTATCATCGCCGGCAGCATAGCTCGGTTCACCTCAAACCGCGGGATTCGAGGTATCTTGACGCTTGACGGATCGACCGTCGACCTGCGACAACCCGGTGTATGCAGGCCAATCCCGACCTCTACTTTCGCCAGCTCCTCGTTGGTCCAATGGCCAACTTTATCTACTTGATCGGCAGTCGCAGCGCGGGCGAGTGCATGGTCGTCGACCCCGCTTGGGACACCAACACACTCATCGACGCGGCCGGACGCGATGGCATGAAGATCACCGGGGCGCTTGTCACCCACTACCACCCCGATCACTGCGGCGGTAGCATCTTCGGATTTTCGGTACCGGGTGGCGTCGCCGAACTCATCGGTAAGGTGGACGCCCGGATCCACGTCAACAAACTCGAGGCCGACGGGCTCAAAAAAATCACGGGTGTCAGCGAGTCGGATTTGGTCCGCCACGAAAGCGGCGATCGGATCGACATCGGGAACGTAAGTATCGAGCTGCTGCACACGCCCGGACACACGCCCGGTAGTCAGTGTTTTATGGTCAACGAACGCCTCGTGGCCGGAGACACCCTGTTCGTCGGCGGCTGTGGACGCGTCGACCTCCCGGGGGCCGACCCCGATCAGATGTATCACAGCATGATGCGTCTCGCGGAGCTCCCCGATCAAATCGAGCTCTACCCGGGCCACGATTACGGCCCGACCAAGTCGGCAAAGATGGGCGAGCAAAAGATGTCCAATGCCTACCTGCGACGCCGCACCCTCGAACAGTGGCGCAGCATGATGGGGCGTTGAGATGTCTGTGTCGATACAACCAGCTAAAAACTGGGCCGTGATCACCGGGGCGAGCCGCGGGATTGGAGCCGCGATCGCCCGAGTGCTGGCACCCCGCTATCGCCTCGTGTTGGTCGCCCGTTCGCACGCATCGCTCGAAGCCCTCGCCCGAGAGCTTTCGACCGACACCGTTGCGATGTCAGCTGACCTCTCCGACAGCAACCAGACCACACAGCTCGTTGACAACATCCTTGAACATACATGTGATTCGACGGTCGCGGCGCTGATCAACAACGCCGGTCTCGCCCACTCCGCTCCCCTTTCACGCACGACGGATGCCGACTTCCATCGCCTGATGGCCGTCAATCTCACCGCTCCATTTCTCCTGTGCCGCGGACTGCTCGACGCGCTGTGTCGCAGCGGCGAGGGTCGGATCGTCAACATCTCCTCGACAGCCGCGCTCAAGGGCTACCGCTACACCAGTGCCTACTCGGCGAGCAAAGCCGGTCTCGTGGGTTTTTCCCGGGCGCTGGCGATCGAGGTCGCGACCAAATGTGTCACCGTGAATGCGGTCTGCCCCGGGTTCACCGACACCGACATCGCCGGCGATGCGATCGCCAACATCAGTCGCGCAACCGGACGTTCGACCGATAAGGCACGGGCAAGCCTCGAGCAGTTCTCGCCCCAAGGTCGATTGCGGACACCCGAAGAGATCGCGGCCCTCGTCGCCTATCTGTGTTCGCCCGAAGCCTCAGGGATCACCGGGCAAGCGCTGGCGATCGATGGGGGTGAGACGGGCTAGTACGCCGATAATTGTCGATACAACGATGGCCAACCGTCGATTGTACGGCACGTCGAGTCGATCGAGTTGAAACAAACATTTGTTGAGGCCGCGCCGTGCGGAGCACACTCAGTGATTGCGTGCATTTGCAATCCGCAGCAGGAGGCTTCGGGCGATGTGGGTTGCCGCGCGTCGGAAAGCCGAGCGTCGTGACGCTCGCGTGACAGTTGTGCTGCTGCAAGTGCAACCTCCCAGCGCAACCCTCCGAGCACTGCTGTGCCTGTAGACGTTTCGCTGACTCCTACCAAAATTCATGCCCGCCCCCCCGATCGCGGAGTCATTCGCATGCCCGAAGCCGGACCGATATACTCCGCGCGATTGCCATGTCGTTCCCCATCGATCTCTCTGCCTTCCGTCCTGTTGTCCTCGATCCGGCAGCTCCTGAACTGACCGCCGAACAGACGTCACAACTGCATGCCAACATCCAACTGTGTCGCGACGCCATCGTGTTTTTCACGGCGGTCGCCGGTGCCCGCGGCTTGGGTGGCCACACGGGGGGTGCATTTGACATCGTCCCCGAGGTCCTGATCGCCGACGGCCTGATGCGGCACGGAAATCATGTACTACCACATTTTTTTGACGAAGCTGGGCACCGCGTTGCGATCCAATACCTCATGAGCGTGTTGCGCGGGCACATGCCCGCCGAGCGTCTGCTCCACTACCGCGAGTTTGATGCCCACCTCCCCGGCCATCCCGAACGCGACTTCACCCCGGGGGTGACATTTTCTTCGGGGCGCCTCGGGCATCTGTGGCCCTATGTCAACGGCGTCGCCCTCGCGCAACGCGACAAAACGGTATTTTTGTTTGGCTCGGACGGATCGCAGATGGAGGGCAACGACGCCGAGGCGGCCCGTCTCGCGGTCGCACAGGGCCTCAACGTCAAACTTATCATCGACGACAACGACGTCACGATCGCCGGCTTCCCGAGTGATTACATGCCCGGGTTTGATGTCGCCAAGACGCTCGCGGGGCACGGCCTGCCCGTCGACACCGGCGATGGCGAGGATCTACAGGCGCTGTACCGGCGAATCCAACAAGCGGTCGCCACCCCGGGGCCCGTCGCCCTCATCAACAAGCGCAAGATGGCGGTTGGGATCGAAGGGCTCGAGGGCTCCAACCATGGACACGACGTCATCGCCACCGGCCTTGCCCTGACCTACCTCGAAGCGCGTGGCCATCACGAGGCCGTCGCGTACCTCAAGGCAGCGAAAAAAGACCCGAGCCCGCTAACCTACCGGGGCTCGAGCGACGAGACGGTGAAAAACCGGGCCCTGTTTGGCACCATCGTCAGCGACCTCATCGACCAGATCCCCGCGGCCGAACGTGTTCAAAAGGTCATGGTCATCGATTCCGATCTCGAGGGTTCCTGCGGCCTCAACACGATTCGGGCCCGTCACCCAAACGTGTTTATCCGCGGTGGAATCATGGAGCGGGGCAACTTCTCGGCCGCTGCCGGGTTCGGCATGGAACCTAGCCGTCAGGGCATCTTTGCCACCTTCTCGGCATTCTTAGAAATGCTGATCTCCGAGATCACGATGGCGCGACTGAACAAGGCCAACGTCCTCGCCCACCTCAGTCACTCGGGCGTCGACGACATGGCCGATAACACCTGCCACTTCGGGATCAATCACTTTTTCGCGGCCAACGGCCTGCACGAGGGGGATACCACGCGGCTCTACTTTCCAGCCGACGGTGGGCAGATGCAGGCCGTCCTCACCAAGATTTTCAACGATGGCGGGCTGCGGTTTGTGTTCTCGACCCGCTCGGCGGTTCCTTCGATTCTGCGCACCGACGGAACCCCGCTGTATGACGAAAACTATGTATTTACACCGGGTCGGGACGAGGTCATTCGCGAGGGCAAGGCGGGCTATGTCGTCAGTTTTGGCGAAACCCTCTACCGCGCGCTCGATGCCGTCGAAACCCTGCGTGAGCAGGGCCTCGATGTCGGACTGATCAACAAGCCGACCCTCAATGTCATCGACCGCGAAAGTCTCGACCGCATCGGCAACACAGGATTTTGCCTGGTCGCCGAGAGTCAAAACCTCATGACCGGCCTGGGAGTCCGGTTCGGCAGCTGGCTGCTACACGCGGGCCATGCCCCGCGCTACAACCACATCGGAACCCACCGCGAAGGCAGCGGCGGGCTGTGGCGACAGATGGGCTACCAGGGGCTCGACTCGCAGGGGATCCAACGCGCGATCAAGCAACTCGCCGGATAGCGCGGTTGAGGCACCGCTCGGGCACCGACAAATCAGGTGCCCGTTCGATCCGGTATAAAGAGTCATGTTCTGCGCACGGTCGACTTTGATTGCCCCGCTTTGTCTCGTCCTCCTCGGCAGTTGCAACACCACGCAGAAGAACTGTACGCACGCCCTCGGTGTGTTTGAAAAGGTTGGCCAGCAACATATTGATGACGCGCTCGCGACCGTCGCCGTCGACCAACGCGGCGAACTCGAGAAGAGAGCTGCCGAAGAGATGGGCCACCTCCGTGCGTCGTTTGTTGATACATGTACTGCCGCCGACCCCGAAACGCTCGCATGTATCGCGCGCATTGACGAGTTACAGGCGATCGAACAGGAACGTCGGGCCGCCAAAGCCATGTGTCCCAAGGGGGAGTTTGACCTCCCTGACCTCGAGTGCCTCAAAAAAGCCGGCGATACCGCCAAACAAAAGGCAGGTGCGTGTGGTGACAAGCTCAAGGCCTTGATGGACAGGGTTCACGCACCCAATCAGTGAGCGCGTTGATTGTAGGATCATCGAGTTTTCAACACTTCATCCACGCGGCGGACAACCCCGCTTGCTGGCAGGTCAACGACAATGCATGATTTGTCGACTCAAGTGCCCCGGCAGCGCGACTCGTTGGGCCCGCACTTGAGACGCACGTGAATGTGCCCGGTGTGCCCCTTGGAATGACGCACAATCGCCGTCTTCTTGCCGCTGCGACTCGGCCAATGGATCCACGCTTTGAGCTCTTCGGGTGTGTACCCCTGCCACCGCGCCGCCTGGTACACCTTGCGCTGAAGCTTGCCGTCAAAGAAAATCATCGACACTTCGCCCGTATCGATAAACGCCTTGATCAGGGCCCAGGTGGCTAACCAATCGACTTCCTCGGGGTTGGGATAGGCCGTGTCTGGAAGGCCCGATAAAAGTGGCAAGCGAATATCGATGTCACGGCCGGAGCGGTGTGAGCGGTGGGGTGGAAACCGTCCCCCGCGGCGGAGGCTGATGGAACCGATCATGATACGGCCGTCAAAACCATCGGCGTAGCGCAGCTGGGCAAAAGCCTTAAAAATTTGGCGGAGCGTGTGTCCACTGGTCCACAACAACCGCAGATGCTCGCGCCGGGTGTACAGCTCGCTCTCGGGCAATTGGATCGCATTTTTGATGCGGCCGTAGGTCGGAGCGCCACGCCCCTCGGCCTCGTCGAGACGCGCGTCGGTCAATCCATGCATCGTCAACAATTCGGCCTCGCTCGGCACGGGGCGTTTGTTACAGCCGACCCGGCGTACACGGCTGGGGTCGATCCACAGGTCGATCTGGGTACCGGGTTGAAACTTCCGCCCCCAGTTGGTCTGCCGCAGGTGTCGAAGGTCGATCCGGTTGGCGATCGCGATCGACTCCCATGTGTCCCCCTCGGCGATCGTATAGGGCACGCGAAATTGTGGAAGTGGCGCGCGTTTGGTTTTGATCTTGAGGATCTGACCGCGTCGCAATCGCACCCGACGTGAACGCAACTTGTTCCACTCGACAATGTCGTCGCGCTTGACGGCATACCTCGCCGCCACCTGCGACAACTTTTCCCGCAACACAACCTTGTGACGCACCCAGGTCGGTTCGTCGTGCACAGCCACCGGCGGAGGATCACAGTCCCCGTGGCGCCACGCGATCACCTGCTCGGGATGGGTCGGCTGCGTACGCAACACTGTCAAAAGGGTGAGCAAGAGCGCCAACATCGGGTAGCCCACCATACCAGAGATCGGCGAGATGCCGCGCTGGCGAGCACGCACAAAAGGCCGGGATCACCTGTGCATCTGCAACACCCCCGCCATCGACATACCTGTTGATAAGTACAGCACCATACATTTCCCGAGGTTGGCCATGGGATGCGAGAAGGCCGACGCGGGAAATCGCAGGACCGATTCCACGGGCCGGGCCGGCGAGACGACCCCCGGATCGACACCCGGAGCTTCGAGCATTTACTCTCGATGTACGTCCGGGCATGTTCCAAGTACGGCGCACACCCGTCGCCGCGTATCAGCTCGATGTATCCACATCTTGATCCCAGCGCCGACGACGAGCCTCCTGCCATGCCACAACTTCCACCTCGGTGATCTCAGGCGCGTGCCACAGCGCCCAGTTGAGGCAAGCCTTGAGGTCGTCGGCATCCTCGACCCCGACACCCAGCCGAACCAGTCGGTCGATGCCCGCCCGCCGCAGGGTCGCGTCGGGCGTGAAGTATTCCGAAACCGTTTTGTGGTGGTTGACCTTGGTCGTCAGACCGTCAAAACTCAGGGCGTAGCGGGGTACCGAAGTCATCGCCAAGACATCGCAAAAATGTCGGGTGTCGTCCTCAGTTGCCCCGTGCAGACGAAACGACAACAATGATCCGGGCCTGCGGTAGTGGCGAGCGATGATGTCGCGATCGGGGTGAGACGCCAGACTCGGATGGTGGACGACTTCGATCTTGGGGTGACCTTCAAGGAAGGTTGCAACCGCGGTGGCCGTCTGGCACCGGAGGTCAAAGTTGCGCTCGGCAGCAGGTAGTCCCGCGACGATCGCAGCCGCACGCCGCCAATCGAGAATTCCACCGCGCATGGCCTGAAGGTCCATCAAACTGTTGAGTCCATCGACATCGCGGGAGGCGATATACCCCCAGAGGTCCCGGTCCTGCCCCCCCAAGGCCTTGGTCCCACTGGCGACGACAACATCGACACCGAGCTGCAAAAGCGGCACCTCCATGCCCCACGGCGTCGCAATCGTTGTATCAACAACTAGTTTGACGTCTGGCGCAACCGCCCGAGCGCGATCGATCACTTCGACCAACGCAACCGGGTCCTGGGCGCGCACAAGGGGATTGGTAAACGTCTCAGCATAGACGACGGTCGTCGCCTTGGTGATCGCGCGGCTGAGTCCCTCGAGATCGCCGTCGTCGACGACACTGACCGAGGCGCCTAGGCGCTCGCACAACCACTGCACGTACTTGAGCGACTTGTTGTAGACCTGCCGCATGATCACCGCGTGGCCGCGCGGAGCCAGCAACACGTCAAACGCCATGGCGGTAGCCTGCATCCCGCAGTCGGTGAGCAGCGCGCCGGCAGCCCGCTCGAGCCGGACCACTTCGGCGAGCAACGCCCGGGTCTGCTCGGTCCCGTAGCGGGCATAGACCTGCGGCAGCTGCGACCAGCAGCCCTCTCCCATCATCGCAAACTCGACCTTGCCTTCCTGCCAGGTCTGCATCCCGGCCGATCCGAGCAAGTCGAGCTGGACTGTCGGATCCTCCGGGTGGAGATAGGCGAGTCCACGGGTGGAGATCGCCCGCTCGATCGCTTCGTGAAGGGTGCGCGTGGCCGGGGCCATGTCCGCGAGGTCAGGGCGGCGGCTCGGGCACGTCGCGGGGTCGAGGTAGGCAGCGAGCGTACGCGACATCCCCGGCAATATGGTCGATCACAAGGCCTCCCGGCAACCGCGTCACCAATCGTTGTTCCGTGTTGCACAAAGCAACAGCTGAATCGTCGCGAAGTTACGGTGCAAGATCGGGTACCCTGTTCGCAAACGTTGCCCTGATCTACTTCGCTTCGCCTACCGTACTGTCTGCGGGATAGCCCGCCTCTTCCTCCTCCAACTGCCCATTTGGGCATGGTGTGCGACCATATGATCAAACAGCACTCGTTTGTCCGTACCTGTCTCAATCTATGTATCTGCACTGGTCTTGCCACGGCCGTCGGATGCAGTCCGTTTTATGTACCCCCGCCGGACGATTGCTCGAACGAAAAGCAAAACGAGTTCGTCTACGACGCGATGGCGCAGGTCTACCTGTGGAACGATCAGCTGCCGCCGAAGTCCGAGGTCGACTTTCACGCCAGCGAACCGGCCGACTTCGTCAAAACCCTGCGCCAAGACGAAGACCGCTGGAGCCGGGTCGCCGATCAAGCCACCAGCGATGCTCTGTTTATGGAGGGCAAGTTCATCGGACTCGGATTTAGTCACCGCCGCGATACAGAGGGCAAAATCCGGGTTTCGTTTGTCCACAAGGACTCGTCGGCCGATGCCGCGGGACTCAAACGCGGCGACGAGATCACCGCGATCAACAGCATTCGAATTGCGACGATCGACGAGGACAGCCTGTGGGGAGATGTTTTTGGGCCCAATGACCTCGGGGCCATGACCGACCTTTCGGTGCGAAAGTCCGATGGCGAGGAACAGAGCTTGGTCCTGGTTCGCACCTGGGTGGACATCGCACTTGTACCTGCAACAAATGTGGTCACCCACCAAGGCAAGAAGATCGGCTACCTCAATTTTGCCACGTTTGTCGGAGCCGGAGCCGATGCACTCGACGAAGCCTGGGAGCAGTTCGGCGAGGAGGAGATCGATGCGCTCATCGTCGATCTGCGCTACAACGGCGGCGGCCTGTTGTCGATCGCACGTCACTTGATCGACCTGATCGCCGGGGCGACAACGGGCGGTGGTGTCGTTTCCTACGACATCGAATACAACGACAACCTGTCCGATGAGAACGAGTCGCGGGATATCGACGACCCCAAACGTTCCATTCCGCTGGAGCACGTCGTGTTTATCACCACCGGTAGCTCGCTGTCGGCCAGCGAACTGGTGATCAACTCGGTCCGCGCACATATGCCGGTGTACATCGTCGGCAAGCAGACCGGCGGCAAACCGGTCGGTTCGAAACACTACGACTTTTGCGACAAGACCCTGTTCCCGATCACCTTCCGCCTGCGCAATGCCAACGGTGAATCGGATTACTTCGACGGCCTCGCACCCAACTGCAAACTCGATGATGACTTCGACCACGCCCTCGGCGATCCGAACGAGGCCAACTTTGCCGCGGCGCTGACGATTCCAGCGGGTGAGTGTCCAACCGCCGACGAGGGCGAGTTGCCGATCCCCGAAATGCCACTCGCGGGGTCGTGGCCCAGCGGAGACGAGATTTTGCCACGCGACCCGTTGGCCCGGATCGCCGGCTCCAACTGAGTGCACCTACAAACATCCACGCACGTCGCACGCGCGTGGATGGATGTTTGTAGCGCAAACTCGTTACTTGCGAAGTCGGGAGACCGCACGGACGACGCGGGGATCGTTGTCGCGTTCGAGATCCGCGAGGGCTTGCAAGCTGCGTGCGTACTCGATGTCGATCCTGCCAAGGGCACGCAGCGCATGCAGGCGTTGGTCACCCGAGGGTGAAGCCAGCAACGCGGTCAGTGCGGGCTTGGCCTCCTCGACTTTGAGCGCCCCAAGGGTCTTGGTTGCTTGCAGGCGCACATTTCCGTTGTTGTCGTCGAGGGCCTTGAGCAGCTGGTCGGCCAACAGGGTTCCATCGGGGCGAGAGCCGATGGTGTAGGCAGCCTGCTCGCGCACACTTGCATCTACATCTTGTAGTGCATCTTCGAGCCCCGCCAGTGCCTGGGGTGCAGTGACACGACGAAGACGCTCCACCATGACCAAGCGGACTTTCGGATCGTCTTCTTGGGTCAGCAGGTCGAGGGCTGCCGCGCTGTAGTCGGCACCGGTTTGGGTGAGGCTGGCGGCGAGTGCCTGACGGACCTCCGACGGGTTGTTCTCGTGGATCAGACGATCGATCAGCAACGGCAGCATCTGCGGGTCTTTTTGCTCTTCGATGGCAAACCGCAAACTGCCGGCGCGGGTGGTAACCGGCTCCATGGTCTTGATCCGATTGTAGAGCTCGGAGCGTTGGGATTGCAGACGGACGACCTCGGCGTCGACCCAGGCGCGCCAGTTCTCCGGTGCATCAAATGAACTGGCCTGCTTGAGGCTGGCTGCGGTGGATGCAGGTGCATCTGCAAGTTCGATCGTTCGCTCTTGGACGTCACCGTCACACCCGGCGACCAATGCGAAGCCGAGACTCAGGTGTACCCACATCATGTTGCTGAAGCGTTTCATCCGTTTTCCTCCAGAAGGTGCGCCGCGGCATCCCACCACGATTCGATCAGGGGTGTGCGCTGCACGTTGGTGCCGCAATGGACCTCGCCGTACTGCAGGTGGTACGAGTCCCAATCGTCGATAAAGTGTAGTTGCAACCCGTCGGGCATCATGTCCTTGACGTGGTCGATCAACGGATCTGCATCCTGGTCGCCGGACTGGGTTCGCAGGAATGGGTCGGGGATCAGCAGGTGGTTGTCGCCCTCCCCAAAGTTTGCGACGACGAGGTTGGCCATTCCGGGGATCAGGGCCAGGCCGGTGCCACCGCAGTTGCCGAGCCGCTCAAACAGCGACGGCATCAGCAAGAAGTCGGATTCTTCGAGTCCGGCCTCCTCCATAAACTGCTGCTTGATCGGCAGTAGGTAGTCGTCGCGCAGGTCCTCGTTGTACGCGCGCAGGTTGGAGTCGGCGAGCAACTCGCCCACGGTGCTGTAGCCGTGATCTTGATACCGCGGCAATTGGGTGTCGGGCGGCATGCCTTCGAGAATCTCGTAGCCGAGATCGATGTCGCCGAAGATCATTTTAAAGCCCTTGGGGGATGACGGATCGGGGACCCAGCTCATCCACTCGTCGACATGTCCAACACACAGCCAGGTGGAGTCGATTTCAAATGGGCGCTGGATATCCTGCTGCGCGAGGAAGTCTGCGAGAGCGGAGTTGAGACCCGTGTTGTTGTGGCGGCCGTAGTAGATCCGGCCGTAGGGGTACTCGACCCCGTCGACCGTTACAGGCGGTGTCGCTTCGAGGTTGCCAAACGAGTCGTAGGTCGTCTTTTGCCCCTCCCCGCGGGTGACGATACCGTAGTCTGGTCCATAAAACAGGTCTTCAGGGACATCATCGAGGCCGCGGTTGCGGATCGAATCGATCACCATCTTGAGGCGGGCACCGTCGTCGCCGATGAGGTTGGCGTACTCGGGCTCGTCCTGGTACCAGCGGTCACAGTCGTATTGCGGACCGGGGATTTTGTGCACCCGCTCGGCGCCGAGAGCTTGCTCGTAGCCGGCGAGGAACGGTGCGTTGCTGCCGAAACACTGGGTTGTATCGACGACCCACAGGTCCTCGGCCGGCTGCAGGTGGTGGTTCATGATCAGCGGTGAACCCATCAGCTCGATGGTGGCCGACTGAAGCTCCGCACCGTCGCCATCGAGGTGGCGTAGGACTAATGTTGCATGTGCATTGTATCCACCGAACTCGACGTCGAACGCCTGCGCCTGGCCGTCGGAGTCAAACGTGTAGTCCGGGATCGGGTCGCCGACGCCGGAGCCGAGTTTGACTTCTCCGTTGTGCCACAAGCGGATAACGTCGAGATCTCCCTCGAGGAGTAGCTCGACCTTGTGACCCGCGGACACCGCTGGGAGCGCCAAGTGAAAAACATCGTCGTCCTCGGGAAACACCAGCTCCTGCCAGTCGTCGCGACCCTCGCTGTTGTCATCGTCGACGTTGGGCGTCCCGTGGATGTCTTGGAACTCCCATGGGTCGAGTGGGTTGTCGGTATCCGATTCACCTTCAGAATCCGAATCGGATTCGGAACCCGAGGTATCCAGGCTGGTGGAGCCATCCGTCTCAGTCGGCCCGGCCGTTGTCTCGTCGCCGGTCTCGGCTCCAGAAGTCCCGGATTCGGTGTCCCCTTCGGTGTCCTCATCACCGCCGCCGCAAGCAGACAGCGCAAGGGCCATCACTGCAACGACTGAAATCCCTGTTATGCGCATAAGACGACCATAACCCCGACAACAACCGTGAAACTTCTGTAATTGCAAAAACAAAAAAAACAGAAGTGAGTTTCTTCTCTCTATTGGAAACACATAAAAGCGTGAGGGTTCGAGGGATACCCCAGACTCGAGATCCGGCATGCTCCGTGGCGATGACAGCTATCGCGCGAACCGCTGCCACTGGAGGCACCCTCGACCCCGAATTCCTGCATTGGCAAACTTCCCTGCCGATCGACATTCGCCTGCTCGAAGTAGATTGCCGAGGCAGTGTTGCCCACGTACGTGGCCAGCAACAGGCCGGTCTGCTGTCCGCTGACGAAGCTCGAACACTCATTTCAGCCCTCGAACGTCTACCTGCGCTGGTGGCGGCGGGAACCGTGACCCTCCGAGATGAGGAGGATGTTCACATGGCGGTGGAAGCGTGGTTGCACCAGGAGATCGGTCCTCTGGCGAGCAAGCTCCACGCCGGCCGCAGCCGCAATGATCAAGTCGCGACAGATCTCAAACTGTGGTCCAGAACTGCCGTTGCCAGTGTGAGGCAAAGCGTCGCCGATGTGCGACAACAGATCGATGCATGGTCAGACAAACACGGCGACCTCCCGATGCCGGCCTACACCCACCGCCAAGTCGCCATCCCCGTGCTCGCCAAACTGTGGATCGACGCGGCCCTCACCCAGCCGTTGCGTCGCGACCTCGCGTTGTTGCGAGCTGTCGACGACGAACTCGCCACCTCCCCACTCGGGGCCGGGGCGATCGGCGGGACGACACTGCCGCTGGATCCGAAGGTCACCGCCGCCGACCTGGGCTTTTTGCGTCCCCACGAAAACCCCATCGACGCGGTCGGAAATCGTGACCACGCACTGACCTTAACATTTGTATGTACGCGTATCAGTCTGCACCTCGCCCGGTTCGCCACCGATGTCGTCGAGCTGTGTGCCGACGGCCTCGCCAGCTTGTCGGGAGCGGTCGCCTGCGGGTCATCGATGATGCCGCACAAGCGCAACCCCGATCTTTTTGAGTTAGTCCGCGGCCATGCTGCCGTCCGCCAGGGCGAGCTCAGCTCGTTGCTCACGATGTTTCACGGGTTGGGAAGCGGCTATCACCGAGATCTACAACTCGATAAACAATTGTTGTTTGCCGGGGTCGACGGAGTGAACTCGTGCCTACAGATGGTCGCACTCGGGCTGCGAGAGATGACGCTGCAACCGGACAAATGCCTTGGGGCGTTGCGGGATGGTGACGCCATCGCAACCGATCTGGCCGAGGCATTGGTCTGTGATGGAATGGCGTTTCGAGATGCCTACCAATGTGTCGGTCGGCTCGTGGCCCGCCAGCGAAACAACCGCAAACGCCTCGTCGATCTCACAGTAGACGATCTGCGGGCCGAGAACCTGCCGGCGATGTTGCTCGAACATCTCGATGTCAAAGCCAGTGCCGAACGCAGAGCATCCCGCTACCAGTCACGCGTGAGCGAAGAAGGCGCACTGAACGACTGACATCAATGGTTCCATGCATTTGCAAGACTTCTCCCGGGGCAAAACCCGGGTGCCGTACGGCCTATCACGGTACTGCAACGTGGACTGAACAAACATCACGTATGTAGCCTTGCTACTACAACAAACTCCAAACTTGGCTGTGCATATGTGTATGATGGGGGCATGAAGGCTGAGCCGTCGCTGAACATCACCGTCAATGGGATGACGTTCGACAACCCGTTTTTGCTGGCTTCGGGCCCTCCCGGAACCAACGCCCGCGTGATCATGAAGTCCTACGACCTCGGCTGGGGCGGCAATGTGTGTAAGACCATCAGTCTCGACGCGAGCAAGGTCATCAACACCAACCCGCGTTACGGCAAGCTGCGCGACCCCGACGACCGCAAAAAAGTCATCGGCTTTGAAAACATCGAGCTCATCTCAGATCGTCCGTTCGAAACGTGGCTCGAGGAATTTCGCGAGATAAAGAAGCGATATCCCAAACACATCCTGATCGCGTCGATCATGGAGGAGTATCGCAAAGAAGCCTGGCAGGAAATCGTCGAGCGTGTCCAAGAGACCGGTGTCGACGGGTTTGAACTCAACCTCTCGTGCCCCCACGGTCTGCCCGAACGCAAGATGGGTGCAGCCATGGGCGGCGACCCGGCAATTGTCGGCGAGGTCGTCGGCTGGGTGATGGAATGTGCCAAGATTCCCGTTTGGGCCAAGATGACGCCCAACGTCGGTGACGTCACAGCTTCCCCAAAGGCAGCTATCGAAGCCGGCGCCCACGGGATCAGTGCCATCAATACAATTCTGTCGATCATCGGGGTCGACCTCAAAACCCTTCGTCCGATGCCAACGGTCGAAGGCTACACAGTTCCCGGCGGGTATTCTGGCCAGGCGGTGCGACCCATCGCCCTGCGCCATGTCATGGAGATCGCCCGCGCGTGCCCAGGGGTGTCGGTATCAGGGATGGGGGGAATTTACTCGGGCGGCGATGCTGCCCAGTTCATCGCCCTCGGAGCACACACCGTTCAGGTGTGTACCGGGGCAATGTTGCAGGGATATGAAGTTGTCTCGCAGCTGAAGCAGGAACTGCTCGCAGTGTTGCAAGAGCATGGGTTTACCCACTTGGATGAACTCCGCGGGAAAGCTCTCGACTACTTCACAACCCATGCCGACTTGGTCGAGCGTCAGCAGCGAAAAAAAGCAGCAATCATCGGCGGCGGAAAAGATGCCGAGACGTGGCGCGGGAAGATTACGGAAGAAACGGACGCACTGACCTCCAACTGAGGTCTTGGGTCCCCGCAACTGGGGGCCTGCGTTGACTTCCAATAATTCTGCGCAAACCCCGTGTTTTGGGAGGCCCTGTGGACTGTGCATACATGCGCGGATGCTTGCAACCGAGACAACACTTTGGTTTCGTGTGCACCGTGTTGTCTCGTCTCCGCACCGTCCCAATTCTCGCGTTAGCGATGGGTTCGGCATGCATTGCTCAACCCGACGACGAATTGACGACTTCGGACACTGCCGAGTCTTCAACGACCTCGGACGGCGATCCGACCACCCCGATGCCGACGACATTCGACACCGACTTCACAACGTCGACGACCGGCGAAGAGACAGCAGACCCGACAACCACAACCACCGCCGGAGAAGTCACCTCCGTCAGCCCGACGACGTCGGATGAAACCGAGAGCGATTCCGACGAGAGCGATTCAGAAACCACGGGCCCCAGCTGCCCGCCCCTCCCCCCGCCGACGTTTGAATATATCTGGATCCCGAATTCATCGCAGGGAACCATCTCGAAGATCAACACGACAACGGGGATTGAGGAAGCACGCTATCGGACATCGCTCGTACCGGGTGAACCATCGCGCACGTCGGTCAATCAGTTTGGCGACCTCGCGGTTGCCAACCGGGTGCCTGGGAGCATTACCAAAATCGCCGGGCATGTCGATCGTTGTATCGACAAAAATAAAAACGGGCAGATCGACACGTCGACCTCGAGCAGCGACGTCCTTCCGTGGGACGAAGACGAATGCGTCCTTTGGAACAGGTACGTTCAGTCCTACACCTACCACGCAGGCCCGCGTCCGGCCGCGTGGGAATGGGTCTACCAAGATCACGAAACCTGTGAGATCGCGACGCCGCGGCTGTGGTCCGGGTACATGGATGAGAACGGCACCGCCCATTTCATCCGCCTCGATGGTGATACCGGTGAGATCGTCGACGACGTCACCTACCCCAACTGGCCAGGTGGCGGTTTTGGTCCCTACGGTGGTGCAGCCAACGCCCACGGAGACCTCATTGCGATCGGCATCAACCAAGGACCGCTTGTGCGCATCGATGCCGAGACCCTCGAGCTCACCGAGTATCCGGTCCCCGATACGGCCGATAAATACGGCCTCGCGCTCGACCACAAAGGCAACGTGTGGACCTCGGCGACCAAAGCCGGCGACAACATGTACCACTTCGACTTTGAGACCGACGAGTGGACCGCACTCGGACCTGGCGGCGGCACCTGGTTACTCGGGGTCGCCGTCGACTTTGAGGGCCGCGTGTGGAGTGCCGGCACAAGCCCCTGTCGCCTCGTAGAAGCCGATGTCGCCAACGTGGCCTACACCGACACCAACATCGAACTCCCGGGCTGCTCGGAGCCCTGGGGCGTCAGTGTCGATGCCGAGGGCTACGTCTGGGTGGTTGACCGCGGCAACCAGGCGTTCAAAGTCGATCCCGACACCCATACGATCGTCAAACACATCACCGGCTTGGTCGACCCGTTTTCCTACTCCGATATGACCGGCGTCGGGCTCCAGCTTGTGATCGAATAAACTCGCCGGATGCCGACCATCCGCACCGTGGCGACCGTCAGTCGGTTCGAGATACCCCGGATCAAAGGTTCGCGGTTTTTTGCCACCGTGTTTCCAGCACAGTCGGTCGACCAGGCAAAGGCGAAGCTCGCTGAACTGTGGGCCGAGTTCCCCGACGCCACCCACCACTGCTGGGCCTTTCGCGGACGCACGCGCGATGTCTATCGCTACGCTGATGATGGCGAGCCATCTGGATCGGCAGGGAAACCGATTCTAGCCGCGATCGACGGTCAGACACTGAGCGATGTTGGGATCGTCGTGACCCGCTACTTCGGCGGCACCAAGCTCGGAACCGGAGGGTTGGTGCGGGCCTATGGCCAAACCGCGGCCGAAGCGATTGCACATGCAACAATTATTACCTCGCAAACGACGACCCGCTTGAAATTGCGCCACACGTATACACGCAGCGGAGCTGTTGAAGCCGTATTGCATGCATTTGGCCTGCTACCTGCCTCTGCGACCTACACCGATACGGTGACACTCGAGCTCGATGTTCCGGACGAACAGGTCGAGGGGCTGTGTCACGCGCTCAACGAACGCACGTCCGGACAGGTCGAACTCGAGGTCTCGCGGACGAGTTGACGCACCGCCGCCGACGGCAACCGCAATCTCATTGTTATCGTCTGCGCCGATCACTGTCGTCGGCGCTCGCGCAGCCTTCAGTCAAAAGTGGGTCCAAACCGGTCACACCTTCCCGCCCAGCGAGCCACAATCTCCATGCATATTCATGATTTTTGAGGTCTGCGAGTGGACAATCCACCCACACCGTGGGTTCGAGGCTCGGCGCCTGCGCAAGCGCCACGAGGGCATCCCACCACGGGATATCCGCCAGTCCGGCATCTCGCAAACCGTGTAAAAGTCGTAGGGTTTTAAGGGCATCAAACCAGATGTGCAGGCGGGTGTGCAGGACCTGTGGACGCGGACTGTCGGCAACGGCCCTGTCTATTTTTGTATACGCACCTAATTGCTGAGCCGCCCGGTCGAGTTCTGGCCCAAAGCTCCCCCCTCTCACGTACCGTTGGGCCCGCCCGGCACTCGGTTCGCGGCACTCCGGCAACTCTCGCAGCATCCGGTTCCACCCCGCCAACGCAACAAACGCGCCCGGATGCGGAAGGTTCATCGTCTCCCCCCGCCCGAGCGCATCGGCGATTGCCATCACACCCGTACCGGTACCAAATGGGGTTCGGTTTGAAGGTCGTCCGCTGAGCAACACGGGCGGGCCCTCGATTACGGCGATCGGACCGACCTTTGCCAGCTTGGCCAAGAAATGAAAGTCCTCGCCCGCGAGCCGTCGCGGCACCCCGCGAACCGCGGCGTAGGCCTGTGTATCAACACATATTAGACTACCAATCGTCGGAAACGCCCATGCCGATGCGGCCGACCACAGACCGAGGCTGTAGTGACGCAAGTAGATCTCGTAGAGTCCGACGGCCCGATCATGGTGAGGCTCCCCAGTTGGCAGGTGCCAGTAGGGGTACACGCAGGCTGCGACCCGACGGGAATCGCCGGGTATCCCCTCGACACGGGCACGCGAACCTGGACAGTCGGGTGTCATTGCAAAGTAGTCTGGCGGTAATCTTGCATCTGCATCTGTCGTATGGATCCACCGGCTTCGCACTTGGCCGTGGACCTGCAGGGCGAGCGCGAGATCACAGCCGATCTTTCGGGCCAAGCCGACCCCCTCCCCCGCCGGCAGTAAACACCCAGGGCTGCAACGGTCGACAATGAGAACGTCGTAGCGCGCGGACGATCCTATCCATGCACTTGCAACAACCTCTCGAAGTCGTTTCACCCCTGCCAGGCGGTCACACAACGCCTGTACGAGTGTGCGGTTGTGGTCCGCAACCGCTTCACTGTGGTCCTCGGAGGCATTGACGACGACAATGACCAATACACGCCCACCTGCCTCATCTGCATGGGTTTCGAGTGCCTCTCGGTAATCTTCGATGAAATTAGGCTCCTCACAATGGGCCGGTACCACCAACACGCGGGTCCAAGTGTGCGCGCTGATCGGTCCCCCGATCTGTCCCTCGGGGCAACCGTAGCGGGCGAGGTACTTGGTGCACAGATGCTGGCTCAAGATGATGATTCCTCGGGCACGAGGGTCACCACAGGCGCCAGGGCAAACACACCGGCCATCGTCAAATAACTCCACACATACGGCCAAGCAGGTGTGAGCGTGAGGGCCGTGTCACCGGGCGTCCACTGGTAGGCGTGCATCAGCCCGGTGGCCGAGAGGCCTGCCCCGATCAAACACCACACCGCGGCCACCAGCGGCTTGCGCTCGATGATGCCGACCGTGGCCGCGGCCAACAACATCGCGGTGAAAATAAACCCCTGTTCGAGGGCAAACGCACCGTCGATCCAGACATCGGCGCGGGCAAATACCGGTAACAGCTCGGGGCCAAACGGCCGCTCCAAGGTCCCCATTCCGGCGGCTCGCAACCCCGCCTTGGCCATCATCGCCCCCCAGGCACCGACGCCCGGCAACAGTCCGATCACAACAGCCGGTGCATGTACACGGGGTGTGGTCTCAAATGCCTGGGCCGTGATCACGATGCCGATCCACAGGATAATCGCCATCCCGGCGTCGATCGGTACCGCCCAGGCGATCATCGCCAGCGTACCGGTGAGGCAGATCAGGGTGATGACGACCGCGTTGAGTAGCGAATAGCCGACGCGGGCCCCCATGGCTTTCCACCCGGGATGACCGATGTAGATCGTGGTTGGGAAGCACGAGCCAAACGCCGCGGCCGCCAGGGTCCCGAGGCCATTGACCATCAGTGACGAACGCGTGTTGTAGCTATCCCCCGCAGCTTCGGCTGCTTCGATGTTCTGCAGCGAGCCGACCACGTTGAACACACCCATGGGGATGATGACCGACAGGAAGGTCAAGAAGTGACCACCCGACAACGCGGCGAGGAGGTCTCCGAGTACGGGGATCGGGAGGTACAGCGAGACCCCGACCTCAGGCGCAGTGCCGACGGGCGCGATCCCGGTGAGCCACGCCAAAACGGTTCCGATCACCACCGCCACAAGCCCGCCGGGAAGTCGTCCGCGAAACTTGAGCCGTCCGAAGTAGACCAACATCAATACCGCAAAGGTCGTGAGGCCGACGATCGGGCGGGCGAAGCTTCGGAACAAAAATCCGAGCGAGATAAATCCCAAGGCGACGCCGGCCAGGGTCGACAACAAAGCCGCCCGCGGGGTCGCCCGCCGGATCCTCTCGGCGAGAAACGACCCCCCAACTTCGATCAAGCCCGACCCGAGACAGGCGAGCAACCCCGCTTGCCAAGCGATCCGCGCGGGGTCTGCCGCCCCGGATGCTTCGGCCGCGAGTTTGGCTGGCAACATAACCAAAAAGACATGTGCAAAAACCGAGACCGTGTTGATCCCATAGGGCAACGCACAGTGGCGATTTTCACCGCTCAAACGTGCGGCCCGACGAGCTTGCAGCGAGTAGTAAATATTGCCGACCAGCAGAGATACTGCAGCGCCTGGGAGGATATGGCCGTAAAGGAGCTCGCCCGAAAACCCCAAGACTCCCTGACACAACGCCGCGATCAACAGCAGCTGTACGAGGTTGTCGACCGCGAGTCCAAAAAAGCCGTCGATGTCCCCGGCGACCAACCACGCGCCCGGCTTCGATCGGATAGCAGTTGTAGGTGTGGGTTTGCCCTGCATCGCAATACTCCTGAAACCGGCCCTGCGGATGGGTGACATGTAGCAGTTTGCGCTCCGATTCAAAACATGCCCGGACCATCCCGGTTGCGGTAAACTCATGGTTGCGTGCGTGCGCAAGACCACCACGCACCGGTGTATCCACATCGATCACCACGATCGGCCATGGCCACAAAGACAGCGTTTGAGGCGTTCAAAAATCTAGACTTGGCCAGCGCCCTGCTCGGCTTTGAAGCACCCGTCCGCCTCGAAAACTCCCCGCCGCGGCTTTCGGAGTTGTTTGACGCGGACGGCGAAGTCGATGGTCATGCATTTGCGTTCGACATCGATGCCGCGCTTGCAGGCGAGGGTGTGCGCGAGTTGTTCGACAGCGGCTACCTGCCCAAACCCGAAGCCATGACCAGGCTGTTGGCCATGCCGCATGAAACACTCGGCCGCAACTACGGCGAGTTTTTACAGGCGGTGCGCCGCACCCCGCCGAAGTTCCCCGACAACTTCAACCGCTCCGATCCCGCGGCCTATGTACGCCTACGCCTGCGCAGCCTCCACGGAGTCATCCACGTCGTGACCGGCTACGACGCCAGTGTCTTGGGCGAGCTCGCGGTTCAGAGTTTTTACCTCGGACAATTCGGCAGCCCGGTGAGTACGACCATTCTCGCGGCAGGAATCATGCAACTACAAACATCTCCGACGCAGGTTGGCGACCTGTTAGAGGTCATGGCCGAGGGCTTCAACCGCGGGCGCGACAGTCGGCCGGTGCTCTCGGTGCCGTGGGAAGAACTGTGGACGGCACCGGTCTTTGATGTCATCGAAATCGCCGGACTCGCCCCGAGGACCAGTCAACTGGCGACCCTCCCCATCGCCCATTTCAACCCAACCGAGCGGGACCACCCTGTGCGGGATCCGGTTGTATCTACACCGGACGAGCCGCCTCCGGCGCCAAACGATATCCCCGGGGCCCGCCCACGCGGTCGCTCGTCGCTGGTGGCCGCGTTTGCCCAACTCAACCGCGAAGCTTCCCAGGGCTATTCGCAGGCGAGCTCCTCGCAGCCAAACGGGACTCCCGAACCACCGACACGTTCTCCCCTGGGCATCCCCGACGACGATGACGACGACGATGACGATGCCCTCGAACCGCCGCTTGCACCCTACCCCGGCGAGGACGATCCGGATTACTTCTAACTCGGACCAATGCGTGTTGACGGCGAAGCTCGATTAAATCCCGGACACATCTCCGTGCTTTTTGACCCGGTAGGCGAGCTTGATCGTCTTGCGCTCCTGCGGCGCGAGGGTCACGTCCCAATGGACAAATCCGTTGACGTCGGGGGTGCGCCCAGCGGTCGTTTTGTCGCGGATCACGTCGATTTTCACCTTTTCGATCTCCGAGATCGCGACGCGCTCCTGTACATGCAATGAAATCGGATCACCACCCAGATGACTCAACCGCAGCTCGACAGTATGGTTTTGCGTCGTCCACGAGCTGAGCATCGAGCTCTCTTCGACTTCGTGGTCGAGATACCGGCGGACCCGGATCCCCGGCTCGGGCCCCCACCCCATTTCAAAGCGCTCGTTTGGGGCGACAAACATCAGCTTCCCGCGGCCACACACACCGCCTCCGCGGATCAGATCGATGGGCCCCGCGAGGATCGGGTGACGACCGCGGTTGACCTGCTGGGTCTTGACCACCACCGCCGACACAAGCTCGGCCATCAAAATCCGCTCGAGTTGGACACTGTCCTCAAACTGCATCAACGGAACCCGGTGGGGCCTGCCGTCGCAGGGGACATCGATCCGATGCTGGGCCCGCAACGCCAGCGCCTCGCCACCGTCGTCGATCCCGGGAAGTTCTTCGCTCGGCTTGGACTCGCCGCCCACACCGGTGGTTTGAATCGTCTGTTGCCGTACCTGAACCTGGATCTGGTCGTTTTTTCGTTGTGAGTGCAACACTTCGGTCGCCAGGTTGGGCGGCTGCGTGCCCAGCGAGGGTCGTTCGGTCGAAAAGATCAGCTGGACGTTGTGCCAGTCTTCGCCGGTGGCCTGCCACACACACCCCTCCGAGGTGAACACGAGCTTCGGCTCATTTGTATCTTCAACGAGTTCAGCGCGGTGCTGGGGTCGCCAACACGCTCCCGGAACGATGTAATCGACCCGCAACTCATAACTGCCGGAGCTTTGGACCACGACTTCGACTTCAAGGTCGGCGCAGATCGTATCGCGGACTTTCGAAGCGGCTGCAATTCGGGCCTCGAGGCGGGCGAGCGTTTCACCGAGCTTGGTCACCTCGGTGTTGCTCTCGATCACGGCATCCCGAAATGAGCGCATCTCGGTGCCGCACTGCTCGAGTGCGGCTCTCCACGTCTCTGGCTCGCTGCGGCCCCAAGCGACATCTGTCGACATTTCGTCGACGAGCGAACGTTCGATCTGCTCGACCGCACGCAGACGCCGTCCGAGGCGGTCGCCATGGGCTTGGGCCGTTTTAATTTGTACCTGCAACGCACGCCGCTGTTCGATCAACGCATGTGTCGCTTCGGTGCGTTCTTTGCTGCGTGCGACCTGTCGCCGGCGCACGCGAAGATCACTGACCTTGGGTGGTTCATCCTCGTCGTCGGCGACTCCCGTCACACGAATCGCACCACACAGGGTTTTGTCGGCGATGATCGGCGAAACCTCGGAAATCCGCAGGCGATTGACCCCCGCGTGGAGCGTGCCGGTCCCGCGTCGGACGACGCAGGCGCGGTCCTCTTGCAGGGTGACCTCGACAACAGGGGCATCAAATACGTGTGGTTGTTTTTGTTGTATAGACATTTTCTAAACTCCTATTCCCGGCGATTGCCCCCGACCAATTCCCGGCGCGATGACAGGCGCACGGCATAGGATGCACGTAGATTGCGTTTTTGCCCTGGCTCCAACGCGACCTCCCAGCGGTGGCCGCCCTGGAGTTTGTACTCCTCGGGTTCGTAGCTGCGCCATGGTGGTTCGATGGCCTGCAACTCGACATGAACCTCCTCGTCCCCCTCGCGCACCGTCGGCACCCGCTCGCGAACCTCGACATCGACGGCGTGCCCCAAACGGTTGGCCAACTCGATCTCGATGGTGTGGTGGAGCTTGAGTGTGCCCCCCATCAAACCGGCTGTCTCCTCGCTAAATCGGGTGTTGCGCGAGACCTTGATCGCCTGTTCAACCCCGAGTCCCAACTCGACCT
>CAZUPD010000074.1:0-36989 GCA_964621785.1 uncultured Nannocystaceae bacterium
TCGGCTTCAAGTTCTACTTCCCGCCCAAGGTCAAGCGCACCAAGCTCAAGGCCGGCAGTGGTCGCAAGAAAAAGGGCGACGGGGCCAAAGCCTCGGTCTCGACCAAAAAGAAGTAAAGCCGGTTCTCCGGTTCTCCAAAAACAGGCGTCATTCGGCGCCTGTTTTTGCTCGTCGCCATGCCACCCAGCAGGATCTCGAAACAGGCACTGCGTCCAACAAAACATCGACACGCCGCCTCCTAGCCTCGAAGCCTCGGCTTCACAAGCGGCGAGTCGATCGATGTATATAGGACGATCGCTACTCGACGCAGGGCTCGGGCAACTTCTCCACCTCGACGGACTGATCGTCTGCGGCGATCGTTGCCCGGTAGAACACCCCGATACTCGGGTCTGCATCGTCCGAGCTCTGCGCGTAAACCTCGATGCAGTTGTCGGTCAGGTCGAGATCGACGGATGGAATCTGGAACATGCCGTCATCTTCTGCCGCGACAAAATAGCCGCTTTCTGAAACATGCTCATACAAATAGATTGTCACTCCGAGCTCCTGCTCCTCGAGCGCCCCGTCGACATCGACCGACTGCTTTGGCGCGAGCTTCAAGCTAGGCGGCGGCACTGGAATCGAGATGCCGTTGATCAGCGGGGTCGGCGAGGTGTGGGCCGATGTGGTGAGCACGGCGTTGCACCCAACCACAAGGCTGAGGGCGACGCCCCATCCGGCGAGACGCGAGAACAGCTTGGCGAATTTGGATGGGTGTTTGCGCATGACGATCACTCCGTCTACCTCAATGTTAAGCAACAACCGTACCGTGGGAGGATGCTACGATCTCAAAGGCTTTTCGATCTTGTGTGCCAACGATGTCGCATGTACTTCACAGGTCTTGCCAACAAAGTTGTCTTCCCGCTCGGCTACCCCTCGTACCGGCGAATCTTCTTTTGCAACCCATAGCGGCTGAGCCCGAGTAGTTCCGCCGCGCGGGTTTGGTTGCCACCACACCGCGCAAGCGCCCGAGTGATCAGATCGCGCTCGAGTCGTTCGACCCGTGGCTTGAGGCTGAGGTCGTCCGGGTCGAGGCCATTTTCGTCGCCGCTACCCTGGATGTGGAGCGAGAGGTCGGCGGGCTCGACCCTGCCCTGTGCCAACACCACCCACCGCTGGACCTCGTTTTCGAGTTCTCGGATGTTCCCCGGCCACGGATAGCGGGCCAGACTCCGCATCGCTGCTGCGCTGACCGTGAGTTGCTGGTTGGGGTCGTGGCGCCCGAGGAAGTGGGCGATCAACGGCGCGAGGTCCTGGGTCCGCATACGCAACGGCGGCAACGCGATCTTGACCACCTGAATGCGATAAAATAAATCCTGGCGAAAGCCTCCGTCTTTGACCATCTGCTCGAGGTTGCGGTTGCTAGCGGCGATCACCCGGACATCGATCTCTCGCGCGGAGGTTTCACCGACACGGCGGACCACGCCCTCCTGCAACACACGCAGGAGTTTGGTCTGCATCGCCGGACTCATCTCGCCAATTTCGTCGAGGAAGATTGTCCCCCCGTCGGCGGCCTCAAACAGGCCTGCCGAAGCTCGGTGGGCGCCCGTAAACGCACCGCGGGCGTGCCCGAACAACACGCTCTCGAGCAGGCTCTCGGGAATCGCACCGCAATTCTCGGCCACAAACGGTTGATTGCGCCGCTCGCCAGCGTCGTGGATGGCCCGCGACACCAGCTCTTTGCCGGTCCCACTCTCGCCGTAGACGACCACAGAGATGTTGGAGTTGGCGAGTCGATCGATCAGCCGAAAGACCTCCTGCATCGCCGGCGAGGCTCCGACCATCCCGCGGTAGATCTTGCGCTCGGCGACCCTGGAATCGCGCATTTCCTCGCGTAGGCCGCGGACCTCGTTTTCCCGCTCTTCGAGCAGGCGCGCCAGTTCTTTGCCCTGTTGTTCGAGCGCGGCCGCCTGCTTGCGCTGGGCCGCGATATTCCGTGCATGTGCAACGGCGAGAGCCGCCAGCTCGGCGAACTCCTCGATATGGGCCAAATCGGTTTCGTCGAACGCCCCGCGCCGCAGACGGTGGTCGACATAGGCCGCGCCCAAGACTTCGCCGCGGAACAACAACGGAACCGCCAGCACCGAGCGCAGGTTGAGATGGGAGACCGAGCGCGAGCCGTCAAACCGGTCGTCTTCGGCCGCGTCGACGCTGAGGATCGGCTGGCCATCCTGCAACACGCGTTCGATCACCGACCGTGAAAACACCACGCCTTCGCTCCCCGGTGCGAGCTCGCGTGCAACCTGGATCCGCTCTCCGGCCGGTGCCGACGGGGCACTGACCACCACCACTCCGCGTTCGGCATCGGACAGCTCCATCATCGCGTCGACGACCTGGACCAACAGCCGCTCCAACTCATCCTCGCGGGCGAGTCGGCGATAGATGCGAATCAGACGCTCGTGGCGGGAACTCTGGCGCCGCGTCGGACCTGTCTTTGAAGTCGCGTCGTCGGGTTGCGCATGTTCGGCCTCGGCCAATAGCTCGGCCAGGACCTCGGGTTCTTCGGACTCCTGATACTGATGGGCACGCACAGCCTTTTGGTCGATCGGGTCAACAGGTTTCATCATCGCTTCCAAGGTCGCGTGGGCCCGGCGCGCAGCGGCGCGGGTACGCGGGTGACGGGCTCCAAAAAATCGGTGTAGCGCCAGTAGCATGGCTCGGTCGTAGGCAAACGCGAGCACGAGGCGACCGCTGTGGACGAGTTCGCTCGAACGCGTCAACAGGCGTAAATTTTCACATGTCTGTACAAATAAATCCCGCTCGCCGGCTCGGGTGGTCCAGGCGAGTCTTTCGAGCGCGAGCCACAGATCGCAGGTGTGATCATCGAGTTCGCCCGCGACCCGCTGGGCCCGGTCGTACAAGTTGCCGGACGCTTCGAGTTCCCCTTTCCGGCGCAGGACCGCCGCCCCAGTCAACCAGGCGTGGACCGACTCACGTGTGCATCCGGCATCCGACAGCGCCGTGGCAGCGTCGGCGAACAACTCGCTACTTGCGACCCCCCGGGCGCGGGCGACCTCTGCCTGCGCAGCCGCGAGACGTGCATGTGCAACCTTTCCGTAGTCCCCGCGTGCGGCCAACAACCGACCCAACAGCTCGACCTGACTCGCAGCCTCATCGACCGCTCCGACCCGCGTCAGAAGCCCGACGAGGTTGGTGACGATCGCCGGGAGTCCCTGAATTCTTCCCCGCGAGAGCTGGCCGGAAAGCGCCCTGCGCCCGGCCTCGACCCCTCGACTGATATCGCCACTCACGAGTGCAAGCCCGGCGAGGTTGGCCCATAAAAACACCTGTCCCCCGGGTTCACCCGCCGCCACAAACGCATCGCAGGCTCGGCGGTAGGCCTCGCTGGCGACATGAAATTGTCCGCGGGCGTGGGCGAGATTCCCTTCGAGTTGTTCGACCCGAGCCAGCAACCCGAGCGCCCGGCGTTCAGACGGTTCGGCATCGGCTGCCGTCGAGAGCACCGCTTCGATGGTGGTCCGCGCGTGGGCGAGCCACTGCTCCGCGAGCGTCTCCTCGCCCTGCATCAACGCCGCGAGGCCTGCCCACAGCCAGGCCTCTGCGACACCTGTCGACGCCGGTCGCGGCCCGCCATCGCTCCACACCCGAACAAGCGGGAGGACATCTTTTCCCTGCCCGCAATCGGTCATCGCCCGCCACCGCAGTCCGTGAAGAGTGTCCCGCAGCGCTCGCTCACCGGTCTGTGTTTGGTCCATCCGCGCAAAGATCTCGGAAATCCGCGTCGAGGCTTCAGCCGCGCGTCCGAGTTGTTCCAACCCGCGGACGAGCAGCACCTCCTCGGCCGGGCTACATTTTATTGCATCTACATTTAGATACTGAAGGACCCAGGCGGCCTCACCCTGACGCAAGAAATACTCGACCAAGCGCGTGCGGGTCACAGCTTGCAATCGCGCTAGCCCGCCGTCGGCGAGCCACGCCATCAACTGTATCCGTTCACGCTCCCGTACGCTCCGCTGGACGAGCTCACAGGTCCAGCCCTCCAAGGCCTCGAGATCATCCGCGTCGAGGATCAGACACAACTCCAGACGCCCGCCGTCGCCTCGCCGCCGCTCGAGTACAGCCCGGGCCCAGTCGCGACACTGATTTCCGACCAGTGCCCGCGCCCGCTGATAACGGCCCATGCTGTCGCCCTCGCCATCCCACGCCGCCTGTAAATATGTATGCGCAAGAGTTTGATCGAGCTCGACATCCAGGTTGCCACCGGCCAACACATCGAGATCGGGGGTCGTCAACCCGAGTCTCGCGCTGGCCTCGATCCCGCGTACGACCCGTGCCGGCCATCCCTGCGTCACTTCGTGTAATGCCCGTGTCCAGCGTCCGCGCAATCCATCGTCGCGCGCATCGGCGAGCATTTCGCCACGGACTTTGGACTCCTCATGCTCGTCGTCACGCCCGTGGTGGTTCTCGCGTGTCTGCTCTTGCAGCGTGGCGCTACCGGACGCTTCGCGGAGCCCAACTTTGGCAGCATCGGCGCGCCGAGAAAATCCACGGGTTGTGAGGGCGCTTCGAGAGAAACCACCGGTGGCGAGCACTTCTTCGACGACGTCCGCGATCGTCTCCGCTCCCCACGGGTGGAGCGGGAATACAAGGACGTCATGAACCTCCTGCGCCGCAGATTTAATTGTGTCTGCAAATTTTTGATCGACCGCGACGACGAGCGTTGCGCGCGCGAGCTGTGCGGCCCCGATCAACACTGCAGCCCGCATGGTCTGGATGCGCCCAGGCTCCTTGCCATCTGCCGACAGGTCACCGGAAAACCGCAACTCTCCGTCGACCCCTAAAACCCGTGCACGATCCTGCGAATGGATCCACGTCGCCAGCCAGTCGCCCGGCTCGGGCTCGAGTGTGCTCGCCAACAACCCGGGGTTTTTCTCGTGTGTCTGACCGTCACGGGCGAGGGTTCGGGCCAGACGCTCCGAGGCACACATCGCGGCTTCGACCGTGTGCTGCCCGGCAGCTCTCGCGGCTTGCAGACCCAGGATGATCTCTTCGACCACGCGGCCGCGCCCCGTCCCCGGAGGCCCGGCGACCACGACTAGCCGGGGCCGCGTGGGCCCGCTCAGTTGCTCGACCACCGCTGCCACCGACGCTCCTCGGTAGGGCCACCGCGCTGGCACCCACCACGCGACTTCGACGGATTCGATCGACGCCTGGTCATCCGCGGGTCGCACAAACTGTTGTATCCGCATCAATCGCGTCAACAACACGCCGAGGTCGACCATCCGCCGCTCGGGATTGGGCGCGAGCAGGTGCATCAACACCGCCGCGACGGAGGTTGGAATTTGATGTTCATATGCAACTTTTTCGACGGACTGCTCGACCTGTTGTGGATCGAGCCGGGCGACGATCGCTGGGTCGCGCCAGGGCACGCGTCCGACGAGCCGTGTGTGGATCAGGCAGCCCAGGGCGAACAGGTCGGCCGCCGGACCACCGCCCCCCGCGAGTACTTCCGGTGCCAAAAAACCCGGAGTCCCACTGCCAAAACACCCGAGCTGACCAAAGTCGGTCAGCACGACTTCGCCGTCCGGCGCGCGGATGACATTGGCCATGCTGACATCACCGTGATGGGTACCCGCGGTGTGAATCGCCCGCAGTGCATGGGTAATTGCCACGGCTTCGCGGAGCACATCGGCGACCGGAGCCGGGCCAGCGGCAAGTTGGTTGCCAGGGACAAACGCCGTCACAAGCCATGCGCCATCCGGGGCCGCCAACAGTTCCAAGGCTGCCGGGACATGAGGAGAAGACACCCGCCGGAGCACGCGAAATGCCCTCGCAACCTGGCCTACACGTGCTTTCGGGACAAATTTTAGGACCACGGCCGCATCGCGGTCACGGTCGAAAGCCGTCCACGTGCCCCCCTCGGCTCCGCTGCCGAGACGTGCGAGATCGATAAAGCGGTCACCAAACTCGCCAAGTTTGTTGCGGATCGTCGCCAGCGTTGGCACTGCTGGAGTGTATCTCGAAATCCGATAACAAAGTTGTCATCGGTGTTGGCAATTACAATGAAATGCCGACTACCAGTGGAGCCCCAGCTCGAAGATCCCCTGCAGGATATGCCCGGCCGAGTAGGACAGCGTGCCGTCGTATTTGCGCAACTCGAGGCCGAGGAAACGATAACTCAAACCAGTCCCGAGAGTCAGGTTAGGAGTGAGCCACAGGTCGACGCCGACGCCCGAACGCATGTGCCCACCTATCTGATACCCGCCGAACGGACGGTTGTAGCTGGTGAGACCGACCCCGAGGTCGAGGTAGGGTTGCACCCGTCCCGCCAGCGGAACGAAGGCGCGGACAAATGCGATGTCCCATAAAAACAGGTTGCCGTAATAGCCTTCGATGTAGGCCGAGCCAGCGATCGCGTAGGTCTTGTAATCATGGATCTGGCCGGACATCGCGGTGCCGACCCCGAGCCAGTTGTTGATCCGGATCCCGAAGTCGACCCCGCCGCCCATGGCGACCACGTTGCCGCGGGCTGGTGGAAGCCCGCCGACGGGTCCGCCGACCGACAGTCGCATGCCGAGCCAGAAACGCCCGCGCCAGGGACCCGTGCGCAAACGACTGACGTCTTCGGGTGGCGGCGGCGGAGGGAGAGGTTCCATCGAACCACCGCGCGGAGGTGGTGGTGCTCCTTCGGGGGGTGGAGCTGTCAACGGGGCGGCCTGTCCGGGTTCCTCCCAACCGGCACCTGCCTGGGGTGCGGGAACTGGTTGCACCGGAGGTTGAGGTTGCGCCACCGGAGGTTGCGGTGCTGTCGGATGGGCGGGTGGCTGCGGTTGCGCCGGGGGTTGGGGTGCCGTCGGCTGAGTTGCAGGTGGTTGGGGCCGGGTCGGTTGTGCTGCCGGAGGTTGAGGTGCCGTCGGCTGTGCTGCCGGGGGTTGGGGTGCCGTCGGCTGCGTCGGCTGTGCCGGCTCGAACGCTTCTGCAACATTCGGACTCACCATCACGCACGCCAACGCGAGCGCCGATGCCGGAGAGATCCACTTGCGAAGGGTTTTGCCGCGAGCACTGCTACCACCCACGCGTGCAGGTGTGTGGCGAGAAGATCCTCGACGCGCCCTCGCGCGGGAAACTTTTGACGGACTCCTTTGCTTCATCGATGTCCCCTGAGCGGTTGGATCGGGCCGGTCGCACCTCCGGTACGATCGCCAGCAGTATCGTCTGTTTGGCGGAAAAAGTCGCCTCCCGTGGCGGGTGCGCGCGCGAGCACCACCTCAAAAGCCTGTTTGGCCTCTCGCCGGAGCGTTGGATCGTCCTCGTTGGCCGCAGCAAACCCGAGAAACTGCACCGCTTCGGGACCACCGAGGGCTGCGAGCGTGCGGTAGACCTCCCGCGTGTAGTCGGGATCACGGAGATCGACTGCGCGGACGATGGCCGGCACATGGCGGTGGCTCCCGCTTTGCCGCAGGGCTTCGACTGCCAGCCGGACCACCCGCAGATCCTCGTGTTCCAGCAACGCGGCGATCCGGTCGGCAGAGACATCGGGCCGGTGATCCCGGATCCACTCGAGCGCGAGACAAACCTGCTCCGGATCGTTTGCCTGCAAAGAATCCTCGAGCGCCTTGCGATCTCCGCGGGCCAGCGCGATCTGGGTATCGAGCACTTCAAACGCCCGCCGGGCTGCCAGCACGAGATCCCGCTCGAGGTCGACAGCTCCCTCGTTGCGCTCGACCAACACCTGAGCCGTGATTCGCGTGTCCTTTAAGACACTTCGCAAACCAGGCGGCGCATCGAGTTCGACCGACAACACAAACTCTTGTGTGGACTTGCTCAGAGGGTCGCCCGAAGCATCGGCGAGCCATAGATCGGCGAGTAGGCGCTCGCTGTTGTTCGCAGCACTCGCCCCCCGCAGGTACCGGGTTCTGGCGAGTTCGCGGTCGAGTTTGGGTCGCATCACCGACGCATCAAACGGCAGCGGGCCATCGCGTGTGGCGATCGCTCCGATCTCGACGCGGTGTTGCGCTGGAGGTGGCGAGCAGGCGAGACCGACTGCAACCACCGCGGCGGCGATCCACATGCGCTGGGCCCACGCCTTCACAGCGGCCATGATAGCAAGATTTCTCGTTCGACAGACCGCCGCGGCGCCACCGCAGTCTCGTGGGGGGCAAAAAAGACGGCGTCGCCGAATCCCCACGTCGGTCTCACTGCGGAAACGCTCCGCCGCGCAACCTAGATGTAGATACACTATTTTCTATTCACGCCCCGCCACGCCGCGCCTGTGCGACCAAGTCGACCAACGCCGGCAGGATCTCCGAAGCTCCGGCCTTGAACTGGATATCGACCACATCGCTGACCGCTGTTGTCCCCGGATTGATCTCAACCGTAAAGTGTCCGGCCTGCCGCGCCGCGACAATCGGCTGGACGATGTAGGGAAACGGACTCGAGGTGCCGACCGAGCACACCACATCAAAGCCCTGCCGCAGTTCCCGTTCAAGTATCGCGACATTCTCGGTCCCCAACCACTCGCCGAACAGCACCACATCCGGACGAATCACAGCCTGGCACGAGGGACATCTCGGAACCTCTGCGAGCCCGGTAAAGTCTTCGACCTCAAGCGTGTATACACATTTTGTGCACCGCAATCGGTGAATCGTCCCGTGGATCTCGATCACCTTCTGGGACCCGGCCGCGCGGTGGAGTCCATCGACGTTTTGGGTCAAGATCCAAACCTCGGGCAAATGCTCCTCGAGGGTTCGTAGGGCCCGGTGACCGGCATTGGGCTCGGCCCCGCGACACGCCTCCTCGACCTGGCGCAGGTACTTCCAGGTCAGCTCCGGTCGCATCGCAAACATCTGCCCGGACAACAACTGCTCGATCGGCAACCCCTCCACGGGGTCATCCTGCTCGTACAACCCGCTCACACCGCGGTAGGTCGGCAAGCCCGAGTCGATCGAGATCCCGGCCCCGGTGATAAACAAAACCCGAGCGGCCCGCAGCAGCTGCGAGCTCACCTCCTGCAAGTGTGCATCTCGATCCGTCACAGACATGTGTGCGCACCAGAGTACGCCAACCTCCCGCCAGGTTTCGCGCTACAATCCGCCGGCATGAACGCGCGCGACTGGGAGCTTTTGCGGGGCTGGCAAGACGGTGACCAAAAGGCCGGCACCCAATTGGTCCAGCACTACTTCCCCCTGATCTCGCGGTTTTTTATCAACAAGGTCTCCAATCCCGAGGATGCCAGCGAGCTGGTCTCCGACACGTTTTTAGCCTGTACCAAAGGCAAGGACCGGATCCGCGATGGCGGCAATTTTCGCAGCTACTTGTTTGCGATCGCGATGAACCAGCTGCGCCTGTACTTCCGCAAAAAGAAAAAACTCCTGCGCGAGCGCGAAGACTTCGCCGAGATCGTCGCCGCCGATACCTTCGGCCCGTCGATGACTTCGATGGTGATGCAACGACGCGAGACCCAATTGATCGTCCAGGGCCTGCGTACCCTGCCGTTGGACCACCAGATCGTGCTCGAGCTCAACCTGTTTGAATCGATGTCGACCTCCGAGATCGGCGAGCTTTTGGGGATCCCCCAGGGCACGGTCAAAAGCCGGATGCGACTGGCTCGCAACCGCCTGCAACGCTACATCGAACGTGCGGCCCTCAATCCGCAACTCGTCAAATCGACGATCTCCAACATGCAGGATTGGGCCCTGCGGATCCGCGAACAACTCGGGCGCCGCGAGGAGTGACAGCTCTCCCGCGAAGGCCGGACCTTCGAGCACGCGTCCAGACGCTCCGCGACCGTGTCGTCGACTGGGCCACAACCGCCCTGCGGGAGCTCGCACCGCAGTGGCTTCCAGCCATACCGGATGGGGATCTACACACAAAAAAGTGTACATACACACACATAAAACTCCACAATTGTTCGTACACCGCGTTGTGGTCAACATGTGCTGCCGATTGACGAAATCGATCCGACGAGCCAGGAGCCGTGACATCGACCGACTTTTGAGCTCTCCGGAACACCGTCAGAATTGGCTCACCGAACACTCTAGTGGTAGAACACCCATTCGTGAGCCACGACGAGTCCAACCCGGGTCGTGGGCCATCCTCCCGCGAACCGGACACGCTGCGAATCGCGTCGGGGATGGACAATCTTCCGACACCCAAACCGGAGGGTGCGAACCGCTCCGACGACGCGATGACACGGCCCGACTCCGGGTGGGCCGATGCCCTCGGGCTCAACGAGGATACGCAAAAACAGCTCTACAACCGGGCGATGGCACGGCTATTTGGGGCCGACGCGGTCGCGCCTGAACCCGAACCGAAGGTCGAGTGTATCGGCAGGTTTGAGCTGTTGCGGACCATCGGTGTCGGCGGGATGGGGCTTGTCTACCTCGCCCGCGACCCCGATCTCGACCGCGAAGTTGCAATCAAACTCCTGCACACCCGCGAGACCGACGATGTCGCGAGCAAACGCCTGCGGCGAGAGGCCCGGGCGATGGCCAAGCTCGCTCATCCCAATGTCGTGCATATACATGAGGTAGGGACCCACGAAGGCCAGCTCTACCTGGCGATGGAGTTTGTCGATGGGCCGACCCTACGCGGGTGGTTGCGACAAAAACCCCGCACCTGGCAGGAGATCGTCGAAATCTACACGGCCGCTGGCCGCGGACTCCAAGCTGCCCACGAGGCCGGGATTGTCCACCGCGACTTCAAACCGGAGAACGTGCTGATCACCGCGGGTGGAACCGCCAAGGTTACCGACTTTGGTCTCGCCCGCGATGCCGACCAACCCCACGCGTCGCTGCTGGTCGACGTGACGGGTCAACGCACCCCCGAACCGGCGCTCAGCTCGGGCCTGTACACCGCAGCGGGCACAATCATGGGGACCCCGAGCTATATGTCCCCCGAGCAATTTCTGGCTAAAAGTACAGATCCACGAAGCGACCAATTCAGCTTTTGTGTGACCCTGTTTGAGGCCCTGATCGGCGAGCGCCCCTACTCGGGAGAGTCGTACCCCGAACTTGCCGACAACGTCATCAACGGCAACCGCATCGAAGTCCCGACAACGAGCGCTCCGATGTGGGTCCTTGCAGCCCTCGAACGCGGGCTCCACCCAGACCCGGATCAACGGTTTCCCAACATGCGCGAGCTGTTGGCGGCGTTGAGCGGAGAGACGACCACCGCCCCGGATATCGGCCAAGCCCTCGATCTCGCCCGCCTCGAACAATATCGCAAACGGGCTCGATACACCGCCCTGATCGTCAGCGGCGGCCAGCTGATCTACATTTTACTTGACTATGCACGCGCTGGAGCGAGCGAGCTGTTCCTCGCCCTGCTCACCTGTCGGGGTCTTTCGATCTTGGTGGCCCTCCCCGCCATCCTGCGGGTGGCCCCAGACCTGCGGGGCGTTCGCCGTGACGCACTTGCCTCGACCGGCGGGATGGCGCTCTCGTACGTCGTCGTCAACATCCTGTACGGCTTCGGCGGAATCCAGTCGCCCACCATGATCAACTGGGTTTGGGTGGCCGTCCTCGTGCTTGTCAACTACAGCTATCCGCCCCATCACCTCTCGACCGCCACCTGGATCTCGACCCTGCTCTCACTCGGCTTCATTATAAGTGAATATACATATATTGACACAGCACCAACAGCATTTGTCAGCTCGATCGTGGCCCTGAGTACCATCAACCTCGCCAGTTTTCTATTCGCCCGCCAACTCCACCGCAGCCGGCGTGCCGAGGTCGAGATGTTGCGTGGGATGGTGCCATCACAGGTGATGGCCCGGGTCATCCAGGGCACGTTTGAGGTCGAAGAGTTTGCCGCGGCGACGGTGCTTTATGCCGATCTCACCGGGATCGTCCGCGAAAGAAATGCATACACATCGACAAATTCCTATTCGCGGGTCTCGGGCGAAATTGCCGATACTTCGGGCGAACTCGGGTTCTCACCAACCCAACCGGTAGTCGAATTGTTGTTCTCGGAGTTCGATACCCTGATCCGGCGGTTTGGTGTCGAGCGGGTCCACAATAGCTACGACGGACTGCTGGTCGTGTGTGGGGCACCGACGCCGCGCCCGGACCACTGCGAGGTGATGGCCGAGTTTGCACTCGCACTCGTGCAGGTCGCCCACGACTACGCCCTTGAACACCACGGACTCACCCTCCGGATCGGCCTCGACACCGGCCCCATCTCGGCATCGACGATCGGCCGGGCGAAGCGAGTCTACGACCTCTGGGGCGATACAGTCGACATCGCTCGACGCCTGCAAGGCCACTGTGAAGCCGGTGAGGTCCTCATCTCCCAGACCGCAATCGATGCACTTGCAACCAGCTATCGGTCGGCACCGCGCGGGGAAATGTGGATACCCGGCCGCAGTCAAGACGGTGGCGTACGCCATCAAAAATTTGCGAGCCTGCATGGTCGCCGGTCCTGAAGACCAATCCCAAGACAACTGGAACAACCTGGCGTAAACCCGTTGCCAGCTCGTTTGCGCCAACCATGGACTCTCTCGCGCATCGCTGAGGTCGCACGAACCGCTCATAGAGCCTGGTTTCGACCGCCTCAAAACCGGCAACACAGCCCCACCCCGCGTTCGCGGGCCCTAAGAAACGCCCGTTTGTTCGAAATCCACCCCGCGGCCGCGAGAACCCTGCGAGCGACGCCGCGAGACCGACAATCGACGACATTTTTTGATCTGCCGACCGTCAGTTGTAACTCCCCGACCACAGACCACCTAACAGTACACAGGCTGCCTGATCAAACATGGCTTTTTGATCCATGCAGCCCCTTGACCGGTTGGCCGGTCGTTTTGCACATAGCTCCTATCGATCCGGCGAAATTACCCATGTCCACCCCATTCCCCGATCGGCCGACAGCCGGCCACTTCCACTTCCTGATCCAGCAGGCAGCCGCCCGTCGACAGTTGGTCATCCAGCCCGACGTTGGGTTTTCAAGTGTAGATGCAATGGGATCGGCCCTCGCCTGCACCGCTGCCACCAAATGGCCCACAGTCGGCACCCTGCACATCGACTCGCTGACGCGAATCGGTCTGCTCTCGTGGGTTGAACGTACACTGAGCGCCGGAGGTACGCTCAACGGCTATCCCCTGGTCTCGGTTCCGCCACAACACACACAGGCTATGATCGCCGGTGTTCCCGCGTTGCCGATCCAAGTCCGTCACGGCAGTGCCCATCCCGAGGCCATCTTTTCCCTGATGCAGGCGGTTGGACTCACGGCCGCAGATGGGGGACCGTTGTCCCACTGCCTCGCGCACGGGCGTACGCAGGTGCGCAGGTCGATCGGTTCTTGGCGGCTGTGTGTCGAGCAACTCGCGACCTGGCGCGAACGCGGGATCGATTTTCACCTCGAGAGTCACGGCGGCTGTCTCGGAGGACTTCCCTGTCCACCTTCGTTGCGGGTGGCACTGAGCCTGCTCGAGGCCATCTTCTTCATGCACCACGGGATCGACAGCCTTTCGCTGTCCTACGCCCAGGGTCCCAATGTCGACCAGGATCTCGGTGCACTGACGGCTCTGCGGAAACTCGCATCGATCTACATACCGACCGCCCGCTACCATACCGTTGTGCATACATATATGGGGCCCCAGCCCCAGACACAATCGGGACTTCGACGCCTGATCGACGATGCTGCAATGTTGGCCTGTCGCGGGGGCGCGGCGCGATTGGTTGTGCGTCCGCGCGGTGCGCCACACCCGGAGCAGTCCGACATTGAACAGGCGCTCGTCTGGGCGATGCAGGCAGCCTCGACACCCGAGCGCGGCCGCCAACGACGACGGGAGTCCTCGAGTCACCCACGCCTCGCCCCCCATACACGCCCACGCGAAGCATCATGGGGCCTGTCCCCACGAGCAGCTGCGTTCGCAGAAACCATCGCTCGCGAGGCCTGCTCGATCATCGAGGCGACCCGCTCCCTGCATCACAACATCGACCACGCCCTCGAACTCGCGGTCGCCAATGGACTGATCGATATCCCGGGATGTTTGCACCCACAAAATCGAGGCCTGACCGCGATGCGACTCGACCGCGCCGGCGCCCTACAATGGGTCGATACCGGTCGCCTACCATTTCCAGCCGATCTGAAAGTCCATGCCCACACGCGGCCGTCCGCCACCACAACCGGGCGCATCGCAACCGAAGTCCCCACCCGCTACGACCGGCTCTACGGTATGCGAGAGCGCCTGCTAGAGACCGCCGCGTCCTCCTCCTCAAGGATGCTTCTACAATGATTCTCTTGGCGACCCTGCCTTCGGACGCCCACAGTGGGAATCTCTTGTTCCTCGAGCGGCTGTTTGTCGAACATGGTTTTTCAGTCAGGAACCTTGGGATCTGTACGCCGGTTCCGATCCTGCTAAAAACCTGTGTCGAGCTGCGACCGAGCGTGGTGGTGGTTTCGGCGACCAATGGCCACCACGTGGTCGAAGGGCGGCTCCTCGTTCAACATGTACAGGCATCTCTCGAGGCGGACATGCCGGCACTCGCACTTGCCGGGAACCTCACTAGCCCGCCGACCAACGCATCGTTTCCCCAGCTCATCGAAGCTGGGTTTGACGATGTCTTTCAAGGGCCGCACTCAATTCGGGCGTTGCTCGATTTTTGTCATCGCCACATGCATGCGTTGGGAGATCACGTGGCCCATTAGCTCGGGGATGTCGCCTTCGGCTCGCGAGTTGAGGATCCGCAGTCGACACGCATCTGCATCGAAAAACCAGGGGTACAGCGACGAGGGATCGTCAAACCCGTCGGCGAACGCTCGGGCGAGCGCCGGTCGCTCCTGGGCCGCAATCATGAACTCGACGGCATGCGGTGGGGGATGCAACATCAAGTTGGTCCACTGCGTTGAAAGTTGAAGTACGGAGGCAAAAGCCCGCTCGGCTGTCCGCGTCATCCATGCGCGGTCAAAGGCACCGGAGTGCGCAAGAATTTCTTGCAAATACACCTGAGCTGACTTGCACCCATTGTTGGCACCTTGCCCCGTGAGTGGATCATTGAGGGCAAACACATCCCCGAGACCGAGGATGTGGCGACCGGACGGAAGCTCGGCGACCGGATGGCGCACGGTCGGAGGAAACCGCCCCGCGAGATAGCCATTGGCGTCGGTCGGTACGGCATTGGCAAAACGCTCCGCTTCCCACGGGAAGTACACCTTCAGCAGATCGAGGGTGCGGGCGAAGTGATCTTCTATCGAACGCACCCCGTGGAACGCATCGAACGGCCCCCCCACAACACCTTCGAGCAGGAGGTTGAAGCTCGGACCTGCCGCAGTGAGACCCGGCACGACGACGAACTCACCGACATCGGGGACGATGTTGAACGAGATTTCGGATGCCCCCCGGGGCTCGGCCGAATCGGTGACACACACGAGGGCGAGTGCACGTTGCGGCGAGTGGTACGGGGAACGGGTTTTGTCGCGGGCAAACAGTCCGGAGATCTCCCCCTTGCCCGCCGCGACGATCAGCAGGTCGCAGGCATCTCGCAGACGCTCGAGCCCATCGAGGTCGACCTTGCGGATGATGAGCTTCCCGCCGGCGTTCTCAAACTTTTGCATCCACAACGGAAATTTTGCGCGTTGATCGATCGATTTTGCCGGGCGATCAAACCGTGTCTCCCACTGGATCACCGGCTTGCTCGCCCCCGGCTCCATGGCCAATTGAACAGATAGTCCTGCAATGCTCGGACATGCATCAACCAAGTCATCGAGACCGCTTTCTCGCTCGATGTCGAGGGAAGATGGAAACAGGCATTGGGTAGACATGACCCTTCCTGTCGCTACTTCGTGAGCAGTACGGTCCGTTACCAGCGTGACGTCCATTCCGTGACGCAGCAAACTGAACCCGAGTTGAAGACCGGCTTGACCGGCGCCGACAATGGTAATTCGAGTCATGCTGGGGGATAGATGCCACAGTTTTTTGAAGTTTGCACGGTCGGCTCCTGCGGGGGGGTCTGTTGCATAGGCATCAACTCACCAAGACAATCCTCAGTTCAGCATATATCGACGATCTAATTGTTAGCTGGCTTACAGTTTTTACATTGAAGTCCAAATGTACATACACTCAATGTCGCCGTCGACGATACCTGTCGAAACATTTCGCCTCGAGACGGATGAAGCATATGCTCTAGGTCTTCTTGTGCGCAGGCTCCGCGTCACACGGATGCTGCCGCCGGAGCCCTGTGGACGCACGAATCAGGTGGGAGAACCTGCAGTCGCACAGCTGCGGCGTCGACAAGACCGACGCCATGGAACACGACTAGCGGCTGATCAGTAAGTAGAGCAACAGCGCAAACAAGATCACGACCAAGGCCTTCATCATCGGCGTCATTGCGGTCGTCTCGGTGATGATGGTCTGGGGTTGGCGAGCTTGTGGTGGGGGACTCGGCCGCGGCCGCGGTGCGGGGGTTGAATCGGCGGACTGGGTCATCGCCTCGGCCAGTGCCGGGGCGGTGATCGGCATCGCCAGACTCGGCTCGTCGGCTCCCCATGTCTCGGGGGGAGCATCGAGGATATGAGCGCGTTTGGCTGCTGTCGCCGAGCCAACCGACGGTTTTTGCGTGGCTGCCGTCGATGCCCCCGAGGGATTCTTCCGGCGCTTTTCAGCTTCTCGCCGCACGCGTTGGCGGGCCGCCTGGGCGAGTTGTTCTGCATGCTCGCGCTCGGCTGCCGATACACTGCGACGCCGTGCGACCGGTGTCGACGGACTTCTCCGGGGCGTCCTAACTGCGGGCTCTGGTTCGGCCTCCGGCGGTGACAGCGTCAAAGCTGGTGGTTTTGGCAGTGGCGCGACCACCAGCGGCTCGGGAGCAAATTCCTCACCCGGCATCGGAGGTAGCGGCCCCGAAAAACTATCGCCGGCGGAAATCCTAGGTTGGGGTTCCGGTTCGGGCTGAGGCTCCGGCTCGGACTGCAGCACCGGCTCGAGCTGCGACTCCGGTTCGGGGAGGAGCATTCCGTCGAACATGTTGTCGTCGTCGGGCCCATCCGGCGCGTCGACGTGGGACGCATCGTGTGCGGCCGCTTCGGCTGCTTCTCGAGCTGCCTCTTCGGCCACCTCACGGGCTGCGCGTTCAGCCGCTTCGAGGGCCCACGACGGGGTCTGATAGTCATCGCCGGCATCCGGCGTCGTCTGGCTGCGAGCGCGTTCAGCCAGGCGTTCGCGTTCCTGCGCTGCCTGCTCCGATGCACGGCGGATCGCCGCTGCGAGCACGTTGTTCGGGCCGTCACCAGGCTCGGCCACCGACTGCGTTGTTTCGGGTGCTGGGGTCTCGGGTTGTGTTTCGACCGCGGCGTCAACCTCATCGGCTTCGGCCGCAGCTTCTGCCTGAGCTTGTTGTACTTGCAACTCCGCACGCCGTGCGGCCGCCTGTCGGGCCGCAATTCTGATTGCGGCTTCGAGTTTTTCGCGGGCCTCTTGGCTGTGGCGGGACGCTTCGCGCCGCTCTTCGGTATCTTCGACGTCAGGCTCGGCCTCCTCCTCGGCGGAGGCGGCTTCGGTTGTATCGACAACCTCATCGTCGTCCTCGAGTCCCTCCGTGACATCCGGTGTATAGTCACCGTACTCGGTCGCGGACAGTGTCGCTGCTTCGGCGATCACACGTTCGGGCTCGGGTTCCGAGCTTTCCCCGGGACTGTCCACCTCTGCGGTCTCAGCCGTAGCTTCGTCGATCGCGTCCGCGGCCGGCTCAGCCTCCGCAGTCGTTTCATCGCCGGTTTCTTGGGCCGCATGCTCGGCCTGCGCATCGTGTTCGGACGCTGCCCCTTGCTCCGCAACCGCTTGGGCGGCCGCCTCCTCTTCGGGCAATTGAACTTCGTCAGCCGCGGCGGCGGCCAGCAGCTCGACCTGTTCGGGTGTCGGCTTCTCGACCTCTGAAGGCTCCCACGAGCGCTCCGACGGGCCGAGCTCTTGCTGCATATTGTCGAGCGACTTTTGCCGTCTGCGATCCCGGGTGAGCTCCCATTCCCACACACTGTTGCCAGTACCTGCGCGGGAGACCGGAAGGTCGGCAGTCAGGCCGGCTGCCTCGAGGGCGGCCATCAACGCCCGACCATCGGCCGGACGATTACCTGGCTCTTCAGACAGAGACTTGGCGAGGAGTTCGGTCAACGCCTCGCCGAAGACTTCCTTGGCACTGCCGTCATGGACCTGCGCAATCGCTTCGAACACGACATCCTGACCGGGGAACTGGGACACGATTGCGGCCCAGCTAAAGATGTCCGAGGCCGGCACGAGGTCGTCGCCAACCGTCGCTTCCGGGGCACGGTAGGCGTCCATCGGACTCCCGGCGAGGCGGATTTCGATGACATCGCGTTCACACAGCCTAGTGATCTCGTATTGCCAAACTGCGTATCCGCGTTCCCATTCAAACACGGTGCTCGGGTCGAGCAGTCCGTGGACAACCCCTTTGCTGTGGAGTTCGCAGATACTGCGGGCGAGGTGCACCGCAAACCGCCGGGCCTCTTCGACCCGGGTTTCGGGCGTCATCTCGGCGGCGATATCCGCCAGTGGAAACGTGCCCTGGGGTGCGCCAAAAAACAGCACACAGTGGTCGCCTTCACGACCGACTTCCTTCAGCGGCACCAGAGCATCAGGGAGCTTGTCGATCACACTTTGCATGCGCTCGACGAACGCGGTCCGAGCTTCCTCGGTGGGCAGCAACTCGGGGTCGACCACCACCACGCGAACCGGCTCATCGGTATCGACATCGAGTGCGGTCCACACCCGGCCGAACAGGGAGGAGCCCATCGTCTCGGGTTCTTCACGCAACAGGAAGTAGTGCTCACACAGTTGCGTCTCAGGTCCTAGCTCCACCAGCGTCCTCCACCGTGCTCACGCCCACAGCCACTGGCGCTGTTTGAGAAACGTGCATGACCACGAACAGTGGCCGGCATTGTATCGATCTCTGTCCCGGGGTTCACCCTTCGAACGCATCCCAGGCCTCTGGGCGTGCATACGAGCCGATTGTCGAAATTGTTTCCACAATTCGCCCGCCGTTGCGCGGGCTTGAACCATCGGAGCCCGTTGGTGCGCATCGAGCCAGCTCGGAAGTACGCGTCGCGTCGAATCCTGGAAATCACTGGGTCTCTCGGGGGCTCAAGGCCCCAGCAACTTGTTGTGCATGTGCCCCAATCCGACTGTGCAATTGACGCACATGCATGTTTCTCGAGATCGCTTGATCACTCTTTAAAGAACTTTACCTTGCGCTCCTTCGCCATTTCGGACTCGGTGGTCGCGGTCGCCTCGAGGCTTCCCTTTCCGACAACCCGCAGATTCTCGGCCGCGACGCCCTTTTCGACCAAGAAGTTCATCACGGCCTGACCGCGCTTTTGCGTCAACAGGATGTTGTACTCCTCGGTTCCGACGCTGTCGGCATGTGCCTCGAGCATCACTTTTCCGCCCTCGGAGACCAGGCACGTCGCCAGCGCGGTGAGTTCCTCGGTCGCCTTGGGGCTGATGGTGTCGCTGTCGAACCCGAAGTACACAGCATCGAGCCCGCAAACCGCTCCCTCACCCACGGGAGCACCGCTAAACACACACATCCCGCCGTCGCAGATCTCGTCTTGGGCGCAGTGCTCATCGACTTCGCACCCACCCTCGGCCGCACAACGCCCGGTCTCGAGATTGCACGTGCTCGGGGCGCAGTCCATGTCGTCGTTGCAGGCTGCACAGCTGCCGGCCTTGCAGGCCATGCCACCTTCGCAGTCATACCTCTGTGTACATGCACCATTTCCGCCAGCACTGTCACCGGCCGCGGCCTCGGTGCACAAAAATTCCTTGCATGACCAATCTTCGCCGTTGGGTCCCTTGGCTTTACACTCGTCGTCGGACTTGCAGTTTTGGCACAGGCCCTCGACACAGGTCCCCTCGACCTCCGCACAGTGCTTGTCTTTTTTACACTCGGGAAACGGTGGTGCTTTACAACTCGTCAGCCCGATCAGGCTGGTACCGAGGAGGGCGACCATCAGTCCTTGAATCAAGGTGCGTTGCAACATCGGTTTTGAACCTCGTTTTTGCTGAAGTGACGCAGTTGACACGTCGACCCGCAACGTACCACACCCCGACTCACGGGGTGGCCCGGACTGCTATGCTCCGCGGCCATGCCCGCGAACGCACACCGCCCGGGACGACTCGTCGAGGTCCATCGTTTTTCCGCACCGCTCGCACCCGAGAAGTTGCTCGAGCAACTGCGCGGGGTGACCCACCCGACCGACGAGTTCCAACTGGTGTCAAAACTCAGCGGCGCCGGCATTGTCGTCCGGGTCCTGCAGTCCCCAGCGACCAAGCTCCCGTTCCACGGACGGATCGAAAACGATACGCTCGCCATCACCCTCGCCACCCGCGGTCATCAGATGACGCCGTTCCAACCGATCCTCGACGGGACCATTTGTGCGACCCACACGGGCAGCCAACTCGATCTGACCCTGCGACTTCCGCCCGGCGTACCAACCCTCGAGCGCGCCGGAAAAATTGCTGCCGCGCTTTTCGTCGCCGCGGCCCTGCCCGGTCTCTTCAGCGGCGTGTACACAGCTGGCCTCCTGCTCCCATTTGCCGCCCTGTGTTGGATCTTCCCCAGTCTGCGCGCTCGTTACTCGTTTGCCGGAGATTGCCGACGCTCGCTCGCGGCACTCGCAGAGGCGATCCCGCAGCTCGAGCCCGAGGCGGGGTCGGTGTCCCGGTAGCAACAACATGTCCATGCATGTGGACGACGCAGCGTTGACTCCTGTCCGCAACAATCGCCGGCGACCACGGCTCTCTCCGAACGAGAATCTCAATGTACAATCAACTTTAACGGTCGGCACCCCGTCCATCGCTACGCTCCCATCAGCTCGCGGCTTCTGACGGAAGTGCATCGATGACCCGAGCGACAGATTCGTCGAGCTGGAGCACGTTGCGATCGTTGGTCATGCCCAAACGAACGACCACGAGTTTGCGCGACGGAATCACCACCACAGCCTGACCTTGAAACCCGGATGCCTGGTAGGTGTCGATCGGCAGACTGGGAAACCGGCGCTCCGGCGAGCCCTCGGGGCGGCCGACGTTGGTCCACCACTGGGCCCCGTACTCGGCCTGGGGCGCCATCGGTGTCGGCGTTCGGATGTAGTCGACCCACCCCACAGGCAGGACCCGCTCGCCCTGCCAAACACCATCATGTAAATGCAACAATCCAAACCTCGCCCAATCACGGGCGGTGGCATAACAAAACGACGAGCCGACCAAGGTACCCGAGGGGTCGTGCTCACACACGGTATGGGTCATGCCGATACGATCGAACAGGCCTGTGCGGGGAAACGCCCAATAGGCATCTGCCCCACCCGTTGCCTCGACGGTGTCGCGCACAATCTTGGACAGGATGTTCGACGTCCCCGACGAATAGTTCCAAATCGTGTCCGGTGGCCCAACTAGGGGTTTGTCGATCGCCAACGCAGCGCTGTCCCGAATTTCAAACAACATCTCGGTGGCGTCGCTCAGCGGGCCGTAGACCTCTGAAAACTCGAGGCCCGAACTCATCCGCATCAGCTGGTCGAGGGTGATCTCCGCCCTGGGGTCACCGGCGCCATGCCATTGCGAAATCGGTGCAGGTGCATATAAATCGAGTTTGTCCTCGCCGACCAACACCCCGACATGGGCTGCATTGACGCTCTTGCTCATCGACCACCCCAAGAGCTTGGTGTCGCGGGAGATCCCCACAGCGTAGCGCTCGGCGATCAGTTTGTCGTCGTAGACCACCACCACCGCCCGGGTCCAGCGCGGCTTTTCGGGATCGACCTCGGCGAACATGGCATCGACGGCGGCCGCGAGTTTTTTGTGGTCGAGCCCTGGCACCGATTGCCCGGGCTCGATCGCGTCGCCCATCGGCCAAACCTCGCCCGAATGATCGGGCACCGGCGGAAGCTCGGGCACCTGCGCACGCATCTGTTCCGGAGTGGTATCGATGATCATGGTGCAGCCGACCCCTTCGCGGTAGAGTGCCTGGCGCGAGGCGAGCCCCCACACAGATGCATGTACACTTTGATTCTCGCGATCGACCTCGGTCCGCAGTGCACTGCCCATCCACGCGAGGTTGGCCAAGTCCTCGGCCCGCGCCCGCTCGGGTGTCAACCCGGTGACAAACACCGCCGAACAATAGATCTTGGCCGCAAATCCGGTCCCGGTCGGGAGGACGGCGACCGTCACAAACACGGCCGCGGCGACGATCAAGGCCGCGAGGGAGGCGAAAAGAATCTTGAGGCGCCGCGACATCGCCACATCATACCAATCTCAGCTCGAGGGATGTGGGCGAGACCTCGCCTCCCGCATTTGAGTCAATGTTCGACTCCGGCTGCTCACAGTCGATCGCCGATTCCGACTCGGTTTTGCACATACATGGATATGTCGAACGATTCAGCGCCCGGTCTCGACGCACCGAAGGGCCGTGTCGATACCTGGAGAGCGTTGCTCATACATCGACCTATCCGTCGGACGATCGCCGCCACCGCTCGATCAGCTCGCGCTTGGCGGAATCACTCGCTTCGGCCCGATGCATCAGGTAATAGGTCCCCGGGTACATGTTGAGAAACTTCGCCACATCGGCGGTTGTAAACTGTGGCTCGGTCGCAATCCGATGAGCAAATCGGTTACGCGCCTGTTTGTTGACCTCGGCTGCGGCCCAATGCACATCGGGATGCTGGTTGGAAGTCGCCAACGCCAACATGGCAAAATAGACGCGTTCTTGAATCAGATGCAGGCCGATCTCGCGGGGGAGCGGACCTGAGCTGATCTTGATGATGGCGACCCACAGTTCGCGTTCGATCGCCCATGGACGTTCGAGTTGTTGAATCCGGTTGTGCAGTCGCAAGAGCAGGTCATCGGCAAACGCGACACAGTAACGCGTCCCCTGTTCTTGCAATCGCCAGGTGATCCGGTGGTGATACTCGTTGAGGCCGCGAACGTCTCCCATATCGTCGACGTCGCAGTAGGCCGACTGGGGTTTGTCGAGGATGGCATCGATGACTTTGTGGATCGCGCGCGCACACTTGTGCGGCGGAACCACTCCACCGTTGCGAACACGCTGCACCCGAGCCATCGCCTGAGTGTACACCGCGTGGTTTAAGCTCGCGGGCTCGTTCCCTCGCGGGGCAAGTCTCGGGCCGCGACAAACGTTCGGGGTCGGTACGAGGATTCACTCGGGCCCGGACGCAACCATCGAACGTGCCGCTGCCGAACCCGGGCTACCCCGGTGGCGGTGGTGGAATGTTGATCGAACCGAGTGACAGTCCGCCGGCGTAGGCGTAGGAGATCCGGCAGTCGTACCCGTAAACCTCGAGGCCAAACGGTGTCGACGGACTTTCGATGTGGTGGGGACCATCTTCGATCAGGATACGTGTATAGACAAGGTCACCGCCATTGAGTGCCGCCGGAGCCGGGAGCGGTTGTCCGTCGAGCGTGATCGTGTTCCAGCCGTCGGCATGGGCGACCACGGAGATCATGTCCCAGGCGTAGGTATAGGGGGTCAAAAACGTATAGCGATTGCGGAACTGATCGGTCGGGGGAATGAACGTGATCGCCGGATCTCCCATATCGGTCGACGTATTGTTGTCACCTGGGCCATTGCCGCAGTTGTTGGAGGCGACAAACCAACCCGGAAACAACTCATCGTTTTTGGGACCGGAATTTTCACTCGCGCTAACCAAAAAATGGGCCAGCAAAAACGCCTCGGTCCCGGTCGCGTAAAACGATTGGTCGGTCATAAACTCGACCACCTCGCCCTCGTCGAGCTCAAACATCGCTTCGTAGTCGCCGGTCAGTGTCACCACTGTGCCGTCCTTGTCGGCGACGATGCGGTAGAGGTCGTGCTCGATGCTCCGCGGTTGAAACTTGATCGCCGCGTACTCGGTCCCCCAGGCATTGCGCGGCGGAATCTGTTCCTCGAGCGAATCTTTCCACGCCTGAAATCCCGGGCCCGGCAGGCTCATCCCCGGACTCCCGACATACACGGCCACCGGTTTGTCGCTGTAGACCGCCGTCCCCGTAATCCCCTCGCCGACCTCCTGCGGGGCCTGGATGCGCAGCGTCTGTTGTGGTTGCAACACCACGGTGTGACTGCTCCCCGGGGCGATCGATGGAATCCCACCACCCGCCATGGTCGCCCCGGCAGCCCAACTCGGGACAAAGACTTCAACTTCGTTATCGGGCTCCAAGTTGACCACCGTCAGCCAGGTCGTGCCGTCGTTTTTGGCCATCGACGCGAGATAGTTGTCGCCCCAGGCGTGGGCGGGCAACAGCAGCGAGGCATCGGCCGTGGCCACCTGCGAGGACGAGTAGGGGTCAAACTCATAGGCGACGATCGGGAAATCACTTTCGAGGCGAAGTGCCTGGGTGGTCAATCCGGTGGCGACCGGGATGGGCAACCCGTGTGATGTAATTGCATTTGCATCAAACTCGAAAACATGCAATTGTCCGGGTGCGATCGTGGCCTCGCCGAGCATCTGGCCCAAAGGTCCGGTGAGCTGTGCGGTCGCGGACTGCTCCCCGGTATTCGCCGCGATCACGGCCCAGGGAAGCGAGCCCGACGGCTTGGCGACAATCGGTGCAAACAGACATCCCGCCGATGTCAACGACTCGGCCGCAGCCTCACAGGTACTCTCGTCGACACCTCCGGTGGTCTCGGTGTCCGAGGTATCGTCGCCGAGATCAGGATCGGGGAGGTCGAACTTAAAGGTGGTCGACGAGCTTGGATCGTCGGTGGTTGTGGTCGGTTCTTCGGTCGTCGGCTCCTCGGTCGTCTCCGGGCCGGCCGTGGTTTTGGAGGTCTCGGTCGTGCCAGCACTCGTGCTTGTACTCGTCGCCCCGACCGTCGCCCCAGTCCCTGCCTCCGAGGCATCCCCCTCACCCCCGCCACAGGCTGCCAGGAGAAAAACAGTTGAACTGGCAAACAGCGAAGCAAGGGTTCGGCGCATGGTGGCCAGTGTACCTACATTGACCCCTGTTCGCTGAATTTTCTCGGGTCAGGCCAGCGATGGATGCATTTGCAAGCCCGCGGGGAAACCAGTGTGCTAGCTTGCATATGCAGAATGTTGTTGACCAACGGGCGCTAAAACGTGCGGGATGCTCGACCATGGCCGAACATCCCGCACGATCCGTCTGCGGTGGGCAGACGACTACTTGAGCGACTCGGCCAGCCCAGGCACCAACTCGGCACCCGCCGGCACCTTGAGACTCGACCCCTCAAAGTCATTGCCGACCGGCAGGTACGACCCACCCAAGCACTCGCTCAAGAACGCCTCGGTAATCGCGTTGAACGACTTGTTGTTTTCCGGACGGGCAAACCCGTGACCCTCGTCGGGGTAGAGCACATAGGTGACCGGGATCTGCTTGTCCTGCATGGCCTTGACGATCTGATCGGCCTCGGCCTGCTTGACCCGCGGGTCATTGGCACCCTGCCCGATCAGCAATGGCTTTTTGATCTGGTCGACCTTGCTCAGCGGCGAACGGGCCAACAACTCCTTGCGCCCCTCCTCGGTATCGGGGTCGCCGACCCGCTGGGCAAACGTGGCCTTGAGCGATGCCCAGTAGGGCGGGATGGTCTGAAGCAGGGTGACGAGGTTGGAAGGGCCGACGATATCGACACCGCAGGCAAACACATCGGGCGTAAAGGTCAGGCCGACCAGCGTCGCATAGCCGCCGTAACTCCCGCCCATGATCGCAACCTTGTCGGGGTTGGCGATGTTGTTGTCGACCGCCCACTTGACCGCGTCGAGCAGATCGTCGTGCATCTTCCCGGCCCACTCGTGGTCGCCGGCGTTGGCAAAGCTCTTGGTAAATCCCGTCGAGCCGCGGAAGTTGACACTCAACACGGCATATCCGCGATCGGCGAGCCATTGGTGGTACGGATTAAAGCCCCACGTATCGCGCCCCCACGGCCCGCCGTGGACGGTCAAGACCAGCGGCAGAGGTTTGTCGGGACGGGCATCGCCATCTTCATCTGACTTTTTAGGCAGGCTGAGATAGCTGACCAGATCGAGACCGTCGCGCGACTTGATGACGACCGGATGCATCGGGGTCAACGGAAGATCCTCCAAGGCGGCCCTTGACGAGAACAGCAGCGTCGCCTGTTTGGCACCGCGGTCGTAATAGTAGTAGCGAGCCGGCCCGGCATCGCTGAAGTAGGCCACCAGCCACTTGGAGTCGTCGGCGGTCTGATCGGTGATCACAAAATCATCGGCGCGTACGGTCTTGAGGTACTCGAAGTCGGGTTTGATCTTGTCGTCGAGAATCTGCCAGCGACGGCGTTGGTGGTTGAACGCAACTGCCATGGGCTCGTGGGTCTTGGCGTCGGACAACGTCCCCCCGACATTGACCGTGGGATCCTCGGCGACGACCGTCTTTTTACCCGTCTTGAGATCGACAGCGACCAAAGCCGCCGTTTCGCGTCCGCGGCTATCGGCCCAATACGCGACCGTCCCCTTCTTGTTAAAGCCCCGCATCGAGGTCGCCAACATGTCGTCGCGCTCGATCTTTTCGGTCAGCTTAAACTTCTTGCCCTGTTTGGCATAAAACTCCATCCCGCCGTCGGGGGTGGCTTTAAAGGCAAACCGAACCCGGTACTGTTCGTCGACCGAAAACCCCGCGTACTTGTCTTCGTTTTTTTGGATGAGTTTGCGATCACCGGTTTTGACGTTGACCTTGTAGACATCGTGGTAGGCCGGGTCGCGATCGTTGAGGCCGATTAAGAGGTCGTCGGGGAACTGCTGACTCGAGCCGACGAGTTGGGCCTGTACCCCCTGGATCGGGGTGATGTCTTTGCTCTCGCCGGTCTGCGGATCGGCTGCGTAGACATGCCAGTTTTCATCGCCGTCGCGGTCTTGGATATAGATCACCCGGTCTGCGCCCCAGGTCCAGCCGGCAAACCGAATTCCGCGCTTTTTGTCCTGGGTGATCGGTTTGGCGGCCGCGACTCCGTCACTGGTGTTCCCGACCCAAACGTTCATGACCCCATCGACAGGTGCGAGATAGAGCAGTTTACTGCCGTCCGGGCTGAGGCTGGGGCCGACCTTGTCGGGATTGCCAAACAATACGTCTCGCGGGATCAGGGATGTGTCGACGCGGCTCTTGGACGTGTCCGTCGGCCCGTCGGCCGCGGGTTCGACCGATGGTGGCGAGGTATCCGGTTTCGCACATGCACATAAAAGTACAGCCGCGATTGGCAGGATGGATGGGGTCAATGCGCGAAGTTGGGGCATTGGGCGCACTGTAGCAGCCTGTCGTCTTTCTCGCGCGTCGACGGGCTCGTCGTTGGGGCTCGTTCACGTGACCCTCACAACAATCATCGGTGAAACCGGTTGAGCTCGATACCTCTCGTCGACAAAGGACGCACTCAGAAGCCGGTTCACTGGCAAGTTTTGTTGGCAGGACACGCGGCCATCCCCGCTGAAGCCACTCACCGCATGCCCCCAAAAGCGACTCGCTCGGACGTGAAGTCTCCTTCCTGCCTACCTGGCAAGGTCAGCTGACACCCGACAATTCCCGTGCCAAGCCAGAATTATTTTTGGTGAACACGGAACCTGCAGGGCCTTCGCCTGTCTCACCCCCCGAACACGGAGGAAGCGGGCCCCCAAGCCCTCCAAGCCAGTGAGGCTCCTCCTCGGTGTCCGAGCGTAGGCGCGTGTCGCCACGTCCGACCACAATCTCCTTGTATCCGCACATATGTGCACCAAGCCGCGTCCTCTTCCCTGTAGGAGTGCGCACAAGACCGGGCTACGCCCAAAAGAGAACAAAGCCATGTCCGCCCAAACCATTGAAGTTCGTATTTTCCGTGGATCTGAATGCATCGCACAACAGGCGCTGTCCGCCGAAGTCATCAAGGTCGGGCGTCTCAAGAGCTGTCACATCTGTCTCGAAGACCCGGCGATTTCCCGGATGCATTCGGTCATTGAATTGTCCCGCGAGGGTGCGCGTTGGATCGATTTGGACGGCGCCAAGCCGACCGCAAAAAACGGCCAGCACATCGTCAAAAACACCCCGCTTTGCCCCGGAGATGCCCTGCAGATCGGGCCCTATCGGATCGAAATCATGAATGTACAACTCAAACCCCGCACGCCCGTGGCGATCCCTGTGGTCACTGCTCCGGTGGCAGCAGTCGCTCCGGCACCTGCCCGCACGACCGTGCACGTCGACCCCAGTGAGGTCGAGGTTCAAGACGGCACCCGCGTCGCCGAAGTTGTGGCCATGTACGGCAACACCGTCCTCGACGTCCAACACCTCGGGCAATCCAAAAGCAAGCGCCGCACGGCTCCTGCGTGGATGCTCGCCGGCGGTGCCCTGGCGATTGTCGGTGCCGCACTGTTTGGCTACGAGGCCACCCGCGACTGGACGAGCTACCAAGACTCGGTCATCGAGTCCCAAGCCAATGGCACGGTGATGCCGCAAAAGCCAGGTAACGGTTTGGGTGGTGTCGGCCTCGCACTCGCACTTTGCGGCCTGGTGCCGTTTGGTGTCGGAATGGTGCGGATGGGTGACCAGATCCGCAAGGATTACACCCTCGGCGAAGCCCACGATGCGTCGTTCCACATGCCCACGGCCGGGCTGCCCAACGGCGAGCGGTTCCCGCTGGTCCGCGAAATCGACGGTGAATACACATTGCAGTTCACCCCGCAGATGGGCGGCGAGATCAATGTCGGTGGACATCAGTTGCCACTACAAGATCTCATCCAAAGCGGCCGCGCCCAGGCCCAGGGTAGCTACTACAGCTTCCCGCTGGCCTCCGGTGCCAACTGCCGGGTCCAACACGGAAATATGACGTTTTACGTCAACTCCGTGGCCCCGGGTGCCAAGGTCGCCAGCCGCCAAGAGGTCGACCGTCCGTTCTGGCTGTTCAATGGCGGTTCACTGGCCATCGTCGGCAGCTTGCTGATGCTGTCGCAACTCATCCCCGCGGATGCCAATGCATATGCATTCGAGGATGATGAGGACATCCAACGCTACGTCGGCTACATGACCCAAGCGGACATGGTGCCGGAGCCCGAGGAGGAACTGCTCGAGGAAAGCGATGTCGAAGAAGAGGCCGGTGGCTCGGGTCAGCGCGCAAGCGGTGCCGAGGGCCAGATGGGTGACAAGACGTCACAGGCGAAAAACCGTCGCTACGCCATCAAAGGCAGTGCCGCGATTCCCCAACTCGGACGCAACCAGTCGTTCGCCGATACAGCGCGCACGGCCGGCATCCTGGGGATGATGCAGCAGGATTCGACCAGCTTCTTTGCCTCGGCAGATGGTGGTATGTACACCGAAGGTCAGGACGACGCAGATGTCTTTGGAGGCATCACCGGCACGGAAGTCGGGACAGCCTACGGTGTGGGCGGCCTCGGTCTGGTCGGCACCGGTCGCGGCGGCGGCGGTGAAGGTCAGGGAACCATCGGCCTGAGCAATGTCGGGACCATCGGTCACGGCAAGGGCGGTGGCACCGGAGCAGGTATCGGTCGGGGAGCAGGATTCGCCGACCGCGGCCGGCCCAAAGTCCCCAAGCCCCGGATCGGCAAGAGCACCGTCAAAGGTGCCCTCGACAAGGATGTCATCCGCCGAGTGGTGCGCGCCCACATCAACGAGGTTCGCAACTGCTACAACGTCGGGCTGGCCCGGGATCCGCTGCTCGCAGGACGCGTGGCGATCCAGTTCCAAATCGGCAACACCGGAAAGGTGCCGATGGCAGTGGTGGCAAAGTCGACGGTCAAGGACGACCGAGTGGGTAACTGTATCGCCAAGGCAGTCCGCCGATGGAAGTTCCCGCGCCCGCGCGACGGCGGCATGGTCATCGTGACCTATCCGTTCCTACTCTCCCGCGGCTAATCCATTTCTCTCCACTTGCGACCAACCCTCCCCCGGAAACGAGCACACCGCCCGTTTCCGGGTTTTTTATAATTTTAATATTTTTGGTTCTTGTCGGACATCTGATCGTCCAGGTGCGAGTCCGGGTCGTTCGCACAACCGTTTCGAAGATGCGCATACACGTCCGCTCGTTCGTGCAACCATTGCGAAGAGACGAGAGGTCAGATGTCAGCACATGTCGGCGAGCCGAAAAGCCCTTCAAACCGCGCGGTACAACGCCCTGCGCGAACTCGAGGGACTGCAGGAGTTCGGGCCGACATGCTACAAACCATCTATGGCCGATCACGACGTCATCCTCGATGCCCTATGTTTTTTGTACCTGACGTTTAGCCACGCGACGGACGGCGAGCTGACGGGCGACGAGATGCGGGCGGTCGCCAACAAGATCCGCGAGTGGGCCCCCAATGCCTCGCTCGAGGTGATCGGCGGTATCCTCAAAAAGACGGTCGGCAGCTACAAGGCCCTGCCCGACCGCACATCCCGGTGCGCCCAGGCTGCGGAGAGTGCCGTGACCCTGCGCGACAACCTCAGTTTTGACAGCCTCTACACAGTCCTACGCGACCTCCAATCGATCGCCGAGGCCGACGGGGTGGTGTCCGAAGAAGAGAAGAACTTTATCGCCGATATCGCGAACAAGTTCGGTGTGAGTGCGGCGCAATAGGCCGGTGATATTTGTAACAACAACGACTTGCTCGGCCCATGCCCTGGGTTGATTGTAGCGTTCACGGAGAGCACGGAGAAGGATTTCTCGAGTGCTGCCAGCACGTACGCGACCGCGTTCACATGGTGCAGCATCTCGCGTCAACAATCGTTGAGGGCCTCTACTCGCCGCTGCTCCTGTGCGATCGATGCCTCAAGCCCTACAACCTACTCCCACACGACGTGCGACACCTGCTGTGGGACCCCGATACCTTACCCGAAATCCTGCGTGTGCCGATGACCGGGAAGTGCTACATGTGCATGCACGAGTGGTTTGCAAACACCGGCCAAGGAAGCCTCGATGAAGCCATCCAAGCTGCCAAACCGCTGCCAGGCCTCGCCATTTCCTACTTTCATCGGGACGCCGACGGCACAAACGCCGAGTAACCGCTACGAGGGCTCGCCGGTGCCAAACGGATCCGGTCGCCACAGCCTCACTGCGACCAACAGGGGAACCACCAGCCACGGCAGGTTAAACGCTAAAAACATCGCGGTGTGTTCGGGTGCTGGACCGATGACAAACTCGTGGTGAAACGCGACCACCATCGAGCGCACGATTGATCCGACGTAGAGCATGGCCGGGATGCGGATCCAGTTCTTTGCATAGACAAATGCATAGATCATCACCAGGTAAAACGGACCGTAGATCAGGCCCGAGATCAAGGTTGCCAAGCGGTAGTGGGGATCGCCCGAGGCGAACACCTGATCGCCGGTGGCCTCGATGTAAAACTCGTGGGCGCGGGCAAACGCGTTGTCTCCTTCGAGGTAGCCGAGGCCGTGCAGGGCGTCGGAAAACACCGCGGCGAGGAGAAAGAGGACAAAGCAAACGACCAGTGCAAGGTCGAAGGTTCGCTTTCGCAAGGGGGCTGCCACGGCCCGAGGCTACAGCGGTTGGCGACGGGTGGGTGTGGCCTCGGACACAGGTGAACTGATTTCTTGTATCGCCATTGATCTATCACTGACCGAGCCCCGCGGTCGCGTGTGGCCGCCGGAACGCCTCCGCGCACAATCGAATCACCCTGCGCCATCGGTTCGACTTCTCCAGCGAGCTGCAAGTCGCTGCGCTTCGACAGGTCGCTCGTCGTCGCAGATCCAACACGCAGTCGCCGACCCCTCGCGGCCGCAGCCGAGCCATCGGCAACGCGGACTCAGTCGTCGCCGTCGCGGGTCAACCCCGGGAACAGGGCGAAGAAGTCAGGCAACATGTCCCGGTGTTCAGGCGGCAGATAATTGAAGTTGGAGCCGCGGTCCTGGACCTCCCAAAACTCGCGGTCGGTGACCGATGCGAGCTCCTGCCAAATGCTGCGCAAACGCTTGCGGGGCTCGTCGATCATGTCGTCGGCGATCCGCTTGGCGAGGTCGTCCCCGCCGCGAAACAGGTAGGCGGTGGCGAGCTTGATCTGCGCTAAGCGAACCCCGCGCAGCACCCGTTGCCCGTCGATTTCGGTGGTGTCGTCGACCTGCAAAAACACGGTCAGCAGGTCGTCGTGACAGGCACATTTGGCCTCGGGATCGGGAAACGCAAGGCTGCACAGGCTGGCCAAGTCGTGGGCGACGACCTCGGTCAAAAATGCCATCTTCTTTTGGAACGCGAGCCCGCCGTAGTAGCGCATCCGCTGGGCGATCTCGACGACCCGCTTGCGCCGGTTTTCGATGTCGGTCGACTTGTTGCCGGTGGCGTTGGGGTTTTCACTCTCGTACAACACGCGCTCCGCCAACTGCCGGTATTGGTGCAGGATGTTGTAGGCCGTGCGCACGTCCATGGCGTTGAGGGCCGCCCGCATGTACGTGTTGAAAAACTTGATCGCCAGGTCGAGGGTGCTGATGTGGTTGCTGACACAGGACGCGTCGCCGAGCCGCCGGGTGTTGATCGAGATCAGGTAGCAGACGTCTTTGATCTGCTCCAACCCCTCCGAAAACAACATCTGGTACTGACGCAGGATCTTCCACTCGAGCCAGGTCTGACGCTCTTCGAGGTCTTGAATCGCGTCGGACGAGAGCGAGACAAAGTCGGGGCTCTGGCGATTCCAAGGCTGAATCTTGGGCCAGGTCAGCCCCATCGAGGCCTTGTTTTGGCCGTACAAGATGGCGAAGTTACAAAGGGCGTCGACCGCCGAGAACGCGATGTTCTTGTCCTTTTGCTGCATCGCGTTGAGGCTGATGTTGGCCAGGTGCTCAATCGCCTCGATCGCCCGCTCCTGGCGGCGGCGGATCTCCAAGTTGTCGGGCTTTCCACCCATCGAAGTGCAGGCGTCGAGGCCATCGCGGGAGATCCGGCTGACGATCTTCTCCGGGTCGAGGAAGTCGAACACGTAGTTGAAGTAGGGAAACAACAACAACAGGCTCATGGTCATCAGGACCATGGCGATGAACACTCCCCAACGCGGCACGTGCTCGCCGATCGAGAAGTTCATCCACACGACAAACACCGCGCTGACGACAAAGAAGCCCAAAATGACGAGGTTGGTCTGGGCCCGGAAAAACAGCGCGGTGATGTAGGGCGTAAACCGTGTGGCCGCCAACTGGACAATGATGCTCGAGACGGTGAGGGCCAAACCCAAGACCGCGGCCATGACCTCGCCAAGTCCGCCGAGGGTGTTGCGGGCCTGGTCGACGTTTTGATGGGTGAGCTGATGCACAAGGTCGTCGAGCGACCACGCCATGTCCCCCTCGGTGACGGTGAGCTGGTCCATCCAAAACGCGATCAAGAAGATCAGCGCGGTCAGCGACAAGATGACGAGGATCGGGGCGCCCCAGGCACGAAACGGAAGTTGGATCAGCTCGTGGCGGCGCTGAGATGACTCGCGAGCGTGCAGCGCCATCATCGTTGTGCTCGACCGCTGCGCGCCGCCGAGGTGTTTCAGCCTGTCCCGAGGCTCGGTCACCAGCCCGACGGTAGCAGATGCCGGGACACCAAGGGTAAAGTGCCGGCAACATGCTGCTGGCGATCGATGTGGGGAACTCCAATACCTCCGTGGGTGTGTTCGACGGCGAAACGCTCAAGTGTGAGTTACGCCTGAGCACACACCGCTCCGCGACCCGCGATGAGATCGCAATGAGTTTGGAGCGCGCCCTTGCCCTGAGCGGCCTGCAGTTTTCCGACCTCGAAGCCGCCGTGATGGCCTGTGTCGTGCCGCCGGTCTTGGGCCCGTGGCGACAGGCGCTGTCGCACTACGTCGGCATGGAGGCGATGGTCGTCGAACCGGGGATCCGCACCGGCATGCCGATCCGCTACGACCCGCCACAGGATGTCGGAGCCGATCGCATCGTCGCCGCGGTCGCAGCCCACCACCGCTATGGCAAAGATGACCAACACGGGATCATCGTGGTCGACTTCGGCACCGCGACGACCTTCGATGTCGTGTCGCCGAGGCCGGAGTATCTGGGGGGGATTATCGCTCCGGGTATCGGGATCAGTGCGGATGCACTGTTTGCCCGCGCCGCAAAACTCCCGCGCGTCGACATCACAAGGCCCGATGCGGTGATCGGCCGCAACACCGGGGCCGCCATCCAATCGGGTCTCGTCTACGGCTACATCAGCCTGGTCGAGGGCCTGTTGTCGCGGATCCGCAACGAGCTCGACTGGCCGAGTCGCGTGGTCGGAACCGGTGGATTTGCCGCCACCGTCGCCCGCGACTCCGACTGCATCGAGTTTGTCGACGACGCCTTGGTGCTCTACGGTCTGCGACTCATCCACGAGCGCAACAACCGACGCAAGAAATAATGCCCACCGAAACACTGCTCGAGCGTCTATCGTTTGAAGGCTACATCCGTGCTTGATTTTCTCGTCCGCCACGGAGCAGTCCTGCTCCACCCGAGGATCGCGTTGTCGTCCGCGGTCGCCAACCCGCGACGCGACAGCCTGCTCCTCCTCGTCATCTATCTGTTGGGGGCCAAGTGGGTCCCGATCATGGAGCGTGTCGCCGACGCCCTTGCGCTCAGTGGCTTCAGCGCATTGCAGGCCCTACTCCCGGTGGTCCTGGTCGGGCTTCCGTGGATCCTTGCGACGTTTGCCCTCGAGTTTGTGGCCGACCGCGATCACCAAGATCGAATCAACCTTCTACGGATGCCCCTGGTCGCGGGTGCGGTCGTAGCCAACACCCTGGTCAGTTTTTCGATCGCCCTTCCCGGTCCCGAGTATCTGCCCGAACTCGTGGGCGGCGTGTGGGGACTGGCGTTGGCGGTCCTGTTCACCCGCAAGCCACGTCCCGCGGCGGACCTGCCCAAGGGCCTGCGGATCCAGTCGGCGATCATTGCCGGCATTGTCGGTTTGTTGGCGACGGCGAACCTCGCCTTCGACAGCTTTTTGATCGCCCGAAACTGGTCCGTGATGGCCCCGGTGGCCACAGGCGACCCGGTCCCGGCATTTGCCGTCAAGCGCTTGGACGGCAGCGACTTCACCACCGAAGATCTCTCCGGCAATGTCGACGTGCTTGTGTTCTGGACCACATGGTGTGGCGTATGCGAGGACGAGATGCCGGTGCTCAAGCAGATTCACGAGCGTTTTGCTGGCAGCGGAGTTCGGGTGACGGCGGTCAACTGCGACCGCGGTGAGCAACGCCTTGCAGCAGCCGCCTACCAACAAAAAAAACAACTTCCGTTCGCCATCGCCCTCGACACTGGCGCGGTCAAACGAGCCTTTCGCGTCAAGATGTACCCGCACTTGGTGATCGTCGACCAAGCCGGTGAGATCCGCCATGTCCACCAAGGTCGTGTCGGCGAGGGCACCTTGGTCCGTGAGATCCGCGGGCTTTTACGCGAGTAGGCCACAAGCCCAACTTCGACGACCTCGCGCCCTAACTCGTTTCGATTTGAGCAACGCTGTTGCCTCAAAACTTTGTGATCTCGCTAGCTATGTGAGGAACAGGGCGTACCAGAGTTTGCTTCGCGGCACATTTTTCTGCCGCGAACCCGCCGTTGACTCCGCAGAATTATTCCCGTCAGTTTGATTGATCGCCACGCGCGGCCGTCTGTGAACCCGGCCGATGAGGTCCCACATGCCGGACGCACAGTCGACCTCTTCCGCCCTGCTCCTTTAACCTGGAACCTGAACCGGTCCACCACACTTAGCATCGAAAGACTTACCGAGGAACCATGCGCATCCTATCTCTGATTGCAACCTCTGCTGCCCTTGCCACTCCGCTGTTGATTGCCGGCCAAGCCCAAGCTGCCGAAGGGCTCGCCGCCTGCGGCAACATCCACGTTGAAGCGGACGCGGAATGCTCACTCGAAGCCTCCGGTGGCTGTGAAGCCATGTGCACACCGATCGCCGTCACCGCTGCCTGTGCGGCCGATCTTCAGGCCGAGTGCTCTGGGCAATGCAACGCCCAAATCGAAGCCGGCTGTACAGCTGACTGTCAGGGAAGTTGTATCGCCGAATGTGAAGTCGACCCCGGTGCATTTGACTGTGCCGCCAGCTGCCAAGGCAGTTGTGGTGGCGAATGCTCGGCCCGCTGCTCGGGTATGGCCGGCGACGGTGAAGCCCGTGCCGAGTGCGAGGCTTCATGCCAGGCCGAGTGCGATGCCTCGTGCAACGCCGAGTGCAACATCGACCTTCCCGAAGCTGACTGCATGGCTTCGTGCAACGCCTGCTGCTCCGGCGAGTGCCGGGCCGAGGCCAACATCGACTGCCAGATCGACTGCCAAGCCAACCTCTACGTCGACTGCAAGGCCGACATCCAAGGCGGTTGCGAAGTCGCCTGCTCCAAGCCCGAGGGCGCCCTGTTTTGCGACGGCAACTACGTCGACCACGGGGGCAACCTCGACGAGTGCGTCGGTGCCCTAGTCGCCCTGTTCGACATCATGGTCACCGGATACGCCGAGGGTGAGTGCAGCAACGGCATGTGCTCGGGCGAGGCTGGTGGGAGCATCTCCTGCAGCATCGACCGAGAAGGTGTCAGCGCCCGCGAAGCGGCCCTGGCCCTGTGCCTCAGCGTCGGCCTGTTCGCCGTTCGCCGACGTCGTCGTCGTCGGTTCATCTGAGGCGAACGCTCCATACAAAAAAGGTGCGTCCGGGTGGGCGCACCTTTTTCGTATGTAACTGCAACGATCTCCTACGACGCATCGTACTCCGCCATTTTACCGAACCCGACCCAATCGTCGCCCGCGACCTCGAGCCATAGGCTCCCGACGAGGACTCCATCTTGGAAATACCCCCTTAGCGTGACGTCTTCAAAATCGGCCATATAGACATCAAAGTCGGCCTCGGCCAGGCTTCCCTCGTTGAGCCCAAAGTCGATCGAGTGCGAGAAGCTGGGCTGGCCGTCAAAGTCAAACGCTTCGACGACAAACTGTGCTGGGCTAGCATATGTAAGTACACCATCTTCGGTCGAGAAGCTGAGCATGACGTCGATCTCGATCCGGTTCGAGCACAAAAACCCGCCTTCTTGGCCACTCGGGAGGTCTCCATGGCGCTCGACCTCGACGAGCCGCACAT
>CAZUPD010000075.1:0-36880 GCA_964621785.1 uncultured Nannocystaceae bacterium
GGATCCGGCGGATCGTCGGCTCAAACCTGTGCTTGACGAAGTACTCCTGAAACGAGAGCACACCGTGGTCGACGGTCTCAAACACCGTGCGCCGGATACCGTCGGACATGGGCAACACCCGGGGACCCACCGCGAGGGCGCGACACAGTCGTTGCGTGATGGCGGTGAGCGACTCACCGCGGGCGAGCGCCGCAGTACGCATCAGATGCGTTGCGAGATCCTGATCGCCGAGGCGAAACCAGGATGGCCCCCCGAACTGTTCGATCCTCGCAAGTGCGCAAAACGTGTCGTCGACGAGGCCCCAGCCCTGACCCGGATGCACGAGGCCTGCGAGTGTGTACATCACGGTGTCGAGGTCAGGAGAAATATTGAGGCCCCAGTGGACGAAGTCGTCGCCCGTGTTCACGACCACGGTCAGATCGCTCGCCGCGAGTTGAGCCGCCAAGCCGACGACGAGCTTCGCACCTCCGACTCCCCCTGAAAGTACAACGACGGCGGTCATGACATGCTCCCAGCTAGGCGTAGAGGTCGTTGGCCGCGGCGCGTACAAGGTCGCGTGCACACCCGTCGACGGAGGGAAACGCGAGGCCGCGGATGTGCACGACCGGGCGACCTTCCGCCCCTTGTCCCGAGACCAGATCCGCTGCCGCTGCCACCTGGTCGGCGAACCCCGTGATCGTCGTCTCTAATGTTCTTCCGAACAGGTCGTGTTGTCCGCGTTGGTCGAACACCGCAGGCATGCCCGCGAGTCCGACGGCGACGCCTTGGGTACCGATGCGAAATGGACGCCCGAGCGAGTCCGTCACCACGATCGCGATCTCGACACCCATCGTTTCGCGAAATTGGTCGCGCAGGGTTCTCGCCGATCGATCTGGATCCTCCGGCAGCAGAAGGACCGGCTCTTTGAAACCTGTCGGAGCGCCCAGGTTGGAGCGATCGATCCCAGCGTTCGCCAACACCAGTCCTAGGCGGTGACACACGACGAGGATCCGCGGGCCCATCCGCGAGATCCTATCCGATTCGCGCAGGACGAGCTCGACCAGCCGCGGATCGCGATCGACTTTGGCAGCGATCTCACAAGCCCGTGCACCCGGGGTAATCGCGTCGAGGTCCACGAACCGTCCCTCGGCCCGTGAAATGATTTTAGAGGTGATAGCGAGGACATCGCCCGCCTCGAGGTGGATGTTGGCACGCTCGAGTGCGGTCGTGATGACCCTGGCGATGTCATCTCCTTTGGTGATGATTGGGATCCCGGGAAGGGCGGTCAGCTGCAAGCTCGTGCGACAGGGCGATTTCAAGTTGGGTGGCGGGCGTGGCATGTCGTCGTGTTTAGGGAAGGCCAATGATCTGGAGACCGGCGTGTCGCGTTTGGTAGCGCCGATTGATGGAGAGGAGTACGGGTGTCATGGACTCGAGTGCAACTGCGTTGTCGAGTGGCCCCGCATCGACGCCGCGCATACCGAGTGTGGCGATCAGTCCGAGGACGACTTCCTTTGCCTGCTCGTCGTCCCCGCACACGAGGACATCGCCTCGCAGCGGCGTCTCGAAGTTGAGCAGACGCGCCGCGCTGACGTGATGTAGTGCGGCGACGATGCGAGTGTTGGCACCGAGTTGGTCGCGCAGCTCGAGTGCCGCCGAGCGTCCAGGGGGGAGGACGACTGTCGTTGGTCGACTCGTCGACAGGGGCACGGTCATGTCGACAATGATCGGTCGCGCGAGGTGTTGCGCCAAGGCTGCCACGATCGCAGCGCGTCCGTGATAGGGCAGCGCGAGGGCGACGAGATCGGCATCTTCGACCACAGCCAGATGCGTGTCGCCGCGGATCACAACACCCGCCTCACGCGAGTATGCGCCGGCTCTCTCGCGTGCGTGCGAAGCATTGCGAGAGCCGATCGCAACCTCGTGGTCGCGGGCCCATCGCAGCGCGAGTCCGTGGCCCAGCTTCCCCGTGCCGCCGATGATCGCGACCTTCATGGTTCGCGTCGGCTCAGCAGTCCCGGCCGGATGAGCGGGCCGTTGCGCTGACCTTTTCCCCGTGGGGACGCCTGCGTTGTCGGAACGAGTTTCGCTGCAGCGAACGACGCGGATGTTCGTTCGCTCGGGGCGTCTGCGTAGAGCGTGGTGCGTTGACGGGGTGTTCGCCCGATACTTCGGATCAGTGCCTCCATCGCGCGAGGTTCCAGCTCTTCGCCATGTTCCGCGCCTGCGGCCCGTGTGATCGACTCATTCATCAACGTGCCCCCGAGATCATTTGCACCTGCATTGAGGCACGCGCGCACGCCCTCGGGGCCCATCTTGACCCACGACGTCTGGACATTGCGAATGTGCGGGTGAAGGGCGAGACGGGCCACTGCGTGCATGAGCACGGCCTCGCGAAACGACGGTCCCGTGCGCGAGCGGCCTTTGAGATAGATCGGTGCTTCCGACGAGACGAACGGCAGCGGGACAAACTCGGTGAATCCGCCGGTTTGGATCTGTAACTCGCGCACCCGCAGCAGGTGTCGCGCCCAATTGGCGGGTCCGTCGACATGCCCGAACATGATCGTCGCGGTGCTGCGCAGCCCGAGTGCATGGGCTGTCCGCATCACACTCAGCCACTGGTGGGTGTTCACCTTGTCGGGACAGATAACCTCGCGGATCTCGTCGTCGAGAACTTCGGCAGCGGTACCCGGGAGCGTTCCGAGTCCGGCATCACGCAACTCGGCGAGGTAGGCCGCGACAGTCGTTCCGAGGGTCTCGGCGCCCTGCCACAGCTCGAGTGGTGTGAATGCATGAAGGTGCATGTCCGGGAGGGCAGCTTTGAGCCGGCGACAGATTTCGAGATAGGTCGCACCGGTGTACTCGGGGTGAATCCCACCTTGCAAGCACAGCTCCGTCGCGCCGCGCCGCCAGGCTTCGTGCCCGCGTCGCTCGATTTCCTCGAGGCTGAGCGAGTAGGGGCGGCCGCGCAGGTTTTCGCTCAGCTTCCCCTTGGAAAAGGCGCAAAACTGGCAGCGGAAATAGCATACATTTGTATAGTTAATATTGCGATTGACGACATACGAAACCGTGTCGCCATTGACAGCAGTTCGGACCGCATCGGCAGCGGTGCAAACGGCAGCGTACTCGCGCCCGCGAGCCTGGAAAAGGCGTATGATGTCTGCCTCACTCAGTGCCTCCCCGGCACTCGCTCGCTCGAGGATTTCCGTGAGTCGCGTGCTCACGCGACCGACCTGCGTGGGTTGTGCTGGCGGAGCTTCCGGCTTCCCCGGAGCCCAGGTTTTGGCGCGGACAAACCCGTCGGCATCGATCGCACGCAGCACAGGTGTGACGAACTGGGGGTCGACCCAATGCTTGTAGTCGCGGGCGTAGGCCGGATAAAGTGCCAAGCGTTCGGTGAGGTACTTGCCGGCCGCCCCGGTCGTCCGCGCGAGGGCGTCGAGGTGGGGCCACGGGGCTTCCGGGTTCACGTGATCCGGGGTCACCGGCGACACGCCTCCCCAATCGTTGATACCTGCCGCAATGAGTTGTGGCAGTGCACGCGGGCTCAGGTTTGGGGGTGCCTGAAGATTCATGTCGGGCCCGAACACCAGTCGGGCCACGGCGATCGTCCACAACAGCTCGTCGAGGCATGGCTCCCGGGACAGTGCCATCTTCGTCAACGGCTTGGCGCGGAAGTTTTGGATGATAACTTCTTGGAGATGGCCGTACCGCGTGTGTAGATCCCGGAGCGCGAGGAGGGACTCGATGCGTTCGCGACGAGTCTCACCGATACCGATGAGGATCCCGGAGGTGAACGGCACCCGCAGCTCACCGGCGAGGCGGATCGTCTCGAGACGCGCTGCGGGGTATTTGTCGGGTGAGCCGAAATGGGGACCTCCTCGCTCGCAAAGGCGGGGTGAAACACTCTCGAGCATCAACCCTTGGGACACGGAAACTCGGCGCAGGCGGGTGATTTCGTCAGCGTTCAATACTCCGGGGTTGACGTGCGGCAGCAGTCCTGTCTCTTCGAACACAACCTGTGCCATCTCTTCGAGATACGAGCACGTGGTTTCGTGGCCTAACGAGTCCAGCTCCTGACGAGCGACTTGATACCGCAGTTCCGGTTTGTCGCCGAGGGTAAACAACGCCTCCTTGCAGCCTTGAGCAGCGCCCGCACGCGCGACAGCGAGGACCTCATCGCGAGTCATGTACGCGCGCTGCCCCGAACGTGGCGGATGGGCGAACGTACAGTAGTGGCAGACATCTCGACACAACTGCGTCAGCGGGATGAAGACCTTGCGCGAGTAACTTAGTGCGATCGGATGGACTTCGTCACGCAACTGCGCAGCGAGTGTTTGCAGCGCGGCGGTGTTGCGCTCCTCGGCCAGCGCGAGTGCGGCTTCGCGTGTGAGCGGAGCATGGTGGCGATTGGCAAGGACGCTCGCGCTGCGTTCGCTGGTTGATTTCATGGCGTTGGGCGCACAATACTTGGATTCGACCGGGTTTTGAAGCGAAATCGTCCGAGAGTGGGTTCATGTCCACGAAACTCGAATGTAGACACCTTACGATAATCGTGACAGTACCGCTCAGCTCGAATGCCGCAATCCGGCGGCTCGTAGTGTAGAGTTTTTGTAGACGATCGAGCACGACGGAGTCGGGCCCCACGAAACGACACAGCTGAAGTCTACTGTCGCAGAGCGTCCATCGACACCGGGGTTTCGGCCTCGAACCGCCATGTTTTTCGGGGTCCCCCAGCCTGGTCTTCAGAGCACATATCCATCGATACAATTTCGGGACATCACGATAGAGGCGACCGCATTCGAGCTCACCGAGACGCGGTCGCCTTTTTCATGTCGCCACAGTGCTAGGACAGCTGGATGGTCTGTTTGACGTTGGGATCAAACAGGAAGTTGGTCTCCTTTATATCGACCTCGGTGACAAAGTCGATCTCCACACCCTTGGCTTTGGCCGACGCAGCATCTGAGACGCCCCAGTCCGCGAGTGAGGCCCGTAGATTGAGGCCGTCGAGGAAGATTCCAAACCCCTCCGACTCGCCGGTCTGGATCGTGTGTGGGTAGACCGGCACCGATTCACCGTTGCGTGTCGTCGTGTAGTGCGGATCCGCCTCTTCACTGACCTCTCCGAGTGTGATCTCCTCCTGCTCTTCGCCGTTTTTGCGCCGCGCGACGAGCTTGGCCGAGGTCCCCAGCACGGTGACGGCTCCGTCTGTGGCGAACACCGTGACCGTCGCCTTGACCATCGGATCGGTGAACGTGAGCGGATCCTCGATCCAGGTGTATTTGAGCTCCACGCCCGTTTTCCCGAAGGCTTTCTTGAGCTTGTTGAAAAATCCCATACCGCGCACGCTACCACCTGCGGCGTGGCTCCGGGATGGCCAAGCGTCATTTTCGAGCGAAGACCACGTGAGCTGACATTCGCGCATGTCCGGGCGATATCCTCACCGTTGGAGACGGTTCACAGGCGTTTGGTTAGAACCAGCTCTTGACCTCCTCGCCGGCACTGACGAACCCATCACCGGTTTTGCGGAAGGCATTGACGGCACTGTTGCTCCACCCGAATGTGTTCTTCAGGGCCGCGTTGATTTGGTCCTCCGACCATCCGAAGGTGCCGTCGAGGATGTCTGCCGCCACCTTCCCGCCGACGCACATTGCGTGGAGGGCCTCATCTGCAGCCACGTCAAACGAGTTGCACAGACCTTGGGCCGTTTTGCTTACCGCGGCACCTGCCTGATTGAACACATGGGCGACATCTTCGATCGCGTCACTGATTGTCTCGCGCACCCAGGCAAATGCTTCGGCGGCCGCATCGGCAATCGTGCCGAGCAGTCCGTCGGTGAGCAAATCGGCTGCGTATTTATAAAATGCCGCGATGACGTCGTTTTGCGATACGACCGGAATACTCAGCGTAAACGGTCCGGGCCGATATTTTTTCCCCATCGCCTTGAACTCAAACGCGATACTCTGCTTGAAACTGCGGCCATTGATGGCGACGCCGATCGGACAGGCAGCTTTGATCCCGACGCGGTATCCCCCGACATTGACGGAGACATCGATCTCCGGGGTGTAGATGACCCGGAATAGCCCGGCATCGAGTACGACCTCGAGCTCTTCGGTTTTACCCCACATCGAAACCATGCAACTTCCGCGAAACCCGGTATCGGAAACATCTGCCTGCAACTCGCCGTGGTAACGCCCATTCATCAACAAGACCCGACCCGTGACCTTGCCTGCGAGGTTCACCTGTCCACTGACGAAATTCGCCTCGAGGTTGATCTCGGCCCGACCTTCGCCACCGGCACCGACGATTTCCAAAAACGAGTATCCGCCGGCTTCGAGCACGATCCGGTCGAGTTTGGCGTTGAGTCGACCACCCTTGGCTTTGGCGAAAAATGCATCGACTTCGGCTCCCCAACCCCATAGATCGAGTGTGCCGCGAATCCAATAACCGGAGGAGTAGTACTTTCCGGCGATCAGCCCTCCGCGCGGAGCGGCGTACAATTGCAGGTCGCGCAGCGAGACATCCAACACATGCGAGGGATCGAGCGTGCCTCCGCTGATCATGGCCATGATTCGCGGAAGCGGAAATCCCTCGGCGACATAAACATCGAGGATTGTGTTTCTCGGGTCATTGGCGTCGAGCAGAATCCCGACACGACCCTCGACAAGCCCATCGCCGATGTCGAGTTCGCCGCGCACACCGATGACCGGGCCCGTTCCGATCTGGACACCCATGCCATTGATCGTCAGACCGACGAGGCCAAACGGGTTTTTCCAGGCCCCATCGGTGGCATCGAGTGCACCCCAAGCATAGATGCTGCTCGACTGATCCGAGCTAACCCACCCGATGCCACCGCGCAGAGCCAGTGTCTCATCGGGTACCTCGAGCGTAAACTCGAGGCCGACACCGAGGTCTGTCCGCGTACTTTTTGCATCCTTGCCCTCGACACTCTGTTTCGCGACACGTAGGTCGACCCAGACGCTATCAAACACAATCGCGGGGGTCCCGAGTTCGATGCCGAGGAGTAACTTGCCACTGACATAGAGTTTGGGTGGAGTCGCGGTGCCCGTACCCAGGACAATTGTGTAGCCATCTAACCCGAGCTCCGGGAATGCCCCGTGGAGCTCGGCGAGCCCTGGAACTTTGTGTGCAGGTACATGAGAGATGGCGTTGAAGCCGGTGATGTAGCGACCGAGTTCGGGGTCCTTGCCGTAGGAGTTCGCAAGGATGATATCCGCCTGATCGTAGAGTTTGATGTATGGCCAAAGAAGTGACTCGACCCACGCGCGTGTCGCATCTGCGAGCAGCGGGCTCACATGTTCATCGAGCAACGTCCACAGATCGGTGGACTCCGGCAGGCGAAACCGGACCGCAAACTCGAACTTCGATTGCCCACCGGTTTCGATCGTCCGCGACCAGAAGCGAACCGGGTTGAGGGGGAGGGCGAAGGGTGCCGTGAGGGTCGCACGACCTTCGAAGGCCGTTCCTCCGTCGTAGGTCGATTGCGTCACCTCGCCCTCGTACTCAAACGAGAGGTCGAACGGTGCGGTGAGAACTTCGACGGCGAGCGGGCCCACGGTCTCGGTTTGCTCTGGTGCCTGAACCGCGACCACAGGCGTGATTTGGACGCTCTGGTAGCGAGGCTCCGCCGCAGTGGGAGCCTGGGTATCCTCGGGAGCACCGTCGACGTAGAACTTAACGTCAGCCAAGGTCCCACCCCCGAACGCACATGCGATGTGATGCCACTTGCCGTCGGCGACACCGGTTGTCCCCGTCGACTCTACCGACCCGTTGGCGACACAGAGTACGCCGCCACTGCCGAGCTGCAATGTCCAACGATTGGTCGCATCACCCCAGGTAGCGATCGTTCCCGAGGGATGGGAGGTTCGGATCCAGGCTTCAACCGTCCGCGGAGCGCCGTCGAGGATGCCGGCGTAGCCCGAGATGGTCATACAATCATCTGTTTCGAGAGACAGATGAGCGAGTCGATCGAGCGGAGCACCGTCCTCGGGCGGAGACCATGTCGCCCCCGTGATCGTCGCTCGGTGTCCGTTCGAGGTCACATCGTCGGCGTGGTGGTGGAGGGGCCAACAGGCGGCGAGGTCGGGGCGATCGCCTGTGATCCGCCGGTCCTTGTCAGCTTGGATCTGGGCGAGCGTGCGGACGGCGGACCAAATTCGGACCTCCGTAATTGTGCCTACAAACGAATTCCCATATGTGTTGAGGCCGATCGAGACATCGGCGCCCTCGGTTGTGGCGAGTTTGCCGGCGACCGACTGCGGATTGATCTCGTCGAGACGACCGTCGACGAAGATCTGAATATCCTCGATCGAGCCCCCGCCGTAGGTGACGGCGACGTGGTGCCATGTACCATCGTTCACCTTCGTCATCCCCGACAGCCGCGACCAATAGGTGTTGACTTTGATCGTTCCGTCACTGTGGATGTAGATGCCCCAGCTGGTCTTGTCGTCCGGAGTTCCACCCCACGAGACAATTGTCCCTTTTTTGACCTCGGTCTTGATCCACGCTTCGACCGTGCGCGGGTTTTGGCCGAGGATCCCCTTGTAGCCGACCGCGGTCGCGCAGTGGTTGATGTTTGAGAGTGAAAGATAGGCCGCGCTGGCGAGCTCGGGTCGTTCGCTGACCTGTTCCCAAGAACATCCCTCGACACGACCGTGACGCTTGTTGGACGTGACATCACGGGCGTCTCGGAGCAATGGCCAGCACGCTTCAAGGTCGGGGCAATCTCCGTCGATATGAACGAGTGAGCAGGTCTGAATCTCCGCATTCGTGCGTGCCCGCGACCAGACCCGGACCTCCAATATATGGCCCGCGAAGTCGGTTTTGTAATCATCGGTCCCGAGGCGAACCTCCGCACCATCGGTGACGTCGATGGGGCCCGAAACGCGGTTGCGGATGGCATCCAATTGCCCGTCGACATAAAAATGGATGTCCTCGAGGCCACCTCCGCCGTAGACACAGGCGACGTGGTGCCATTTACCGTCGGCGACAACCGTCGTTCCCTCGACCTTGGCCCAGTAGGTGTTGAGACGTAAGACCCCGCCGACCTGAAACGCCCAGCGGCCTTTGTCACTCTCCGTACCACCGAATGATAGGATCGTGCCGTTGTTCGAGTCTGTCTTGATCCACGCCTCGACCGTGCGCGGGACATCGCCCAAGAGGCCTTTGTACCCGGTCGCCGTGATCGAGTGCCCCGCTCCGGAAAAAGCCAGTGCATCTGTCTGTGTGAGCGGTGGACCTGTGCGTATCGTCCATGCGCCTCCCGTGAGTGCGCCATCGCGGTTGGCGGGACTGAGGTCGTGGGGCCGATCCTCGCAGCGGCCACATTGCCACCAAATCATGTGTATATCCATTGATCAGCTGCCCGCGTTCGGCCGACACCTGGGCAAGTGTACGCTCACCCGACCAGATACGGACCTCGGCCAGCTCCCCGACATACCCGCCACCCACCGTGACGTCCGTGCCGGCTGCAGTTGCCACCTCGAGATCGGCCGTACTCGGGTCCTCGCGCCGCGCTCCTTGGACGACCAGCGCACCGTGTTCACTCGAGCCATCAGCAGGCTCGATCGGCAGACCCGTGACGCGGTTGCAAAGCGACCAACCGGTGGAGGTTTGCTCGAGTCGCCAGTGTTGCTTGTGTGCTCCGTCGATCGCTGATTGGATAATCTGCGTACCGAGCCCGGACGACCCGTTTGCCAGTTCCATCGCCAACCCGCTGTGGCGAGCGGTGAGTGTGTACCACCCGGGTTCGACCTCGTCCAAGCGCCATTGAAGGTTGTGTGCAGACGCGGTATTCGACGACTGCCATACCGCAGTTCCATCATCGACCTTGTTCCTTTTGACGCACAGGCGCAATCCACTGTGTTGGAACGTCACCGTTTGCCACCCGTCAAATGCGAGCTGTGACGCCGTGGGCAGGATCGGTAATTCTGGTTGTTCCGGGAGGGTGACCTGCTCCGCAGACTCGATGGCCGACTCGCTGGCGTAGGGTTGAATCACGAGCACCTGGTTGGCGGCCCACGTCGGCTCGGCCGCCTTCGCTCCCGCACCGATACCCGTACTTTCGTCGGGAATCTCGATCGGCCGGTTGTTGGCGCGATTGAACAGCGCCCACCCGCCGGCGAGGTTGATGAGGCGCCAGTGTTGTGCATGTTTTCCGGGAGCGTGCGACTGTAGGTATGCACCGCCATTGGTATGGAGCTCCAGCACCGACGATTTGCCACGTCGCCACAGCTCAAACCAACCCGGTTCGACTTCTTTGAACATCCACTGCACTTTGATCGACGACGCGGGGGCATCACTTTGAGCCCCTGGTGCACCGTTTGCCATGCTGTAGAGGCGAAGGCCACTGTGTTGAAACCGAAGTGTATAATACGTTTCGGGGTCGGCAGAAAATCGCGATGTGACGACTTCCTCGATCGTGAGTGCGCAGTGCAGCAGGTTTTGCGAGTTGGTGCCAACCATGCCTCCCGGTTCTGTGCTGATACACTTACCATTGGCTAGGTTGCGGAGTACGAGCCCAAACGAATTGCTCGTGATCGTCCACCGCTGGTCTGCGAGGCCACTCGCGCGGCGTTGGCAGGTGAGACGTTGCGCAACATAGATCGTCGTTGTACCCGCCAGCTGGGAGACTTCTTCGAGACTGCGCTGCACAAGCTTCGCACCGATATGACTCGAAAGAGTCTGGATGTGAATCGTTTTTCCACTGTAACGATTGAGTAGGAACTCACGCCCGTTGGCAAAGGTATATTGCCATTGTTGTCGCGTATCGGACGTATTGACAGGCGACTGTACGATCGGGATCCCATCGGCACTCGAAAAGGATTGGATCGCCATGGCGAGGCCGCTGTGGCGGGCGACGATGTGGAACCAGCCCTGGTCGACGGGCACAAGGCGCCACTGGGTGACGTGGTCCTTGTATTGGCAGACTTCGGCTCCGGGCGACATCGAGGCATCCTTGACCGCGGCGAACAGCCCAGTTGGCAGGACGAGTACCCACGGTATCGGCGGTCAATAACTGCCCACTGTGATTGGCGGTGAGTGTGTAGATCCCCCTGTCGACTTCGGAAAATGCCCATTGGACCTCGGGAAGCGTTCGCGTGTCAAGCTGGCGGAGGTCCACATCTTCGACGACCGAGGCCGACTCGACGCCGACGCGTCGACCACTCGACACGAAATTCAATATGTACCATGAGCCAGGTTTAGGTGTGAATACATCTTGGTGCCGCAGGTTGAGGCGCACGGTCGAGAAAAATTCGTTGCCCTTTGGCGTTTGGATCAGGTTCGCGCCACTGGCCGCGAGCTGCATCCCCGATTTGCGATTGATCAATAGGTGGCCTGGACCACCCGTGGCTCGGGTCTGGGTCCCCGTCTCGATTGTCCACTGTTGGTGAAGTCCCCCGTCAAAAATGCCCTGACGCACATTCGCTCCGCTTTGGTTCGAGCCCCCGTCGACTTCGAGCACAAGGTCGCTTTTGCGGTTGCGGAGCACATACAAGTCATCCGGGGCGACTTCGAATCGCCACAGTTGACTGTTGTCGTCGCGCGGATCGGAGAGGTGGCAATTCGCCCCGGGCTCGGTCGACCCACCGGCGACCGTGACACAATCATGTTTCGCAACGAGCTCAATCTGATACCAACCATTGGCATCGACATCGAGCACTCCAGCCCGCTCGAGTGTGATGGTCACGAGGCGCGGGTATCCGGTGTGCCGGGCGGCGATAACGAGTTGCAAGCGGTGACTCAGCTCCCCCTCAACGCCGCGGTTTTTCAGAATCAACCCGCTGTTGTTGCCCTCCTCCTCGGGAACAAGACTCCATTGCTGATGTGCGGCGTCGGTCCGCGACTGGAGCTCGATTTTCGAGCCTGCCCCGAGGGCATGTCCGCTCGAAACGTTTACGATCACAAACCAACCCGATTCGATCTCCGCAAATGTCCACAGCTGGCGGGCGGAAAACGCGATGTTCGTCCCTTGTTCGGTTGTGATTGCCGCGCCATGAGCATCACTCGTAGCCGTGAGTGGCCCTTGGCGTTCGAGTACGAGTGAGTACTGACCTCCAGCTTGTGGGCGAAAAAAACGATCTGCCATCATCCATCTCCAACTTCATCAGGGGCGTGCTTCCACTCTATGCATTTGTGGATGCTGCGTTTTGGGGGTGCTGGTTAAACCAACCCGATCCGACAGGTGCGGATGACTGCTGAGTATCCGGGAAATCATTCCATCTGTCTAGCCCGAACTTCTCATCAAACGTCCTGCAGTGGGTTGAAATGCAAGCAACCATTGAACGTACTGAGGCGTTCTTACCTCAGCGCACATCATCCGTGCGCCGTCCTCATCCCCGTGCCGGCAAAGGTTACGCCCCTTTGAATAGCGAACTCACCAAGGTGCTATCCTTCATTGTGCGCGATAGCAGTTGCCATACCCGATTCGTCGGGCGGATAATCACTATATTGAAATCAAATAACCCGAGTCGAGCCCGCATGCTAAACTTGACGATTGCATTCGAGCATCTGTGTTGACATCTTTGCAATCGTTCGTATTTAATATGACTGATCGGACAGGTGTTTTGTTGCACGGCCCTTGAAAATTGGGTGCAGTCTGTTATAGTCGCACTGAGCTGGATTTTTGGATGGGAGCAGGTGTGATGAGTGGAAAGTATCGGTATTACTACATTTCGGACATATCCCATCGGAAGTGCATCGCCGCGGGGAATGCCGCCGACACCAATGTCTACCATCAGGACCACGGAACACGGCCCAATGCGGCGTGGTGTTTTATCCCGTCCCACAGCGATCCCGGGTACTACTACATTCTCGACCGGAAGCATCAGCTCGGCCTCGTCGCTGGCGAGCGTTACTCTGGTGTCTGCTATCACCAGGGTCTGACCTACAACCGTGACGTCGAGTTGTGGTTTCCCGAGCCGATGGGAGAGGGAAGGTTTTGCCTTCGCGACAAACGTCACGGCCGGCATGTCGTCGGTGGCAACCGGTACGATGGTTGTATCTACCATCAATTTGCCGAACAGCGCGGCAACGCGGTTTGGTCGTTCGAGCTGGCGGCGATGGGCGACGAAGAACCCGCGTTTTTAAACACCAACCGGGTGCCCGAAGTGCGTAGGGTTTGTCACCACGGCCATTTTGAGTACTACTGCGGAAAATGTCGAGTCGATGGGCGCAATTGCCTTGACCTCGCAAGCGACATGCGGGTTGTTTGTCACCACGGCTCCGCAGGCGGAAAACCGTGGGATGGTGCATGTGCAAGTTGTCATGTAGATGGGGCAAACTGTGCGATCATCGAGCTGTTTTCGCGTGTCGTCTGCCACCATCACGCGATGCAGTCGGCCTGTGGCGGTTGTCGCATCGACGGGCGCAACTGCCTCGTCCTCGAGCCCGGTTCGGCAGTGACCTGCCACCACCGAAACTTTTCGGAGTACTGCGGTCGATGCGGTGTGGATGGCAAAAACTGCAAAATTGTTGCGACTTCAGCAAAAATCGAAGTGGAGTGGGATACCAAAAATGCCCGACTGTCCGCGCCGGAAACCGTTTCGGTCGACCAGATCTACGTCGATGGCCCGGGCTCGTGCGAGCTCGACCTCGGAGGTGTCCTCGAGCGCAGCCGTGCTGTCACGAGCCCTCACGGCCGGCCGTTGGTGGTTCATTCGGGCATTGTCGCGGGCTACCCGGAATATGCGGAGGGTGTATTGACGATCGCATCTCCGCAGAACTGGGCCCAAACACTTGACAAACCGGCGACGTGGGAGCGGTCGCTGGCGAAGGCACAGACGGTGGTGTGTGAGGAGGGTACATGGTTGGTTGAAGCGGTGTGTACACGCCAAGGCATCGACGTCCCCTTTCGCATGAAGATCGGCGGTGTGTCCTACCCCGGCGTTTTCTCGCTCACGGACTATTGCGATGTTCGCATTGAGAAGACGCAACTGACCACCCCAGAGCCAAATCCTGAACAAAAAGACACATCGGAGATTGATGGCGAGTACGACCTGTGGGGCTTCAAACTGCAGGCGACTGGCACGACGGATTCGGGGTCGGCGATCTACCGCGCGGTGCTCGATCCGATTGTGCTCGCGGCCGGGAGCGTCGAGTTTTTCCGGATCTCCAATACAACACTCGAGGCGATTGTCGGTGTTCACGAGTTTGGAGGTTCGTTCTCCGGGGATTGGAGGTTGCTCGGTGGTATCCTCGCGTCGGACTTTGATATCGGCATCGAACTCAGCGGTTTCACACTTCCGCTGTACCGCAGAATCAAGGCTGGTCGGGCGAGTAAGTCCAAGGACCTTTCGATGTACTACGGTGGTTCACTGCGCCTCGAGTGGGGTCTTGTCCGCCTGACCTACGGGCCGACGATCCAGGTTTCGGTGCGGGTTCTCGGCCGCAAAATCAACCTGCGGGTCGATACCCGGGTCATTGCAGAGATCGACAAGGACAGCTTTTCCCAGGGGATCTACTTTAAAGTCTCGGCAATGAGCTTTGAACTGACCCTCGGGAAGTTCACCGTCGATGTCCCGTTCATGGACATTGGAGACCTCGCCGCAGCATTTGCGGAGTTCGCCGAGGACGAGGTTGTCAAGAAGCTCGAACAGTGGCTCGCAGGCCCATTTGCCGAGGCCTACGAGTGGGTCAAGTACAACGTAACGGCGGCTGCCGAGGACGCGGCAAAGATCTTTGAAGGGGTCGGGGCTGCACCCGAACAGATCGCAAAGGGGCTGACTGCGGCGTTCGAGCTTGACGAAGGGGATGCTGTCGCGATGCTTTCGATTTCCTCGGCACAGGCGAAGGAGATTCTCATGGACGGCTTCGGCTGGACTTCCAGCCAGGTCGGTGATTGGGGCAAGAAGTTTGGCAACGATCTCGCGGGATGGGTCAAGGGGGTTTTTTAGTCATACGGGCAATCGACACCGTGGAGACGCGCAACCCGAATGAGGTTGCGCGTCTCGAGGTTGCGACTCGACGTTACTCGTGCGCGATTGCCCCGGGGTAGGCCAGTGAGTGGTCGAGCACGAGTGTCTCGAGTTGCCAGGTCCCGGATTCGTTGACAAACGTCGCCTTGTTGTCAGCCATCAGCAAGACCTTTGTCTCGACATCGAGTTCGAGTTGCGGTGGAGGGGTCACCGAGTTGAAGAACTTAAAGCGAGCGACTGCGGTATCTTCGTCGACTTCGACATGGATATCACTGACAATCAGATTTGGTTGCGAGGCCACCATGATCGGTCCATAGCCCGAGATCAACTCGTCGTAGCCGGCAAACTCGAGGGTTCCGCCATCAAAATCGATTGCTTGCAGGAGGAAGTCTTCGTGCACAACGGGTTGTAGATTCTTGAGCCCCTCGACATCTTCGTGATCGACGATGGTCGCAAACGTCATGACGGTATCCCGGATCTCCTCCTTCGCTTCGAGTTGTGCTAGGCGCTCCTCCACCATTGGATCTGGGTCGTCGGCTTGGGCTTCGTCGCAACCGCTGAGGGCTCCCATACTCCACGCGACGGCGCCGGTGAGGGCCAACCCGCGGGCGATACGGCGAAACAGTGAAAATGGGGGGATGGTGTTCGATGAGTGTGTGTACATGGATTTTTTCTCCTGTGTGTAAAAATGATTGTACAAATTTTTAGGATTGGTTGTGTTTGAGGTAGTGCACCAGTAAGACGACCAGCGCATCATTTTTGGGGGTCATGGCATGGGCGAGATTGGCTCCGACATAGACCACGCTCCCCTCGGTGACATCGAAGCGCTCGTCGCCGAGCTCGAACTCCCCGGCTCCTCGGAGGACTTGGATGGTCACCGGAGACGCGGCCCGATGGGTTGGCAACGCAGTACCGCGCCGTAACCCGATCGCTGCGACCTTGACGTTGGGTCGCTCCTCGAGAATCTCAATTTGGCGCGGGCGACCGTCGTTGGTCCACGCGGGTACCATCGCAGTTTGTGGGTTCGCTACGGTTTGAGAGGTCTCGGCCGGTTTGACCGTGTCCGTCGAGCCACACCCGCTCGCAAGGGTGAGTGAAAGCGCGGTTCCCAACGCGAGCGGTATGAGGGCACACTGCTTGTTGGCATGTGTTGGCATGTTCTTGACTCCTGCCTTTGTCTTAGGCTCATCAAGGACATTCTCCAAATAGATAAATATTATATTTGTTATTCGATTTTTGAATGATATAGATATATCGCGGATTGAACGCCTCCGCGTTTGGGCTGCAATCAGCTTTGTGGCGTGTTTCTCGCGATATCGGCCACCAAACCACGCAGCCACTTTTGCTTGGGATCCCGGTGGTTGCGCTCGTGCCATACCATCGGCGCACGTAAGCTAGGCAGCTTGATCGGCGGACGCCGGACGACCAGACCGACCGTCTTCGCGAGTTTGTGGGCGAGCCACGCGATCGTTGTCAATACAAGGTCTGTCTCGGCAACCAGCAGGGGCGTGAGCGCCGGGTAGGGAACACGCAAAGCGATTCGCCGTGTCAACCCCTTGCGCGCGAGCGCAGCATCCACAGGGCCACCGCCTTGGCCAGTCAGCGAGACCAAAATGTGGTCGAGTTGGCAGAAGTTCTCGAGTGTCCACTTTTTGCGAAGTGTGGGATGTCCTTCGCGGACGACCGTCATCCAGTGACTTTCGATCAACTGACGGGCGTACAGGTTTGGCTCGTCGCCCATGGGAAAGCCGACCGTGAGATCGACGAGTCCATCCTGTAGGCATTGCTTCCAGTTGGGCTGCCATTTGACGAGTTCGAGGTCGAGGTGGGGGGCATCTCGCGCAAGTCGTCGCATCAGTTCGGGTACCAACATATACACAACGATGTCCGGGGCTGCGACACGGACCCGTCCCTTGGCGGATTGGGGATCGAAGTCGACCGGCTGGACAAGTGCTTTGATAGCGAGCAGGGTACGTTCGACGTGTGGGTAGAGTTCGCGGGCACGTGCCGTTGGGTCCATACCCGATTTCCCGCGAACGAACAGGGGGTCATCAAACATTTCCCGCAACCGCGCCAATGCTCGACTCATCGCCGGCTGGCTAACTCCGAGGCGAGACGCCGCCCGGGTGACGTGGCACTCTTGGAACAATGCTTGGAACGAGACGAGCAGGTTGAGGTCCAAAGCCGCGAGGTCCGAGACATCCATCAGGATAAGTATACTCAATTCGGATGTTAAAGAAAGAATGACGCATTTCTATTCATTCGCCTCACGAAAAACGAATAGGCCATCGTGCCAAAACGTAGCCCCGATCAGTTGTGACGCCATGGGAGCACCTTCGAGTGTGAAGGCGGGATAGCTGATGAACAAAGGTGACGCGACAAAATCATAGAAACTGCTGAGATCTTGAAGATGAACTCGATTCGTCGTCTGGGCTGCACCGTAATAGGTCAGCTCTTGGACTTGGTCCTCACAAACCGTGGTGGGAAGAAACTCCCACGGGTAGGTGCCCGTATCGATCCACGCCGATCGGATTTCTGTGGGGATCGGGGAATGTTCCGGCGGAGCAAAGTCATATCCGAGTGTTTCGTTATATGTGAAGTCCTGCGTCGATAGGTGGAAATTGTAGACTTCGATCCCGCCGGGGGTAATGAAATTAATGCGCTCGGTTGCGGTCGAGATAGGATCGTCTGTGTTGTTGACCGACGAGATTGCCAGTAGTTGGACGCCATCGAGTTCCGGCAGCAGCTCTGTGCGCATGCCCGAGAATATCCAGCTCATCGTGTTGAGTTCGAGGACGTGGTAGGTGGTGTCTGTAAACACGTATGCGATGCTGAGTTGGTGGGCATCGAATGCGGCGAGGATCGGCTCAGTTGGCACGTGTTCGTTGATCTCCGCCCCGGCGAGTCGGTATCGTTGCCAGGTGGTGAGATCATCGCCGAGAACCCAGATCGCACACCTGTCGTCGCCGGAGTAACAGGCCCAGTCGGTCCAGCAACCGTCGAAGCATCTGCGTTCCAAGGTTCCGCAGACGCCACAGGCATCGTCCTGCTCGACAGAACCTTCAGCGTTGCATGCTCCATTGGGACAACTCGGGCTGACTGTCGTTGACGGATCCTCCGTCGGATCCGTGGTATCCATCGTCGTCAGTGTCGTCAGTGTCGACTCGGTAGCTTTGGTCGTCTCGGTCGTCTCGGTCGTGACCCCGGTGGTTGTGGTGTCCTCCGATGTTGAGCCGGTGGAGGCGGCGGTCGTCGGATTTTGCCCGTCGTCGATAAAGCAACCACCTGTGGCGAAGACCAACAACGGGAGTGCACCGATCAATCTGAAGAATTTTATCATCGCGCTCGCTTCCCCTTCGAACTATCCCATGGTTCGAACGGCCCATGCAGCCTGGTTCCAGCGCGCGAATCGGTGAACAGGTTCGCTACGGCTCGTCGGGCAACCCGCTGTATGGCTCGCCTGCGTCGCGTGACTTTGCGCGTTTGCCAACGTGGTTGTGGAGTATAGTGCCCGCCGTGGGGCCCAAGGACCGTCACCTGCTGACATGTTGTTTGTTGATGGCCGGCTGTGTGTTTCCGGCACAGCCGGCGACGGGGATTGAGCTCGGGTGGCGGTTCGTCGAAGCTGTGCCCGAGCCCCCCGACGGTGCTTCCGCCGTCATTCGAAACTGTGTAGGTACACTGGTTGACGAAGTCGAGGTGACCGTGCGTGATCTCGAAGACCTCACCCGCGAAACCACCCGGGTCTACGAATGCAAGTCTGGTTTTCGCAGTGATGCGTTCTTCGTCGGTACGACAGACGTTTTTTTTGAGCTGCGTCCTGGGAATTACGCTTTCGAGGCTGTGTTTGTCGACGAAGGCGAAGTGGTTAAGCAGTTCGAGCAGGAGGTCGACGTCAGCGCCCGCGGAATCGAACCGGTTCTTCTCGACGCGATGTTCGAGCCGTTGGGATGGGGGCTCTCTGTCCACAACGTCAACGCCTGCCAGACGGCGGCGTTTGGGTTGCGACGAGCAGACGCCGACCGCGATGTCGCAACGTCCGAGCCTCCGGGGTACGGCGAAGCCCTCAAAAGTCAGCACGGTCTTCAGCTCGATGGGGTGCAACGGTCATGCGGCGAGTTGATCGACGGGTCGCATGCGTTCACGTCCGACCGCGGGCACTACATCCTCGAGATCTCCGTCGATGGCCAGGTCTGTGAGGTCCCGGTGACCGTGCGGGGGACCCAGACACAACTCGATATCGATATGGCCGCGCCGTGTCCGAGTACGTAGTACGTCAAATGGTTGTCGATACAATCGACTCGAGGAATCGATCAGCAGGCGAGTAGGCGGGCCGCGCGAAACACAAACCCGTGGATAAGCCAGCGGCGATCGACCCGGGGGAGCCCTCCGCGGGGTACGTCGAAGGTTTGTTTGCTGGAGTCGAGTGCAGATACAATGATTCGTGGCGTCCTGGTCTCCCGCAGGCCAGAGGACAGGCTCTCGAGGACATCTCGCCACGGCGCCAACGGGAAGTAACCGAGGTATGCATCGGACATGGCATCGAGTTCGGGTTCGATGGTCCGTGGCAATACACCGTCGCTGCACAATCCGAAGATCACGAGCAAAGGCTCGGGCCCGACACGGGCGAGGGCGCGGAGCATCTGAAAATCACGCGACTTCAGCCGCCCCTTTCGTTTGAGGATGTCGCCGCCGGTGTCGATGCCGAGGATCGCCTCATATCGCCGTTGCGCCAGTGCGGTGCCGAGGGCCGTGTATGTGTCGTCGGTTGGGAGCCGCGGGAGTAGGGCGACTAGTGGGGAGCCTCCGGGGCCACGGGGTAGCGAACATTCGATGTCTGCAGTTCCGTGGCGAGCACCGCGGGTGAGGGGCGTGGGGTCTCCGGTCGAGATGGCTAACTGCGGTGCGACGAGCTCGAGACGTCGATCGCGTTTGCGTTTGGTGTTGCCGTAGTGAACCTCGCAGGCGCCAGCCGCTTCGGCGATCCGAGCCATGACGAGGGCAGAGACGGCATCGGCACCACCACCGAGTCCCATACACAGCGTTTTGCGAGCCTGTAGATGCGAAAATGTGGCGACTTTTGTGAACAGTTCCACGGCGTGTCCTTCACACCTTCGAGACGGAGATACTCGGGCTGCCTGTGACGCGCCAGTTGTCGACCGGCAGGGCAGGGGCGAGGAATCCTTCACAGACCGCCGGTACTTGGGCGGCCGGGAGGACGCCGTCAGGTCCGATGAAGATCAATTTGGTGTCGTTGCGGGCGTGTACACGGTCACCGACGAGGAGCATTCCCTGCAGGCACAGTAGACGACCCTCGACGGCGACGGCCCGGGTATCGATGGTGTAGCGAATCCCATGTCGGAGCTCGCGACGGTAGACCAGTGTTTGGTGGGCGACGACGGGTTTGATGCCGGCCTTGCGCCAACGCGACCAAGCCCCCGAGCGGATCAACCAGTCCGTGCGCCCGTACTCGGTCACAGTGGCGTAAACCGCTTGGTTCATGTGGAGGTTGAAGTCGATGTCACGCACACGGACGCGGCGATCGATGCGGGAGACAAGGCTGCCGTCGCGATGCATGGTGGCACGTACAACGGTCGGAATCGTGCGGAAGATGTAACCGAGCACCCGGGGATGATACTCGAAAACGGGGGAACACGAGTATCTCGAGTCACCTCGCAGATGTCGAACCCGCGACTCTTTTGGTGGGAAATTCCCAACTGAGGTATTGTCCGGTGTGCAGTCCGGCGTACTCAATCAGGTCGTGTTACCCATCGCCCTCTTTCTGATCATGTTCGGAATGGGGCTCACGCTCAAGCTCGCCGACTTCCGCCGGGTGTTCAGTTTTCCAAAGGCGGCGGCGATCGGGATCGTCTGCCAGATGATCCTGTTACCGCTTTGCGGCCTCGCGGTGATCAAGTTGTTTGGGATGACCGGTGCGCTCGCCGTGGGTCTGATGATTCTGGCCCTGTGTCCCGGTGGTGTGACCTCCAATATGTACGCATTTTTGGCCCGCGGTGACGTGGCCCTATCGATCACACTGACGGCGATTGTCAGCTTGCTGGCACCGTTTACCGTGCCGTTTTTGTTGCAGTGGTCGATGGCGTCGTTGATCAATACGTCGGGACAGGAATCGATCTCGATCCCGATCGGCAAGACGATCGCGCAGCTGGTGGTGATTACGGTGATACCGGTTGGCCTCGGGATGCTCGTCAACAAACGCAAGCCGGCGCTCGCGGCAAGTAGTCAAAAGCCGGTCAAGATTTTTTCGATTGTGTTCCTGTTTGCGATCATCGCTGCAATCGTCAAACGCGAATGGGCCAACTTACCCGATTGGTTTACCCAGGTTGGATTGTCGACGCTCACGCTCAATGTCGCAACGATGGCCCTCGGGTTCGGTATCGCCGTGCTCGCGCGTCTCAATCGTCGCCAAAGCATTTCTATCGGTCTCGAGGTCGGGATTCAAAATGGGACCACGGCACTGCTGGTGGCGGGCATTGCTGCCGACGCCACCGGGGTCCCATTCTCCCGCCTCTCGATCGCACCGGCGATCTACTCGTTGTTGATGTTCGCAACCGGAGCCCTGTTCGCCATGGTCGTTGGCCGCAGGACTTCTTCCTAAGAAGTCGGTGAGCTTTCGCCAGTATCGTCCGCGACTGCGATCCCCATCTTGTTGGCCCGTCGCTTCCACTGCTTCCGGGCGAGTTCCCGCATGTCGGCCACCGCGTCGACCTCGTCCACGATCTCCATGCCGATGAGTGTTTCGACCACGTCCTCGAGCGTGACGAGTCCGGTCGTTCCTCCGTAGGTGTCGACCACGAGCGCGACGTGGGCCTGTTGTTTGAGCAGTCCCTCGAGTACATCGGAAAGTGCGATGTCTTCGGGGATTCGCAGCAACTCACGCCGTAGATCGGCGAGGGGGACGTCGAGATGATCGCGGGCCGCCTCGAGCAGGACATCGCCCTTGAGCACATAGCCGGTCACCTCGTCGATCGTGTGTTTGAAGATCGGGATCCGCGAGAACCGAAAAGGCGTGTCATCGCCGACGACATCGCCGACGCGCGTGCTCTCGGGGAGTCCGAACATCACCGTGCGGGGCGTCATGACATCGGTCGCCCGCAGTTCCTTGAGGCGAAACAGGTTGCTGAGCACCCGCGACTCGCCGCGTGGGAACAACCCGGCACGTGCACCCTGTTCGGCGATGGCACTGATCTCGTCGGGACTCGGGGTTTGCTGGTGACCGCCACCGCCGAGCAGGCTGGTGACCCAGCGGGAGACCGGAACAAACATCGTGACCGTCATCAACCACGTCAACGGACCGAGGATGGCCGCCACGATCGGCGCGAGCTTTTTCCAGTGCATCGCACCGAGGGACTTGGGCACGATTTCCGAGACAAACAAGATCAGGATCGTCAAGACTCCCGACGTGACCGCGATCGGGAGGCTCTCAAATACCTTCGCAGATTGGGCACCCACACCCGCCGCCCCGACGGTATGGGCAATCGTGTTGAGGCTGAGGATCGAGGCCAACGGCCGATCGATCTCCTGCTTGAGTCGCGTGATTCGGCCGGCCGCCGAACTTCCGGCCTTCTCGAGCGAGGCGACATACCCCGGGGTGATCGACAGCAAGACCGCTTCGAAGATCGAACAGGCGAACGATACGCCGAGGGCGAGACACAGATAAAAGACCAACAGCGCGACGTCGGTGCTCATCTCGGTCACGATACCCGACCGCGGCGCTGACTCAACCGCCCGCTTCGATCGACTTCGCACGGTGGGAATGCGACCGCTCGCGGAGGTTGACCTTTCCCCTTACGTTGTTCATCGTGACCGAGACAAGCGATGACAAGCAGCAAGCAACAACCGACGGTTCCGAACACGGGACGGATTCTCGATTATTGGCTCGGTGGGACACATCATTTTGCCCCCGACATCGGTGCCGCCCAGGCGTTTGATTCGATTTTTCCCGGGTTTCCCAGGGTGTTTTCGACGCTTCGGCAGTTTATCGGGCGAGCAGTGACCGATGTCTCTGCCCGCGGCGTGTCCCAGTTTCTGGTTCTCGGTTCGGGGATCCCGACGCGGGGAAATGTTCACGAAGCTGTCCCCGACGCTCGGGTGCTGTACACCGATATCGATCCCACGAACATCGCGTTGGGCCGCGAGATCCTGCGCGACGTCCCCAGGGCCGACTACGCATACTGCGATGCCAGCGACCTTTCGACCCTCGATGCGACGGCCGTGTCCAGCATCCTCGACCTCAACCGCCCTCTGGGGATCGTGATGGTTGGTGTTGCAGTATTTCTGCCGGATGCCGTCGTCGCCAATACACTCGCACGTCTGCACGAGTGGGCACCTCGCCAAAGTTACCTCGTCGCTGATTTCGACGGCGAAGCGCTCGACTCGTTTCCGGCTGTCAAACAGATTCTCGACCAAGCAGGCGAGCCGTTGCATCTGCGTGGCCCCACACGGATTCGGCCGCTCCTCGGCCGGTGGACGGTCACGCAGGACGGACTGCACCCGGTCGATGTGTGGAACAATCCCGAGGCTGACGTGCCCCCGCGCGTGTTCATGTACGGATGTGTGGCTGCGCGTGACTAACAGTCCCGCGACCTCAAACCTTCGGTGGTTTCGCGGAGGTCGACGTTTGCCGAGTCTCCAAAAAATGCGTATACAATCGTCGTGGTTCTAACAAGTTGAACCAGCAGTCATGGAATTTTAGTCGTATTTTAAGCCGATCGTTGTCAGCCGAACAAACACTTAACACGGTACGGACCGGTGTGCTCGAGAGGCATCGTTCTGGCCGGGTGCGAGAGCAGACCAATCATGCGCAATCGAGATCTACGTTTCAGTGATGCGGAGCGCCGGGGTGTGTACCGGGCGATCTATGAGCGTCGTGACATCCGCTCGGAGTTTTTACCCGATCCCATTCCCGACGATATGCTCGGTCGCCTACTCGATGCAGCTCACCACGCTCCGTCGGTGGGCTTTATGCAACCGTGGGGATTTGTCGTCCTCCGCGATCCTGAGACGCGACGCCGGATTCACAGTCTGTTTCAACGCGCCAACCAAAAAGCAGCCGAACGCTACCAAGACGAACGCCGAGCGCTGTACAGCTCATTGAAACTCGCCGGTATCCTCGACACCCCTGTCAACCTGTGTGTCACCTGCGACGCGACAGTGACCCGGGGCCACGGCCTCGGGCGGCAAACGATGCCAGAAATGGTGCAGTACTCGACTGTGTGCGCAGTGCAGAACCTGTGGTTGGCGGCGCGGGCCGAGGGAATTGGTGTGGGCTGGGTCAGTATTCTCGACCCAGACGAGCTTCGCCAAATCCTGGGGATCCCACCTCATTTGCGCATCGTCGCCTATCTGTGCATCGGCTATGTCTCGACATTTGAACGCACACCAGAATTGCAACGCAAAGGATGGGAGCGCCGGGCTGCGCTTCCGCGTTTGGTCCACTTTGAGCATTTTGGCAACATTGACGAGCAGCGGGTCGAGCAGTCGTTGCTCGCCAGTCGACACATTTCGGATGAGGACGAGCCCTCAACCCGTTGAGGCACGACTTCAATTCACAGACGCAAATAGAACTCAGGAGATACGACATGTTTGCAACGATTGACCAGGCCCTTGAGCAATTTCGTAACGGCGGCATGGTAGTTGTCGTAGATGACGAAGATCGCGAAAATGAAGGTGATATCTGCATGTCGGCGAGCCACGTGACGCCCGAGGCGATCGCATTTATGGCCCGCCAAGCATCTGGACTCATCTGCGTGGCACTGTCACACGAGCGAATCGCGGAGTTGGGGTTGCCGGCAATGGTCGCACCACGTGACAATCGCACGCCGCACGGGACCGCATTTACGGTGAGTGTCGAGGCCGCAACAGGGGTGACGACCGGGATCTCAGCCCACGACCGTGCCCGTACAATCGCCTTGTTAGCCGATCCCCAGGCTGGTCCGGATGATTTCGTGACACCAGGGCACATCTTCCCGCTTCGCGCCAGGCCCGGAGGGGTGTTGGAAAGGCCAGGTCACACCGAAGCAGGTGTCGAGCTCGCGCGCTTAGCAGGGGGGTTCCCAGCTGCTGTGATTTGCGAGGTCATGGGCGATGACGGCAGCATGCTGAGGTTACCCGAACTCGAGACGTATGCAGCGCGCCACAACCTTCCTTTGATCAATATTGCGCAGCTCCAGCGCTACATCGTTGATCATACAATGGTTCGACCCGTTGCAGATACAACACTCCCGACGAAGTACGGACGATTTAACCTGCGCGTCTACGAGGACAGAGACGGGGGAGAGCAACTCCTGCTGTGGATGGGAGAGGTTGACAAGGGCGACGCTCCGCTCGCACGCTTGCACAGCGAATGTCTCACCGGTGATACGTTGGGGTCTCAGCGTTGTGATTGTGGGGACCAACTGAGCCTGTCGATGTCACGCATTGCCGAAGAGGGGCGGGGTCTCTTGATGTACTTGCGCCAAGAGGGGCGAGGGATCGGACTGACGGCAAAAATTCGTGCGTACGCGTTGCAAGACAAGGGGTATGACACTGTTGAGGCCAATCACAAGCTCGGATATCCAACCGATGCGCGCGACTACACCGTCGGCGTGGCGATGCTCCGCGATCTGAATGTGTCGTCGATCCGATTGATGACCAACAACCCCGACAAGGTCGAGGCGTTTCACTCTGCCGGTGTACAGGTGGTGGAACGGGTGCCGCTCCAAACTCAAACCACCGCCGCAAACCGCAGATATCTCCGTGTCAAGCGTTCCAAACTTGGGCATTTGCTCGATCGTCTCGACTGCGACGCGAACCTGATGTGAACACCTGCTCGTTTCGAGGTTGACCAAAATGTGGAAGGTACTTCTCGGTGCCGGCGCGGCGCTGGCAATGCATGGATGGACCTCATTTCGGGTGCGTTCGACGACGACGCGGCAGGGGCGTTTCACGTTGTCGGAATTGACGGCTGAGCTCGAGGGGACCCGCGTTCAGGTCGAGACATTCGACGGCGCTTCTCTCCACGCTGTGGTCTCGGGGCCCACCGATGGCCCGACCGTGGTACTCGCCCATGGTTACGGATTGAGCTCGCGTTCTTGGAACATTGTCGCCCCTGAATTGGTGCGGTTGGGCTATCGTGTGATCGCCTTTGATCATCGCGGTCATGGCAAGTCGAACGCCGGTCCCGCTCGACTTTCGCTCGCCGCAATGGAAAGGGACTATCTGGCGGTCCTAGAGCATTTTGATATTCGGGACGGACTGCTCGTTGGGCACTCGCTCGGCGGATTGTTGGCACTTGGTTGGACCCTCACATACCCCGACGTGGCGCGTGCACGGATTCGAGGGTTGATGCTTGTCGCGGCTGGAGCTGGCCAACTCGCACGGGGTGCTCCGCAGTATCGGATGCAGGGAGTGTTGTTGAAATCAGGGCTTCTACATTTACTCAGTAGCCGTCATCCCTACAAGTGGCTGGTTGGCCCGATGGTTTTCGGCGAGCCCTACCGCGACGCCGTCGAAGCGTTCAATCAAGATTACTGGTCCCAGAATCAACGGCGTTTATTACCTGTCCTCCAGGACTTGATCGAGGTCGACCACTATCCGCGCCTGTGCGAGGTCGAACTTCCGGTGACGCTCCTCGCTGGAACCCGGGACAACACCATCCCACGTTGGCACTTTGACGAACTCGGGCACCGCTTACCGGCGCTCGATGTCCGATGGATCGAAGGTGCAGGTCATATGCTCGGGTGGGAGGCTCCTGAACGCGTCGTCGAGGCGGTGGGGGAGCTCCTCCCCCACGCGGATCCGTAATGTTACTTGTACATTCGGGCACCCGCATACACCCTGTCCGAATGCGAGCATATTCGTGCACCTGAACTGCAGGAGAGGATGTTGACGCAGGCTTCTCCTATCGACAAGAATCTCTGTGGAAAGTGGATTTTCCATGAGCGCCGTACCGATCCAGGAACCGACTGTCCTCGTGGTCGATGACGATCCCCGCGTTCTTCGGAGTCTCCAGCGACTACTGACTGCGGAGATGTACCGGGTGGAGGTGTTCGCGTCTCCCGGTGCGTTGCTCGAGCACGCATCTCGTTTTCAAGCCGGATGTGTGTTGGTGGATCTCCGGATGCCACGCATGAGTGGTCTAGAGCTTCAAGAGGCGCTGCTGCGGCAAGGGTTTAAGCTGCCGCTCATTTTCCTGACAGGGCATGGTGACGTGACGGGTGCAGTCCAAGCCATGAAGGCTGGGGCGATCGACTTCCTCTCCAAGCCTTGCGAAGATGGTGACTTGCTCGATGCTGTGAATCGGGCGCTTGCGCGAGATGCAAAACGGCGCGAGCGCGACGCAGCGACGCAACAATCCGAAGTTGAGCGCGATTCGGCGCGAGCGCGATTCTCTGGACTCTCACCACGCGAACGCGAGGTCTCGAGGCTCGTCGCCACGGGGCTCCTGAATAAGCAGATCGCGGCGGAGTTGGGGATCGCGGTCAAAACGGTCAAGATCCACCGCGGTCGCGCGATGAAAAAGCTCGAGGTGGGATCCGTCGCCGAGCTTGTACGCCTCATCGATCGCCTGTGAGGTGCAGAGCGTGGGCGCTACGCAACACTCCCCGATACCGCTGGGAAGGTGCAGAGAACGTTCGTGCCCTCCGCGGTATTCTCTGCCCAGATATGTCCCCTGTGCGCCTCGACGATCGAGCGGGAGATGGCGAGACCAACCCCGAGCCCGTTTGGTTTGGTCGTGTAAAAGGCTTCGAAGATACGATCGAGTTGCTCCGGAGAAAGTCCTTGGCCGGAGTCCTCGACGGAGAAACATACGCGTTCCCCATCGCCGTGGGCACGCACGACAATCCACCGCTCGTCTTCCGGCTGTTCGGACACGGCGTCGATGGCATTGAGTAGGAGGTTGAGGAGCACTTGCCCGAGCTGAACCCGATCACCGCGCATCTGTGGGAGGCTTGAGGAGATTTCTATCCGCAGCGTTGTCCTTCGCAGCATGAATTCGTTGTCGATGAGCCGCACGGTCTCGCTGATAAAGTCAGAAAGATCGAGCAACTCCGGCTTCCCCGGCGCCTTGTTGGCGTACATCGATCGCATGCGCTGGATGAGCTCATTCGCCTGGCGAGCACTCGCCACGATATCCTCAAGTGCCTCGATCCCCTGCGCGGTGGCGGGGGGATGTTTCGCCAGCAGACGACGTGCAGCCTGGGCATTGCTCATGATCGCTTGCAACGGCTGGTTGAGTTCATGCGTAATCGAGGCTGCAAGGCCGTTGATCGCCACCACGCGCTGCAGGTGCGAGAGCTGATGGTTCGTCTCGATCGCCTCGTTGGTCCGGCGTGTCACTTCGGCCTCGAGCGTGTCGCGTATTTGGGAAAGCTCGGCCGTGGCCTGTTCGAGTTCGGCATTTTTTTGAGCAAGTGTCCGGGCGGACATACGAATTGCGACCTGTGTCCGCACCCGAGCGGCGAGTTCCGCAGGTACAAAAGGTTTGGTGATGTAATCGACGGCCCCGAGCTCGAGCCCGGACACGCGGTTCGTGGTGTCGTTGAGAGATGTGATGAAGATAATAGGGATATTGCGCGTAGCGGGGTTTTGCCGGAGTTTGCTGAACACCTCGAAGCCATCCATGCCCGGCATACGCGCGTCGAGGAGGATGAGCTCCGGGGTCTCGCGCTCGCTGAGCCGCAGGGCAGTCTCCCCGTCGAGCGCCATCGCTAGCGCGAGAGGCTGCTCCGCGAGGGCTTGGGCGAGCAATTTGAGACTATGCGGTTCATCGTCGACGAGAAGCACGAGCGGTTGGCTTCCCCCAGCGATCCCCGAGCCGTCCGAAATTTGTCGTCGTTGGTCTTGGTCCATTTGATGCTAACCAGCCAATTGCTTGCGCAGGTCGTGTAATTCGTAGTTTTCGGCGAGAACCCGGATTTCAGCGACCCATGGGTCGAGTGCCGGGTTGTCCTGGCAGATCTTTTGGAGCTCCTGTAGCAACTCTGGAATGCGGCCGCGATCGAGCAGCTCAGCGAGGTGAGCGCGTTCCTCCGCCGATGGCTCGGCCGGAAACGGTGTCGGTGCGGTCGTCGGGGTGGGGCGGGAGCGTGTCCGTTTCCATGTGAGCCCGAGTCGTTGCTCGAGGATTGCAAATAGTTCGGTGAACGAAACCGGTTTGGTGAGGAAATCATCACACCCGGCCTCGAGGGCTCGTCGCCGTTGCTCTTCGTCGACAGTCGCGGAGGACGCAATGATGGGAAGATCTCGAAGCCGCGGGTTCGCCCTGAGGCGCATGGCAACCTGGTCGCCGGACAGGTTTGGCATCCGCATATCGAGGAGGATGAGGTCTGGGCGCAGCTCCTCCACGCGGGCGAGGAAGTCCTCACCATCATTCACCTCGATGATTTTGAAGCCAAGTGGCGCGAGCGTGTCCCGCAACAACGACCGATTGTCCGCGTTGTCGTCGACGATGGCGATGGCACGCGGGGCACCTTCGTAACCGACGATCGGAGCGTCATTTGCCTCCTGTTCGTGTGCCTGTACAACGACAGGCAAGCGGAGCATCACCGAGAATGTGCTCCCTCTTCCAGGTTTGCTCGTCACATCGATCCGACCACCCATCTGCTCGATGATCTTGCGGCTGATCGAAAGCCCGAGTCCGACGCCCTTGAGTCGCGTGTGCGGCTCACCGGCTTGAACAAAGGGTCGGAAGATACGGGTGAGTTCAGCAGGTGTCATCCCCGACCCGGTGTCGCTCACGCGAAACACGAAGTCCTCGCCATTTGCTTCGACACCGAGCTTCACCGACCCCTCGTCGGTAAATTTACTTGCATTGACAAGTAGATTGAGGAGGACTTGCATCAATCGCCTGTGGTCGACAACCACGGTCGCGGGGATGTCACCATTCGACTCGAATTGAAAGGACAGTCCCTTTTTTTGTGTATGTACCCGACTGAGTTCACAGACGGTCGACAGAAGGCTGGGAAAATCCACCGTGGAGGGGCTGAGTTCGAGCTTTTCAGCTTCGATGCGCGCGATATCAAGAATGTCGTCAATGAGGGCGAGCAAGTGTTCTCCCGAGCGTTGGATCACTGCGAGTCCGTTGCAATCATCGCTGGAGAGGCTCGGAGAGCGGGCGAGCAATTGCGTGTACCCGAGAATCCCATTGAGGGGTGTTCGCAACTCGTGACTCATACTGGCGAGAAACATCGATTTGGCCCGGTTTGCGGTGTCGGCCTTTTCCTTGGCGACCTCGAGGGCGGCCGTTCGTTCCTCGACCTTCGTTGTGAGAAGGAGATTGAGTTTGGCGAGGGTTCTCAAACGATAACGACTGTATCCATAGATGAGAAGCAAGAGCGCGACGACATAGCCAATGTATGCCCACGTCGTTCTCCACGGTGGTGGCCTGACTTGGAAACGGAGCGAGGTGGGCCCCGCCACATTGCCTGCATAGTCGCGCCCCCAAACCTGAAACGTATAGGAGCCCTCCGGGAGGTTGGTGTATCGCACCGATTTATCGTCGGTCCACGGGCTCGGGTTCGTGTCAAAGCCAACGAGCTGGACGCGATACCGTGTATCTCGTTCACGCAACAGCGACAGTAGTGAAAACTCGAACGTTGTGGTGTTTTCGCGGTGGGACAGCTCAGCCCGTGGGAACAGGTTGCCGTTGTCTTGGCCATACTTCCCCGCGAGGATGAGCGACTTCGGCGTGTCATCGGCAACCTCAGTCGCCGGATCGAGGACAGCTGCACCGCCGCCGACCAACACCCAGATCTGCCCACGGCTATCGACGAGCGAGCCACTTTGCTGGCAGTCCGTACTGGGCAGACCATCCTCTTTGGTGAAGGTGTAGATCGAAAACTCGGCAGGGTTTTCCGAGGTCTTCGTGCGGGGAGTCAACCGAGCGACACCCCGCTTCGTGAACGCATAGATATCACCGCGAGCATCCCCCGAGATGCCGAGGAGTTCGTCGCTCGGAAGAGCTGGGTTGCTGTTGGTGCGGAGACCTTTCAGCCATTGATCCCGATCGAGATCGTAGCGGGCAATCCCGTTGCCCGAGGTCCCGATCCAAAGTTCCCGAATACCCTGTGCACGAGGCAATTCGGTCAATGACATGATGGCATTTGCGCCGAGCTCGGGGTCCTTCGCGGTATAGGTTGTCCACCTCCCCTTGTGGAGTTTGGACAATCCTCCCCGGGTGCCGAACCACACACTTGTTTCGCCATCTGCTGCAGTGGTTTCGAGTACTGTGAACACCTCGTTGTTGAGGAGAGGGGACGAGGTACTGGTGAACAGATGCCAGGCCCCATCCTCATCGAGACGACCGACACCCGCTCTCCCGGCGACCCAGAACGACCGACCATCGCGCGACTCGGTCACGTTGAAGATCGTTTTGTCAAAAAACTTTGTGTCGAGCCCATCGTAGGCGATGAGCTGCCCGCCTTCCCAACGAAACAGACCGTTATTGTGTGTCCCGACATAGACCACGCCGGGGTTGTGTTGTGACGGAACAATCGTCGTGATCATGGTGCCGAGGCGGCTCTCATCCGTGGGGGAGAGCACATGGGAGAAACCGTCGGTTCCGAGTCGGACGAGGCGGTTCTCCGCGCCAAACCAGATTTCGCTCGTCCCCTCAGGATTGACAACTTCGGCGATTCCGATCGTCGTTGCGGCGATCGGCGAGTTCTCCGGGGTGAACGCGGTCCATGCATCGTGCCGCATACGCGCAAGGCCGGCGTTGGTGCCCATCCAAAGGGTACGGCCGACCGACGCGAGCGAGAGTACGTAATTGTCGCCCAAGTCCGAATTCTCGGTGGTGAGATACGACCATGTTTCCCCCGACCATCGCGCTACGCCGCCGCCGTAGGTCGCCGCCCAGATCGTCCGTTCACCCACATGATTCCGCGTCTCGACAAGTGCCCAGACAGGGGCGTGATTCCAAGACTCTGGCCCGATGGATTCCCATCGGTCGTCGGCATACCGAATGATCTGCGAGTTCGCTTTGCCCCAAAGCTCAAATCGCTCATTTTCACCGGTCGTCTGGAAGAGCGCGTTTCCCTTGGGATTGAAACGTTCGCAGCCATCGGTTTCGCAGTGCCAGATCCCGTCGGTACTCACCCACATCGTCGGTTCACCGGAGGGGAGTGTTCCCGCGAAGAGTCGGTATGTGGCTCGTGTCGAGCCCACGGCGATCCGGGCAAACTGGTCGTGGTCACGGCGGAAAAGGCCGTTCGTCGTCGCCACCCAAATCCGGGGATGGGCTGGAGGTCCGTCGCTACTCAAGGCCCGGACAGGATGCCCGGATGGGAGTCCCTCCGCGGCGCCGAAGCGCTGAAACGAATCTCCGCTGCGACGCAGGACGACCCCGTCGACCATCCCGAACCACACCGCACCGTCGGCCGATGCGTGCAGTGCCTGGACCCAGCTCGAGCCTCCTTCGGTCGGTAGGTCGATTGTGACGAACGTGTGGCCGTCGTGGTAGGCGGCACCGCTCTGCGTGCCGATCCACAGGCGTCCGTCGCGATCGGTTGCGATTGCGTTGATAGTCGTATCCGGCAGGCCATCGTCGATGTCGTAGGTACGGATCGAAGGTGTGCCGAACGCGGAGCGTTCCGATGCGTTCGCGTCCCGACATACAGTGGAGGCAAGCGCGGCACCAAGACACAGAAGCATGAAGCATGCGGCGCGTGCTGGGCTGTGTGTCAGGAGCATGCTCGAACATAGATCTAAACGTAGGAAACGGAGGGATACAAGAACTTACGACGCTGAGTGCTGCCCTCGTCACCAGATTATCTGCAGTCAAACAGGGAATTTTCGTCCCTTTGCAACGCGAGATCTCCCCGCACAAGAGCCTAGCGGCTCTGGATTTTCTAACCCGCGATCTATGCGACCGCGAGCCGGTCACTCCATATGGTCTAGTACACCGTCGGGTTGAGGTCCTCAACGGCCTGCAAAAATGCTTCGTTGAAGTCGTCGCGCATCGCCATCGGATCGAAGTTGAAGACATTCCCACCCGTCTCGAAGTGCAACAGATAGACAGCACCCGTTGCGCGGGTACATGCGGCCGCCACAAGCGAGACGACGTTGGCAAGACTGGGAGCGAACCGGTTTCTGAGACCGACGCCACCGAGGCCGGTGAGCAGGGACGCGATCGCTTTTTTAACCAGTCCCTCGCTAAACTCGAGGTTATAAACCTGGGACATTTCGCGCAGCATTTTGAGCTGGATGCCGGTGATGGCGACAAGGTCGAAGACCGGCACGGGGACAAGCCTCGGCCTGAGCGCCGACGACTCGTTACGGTGGATGATCGCACGCGAGTTTTCAATCCGCTCGGCTGGGCTCAACACAAAGTCAGAAACTTCGCTCGCCGGTTGCTCCGAGTTCATCCATACCTTCACTGTGCTTGACATTTGTGTCTGCTCCTGAAACCGTCGCTAGGAAAGCCATGGCGCAAGCCTTGACGTTGTTGATATTCGGATAAAAGGTTCGATCAGCGCAATCGGACCAAAGTCCTAGACGACAACTTGAGCGGGCCAACCGGCCGAAATCGCCTACCCACGTCGTTGCGATAGCCCGCGTGCGTCGGTCGCCTACTTACTACCGAGGGCAAGGGAGGTTGATAGGACCAAGGTCTTATTGCACTGTTTGCGCGATCGTTGGTTGGATAGAATCACAACCCATCTCGGGGACGAACTCGAGTATCCCCATTCAAGCCAGTGTTTCCCTACGTTCCCAATGTTCGGGCTTGGGGCCCCCGATGCTCTTCACCTCGAGTGGGATCGGGCGTCCAACGCGTCGTAAAAGTATCGAGTGCGATGTAGGCCCGGGTCTGGTTGCTGTTAGAGGTCAAACGCTTGCAAGACCTGCCCGAGGGTTCGAAACACCCTCACACCGTCCATGGAGAGCTGTTGATCGGTCATTGTCTGTGCCAGTGTTGGTTGGATTCCACACAAGACCCCAGCAGCGCCGAGCAAACGGATAGACTTGAGCATACTCGAAAGGTGCACGAGTGTCTCAACACCGGTGACATCGGCGGCCGTCAAGTCGACGATGACGAGTTGGGCTGAACGACGTGCAACGTGCTCGAGGGCCGTCGTTGTCATCGAATTGGCGCGCACGGAGTTGACTGCACCGATGATCGGTAGGCACAGGATTCCGTTGCCCAGATCGAGAATCGGTGTCCCCAACGCCTCAATCGTTTTTCGTTGGAGATCGATTAGCTCCTGCGCTTGCAGGTGAGCTTGCTGTTCCGTTCGCTGCTGCGTCACATCCGAGTGGGTACCGGCCATTCGCAGCGGTGTGCCATCATCACTCCACAACGCTTGTCCACGCGCTCGGATCAGTCGATATTCACCAGACTTCGCACGCATTCGAAACTCGATGTCATACGGCTGGCGGTTTTGCAGATGGTTGTTGACCGCCTCTTGTACCCGTGTTGCATCCTGTTCGTGCACGAGTGAAAAAAATGCTGATGCAACATTCTCGATTTCGTCGTCGCGGTAGCTCAAGATCCCTTTCCATCGCCGCGAAAACATACATTCGTTGGTCGTCAGATCCCAATCCCAGACACCGTCGTTGGTGGCTTCGAGGATGAGATCAAATCGCAGCCTGGCCGTTCTTAGCTCCTGTGTTAGCATTTGGCACTTTCGCCGTAATGCACTCACATTGTCCGAGGTGTTGTCGTGGAGGTCCGGGGGTGGTGGGTCGTTGGTCGAATCTTGCTCGGAGCTTGTCATCGGAGGAGTCCTGACCGCGGTTCGCGTACAATCATTTCTCAACGTTGTTCCACCTGCAACCGGAAAAAATGCTGCCTCCTCGGAGGCGACAGCTGCGAGTCTTGCTCGAAGGAGATTGTGGAGCCTATTGAGTATCGCCGAGGATGGCTTGATCACACCGTTGTCCGCTGCAGTCGCGTCCGCTTTGGTCCGGACATGGTTGTTTGGTCCGCGCCGCGGCTCATGTGGGATCTCCTTTGCTTCACAATTTATGGGCGCAAACAGCCTAAGGTCTGAGCCGACGCGTCGATGGTCCGCGCGCAGCTGAGGTTTGGACCACGATGGGCTGGCTGGCCAGTCGTGACACGGGGTTGTACATCTGTTAGGCCGCGCGCTAGTCGAAGTCGCCATCAGCCTGTATCATCCGCCTACTTTGAACCCACGGGACATTTGGGTGATCGCCAAGTTCGAGCTCGCTCGCCATCTACGCTCGCGCCATACAATTGTCGCAGCAGTTTTGTTGGTCGCGTTTTGTGGTCTGTCCTCCTACCAGCTTGCTGAGTACGCCGACAGGCTCGCCGCGGTTGGTCGCGAACTCGGGCCAGCGCTCGACATGATCGCCGGGATGGTTGAAGGAGTCACCGAGCTCCCGGCGGTGGCGATTCGCGGATTGCTGCGCGAGCGTCCGCCGGTGTTGGTCGCCCTGTTTGCCCTGGTCTTGGCTTTGATGCCGCTGCTGACGACCATTCTCGCCTATAACCAAACCGCGACCGACATCGAGACCCGGCACATTCGTTACCTGTTGTTTCGCAGCGATCGCGTCTCGATTTATGTGGGCAAGTCGCTGGGTGCGTGGATGCTAGTCGCCGGTGCCATCGGTCTGGTCCTTGTCTTGTTTGGAGTGTTTTTGGGGCTGCGATCGAACTCGCTTGAGGGCATGCGCGGAGTCATCTACCTCGTGCGCATTTGGCTGACAGCGGCATGCTACGCGGTGCCGCTCATTGTACTGCTCGGGTTGATTTCAGCACTCGTCGGTCGTGCGCGTCGCAGCCTGAGTCTCACCTTGTTGTTTTGGTTTGGTGTCACAGTTGCCTCGGGCCTGCTCGGGCTCGCCGACGAAAGGTTGGAGATCCTCGCTTACCTGTTCCCAACGACAGGTCGGTTTGGACTGCTGCTCGATGGCCTCGGCGACAAATTCGGAATGATCCTCTACCTGCTGGTCTATACCGCGATCGTCGGCGGTCTCGGGCTGTGGCGGTTTCGGAGTCGAGACCTATGACAGCTGCCCTGCGTATCCGCAATTTGAGCAAAGCCTACGGTGCTATCCAAGCACTGCAGGGCATGACTCTCGAGGTCCCACGCGGGCGGCTTTTTGGCGTGGTCGGGCCCAATGGAGCGGGGAAAACCACCCTGTTCTCGGTCATTAGTGGGTTTTTGCCGCAGGACTCCGGGGACGTCGAGATCGCCGGCCAACGCCTGCGACCGGGCTCCCCTCCGCCCAAAGGCAAGCTTGCGATTTTGCCTCAGGATGCCCTGTTCATCTCGGGCCTCAGCCTCGGTTTACAACTGTGTCACTACGGCGAGCTCCAAGGGCTTGGGCGGCGCGTGGCTCGGGACGAGGCCCGCCGTGTGCTCGCCTTAGTCGGGCTCGCCGAGGTCTACGAGCGCAAGGCCAAAACACTCTCCCATGGGATGCACAAACGCGTAGGCATTGCCCAAGCATTCATCGGTGATCCAGACGTCGTCATCCTCGATGAGCCAACCGCTGGGCTCGACCCCCACGCCGCCCGCGAGATCCGGGCATTGCTGCGCAAAATCCAAGATGAACGTACGGTGATTGTGTCGAGCCACAATCTCGGCGAGGTCGAGGACCTATGCAATGAGGTAGCGATCCTCGACAAGGGCCAGCTCGTCCGTCAGGACACCATTGCGGGGGTGATCGGGGCCGCGAATCTCATCATATTCCGGCTGACCCGGCCGGTTGCAGACGCAGAGGTCGAGTCTCTGCGCGCGCTGGATTTCGTTACAGAGGTGACATGGTCTGAAGATGACGAACGATTGCGGGTCGGCTTTGAACCCGACAAGCAGGCCCCCGGCCCGGCGACACGGGACTTGGTCAGCGCCCTCGTTGCCGCCGACATCCCGTTTGTCGAGGTTCAAGTCGGCAAGAGCCTCGAGGAACGGTTCTTAGAGGAGACGCGGCGTAGGCCCTGAGTTTCTGGCAGATTTCAGCCAACCTGTTTGCGTCACATCGGCATGCCCATCGCC
>CAZUPD010000076.1:0-35663 GCA_964621785.1 uncultured Nannocystaceae bacterium
GTAACCCGGCGCGTGTACGCTTTGCAGGTTCGACTCCTGCCCTACGGATTTTAGATGTCAATCAGCCTAGGTGGCGAAATGGTAACCGCAGCACGCTCAGCTCGTGTGGTCACAAGACTTGAGGGTTCGACTCCCTCCCTGGGTATTTTTGAAAAATGCACCCGCCCGGGTGGCGTAACGGTAAACGCAGCATGCTCAAACCATGTGGTCGCAAGGCGTGAGGGTTCGACTCCCTCCCCGGGTATTTTGAAAGATCGCCAGCCCGAGTGGCGAAACGGAAGACGCAGCATGCTCAAACCATGTGGTCGCAAGACGTGAGGGTTCGACTCCCTCCTCGGGTATTTTCGATGTCACCTTGCCGAAGTGGCGCAATGGAGTACGCAGGATATGGCTTCAAGACGTGAGGGTTCGACTCCCCCCACGAGTATTCGTTGTTACAAGTAAGAACCGTGGGAGCCTCGGTGGCCGAGGCACCGCGTTGTAATCTCGGTGGCGTCCTGGCGGCGCAGTACAGGTTCGACTCCTGCCCCACGGATTGTAGATGCCATCTGCCCGGATGGCGAAATGGTAGACGCAGCACACTCAGGTCGTGTCGCCTTCAAGGCGTGGGGGTTCGATTCCCCCTCCGGGTACTTTGCAATGTCGATTCTTATTCCTTTGCTCGAGCTGTGCTCGAGCTGCCAGCCCGAGTGGCGAAACGGTAAACGCAGCATGCTTAAACCATGTGGCCATCTGGTATGAGGGTTCGACTCCCTCCTCGGGTATCTTGCGAAATTTGACGGTGCGTCGGCACGATTCGGAATCTGCTTCTCTGAATCGCGAATCCATATTGCAGATACAAGAGATGGCGGTTTCACGGTCCATTGTTCGTCGTTCGTACAATCGTACGCAACGAAACATCAGAGACCGTGAAATCCTCTTTGTACAGTTTGTAGGGACCGTCGACGCTCTTCGGGCCGAACGCCTCGCCGGTGCTCAATTGAGTGCGAAAACAGGATTGATCCTCGTCGTGTCGACGCTGACCGCGTCAGCGACCCCGAGGCCGCTTTTGAACTCCCCATCGTACGCAGAAAATTTCTCGAAAAAAGTATTTGACAGTACCTGAAAGAGGCTGTACACCAATCACAGTTGGCCACGAGTTAGTTGTTGTGGCCGAGGCTTGTAGACCGATGAAACGCTCCACGAAATACGACCATGCCAGCACCGTAACGGTGGTCGTGGATATTGTCACCCATGTGGGTGATAAGATTCACACGTGTTGAGCGGTTTCCCGGTACCTGACCCAAAGACAAGGTTTGCCGGGAGCCGCCACGGGCTCCTGGCGCGGCCCTATTGTGCGCTAAAACTCTGAGATCACGGTGATTTCAGAAGTTCTCCCTCGCTGGCGTAACTCAATTTGGCAGAGTACTTGTCTCGTAAACAAGAAGTTCCCGGTTCGAGTCCGGGCGTCAGCTCTCCTGCTGGTGTAGCTCAGTTGGTAGAGCACCGACTTGGTAAGTCGGAGGTCACGGGTTCAAATCCCGTCACCAGCTTCATTTCCTATACACATTTGGATCCGTAGCTCAGAGAGAAGAGCGACTGTTCGACAGACAGTAGGTCGAGGGTGCAAGTCCTTCCGGGTCTACTCCACGAGGTACCATCATGTACACACATCGAAACAACTACGACACATACGATAGCCCCGCTGGCGACTTGTTTTCGTCAGCTCACCGCCAAAGTAGGGGCGTTGGTGTAGTCCGGTCAGCACAGTTGCTTGTCAAGCAAAAGGTCACGGGTTCAAATCCCGTACGCCCCGTGCAACGATTGAAAGATTTTGGATCCGTAGCTCAGGAGAAGAGCGGCTGTCTTACAAACAGCGGGTCGGGGGTGCAAATCCTCCCGGGTCTACTCAGTTAGGAAGCGAACAAATGTACACGCATGTATACATTCACGACACACACGATAGCCCCGCTGGCGACTTGCTTCGTCAGCATACTGCCAAAGTAGGGGGCGTTGGTGTAGTCCGGTAGCACAGTTGCTTGTCAAGCAGAAGGTCGCGGGTTCAAATCCCGTACGCCCCGTGCAACCATTCGATCCGTAGCTCAGGAGGAGAGCGGCTGCCAGACAGCGCGTCGGAGGTGCAAATCCTCCCGGATCACTCTCGTAGAATTCTCCAGATATTTGGACCCGTAGCTCAGCAGCAGAGCATCTGTTCCACAGACAGCGGGTCGGAGGTGCAAGTCCTCCCGGGTCTACTCAGTTAGGAAGCGAACAAATGTACACGCATGTATACATTCACGACACACACGATAGCCCCGCTGGCGACTTGCTTCGTCAGCATACTGCCACAGTAGGGGCGTTGGTGTAGTCCGGTCAGCACAGTTGCTTGTCAAGCAAAAGGTCACGGGTTCAAATCCCGTACGCCCCGTGCACGCATTGTTTTCAATTAAAAATTCTCGGCCCGTAGCGCAGTCTGGTAGAGCACACGTCTGATATGCGGGGGGTCGGAGGTTCAAATCCTCCCGGGCCGATTTTCGACATTCACACACATTACGGCCCGTAGCTCAGTTGGTGAGAGCACTCGTCTGATAAGCGGGGGGTCGGAGGTTCAAATCCTCCTGGGCCGACTTTGCAAGAGATTCAAACCATGTCCCACCACGATCATCACCACCGACATACCGATGAAGTTGCTTCTGCAACTGATTCGCCGGAACACCATCCGTATGGTGTGCGTAGCTCAATGGTAGAGCACCTGGTTGTGATCCAGGCGGTTACGGGTTCGAGTCCCGTCGCACACCCTCCACCCACGCCCGACTGGTGCACCCATGTCGGGGTCCTGCGCGACTGCGACGGCGCGTCCGTCTGCATGCGTTGCGGCCAATCCGTTGTAGGAATGACGACAATGTACCGCCCCACCGAAATGCCTGTGTCCGCTGTTACCCGCGGCCACTACAAACGCTAGCCCGGATGCGTCTTTGCAGTTCTTGGTATCCATCGAACTGCGGAAGAACATCCGGGCACCGTCCGACCTCCCCTGGCTTCCCGTGGCTTCTCGCGCGTCGAGAGATCTTCGGGTACAACAATCGAGTGCAGGGTCGAGGTAGGGCGCGTCGGTGAATGTGTATACATGTTCATTGGTTGAACGCTACCGAGCTCGGTTGCCGTTGCCCAAGGCGCGGACAGGTCGCTCGTCGGCATACACCTTCGAAATGTATATGCAGTAGACGTGCGGTTGAAGTTATGGGCGGGTAGCACAGAGGCCGTTGCGCCCGGCTCTTACCCGGAGGACGGGGGTTCGAATCCCTCCCTGCTCGCTCTTCAACCTGCTCGTACCTCCGACGCCGTCAAAACGCGGTTGAGTCTATGGGCAGGTAGTACAGTGGCTGTTACACCCGGCTTTTACCCGGAGGACGGGGGTTCGAATCCCTCCCTGCTCGCTCCTCAACCGCGTGACGAGAATCGATGTGTCAGATGTGCGGTTGAAGTTATGGGCAGGTAGCACAGAGGCAGTTGCGCCCGGCTCTTACCCGGAGGACGGGGGTTCGAATCCCTCCCTGCTCGCTCGTCAATCGCACCTCGGCACCTCCTACGCATGATGCGTGCGGTTGAACTTATGAGCAGGTAGCACAGAGGCCGTTGCATCCGGTTCTTACCCGGAGGACGAGGGTTCGAATCCCTCCCTGCTCGCTCGTCAATCGCTCGCTCCAGCGCCTTGATGTGCGGTTGAATGATGGAAATGCGTTTCGAGCAGGTAGCACAGAGGCTGTTGCATCCGGCTTTTACCCGGAGGACGAGGGTTCGAATCCCTCCCTGCCCATTTTTGGCCTTGTGGCTTGTTCGCCGATCTCCGCGCGGTCGAGCGATTGCTGCCACTGTTGAAAAACGGTTGCCAGCACGTCGACTCCGGTTCCACTCGATGCGCGGATGAAGTGGTCGAGGTCCTCGAGTTCGTGCTCGAACCCTCCGCTGAGGTCGGCGATTTGCCTGGTTTCGGCCGCCGTGACCACGTTGTCTCGACTTCCGCGGAGGACGAGGGTGGGGATGCAGTTCGTTTTCACATCCTTCCATGCACGTTCGAGGTCGACTCCTTCGAGCTGGCGAAACAGTTTGGCGGAGCGTCCGTGGAGGCGGTTGCCGGTGATGCCGGCCGCCCGCGCGAAGGCGCGTAATTCCGGGTGCTCACGCAGGACCGTCGCGGGCTCCCTTCCGTGGTGAAGGATTTGCTGAAGCAAGGATTCGAGTTGCAACATTCCCCGCTCAAATCGCGGGCCGCGGGCACCTGCCGCCCGTCCGTGGCGCCTGGCCGAGGCTAGTACGGCCTTCGACCACGGCCACGCAGTCGCCCCGTAGACGGCAATCCCCCGCACGTCCATTCCCCGAGCGACCAGCGGTGCTTCGATGCCTCCGAGGCTGTGACCAAATATGTAGATACATTTTTTATCGACCCATGGCAGGGCGAACAGCTGGCGCAGTCCCGCACGAAACCCGGCGATTTCAACCTCGAGGTCGGTGTCTTCACAGGCCGGCCCTTCGCTGTCCCCAAGGCCGCTGCGCTCGACTCGAAACGTCGCCCACCCGCTCGCAGTCCAAGCGGTGATCAAACGTTGCAACGGATGGGTGGGGTCTGTCGGCTGCTCACATGAAACGCAGGACTTGTCCGGCAAAATCAGTACCGCAGGAGCGGGGCATCGAAGGGGTTGTGTAGCGATTGTTCGCAGGCGGTGCCCCGCAGCTTCGACCTGGTCGAGATGGATCTGCGCCCCGTCTATGGTTTCGAGGTGCATCGGTTGGGTTGGCGCGACGAAACGATGCTCGACTCCGTCGCGTTCGACGACGAACTCGACCAGCTGGCCGGAGCGAATGTTCCGCACGATCCGGCGAATCATCGCGCCGGTGTCGACCGCATGTCCGGCGAACGCGAGCAGACGATCACCGATGCGCAGGCCTGCTGCGGTTGCAGTCGAGTCGGGGTGGACGGCCGCAACTTCGAGTCCGCAACCCGTCGTCGGCACGCTCAGTTCGAGGCCGACAAATGCCCGGCGTGGCAGTGGATGCACAAAAACCAGTATCGTCCCCGGACCCCCCATCTTCCAAGGGGAAGTTGCCGGCCCATGGGAACCCAGATTGTGCATGCAATGATCGCTGCAAATCCGACCTCCGCGCGAGAACGCAAATGCGGGTTCCGTGCATTTACAATCGCTTGAACATCGTTGCGCCCGGTTCGAATGATATCCTCGCCCGGATGCTGCCCTGTTCCGGATGTTCGCGTCATATCGAAGTTGCCGATGGTTTGTGCCCATTTTGTGGTGCGCCGTCGTATCGGCCCACGCCCGCACCGCGACCGGTCGTCGCCATCGCGACCGCGCTCGTCGGCCTCGCACTGGCCAGTTGTACCGATCGCCCGACCACGTCGACGGCCACGACCGTGGGGGCGTCCGAAACTTCGTCAACTGAGACCCCGACGGCCGGGAGCGACTCGAGTACGGCGACGGCGACGTCGATGGCCACCTCGACCACCGCCTCCGGGAGCGAAACCGCCGGCGAGACCACGTCGACGACGGTTGAACCGAGCACAACGATTGATCATACAACGATGGCGATGACGACGTCGACCACCACGGTCGATCCGAGCGGATCCACCACAATCGACACGTTTACGGATACAGACGAGGATACGGATTTCGATACGACCGTCGGCGATACGACGGGGATGACGGACTCGACGACCGACGAAGACAACACCACCAACTGGTGGACCGATACCGAAATCCCGACCCCGTACAGCTGTCCGCCACCACCGCGCCAAACAATTCTTGTATAGACACTTTAAAGAAGCTTAAACAGGTTGGCCGGTTCCCCAGCGATCGACGACCCGGGTCGTTCGCGGTCGGTCGATCTGTAGCGGCCCAAATCGTTTGCGCAGACGCGGGTCGGCGTATTCGCGGATCAGGCGAAATCCACCCTGACCAAACGATCCGTCCTCGGGGGGGAGGCAGGGCTCCACCCGTTCGCGCAGCCCCATCCTCGCCATCTCTAGGCTCCGGTGGTGGCACATTGGGTTGTTGCCCGGACGTCCCATCAGCGGCTCACTGACCGATGTACATCCTCCCATACATACCTTGGCGTAGTAGCACCCGCGGCAATACCCCCACAGCTCATCGAGGGTCCGATGGCGCATATAGGTGATCTCCGGTGCCCGATCCCACAGGGCTTGAAGACCATGTTCTCGCCAGGAACCCCCGACATTGGGTGCACCGCCGAGGCTCGGGCAGTTTTTGATCTGGCCGTCACTTTCGATCGCGACATGCCAGGCCCCGGCGTGGCAACCCAGAAAATGTCCATGGGAGTTTTGATTGCTGCGCAAGCGCTGGGCATAGGGGCCGAAGTAGCCCACGCTATTGGCGGCGATCAGGCGAATCCCGAGCTTGCGCGCACGGTCGCTGAGGGCCGCCAACAGGTCAAAAACCTCGGGGAGCTCGTAGGGCTGTAGCAGGACCTCGGTGTGCTCGGCTGCGTTGCCGTGGGGCGAGGTCAGCTGGAGTTGCCACGCATGGATCCCGACAGCGGCAAACCGCTCGAGCAATTCGGGAAGGTCGCGCCAGGTCCTGCGGTTGATCTGGGTGTTGCTCGATATCGTTGCACCTGCATGTTTGAGTGCCCGCAGAGCGGTAAACGCCCGCTCAAAGCTGCCCTCGCGGTTGCGCAGATAGTCGTGGGCTGGTTGCAGGCCGTCGACCGAGACCGACACATTTTGTACACCTGCCTCGACAGCAGCTCGGGCCCGCGCCGGTGTGAGATTGAGGCCACCAGTCACCATGCTCGCGGCCATTGCATGTTCACGGATCGCGCGAATCACCAGGATGAAATCGTTGCGCAGGTAGGGCTCCCCGCCGATTAGCGAGACCTCGCCGACACCGATGCTGGCGAGGTCGGCGATGAGTTGTAGGCATTCTTCCGTCGTCAGTTCATCGGGCCGCGGCTGACCGGCCCGGGGTCCGCAGTGGCGACAACGGTGGTCGCAAGCCAGCGTCAACTCCCACACGGCAAACCGCGGCTTGGGTGACTCTCCCGGTGCCTGGGGGAGGACACGGCGTGAACGCGAGGCCGGAAGTTCATCGACGATCGGCAGTCGGCGGCGGGCGTCTTCGAGTTTCATGGCCTGATCCCTGTGTAAGTGCAGCCACCAACGACACCCATGAACCACAGAGACGGGGAAGTCCGTTCAAGAAAAATTAGACTCCGCTCCAGGCTGCGAGTAGGACACTGTGAATTTCGGGTGCTGTGCACGGCTTGGGATTGGTCGATAGCGAGGCATCTCGGGTCGCCCGTTCGGCGATGTCCGCCAGTTGGTCGGTCGACAGTGAATGGCCCATTTTCCCGCCTTCTTGCGCCTCTTCGAGGGTGTGGGGAATGTCGAGGGCGGCTCGCAACTCCATCACCCAGTGCAGCACCGACTCGAAGTTATGCGCTCGCAGGCCCAGGTGTCGGGCGAGGCGGATCATCTTGTCCTCGATCTGCACCCGGTTGTGTTCCATTGCGTATGGCAACAGGATTGCGTTCGCCAGCCCGTGGTGGATATCGGTGACGGCCCCGAGCGGATGAGCCATGGCGTGGACCAGGCCCAGGCCTTTTTGAAACGCGGTCGCCCCCATCGACGAGGCCATCAACATCTGGGTGCGGGCCTCGGCGTCGTGTCCATCTCGGACACAACGCGGCAAAAACTGGGCACACAGGCGCATGCCCTCGAGCGCGATGCCATCGGCCATCGGGTGGTAGCCGGGGGCGCAGTAGGCTTCAAATGCATGTACAAATGCATCGATACCTGTCGCTGCGGTCAGATGCGGTGGGAGGCCAAACGTCATTTCGGGATCGGCCAAAACCAGCGGCGGCAACATCCGTGGGTGAAAGATGATCTTTTTGTTGTGGTCGCGGATATCGGTAATGACCGAGGCACGCCCGACCTCCGAGCCGGTACCCGCGGTTGTCGGCATCGCGATCATGGGTGCGATCTTCGAGCCGTCGACCTTGGTCCAGTTGTCGCCCACATCCTCGTAGTCGAACACCGAACCGGAATGCTCGACCATCAGGGCGATACACTTGCCGACATCGAGGGCCGACCCCCCGCCGATCAACAGACAGCCGCGGTGCTTGCCCTCGTGGTAGGCTGCGACCCCATCGATGACATTTTGCTCGACCGGGTTGCCGCGTAAATTTGCAAATACACTGGTCTCGAGCCCGGCTTTTGTCAGCAATTCGACCGTCTGTTGAAACCAATCAAAGCCCACGATCCCCGGGTCGGCGATGATCAGGGGGCGGGTGAGGCCAAACTCGCGGCAAGCTTGTGGGAGCTCGGTGCGGCGTCCACAGCCGATCCGATAGGCTGTCGGATAGTTGAAGTTGCCGCGGGGCGGGTCGACGCGTTGCTCGTCTGCCTCGGTTTTCATGGTTCAGATGATCTCGAAATATCGCTGCAAATCCCAGTCTGAAACGTGGCGGTGAAACTCGCGGGTTTCCCATTCGCGGGTGGCCGCGTAGTGGTCGACGAGCCCGTCGCCGAACAGCACGCGGGCGGGTTTTGACTGGCGAAATGCCGCGGTTGCGTCCCACAATGTCGTCGGCAGAGGCTCTCCTCCCGGGCCTGGCGACGCGAGTTCGTAGGCGTTGCCGGTCACCGGCTGTCCTGGGTCGAGCTTGTGTTCGATCCCGAAGAGCCCCGAGCCCAGGGCTGCGCTCAGGATCAGGTAGGGATTCGCATCCGCTGGCCCGATCCGATACTCGACCCGTTGACTCGACTTGGAACCCGGGATCACCCGTAGCGCGGTGGTGCGATTTTCGACCCCCCAGTTGGCTGCCAGCGGAGCCCACATCCCCGGAACCATCCGCCGATAACTGTTGATCGTGTTGTTGACCATCGGCAAGACCTCGGGCAGGAGCGCAACCTGGCCGGCGACAAACTGGCGCATCAACGGGCTCATATTGTGTGTGTCTGTCGGGTCAAAAAAGACCGATTCGCCCGATGTGCTGTCCGTCAGCGAAAGATGTACATGCCCGCTCTGGCCCGGGAGTTGGGCATTCCACTTGGCCATAAAGGTTGCCATCAGCCCATGGCGCTGGGCAAACACCTTGCAAAACGTTTTGAACAGCGCCGCCCGGTCGGCGGCTTCGATAATTGGTGCATGTGCAAGTGCTGCTTCGAGCACGCCCGGACCTGTCTCAGTGTGCAGGCCCTCGATCGGGATGTCCATCTCGCGGCACAGGTCGAGCAAGCCCTGGTAAAACTCGTGGTGGACACTGTTGCGTAGGACCGAATAGCCAAACATGCCCGGGGTCCACGACTTGAGGTTGCGGTAGCCCTTTTCCCGTGCGCTGTGGGGTGTCTCTTCAAACAGGAAAAACTCGTACTCGAGTGCGGCGTGGGCGTGGTAGCCCATGGCCTCAGCCTTGGCGGCCATGCGTTTGAGTGTCTGCCGCGGACAGACCTCGGCATAACTCCCCGAAAATTCACCGATGACAAACGCGGTGTCGGCCTCGTGTGGCAACGTGCGCAATGTCGTCAGGTCGAGTGTGACAGGGGCATCGCGGTAGCCGGTGTGCCAACCCGAGGCCGTTGTATTATCATACAATTGATCGTTGCTGTCCCAACCGAGTACAACGTCGCAGAAACCGAGGCCTTTTTTGGCGACCGAGAGAAACTTTTCGCGACAGACGTACTTGCCCCGCAGGATACCGTCGATGTCGAACACTCCGAGTTTGAAAAACCGGATTTTGTGGGCGTCGAGCCACAAATCGAGGTCGTCGGGCGGTACGATGCTTTTGTCGGGAAAGCGGGCGGCCATGTCGGGGAGGATACGCGCTCACCGGCACGGTTGGCGACCCACAATGTCGAAGCACTATGCGGCTGCGAGAAGGCGGTCGCGGAACGTGGTCGCCAGATCAGCACTCGCCCGCGAAGTCGGAATTCCCAATTGGCTGGGCGTGAACTCTGACTGCCGGGCGGCGAGCTCCGGTAATGCCTCGAGGGAGCGGCGTCTCGCGGCCTCCACTTGGTCGCGCTCCGCAGAATCGAGTTGATCGCACAACCACCGGTGGAGGTCCCACGCGAGTTGGGCATGGCGCGCCTCATCTTCGGCAATTTTCTTGTATATGCTACGAACTTCGGGATCCTGTGCGCGTCGGCTCACCACCTCGGCACGCAGGGCCGCCCAGGTTTCGTGGACGCAGCCTTCGACAGCGTTGTCGAGCGCGACCTCAAACAGACCTGGTGTACGGGGCTCGTGGAGGGCAGGTGGAGTGGAGGCTCCGAGGCGTTCGGCGAGCGCAGTTAGCTGGCGGGCGTGCTCCCGCTCGTCGGCCGCGGCGTGGTGGCAACGCTCAACCAGGTTTTGCGGCGCGCCAAATCCAGTGAGGCGCTCGGCAAGCTGTGTAAATGCAACAATCGAGGCCGCCTCGAGGTGGGCACAGCGGGCGAAGTGTTCCCCGAGGTCGCGTACGCGTCCCGCAAACGCGATATGCCCGAGTGGGCGCCGTCCTTCACAGTAGAAGATCTCGTCGCCCGAGCACTGCACGGTCCCGACGGTCTGTTCGGGAGCATCTCCCGCTGTCGGTTCGAGGTCGAGTGAACACGAGGACACATTCTCGAGCGAGCCCCCGCTACCGAGCCCGGCGTAAAACGCCTTGCGACAGGCTGCCTCACAGGTAATTTGGTCGCGCTCACTCACCGACTCTTCAGACAGCAATTCCTGGACCTGCATCTCGGTGACGCTTGCATCGACGGTGACAGGCTCTTCTTTCCCACAGTTTGTGCCGACACCGGTGCAAGCGACGGGGGTGAGTGTGGCGACACTGAACAGAATCAATTGACGAATCTCCATCACGACCTCGCGGACTCCATTGTAAGCGAAACGCGACCTGCGAACCTCCATCACTCGGCGAGTGCGAAGGCTACGGGTCGTCGCGAGCGCGGCGCTTCGTCATTCTCCCAGGTCGCGCCAAACTGACAACTAGGGCACCTTACGCCGCAGGTGATAACTTTTGGTCCGGGTTACCGCGGCAAAACCGAGCTCGGACAGCGAGCAACCGTGGCCCGAATCCTTGACGCCCGACCAGGCCAACGCGGGATCGAGGTAGTCGCACCGGTTCATGAACACGGTGCCGACGTCGAGCTTTTCGGCGATCGTCTGGGCGCGGTCAAAATCCTCGGTCCAGATCGAGGCTGTGAGCCCATAGGCCGAGTCGTTGATCAGCCGGATCGCCTCGGCCTCGCTTTGGATCGCCATCACGCCGACCACCGGGCCGAATGTCTCTTCGGTCATGAGCGCCATGGAGTGATCGACGCGGTCGAGGATTTTGGGCCGGACATAGGTGGCGTACTCGGGAGCATCAAACGCGCTGTCGTCCGTGACCACGCGACCCCCGGCGCCGACGGCCGAGGCGACATGATCGCGGATTTTCTGGGCCGAGGCGACCGAGACCACCGGGCCGAGGTTGACACCTTCGTGCAGCGGATTTCCGAGTTTGTAGCGGTGGGCTTCGGCGACCATGGCGTCGATCAGCTGGTCGCGGATCTCATGGTGCACATACACACGCTCGATCCCACAGCACGACTGCCCGGCATTGAACAATGCTCCTTCGACCAGGTTCGCCGCGGTTTTTTCGATGGGGCTGTCGGGGAACACCAGGGCCGCGTCCTTGCCCCCGAGCTCCATGCCGACACCGATAAAGTTGTGTTTCGCCACTGCTCGAGAGACCTCGTGGCCACCGCGTACCGAACCTGTAAACGCGACATAACCCAACTGCCGAGTGTCAAAGATGTCTGCGGCGGTCGAGTGATCGACGTGAAACGCCTGGACCAAGTCCTCGGGCGCACCGGCTTCGATAAACGCCCGTTCGATTTGGTCGGCGACCAGGGCCGTTTGCGGAGCGTGTTTGATCAACACGGCATTTCCCGCGAGTACGGCTGAAACGAGGGTGCCGATCGGGACCAACAGTGGATAGTTCCACGCGGCGATAATCATGACAACACCGACCGGTTCGCGACTGATGTAGCGGCGGATCTGAGGCTTTGTATCATCAACGATTTCGCGGTCGCGCAGGGCGTGGGCCGCGATCTGACACAGGTGTCGGGTGCGTTCGCAAAATCCACCGGTAAATTCCCCGCGTGCATGGGGGAGGGGCTTGCCCATCATCCGCGTGATCTCTTCGGCGTTGCGGTGGAGGTGCGCGGCGTAGCGGTCGAGCATGGCCTTGCACACACGGATCCGGGTGGCGAGTGGGGTATGTCGCCAGTCGCGGTGGGCCTTGTGCGCGCGCTCGAGATGGAGGAGCGCACGCTCCCGGGTCAGCTGGGAAAACTCAAAACAGGGTTGCCCGTCGATCGGGCTGACAATGGCCGGCATGGGGGAAAGGTACCCGGGTTTGTTCTGATCGCGGTGTCTTTTATTCGCAGGCAAGGAGCTCGGGCCGCCATCGAAGTGGGCACCGAGATTCAGCTGTATCGGTTTGGAATCATTGGACGGGCTGGCACGTGAATGACGAAGGCGCACGTGGCGGTGCGTCGAGGAGTGGGGTCGATGTCTGGACCTCGTGACTCGGCTGTTCCGGTCTGCCGAGTTCGCGCATTATCTGAGTGAGCATACAAGCTTTTTCGCGGAGCCGATTTCGACCGCATCCGCGTTTGCGCGTCTTTGAGCAACCCGCCAGTACGGATTTATTCGTAGCGATCACCCTCGTCTTGACGCAGGCCCGTCAACCATCCGGCGCGTGCCTCCGGGAACGCATCGGCGTAGGGCACGTATGGTTTGATGTCGAGGACGGGGGTTTGATCGAGCATGTCTAATCCTCGTACATACACGTTTCTCCCGTCGATGCGGTCGAGCAGTAGGCACGAGAGGCCGATCGGGTTGGGGCGGTGCGGGGCTCGAGTCGAAAACAACCCCTGCTTGTGCTCCGGGCCTCGCGGCGGGCGGACCAGTGGATTCCAACCGCGGTTGAGATGGAAGATAAAAACGACCCAGATGCGGTCAAATCCGTCGAGGTTGCGCAGGGCTTGGTCGTAGTTGTGCCCCGGATGGAGCTCGATCACTCCGGCTTGGGCCGTATCCCCGAGGGTTTGTTCGGTGATCGGCGGCTGCCTCGGCGTGCCAAAGCGCTCGGTGTATGGCGAGTGGACCACCCCGATCGGCGTCAGTGTGATCGGTTGCTGATGCGCGTGCCGGTGCTCGTCGGTATGGTCCTGGATCGGTTTGCGACGCTTCACGTTGACGACCTATCCACCGCAGCGATCACATGCGGTCGTCGCCGCCTGGCAGTCCTGCTGCGCCCGCTGGCACACGTTTTGATAGCGCTCGGAGTCGCTGTGGCGGGTGGCCAGATCGCAGATTTTTTGCTCGAGGTCGCAGGTCGACTGTTTGAGTGTACAAATTTGAGTGCACATGTTGACCGAGCCTCCCGCGGTTGAGGGCGTGGATTCCGGTGTTCTCGGTTGCTTTTTGGTCTTGGTCGACTTTTTGGTCGCCACGCTGCCGGCGTTCGGAGTTTCGGCCGTATCGTCGGTGGCACGAACCTCGTCGCCGAGGTGGGCGAGGGCGATCCCGGCTCCCCGCAGTTGGCTCTCCCGTTGTATCAGCAACTGTTCGTATTCGGCGAATTGAGCCTCTGGAGTCGCATTCGCGTCACGGTTGTCTTTTTGTTGGCCGGGACTCTCGGCGTAGTCCTCCTCGTCGAAGGCTTCACCGGCCTCATCTTCGGCTGCCTTGTCGCCGCCAGGGTCCGCAGCTGCATCTGCCGGGGACATGGAGACTTTGTCTTTTTTTGACGCACAGGCGGCCAGGAGCGCGACGAAGACGAGTAAAATAGATGTACTAGCACGCATGGCACGCCTCCTTGGCCCGGGCGCAGTCCCCCTGGGCTTGGGCACACACTTGGGCGTAGCGGGGTTGGTCGCGGTGTTGGCTGGCGAGGTCGCAGATCCGCGTCTCGAGGCCGCACATCGTCTCGGCGAGGTCGCAGATCTGGGTGCACTGCTGTTCGCGGTGCCTTCGCTGTTCCCGACGGGCCTTGGCCCCGCCGAGCACACCGCCACCCTGGCCCTCGGCTGCCTCGGCTTCCATCGGTGGTTCAGGTTCGGGCGCTGCGGGGGCGTCCATCGGTGGGGAAGGTTCGGTCGGTTGAGAAGTACTTGAATCAGCAACTTCAGAACCGGCATCGCCATCGCCGTAGTTGTTGGCGACGGCTCCGTCGGCGGACGTGGCGTTGTCAGGACCTGCCTGTGCGGTGGTGGGGTTGGCGATCGCGACTGTCGCCACCGGGGTGAGCCCGGCGGCTCGCATCTCGGCCTCGCCCCGGCGCAGCTCGGCTTCGAGCTGGTCAAACGACATCGTCGCCAGGTTCCCGCTCGGCATCCGCGTCGCTTCAGACCGCGGAGCCGCACAGCCCGAAAAAATGCATAGGCATGCAATGGCGAGTGCCTGAGCCCATGTGCGGCGTGGCATGTGGGCTGTCATGGCGCGCCCTCCGGAAGTCCGGCGAGGGCCTGGTTGAGCAGGGTGCGGTTCATGTCGAGGGCCTGTTCATAGGCTGTCAGGGCGGCGTCGTCATCTTTTCGCAGTTCGTGGATCTCACCGCTGATCGCCACCAAACGCGCGGTGAAGGCATTGGTTGTGACTTCGCGAGAATCCTCTCCGAGGCCTTCGTTGGCGATGGTCAGCAATTGATCGGGTGCCTTCGGATCGATCGTTGGGTGGTCGAGGCGCAGCCGCAACAGTCGGCCGTAGATGTCGTGGCGCAGGTTGATCCCGGCATCTCCGGCCTGCTCGCGCGTCGGCCACTGCAGACCTCGCAGGTTTTCGAGGGCCGCGATCGCCTCGGCGTGTTTGCCTTGATCGATCAATAGGTCGATGCGCTGATGTTCGACGTCGAGGGTCTGGGCGAGACTGACTAAAATCTCGGGCGGCGGTGGGGCGGCGAGGCGTCCGGCCTTGGCGAGGCCGACCAACATGAGCACGCCGCCGAGGACGAGGCCGACGAGCAGGGCGACCCAGGCCGGCATCCGGCGTGTGCGGGTGAGGGCAGTGGTGTTCATGGCGTCGCTCCAGTGGCTGAACCGCGTGCAAGTGCAAGGAGTTCACCCCGCATTTGCCCGCGGCTTTGGTCGACCCGGCCGGCGAGTACCTGACGGGCACCGGGCTCGAGCTGGGAAAATTGTTGCTCGAGGAGGATCGCGGTGCCGGCGGATTCACCCGCGGCCGGGGATTGAGAAGTCGCGTGGATGTCCGGTGTCGTCGGACCTGTGCCTGTAAATACAACTAAAAGAACTGCCGCAGCCGCGGCGACGGGTGCACCCCACAACACCCATTTGCGTCGCCACCACGGGACTTCGGTGATCTGCCCTTCGAGCTCGGTCCACAACTCGTTGAGTGTGGTTTCCGGCATCGATTCGGCGGCCCTTGCGTGGCGCAACAAGTGGAGGACTGCGAGTTCACGCTCGAGGCTGCCGGCCTCCCCTTCCTGTTCCTGACCCGCGCGCAGAGCATCTTCCCAGGTGGGGTCGAGCACGTTGCGAGGGGTGGACGAGGTGTTTTGGGATGTGGGGTTCATGGGGACCTCCGGGCTTCGTCGGCTAAACGCCGGTCGGGGAGAGTTGCTTACGGGTAAAAAATTAAGCCAGTTCAGCGACCAGGCTCTGGGCTCCTAAACCCTGCTTTTCGCAGGCTTTTCGAAAGCTTTTGCAGGCGCGGTACAGCAGCACATCGAGGGTCCCGACCTTGACGCCCAGGGCCTCGGCACAGTCGTCGCGGTCGCGATCTTCGAGCAGCCGCATGCGCAATACCGCAGCGTAGCGGGGGTTGAGGGTCTCGAGCACATGTTCGATCCGAGCCCGCAGGCCTGCGCGCTGGATCTCTTCCTCGGCGGGATTGTGCGCGACGGTGCCGGCGGCATCTTCTAAGTATTCGCCAAATGCACCGCGAAGCCGCTGGCGCCGGCCCGACGCCCGCAACAGATCGCGGGCCTTGTTTTTGGCCATCGTTTTGAGCCAGGGATAGATCCCCGAGGGTTGCCACTTGAAGTTGGCCAGGTGTTTGTGGGCCGACAAAAATGTGTTGCGCAGGCAATCGTGGGCGTCGTCGTGGTCGCCGAGCATCGGGACGAGCACGTAGCCATAAAGGATCGGGGCGTAGGCGCGATAGATTTTTTCAAATGCCCGGCGATCGCCACGGGCGGCCCGCTGGACCACAGCGCGCTCGTCGGGGATCTGCTTGCGGATCGGGCCCACGCCGCGGGAGGGTAACGCGAGCCGAGAAAATCAGGATGTTTTTGCCGCAGATGCCCAGACCCGCCGGGCGACCGACGGATCCAACCTACATCTGTGTCGCCCGACCGGCCACTGCCAGCGCGGCCTGCTTGACAACCTCCGACAGCGTCGGGTGCCCGTGGACGCTGCGGGCGAGGTCCTCGGCACATGCCGAAAACTCGATCGCCACAGCGGCTTCGGCAATCACATCACTCGCCCGTGGGCCGATAATGTGGACACCTAAGACCCGGTCGTTTTGCGCGTGGGCGATGATTTTGACCAGTCCGTCGGTCTGGGCCAATGCCTTGGCCCTGCCATTGGCCGCAAACGGGAATGCACCTGTCTTAAAAGGCACACCTTCCTTGGTCAGTTCGGCCTCGGTCTTGCCGACGGACGCAATTTCCGGATGTGTGTAGATCACATTTGGGATTGCGTTGTAATTGACGTGACCTGGCTGGCCGGCGATCAGCTCGACGGCTGCCACTCCCTCGTCCTCGGCTTTGTGGGCCAGCATCGGCCCGCGGACGACATCGCCGATGGCGTAGATTCCCGGCACGTTGGTCCGGAAATGGTCGTCGATTTCGATCGCGCCTCGGCGGTCGAGTTTGAGTCCGACCTTGTCGGCGCCCAACCCCTCGGTATTGGGACGCCGTCCGACGGCGACCAACAGGCGGTCGCCCGTCACTTGGTAGGTCCGACCCTCGCGCTCGTAGGTCACGGTCACCTCGGAGCCCTCGGCATGGAGTGCGGCTCCGGTCACCCGGGCGCCAAACTCAAACGACAACCCCTGGCGCGGGAACAACTTGGCGGCCACCTTGCGGACATCCTCGTCGAGCATCGGCAGCAGTTCGGGCATGTATTCGACGACCGTCACCTCGGCCCCGAGTCTCGCCCACACCGACCCCAACTCGAGGCCGATCACACCGGCCCCGATGACAATCAGGTGTTTGGGTACTTCGGGATAGGCCAAAGCCTCCGTCGAGGTGCCGATCCGGTCGCCGTCGAGGGTGATGCCCGGCAAACTGATCGGTGATGAACCGGTGGCGATCAAAATGTGCTTGCCGGTGATCGTCTGTTTGCTGCCATCGTTTGCCGTGACTTCGACGTTGCCATCGCCCGCCAATGAGCCCAGCCCCTGAAACCGTGTGATCTTGTGTTTGCGAAACAGGTAGGCGATGCCGCCGGTGAGTTGCTTGACGATCTTGTCCTTGCGTTTGAGCATCGCCGGCAAGTCGAGCTCAACCCCCGAGACTTTGACTCCGTGGGCGGCGAGGTGGTGTTTGGCGTGGTCGTAGTGCTCCGACGAATCGAGCAGGGCCTTGCTCGGGATACATCCGACGTTGAGGCAGGTACCGCCCAAGGTCGGATCTTTTTCGACGCAGGCGACCTTCATCCCGAGCTGGGAACCGCGGATCGCCGCGATGTAGCCCCCGGGTCCGGAGCCGATGACGATGAGATCAAAACTGGATTCGCTGCTCATGACATTTTTCCTTGTCGATACAAATTAATTAGATCTCAAACATGATCCGCTCGGGGTTTTCGATACACTGTTTGACCCGAACCAAAAATTGCACAGCTTCGCGGCCGTCGACCAGGCGATGGTCGTAGGACAGTGCCAGGTACATGATCGGTCGGATCTCGACCTTGCCGTCGATCGCCACCGGGCGCTCGACGATGTTGTGCAGCCCCAAAATGCCGCTTTGGGGTGGGTTGAGGATCGGGGTCGACAGCATCGAGCCATAGATCCCGCCGTTGGAGATCGTAAACGTGCCGCCAGTGAGCTCGTCGAGGGTGAGTTTGTTGTTCCGTGCCCGATCGGCCAGGCGGGAAATCTCTTTCTCGATCGCCGCAAATCCGAGCTGGTCGGCGTTGCGAACCACGGGGACCACCAGACCTTTGCCACCGCCGACCGCCACACCGATATCGTAGCGATCGCGGTAGACGATGTTGGTCCCGCGGATCTCGGCATTGACCCCCGGATAGGCCTTGAGTGCGGAGACCGAGGCTTTTAAGAAGAACGACATAAACCCGAGTTTGACCCCGTGGGCGTCGATAAAGGTCTGTTTGTGCTGCTTGCGGAGCCGGAACACCGCCGACATGTCGACCTCGTTGAAGGTCGTCAAAATCGCGGCATTTTGTTGGGCCTCGACGAGGCGTTGGGCGATCCGCCGCCGCAGGGGACTCATCGGCACAACGCGTTCGCGCTCGCCAGGAGCAGGTGCGGGGATTGGTGCTTTGGCGGCGGGCTTGGGTGGTGCTTTTGCCGGGGCAGCCGGTTGGGGGGACTTGACGGGGGCAGGCGCGGGCGTGGCTGCGCGCTGGACATCCTCTTTGAGGATCCGACCGCCGCGACCGGTACCTTCGACCTTGTCGAGGTCGACACCCGTGCGCGCGGCCTCTGCCTTGGCAGCCGGCATGGCAGGCGCAGACTCATTTGCCTGTACATGTTCCTTGGGCTCGGGCTCGGATGTGGCCGCAGGTTCAGCTGGCCGCGGTGCCTCCGAGGCACCACCCACAGCGATTTCGGCAATTACGTCGCCGATCTCAACCGTGGCACCGACCTCGGCCGCGTGGCGCACCAACACGCCGGCCACCGGCGCCGGAACTTCCAAGGTGACTTTGTCGGTCTCTAATTCGACGACGGGCTCATCGGCTTCGACGCGATCGCCAACGTTTTTCAGCCAGCTGGCGACCAGGGCTTCGGTGATCGATTCTCCGAGTTTGGGAACTTTGACAGGGGTATTGGACATGGCGCGAAGGGGGCCGGCAACGTGCGCTCGGGCCCGGCGAGCGGAGGGGTGGCGAATCAGTTAGGGATGTTCGGCAGTGGTGTTGTAAATAAAAAGTTGTATGGACACGGGAATTGCCCGGGCGAGACTACTCGCCCGCGCCTGGAAGGTTGGCAAACGCGGCTTCGAGAATGAGTTTGAGTTCCAGTGCGTGGCTTTCGGGGGAACCTGTGGCCGGGCTCGCACTGGCGACCCGACCGACATAGCGCAGATGCCCGAGTTTGTCGGAGATGACATCCTCGATCCGCGGGGCGACGAATTGCCACGCGCCCATGTTGCGAGGTTCTTCTTGTACCCACACCAAATCGTGGGCCGCGGTGTACCGCGACAACACGCTGGCCAGCAGGCGCCCAGGGAACGGGTACAGCTGCTCGATCCGACACAACGCAACTTGGGCCTGCTGGGCCGGGGGCAACGCTTCGCGGGCCTTGAGCAGGTCGTAGTAGACCTTGCCGGCCGACAGCAATACGCGCGTGACCTTTTGCGGGTCGGCTTCGGTATCGTCGATGAGGCGTTGGAACGACCCATCGGTAAACTGCGAGATTTCCGAAAACGAGGGTCGGTAGCGCAGCAAACTCTTGGGCGACATCAAGATCAGTGGCTTGCGCCAACTGCGAAGCACTTGGCGGCGTAACACGTGAAACAACTGGGCGGGGCTGGTGAGGTTGCAGACCTGGATGTTGTCCTCGGCCGCGAGTTGCAAAAACCGCTCTAAGCGTGCGCTCGAGTGCTCGGGGCCCTGGCCCTCAAATCCGTGGGGCAGCATCATCACCAGTCCGCTGAGTCGGTTCCACTTGTCTTCGACCGCGCTGATGAAGTTGTCGATGATGATCTGGGCTCCGTTGGCGAAATCGCCGAACTGTGCCTCCCAGATCACCAAGGCATCCGGCGCCATGAGGCTGTAGCCGAACTCAAACCCCAACACGGCGTATTCGCTGAGGGGACTGTTGAAGATCTCAAACCGGCCCTGGTTGTTGTGCAGGTGGTCGAGCGGCGAATAGCCCGCGCCCGTTTTGTTGTCGAACCACACCGCGTGGCGGTGGCTGAAGGTCCCGCGCTGGCTGTCCTGGCCGGAAAACCGGATGCGGACCCCCTCGTCGAGAAGTGATGCATAGGCAAGTAACTCGCCCGCCGCCCAGCTCAGCGGCACCTCGCCCTGGTACATGGCAGCGCTGTCGCCCAACAGACGCTTGACCTTGCGGTGGATGTTGAATGTCTCGGGCGGTGTGCACAGGACGTGGGCGAGTCTTCCGACAGTCTCATTGGTCAGGTTGGTTGGGACATCTGCGGCCTCGGCCTCGAGTCCTCCGATGTAGTTTTCCCACACTCCGTGCATCGGCCGTCGCCCCGTACTTCCGCCGGCCTCGCGGGCTTTGGCCAGGGCAGCGTCAAACCGCTGACTCCAGGTGTCGGCGAGCTCGTCGCAGTCGGCCTTGGTCACGGTCCCGCGGTCGATCAGGGTTTTGCGATATTGCGTCAGGACCGATTCGTGGGCCTTGATGAGGCGGTACATCTCCGGTTGGGTAAATGTTGGATCGTCACCCTCGTTGTGGCCGAACTTGCGGTAGCAGTTGAGGTCGATGATGACGTCGCGTTTGAAACGTTGGCGATAGGCGACCGCGAGGCGGGCGACATAGGCCGCAGCTTCGACATCGTCGCCGTTGACGTGGAAGATCGGCACCTGCATCATGTGGGCGACGTCGGTCGCGTAGCGGGTCGAACGCGAGTCGCCCGGATTCGTTGTAAAGCCAACTTGATTGTTGATGACGATCCGGATCGTGCCGCCGGTGTCGTAGCCGCGTAGGGCCATGAGGTTGAGGGTCTCTTGGACCACGCCCTGGCCGGCGAACGCAGCATCGCCGTGGATGGTCACCCCCATCACGGTCGTGCGCGCCTGGTCGGTCGATTCAAACATGTCCTGTTTGGCCCGTACACGCCCCTGGACCACAGGACTGATCGCTTCGAGGTGACTGGGGTTGAACGCCAGGGCGAGGTACATCTCGCGGCCATCTTCAGTGGTGTACTGGCGGTGGTAGCCCATGTGGTACTTGACATCGCCCGAACCGAGGCTGTCCCAAGGGTCCGATTTTTGAAACTCGGAGAATACGTCGGCGGCGGTCTTCCCCATGATTGTCATGAGCACGTTGAGGCGACCGCGGTGGGCCATGCCGATCGCGAGCTCGTCGACTCCGAGTGAACCTGCCTCTTCGATCACGTTGTAGAGGATCGCGATGATGCTCTCACCCCCGGCGACCGAGAAGCGTTTGGCGCCGAGGAACTTCGAGTGGAGAAAGTGGTCGACGGTCTCGACCTCGGTCAACTCGCTGAGCAGGCGCAACTGTTGCTCGCGCTGCGGAATGCGACAGTTCTCGCAACCTTCCATCCGCGCCTGCAGCCAGGTGCGTTGCTCGGTGTCCCGCAGATGCCAATACTCGACGCCGATGTGGCGGCAGTAGGTGTTTTGCAGGCGCTGGTAGATCTGCCGCAAGGTCGCCGACTTGCCCGGCATCAGCGTGCCGGGATCAAACGCCCGGTCCATGTGCTCGTCGCCCAATCCGAGGTACGACGGATCGAGGTCGCGGACTTTCGGACGTGGGCGGCCGAGCGGATCGAGCCTGGCCGCCTTGTGCCCGTGTAGCCGGTACTGCTCGATCAACCGGTCGACGCGGGCCTGCGCCGAAACCTGCTCGGCCTCGGCACTCGTGGACGCATCGCCGACCGGCGACTGCCCGCTGTGGTGGCGTTCGAGATCTTGGATGACCGGGATCCACTGCGGGTCGATCGAGTGGGGGTCGCGTTGGTAGGCCTCGTAGAGGGCCTCGAGAAAGGCGAGATTGTGGCCGCTGAGGCTCGACTCGATATCCATGGGTGCCCCGGAGTCTACCGATCTCTTCGCGGCGAATGAACCGATCGATCCGCTTATCCGCGTGTGTGCTCGGTCCGTTGGCGATCGTGCCCGTTGCTGAGCGACAGGGCACATGGGTCACGTGCATTTGCAACCCATCGCTGCAACAAGCGCGCGACATACAAAGTAAACCTCGGGGCAGCTTCTCTGGCGTGTCCTGCGCGTAGGCAAGCGAATTGTGTGTCGACGTTCCGCGCATCGGACCGTCGCGTGTGATCGGCCGCCGACAGACCGCGCAGCGCGGATGCAGGCGATCGTTCGGTTCTCGCTAACCACGCTCCTTGTGCCTGTACCACGCGGTTGCTTGGACATGTCGGGTGTGCTCGGGACATCCGCATGCACGCCCGAACCACCTCGTAGGCGCAGCCTTCGCGGCGACCAGAAAAACCGGCGCAAAACCCTCGACTTTGTGTCACCCTTCGCCCCTATGAGTGGGTCCAAGGTCAACCTCGATGTCCTCAACCGCGATGTTGCCTATTCGGGCGAAGGGATCTCGGTCAAATCACTCGAGACGGACATCCGCAGCGAGCGCGAGGTTCAGGACAGCAAGGTCGGTGAGCTCAAGGCCCTGCGCGAGCGCAACGTCAACATCCAAACCGCGATGGCCGACGAGCTCAAAAAGCTGCGCAAGTTCAGCGACTACCTCAACGGCACCGCGACCAAGGGCGGGTTTTGGAGCGGCATCAAAGAGGTCCTGAGTTACATCCCCGGTCTCAGCGGCCTCATGCTCAGCCAGCGGTCGATCGAGGAGCTCCTCAAACAGCAGTATCACGTCAGCGCGCGGCGGGTAAAAGACGCGGCCGAGTACGTCGATACCCTCAAGCAGTCCGAGCAGGACCTCTACCAAGAGATCGACCGGATCAACGAAAAGATCGTCGAGATGGCCCGCAACGAGCGAGAGGCCCTCAACTACGTGCTCGAGCTCGAAAAGTTGCAGGAGCAACTCAAACAGGAAGAACAGGCCCACGAAGCCGGCAGTGTCGAGGCCCGCGACATCCAAGCCAAGCAGGACAAGGTCTACGCGAAGTTGTCTGAGCACAGCAGCAACGTGCAGCTCTACGGCTCGGCCGAAGAGCGCTACGCGATGCTCAAGGACAACACCCGCAAGTTGGCCGAAACCATCCGCAACCTCGGCCAGGACATCCAGCAATACACCACCGCCGCCTCGATCAAGCTCGACATGGCGTCGGCTCAAATTCAGGCGATCGGCCGGGCTGCCGATGCTTCGGTGGTGATGCTCGAAATGAAAAAGAGCCTCGACGTCATGACCGAGTCGATGAACGTCACCACCCAGTTTGTCAGCGACACCCAGGTATTTTTCCGCAGCAACCTCGACACCCTCATCCAAGAGCTCGACACCTTCGACGAGACAACCTCGCAGATGCTCGACGAGAACCTCAAAAAGTCGAAGGCGATCGAAGATGCTCGCATCGCCGCGGCGATCAAGAAGGCCAAAGCCGAGAAGACCGAAGGCGCCGAGGGGTGATGGGCGATGTCGCCGGCGAGATGGCAGCAAAAATATTTGTTGATACAACTTTAACGATGTGCACGAGAGGTGCGAGTGAGTAGATGGGTCTTGTCACGCTTCATACCCAGGCCCTTCGTCCGCCCGCGGTCGACACCTACCTCCAGCAGCTTCACCGCGGATTGCGGGCGGCCCGGCTCAACAACGCTTTCCCCGACCGCCGCCGTCTTCAGACCTCGCTCGACGCCCTCGGCCGCGCGATCGGTCACGGGATTTACAACGAGCTCTACCTCGACTCCCGCACTGGCCTGCCCAACATGGCCTCGTTGACCCGGGTGCTGACCGACCAAGAAGTCGCGGGGGAATCGTTGCAAAAGATGGGTTCGCGGGAGCAGCTGCACGCCCGCCGCGACGAGGCAGAGGTGTTTGCCCAGCTCGTCGAAAAACACGACTACTACACCTACCTCAAGGACCTGACCCTCGCCCCGGTCGACACCCACCGCACCCTGCTGCGCCGCCATCTTCCCGAAAAGGGAGAGGCTGCATTTCGCATTGAGATGACCAAACTCGACGGTTCCGGAGTGTATATGCACTTGGTCATTGAGCTGTCACAGGTGTCCTCGCTGTGGCGCCGGGCGATGATCGACCTCGACGAAGACGGAGAAACCGCGGCCGCCGATGAGGCCTTCCGAACGCTGGTGTACCGCTGCGCCCACCTCGACGCCGAGACTATTTTTGTGCGTCTGCACGGAATCGAGGGGGTCCACGTCGAGCGCGTGACCCGAGGCGTGATCGGTCCCGTGTTGTACTGGCTGCCGGGCGAGGACAGGACGAGCTACACACTCGAGGTCAAGGAGCCGCTGCTCGCCGAGGGCTTTACCGCTTGGCGCACAGCAGCCGATGGGAAGATTTCACGGCCGCAGATGCTGCTGACCTGTGCGAGTGATTTTGCCGCGGTGGATGTCCGCGAGGAGCGAAGCAACGATCCGCTATCGCCACTGCTGTCGACACAAATCGAAGATGGCGAGCGTCCGCGCTATCGAGACATACGTACGCGCTATCCGTTTCGCGTGTTCAAAGATCGGAAGTTTGTGGCGACGCGGGCGATCAAGCCGTTGGCCCGCGAAGTGATGAAAAATGCAGGTACAAAGAATCTGATTTACGATCTGCGGTAGTCTCGTCCGTTCGGTCGGCGATGCCCTGCTCGTCGCAGTCGAGCGTGATTCACGCGGAGTGCGACGAGCATTGAGCCTGACCCTTGGGTCTGGCTACCCGCGCACCACCGTAACCAGATCCAGCAGTCGCCCGGAATATCCCCATTCATTGTCGTACCAGCCGACTAGCTTCAACAGCGGCCCGCAGCCGTGACATGACTGTGCATCGACGATGCTCGAGTGTGAATTCCCGAGAATATCAGTCGACACCAGCGGCTCATCGCTCACCTGCAAAATTCCCTTGAGCCTGTCGCTCGCCGCTCCCTCGCGCAGCGCCTCGAGCACCCGTGGCAGCCCTGGATTGCCCTCTAATGTGCACGTCACGTCGAACATTGAACCGTTGGGCACGGGGACGCGCACGGCAGCTCCGTCGACCTTGCCGCTGAGGTTGGGTAGCACCAATGCCACAGCCTTGGCGGCTCCGGTCGTGGTTGGCACGATGTTGACTGCGCCCGCCCGTCCGCGTCGGCGGTCTTTGGGGTTGATCGAATCGACGATTCCCTGGCCGCCTGTATATGCATGGGTTGTTCCCATCAGTGCCCAGCGGATCCCGAAGGTTCGGTCGAGGACCTCCATCACGGGAGCGAGTGCGTTGGTGGTGCAGCTCGCGTTGGAGAGCAGGCGGTCCTGCTTTTGCAGTGTGTGTTCGTTGACACCGACGACGATGGTGCGATCGACACCCTTGCCCGGGGCTCCCAAAATGACATGGCCGGGGGCTTTGTCACCTTCGAGGTGGCGGGCCATCCCGTCGCGCTTGGTGAACTTGCCTGTACATTCAATGACCACATCGACGTCGTGGGCACCCCAGTTGATCGCCGCCGGATCGCGCTCGCCCGTCAGTGCAACCTTAAAGGGCCCCACGTGGATCGCGTTGTCGACCACCTGCGGGCGGGGCAGATTGCAGCGGTGAACCGAATCGTGCGCGAGGAGGTAGGCGAGATCTTCGGCGCTCGCCAAGTCGTTGGCAGCCACGATCTCGAGGTCGAGGCCCGTCCGGGTTGCACTCGGGCTGTCACCCGCTGCACGGGCAAGTGCGTGACGCAACACCAAACGGCCAATGCGGCCCATTCCGTTGATTCCGATACGTACCGTCGCCATGGTCGCGGACCATAGGTCAGCCGGGCCCGGCGGGGCAAGTAAAACTGGCGTGTCCGGGCGACAGTTTTGGGGCTTTTCGCCTAGCTTCGTTACGGGCCGGTGTTCGGCGGGTTACCGAATTCGAGTCGAACCAGGTTGAGCTCGACCCGAGTCGAGTTGGCGAACCTGCGGTCGTTTCGAGGACGACGGGCGGAATGGTTCATGGAGAGGGGTGGTGCGTGACGAAACCGATGAGGCGATCATAAAAAGCAGTCCGAGGAACCTGATACCGTGCGAAGGTCGATGACACTGCGCGCACACACATCACAACCCCGGGTTTTGCCACACGTGACACCACGATGGTGGGTGCGGTGGGCTGTGATCACCTGTCTCAGCCTCGCTACGGCCGTCACTGCGGCCTGCAAACGCGAGCCGGACAAGGTTCGCGACCAACGTCCGGGGCGTCGTGGTGCTGCTGCGGTCCAACTTCCCGAACCTCTGCCGGTTCCCGACCAGCCGCGGGCAGCCATTCACCTCGCCGATCCGGGGGCATTGTTCGACGAGCTCGCCCGCTGGATTCCGCTCGATCGCAACCGCGTGGTCGCCGGAGTTTTGCGGGAACAGACCACGGCAACCGTTGCTGATACAATCGCCCCGCACATCGATCTCCACGGACCGTGGGATACGATGCGCGTCGAAACCGACGAGATCCTGCATCTGCCGATGTCTTCCTCCGGGATCGATGCGGTGTCCCAGGCCCTCGCACAGTTTCCGCAGGAGGGAGATTTTGGTGCGCGCAGGCTTCCGCCGCGGGTCCCCGATGGCTCAGGTCGCCTGGCCTATCTCGATGCAGCTGCCGGCACCTTGACGATCGCCGACAGCCTCCGCGGCTTGGCGACCGGACCTGCATTGGCGAGCGTGGCCAAGGCCGAAATCTGGGCCACGCTTGACGGCGAGATCGTCCGTGGCCTCGCCCGTGGCGACTTTCCATTTACGGGCGTCGAGGTTCGCGGCACAGGTCCCCGCGATTTGTTGGTCACGGTCTCCTTCGATCCGAAACAAGCCCCCAAAACCCAACTGGTTCCCGGAGCGCTTACCGGGTTGCTCGCGGCCCCAAAACTTGCAATCGGCGGTACGGCTCGCTGGTCGGAACACCGCGCGTGGGTCCAGCAGACGATCGCCCAACTCAAGCGCCAAGTCGACAAGGCGGGGTTTGCTGCCCAAATGGTGCTCGGAAAGTTGGTCTCGCAGGCAAGCACCCTGCTGCGTTCGTGGAACGGCAAGGTCTTCGCAGGTGCCGGTCCCAAAGGACATCTCGTGTTTGGGTTTGGCTGCGACGATCCTGCCAAGGCCAAACGCGCGGCCCTCGGGACCCTCAATACCGCGATCTCCAACCTCTCGCTGTTGCGGATGTTTACCAACAACGCCCCACAACTCGGCCTGCGCAAGGTGGGTTCTGGCCACGTACTGACGGTGGTCGGGGTCAAAAACTCCCTCGGACCTGAGCTCGCTCCCCTGCTCGATGACCGCGGGCGTTTGCGGATCGCGTTTTCCAGCGACGTCCGTGTTGGGGCACTCTACGGTGTTGTCGGGGCAGATGCGGCCTCGGTGCTCGATCGCTGGAGTGCAACCTTGGCCTCTGCACCGTCGGCCGCAGACGCCGGTCAACACCTCGCCGCGGCCAAGCTCGCCGTTGACTCGACCGCCCTTGCTCCGCTGCTGCAACGCCCATCCGACGGCAACTTCAACCCCGGGCCGGTGCTCGATCTAGAGGCGAGTCAACCACCGATTACTTTGACGATACAACAATTTGCGAGCCATTACGAGCTCCGACTCACCGGGAAGTAACGACCCGCCTGACCAACCGGTTGTGAGTAGCGAAATACCCGCGCACGTGGGGGAACATCCGAGTTTGGCAGTGTGGATTTTCTCGCGCGTTGTTCGAGCGAAAGTCCACGGGTTGTCGATGTCTGTTCATATATAATCTATCTGAAGGGACATGTTCTTATGTCCACTTCGTTCTCGATGCCAACGGATCGTTCAGCTCGCTCCGGAGGGAGAAGTAGCGCCCATCACGGTGCACAAAAGTCGATCAAAATCGGGCGCTTTTTGGTACTCGCGGGGATCGGCAGCGGCAGCATGGGGGTCGTCTACGCCGCCTACGACCCCGAACTCGATCGCAAAGTCGCGGTCAAGCTGTTGCACCCGACGCTCAGTCAATCGCCGCGCGAGGCGACGGCCCGCGCCCGTCTGGTCCGCGAGGCCCAGGCGATGGCCCGACTCTCCCACCCCAATGTCGCCTCGATCTATGACGTCGGCACGGTCGAAGGACAGGTGTTCATCGCCATGGAATACATTGAGGGCAAGACGCTCAAAGAGTGGTTGCGCCAGCGTCCGCAGACCAGAAAGTGGCCACAGGTCCTCGACGCATTTGTCCAGGCCGGTCGGGGGCTTGCGGCGGCCCACCGCGCCGGGATAACCCACCGCGACTTCAAACCCGAAAATGCATTGATCGACGAGGACGGGCGCGTACGGGTCCTCGACTTTGGTCTCGCCCGGACCGAGATGCCGTCGACCGTCGACCTCGAGGAAAACGAATTGTTGCGCAGCGCCGACATCACGCGCTCGGACTTCGGCAGCCTCAAATTGACCCGGGCCGGCAACCTCACCGGCACGCCCGCCTATATGTCGCCCGAACAGTTGATGCGCAAGCCGGCCGACGCCCGCAGTGACCAGTTCAGTTTTTGTGTCGGCCTGTACGAGGGCCTGTTCGGCAAACGTCCATTTCGCGGCAAAACCCTGGCTTCCCTCAAAAAGAATGTCCTCAGCGGACAAATTCCTGACCCGCCGGCCAATGTCCGCGTTCCCAACTGGATTGTTCGTGTACTTACACGTGGTTTAAAGGTCCAACCGCGTGCGCGCTATCCGAGCATGGACGCATTGCTCGACGATCTCGACCGAGACACCGGGCGGGCCCGTCGGCGGCTCATTCTGGCCGTGACCGCGGTCGCCAGCTTGGTGGTCGGGGGATACGGCACCCGCGTGGCTTTTGGCGGGGACCACGAGCAAGCGACATGTACAAGTGGACAGGAAAAAATGCAGGGGATCTGGGACGCACAGCGTCGCCACGACTTGCAACAACACATGTCCGGTAGCGGCGTCTCGTTTGCCGAGGAGACCTGGGTACACCTCGCCCCGCGGATCGACGCCTACAGTCGCAGCTGGGTGACGCAACATGACGAGGCCTGTGCCGCCACCCACGTCCACCAAACCCAGTCCGAACACCTTCTCGACCTCCGCATGACCTGTCTCCACGACCATCTCGATGAGTTGCGGACACTCGCCGATGTGTTGGCCGAACCGACGCCAGCGATTGTCGAACATGCGGTCGAGGCGGTGGGGACGTTGCCTCCGCTCAGGGATTGTGCTGATACATATAAACTATTGGCTGAACGCACAGCAGCACCCGAGGCGATCGCATCCGCCGTCGCGGCGAAACGGGATGCACTTCGTCAGATTCGCACGCAGATGCACACCGGCCAATACGCCGAGGCCATGGCCCAACTCGTTCCCCTGTCCCACGAGGTTGCCGACCTCGAGTTTGGGCCGTTGCGGGCGGCGACCCAGTTACTGATGGGTCGTTTGCAGATGCACGCAGGTCACGACCGGGATGCCCTCCGCGCGTTGGAGGACGCCTATTATCTCGCAGAAGCGAGTGCAGACGACCTCACGCGCGCCCGTGCATCCGTGCGTTTGGTGCAGATCAACCGTCGTCTCGCCGCATTCGATCTCGCCCATCGCTGGGAAAAACATGCACAGGCATTGATTGAACGAAGCGGTGAACAGACCGGTGCGTTGATGATCGATCTTTTGAATCTACAAGGATCCCTGGCCCTGGCGGAGGGGTTGCCTGAACAGGCACAGCAGCTGCATAACCGTGCACTCGAACTCAATATCGCAGCCTACGGAGAAGATGACCCGCGCCTGGCCGGGGCGCTAGGCGGGATTGCCCGCGCCTATCGCGACCGCGGCGATTACCCGCGGGCCCTGGAATATTCCAACCGCGTGATCGACCTGCGCGAGCGCAGCCTGGGCCCCAACCACCCCGAGGTCGCCTTGGCACTCAACAGCCGGGGCGGGGTGCACTACCTGCAACTCAACCTCAACGATGCCGAGGCCGATATTCGCCGCGCGCTCGCCCTGTCCGAGCAGGCCCTCGGTCGCGATCATCCGGGGCTCTCCCACATTCTCAACAGCTTGGGTGCGTTGGAGGAGGATCTCGGGCACGACGAAGCAGCGATGCAACACTATCGCCGCGCGCTGCAATTGATCGACAAACACCTCGGCTCTGAACACCCGCGGGCGTCGATGGTGCACAACAACCTCGCCACGCTGCTGATGGTGTTGGAGCAACCGCAGCAGGCCCGGGAGCACTATGAGCGGTCGCTGGCGATCGACCGTTCGGTGTTTGGCGATCGCCATCCCAACCTCGGGTATGCCTATCAAAATCTTGGTGATGTGGATGTAGCAGAGGGCAGACCTGAAGCGGCGGTCGAGCACTACCGAAAGGCCCTCGAGCTGTGGCAGCAGACGTTTGGCGACAACCATCCTCTGCTCGCTCACCCGCTGACGAGCCTCGGTGAACAGGCGCTTGAACGCCAGGAGTATGCGCGAGCCAAGGAGTTGTTTGAACGCGCCGTCGAGATCCGCGAACAGGCATTTGGCCCGACCTACAGCGATCTCCACGCACCGCTGTACGGGCTCGGGAAAGTTGCTGCTGCACAAAAAAACATCACCGATGCCGTGACCTATCTGGAACGAGCCCTCGAGGTCGCGGCCCCGGAAACGCTCGATGTCCAGACCCTTGAACAACTGCGCCTCGACTACGCCCGCGTCCTGTGGCAGCTCCCCGAACGCCGCCAGCAGGCGCGAGAACAGGCGGAATTCGCCGCACAGAACCTCACCGCGGCCAGGCTCCAAGAAGATCCTTTGTACGCCGAAACTCAGGTTTTTCTAAAAAGGCTTCGCTGACATTCTGAATGTATAAACATGAAATCGACAAGTCCGCAGTTCCTTCCACAAATTGGGTAGGCCCCGCGACGCTCAGACGCTTCCACAGGATTTGCGACGCGGACAGCAGCGAGATTTTTTCATCGTTTCGTCGGCAACAGCTGCGCGTCGCAAGCGCAAGGTTCCAAGGCTCAAGCTTCAAAACGGCGTGGCGATGTGTCGAGAATATCCTCGGTCTGCTAGGTTCGCCCCATGGTCATGACCCCCTCGCAGATGCTCCCGCTCGGAACTCCGGCCCCAGCTTTCCGCCTGCCCGATACCGCCGGACGTGTTGTCGCCCTGTACGACACGCAGGCGCCCGCCCACGTGATTGTGTTTATGTGCAACCATTGTCCATTTGTCGTCCATCTGCGCAGCGCGCTCGCAGAGCTCGGTCGCACGTGTGTTGCCAACGGGGTGGCGATGTACGCCATCAACAGCAACGACGTGGTCAAGTACCCGGCCGACAACCCCGAGAAGATGCGGGCAGAGGTCGCCGAGCAGGGCTACACATTTCCGTATCTGTTCGATGAGACACAAGAGGTTGCCAAGGCTTACCGCGCGGCCTGTACACCCGATTTTTACATCTTTGACCGCGACTACAAACTCGTCTACCGCGGCCAGTTCGACGCGAGTCGGCCCAGCAACGGGGTGGCCGTAACCGGCGATGACCTCAAGGGCGCGCTGCAAGCCGTCCTCGAAGGTCGTGCTGTCAATCCCGACCAGACGCCGAGCATTGGTTGTAACATCAAGTGGAAACCTGGCAACGCCCCGGACTACTTCGGGTAGTCGATCCCCTCGCGGTGCGCGACGCGGTTCGGTCCGTCGCGCGTACTCGTCACCCCGGGAAAATCGAACCCGCGAAGGCAGGCGGATTCGTGTGTGAGGCTCGACCGGACCCACTCACCACATGAGGCTGAGACCGCCAAACGTGCGTCGTGATTGTCGACCAAAAATTGCACGTAGCCCGCTCCAGTCACTCGGTCGCAACCGTCCCGCGACACCGCGGTCAGGCCATCTCAAAGCCTCGTGCCGAACCCCTCCGCCCGTCGCGGTCAGCGTCCGTCACCCTGCGAGTCACCTTCGCCGCGATCTTAAAGACTAGCGAAATGTTCGGAAGACGATGTCCCAAATCGGTGTTGATACACCGAATCGGCGGTCGGGCGTCTTGAAGTGGTGCAGCATATGGTGGCGGCGCAGGAATCTTCCGTAGCGTGTCCGCGGCTTGGCGATGTGCGTCCAAAAATGCGTCATGTCGTACCAGAGGTAGCCGATCGCAAAGCCGGCGAAGGCCGGGAGGGCGAGCAGATCGCCAAGGGTCGCCTGGGCCACGAGCCAAAAACCGAGGGCCGGGAGGGCACTCGCACCCGGGGGCATCACCAGACGGTCCTTGTCGTTGGGGTAGTCGTGGTGAATCCCGTGGATGAAGTAATGCAGTTTGGGCAGCCGGTGAAAGTGAAACACCGTCCGGTGCAGCCAGTACTCGGCAAACGTCCAGATGAACACTCCAAGAGCTGCATACCCCGCGATCGTGCCGACGCTGAGACCGCGGTGGAGACTGAGCCACACCAACCAAAACACCAATGGTGCGTAGATAAACAGCGGTACCAGACCGTGGCACTTGCTGAACTTCTCGAGGAAGTCCGACTTGAACTGGCGACCGCTGCCGGTCACGTGGATGGTGCGACCGTGGACTTGGCGAGGCTCGGGCATCTGTGGCCTGTGAACCTAACAGAGATGGCCGCGGATCGGAAAATCCGGTGCCCGGCAGGCCGTGACTTTCTCGCGTGTCGAGAAGACCGGGTTGTCAGGACAATGCGTGCGAACCTGGCACGTTCGCGGCGAAGATTCATACTTTCGTGCCACCGCATGGACTGTGGCCGGTCGCACGTGGCGAAGCTCCCGTCGCGGGCGATGTCGGGACGGCGAGAAACTCCACACGAACCGCAGCGAAAGTGTGCAGGTCGGTTCACACTGACTACACCAGTTACGCGCGTCGTTCAGCAGCCGCAGCACGAGCAGCAGCCCGCTTGGCCATCACCTGCTCCATCTTGGCCGGGTTGAACACGTTGGTCCGCTTGTGGTGGTTTCCATGCATATACAGGCCAAACCAGATGCGATTGCCCAGCCAGTACAGACCGTGGTCCAAGTTGACCGGCTTGTAGTCGCCACTCGGGTCGTGGGCATTGTGGGTGGCCCAGTTGAAGTGGGCGACGTGCACCCAACCGACGGCGTTGGCGGGGATAAACAGATACCAAAATGCTTCGGGCCCGAGCAGGAGGTACCAGCAGCCGACCAGCGGGAGCATGGTGCCGAAGCTGAGGATGGCCCGCCACATCTCGCGGCGGTGGTTTTCGGGGGTGTCGCCAAACTGGTCGTAGTACTGATTTTGCAGCTGGCGCTCCACGTTGATCATCATCGTGTTGTACAAAAACCGCCAGAAGTTGGTCGACGAGACAAAGTGCGGGTCTTTTTGGGGGTCGTCGGAGTACCGGTGGTGACGCTGGTGGACGATCTCCCAGGAGGCGTAGCGGGTGATGACAAACAGGCCCAATACCTCGCCGATGATCCGATTGATCGCCCGGGGAAAGTTGCCGTGGCAACAGTTGTGGATACAAACGTTTGCCAGAATGTGCACGTAGATCACCGCCGGCAACAGCCAAATGTGCCACGGCTGCCACTCGATCAGCGGCATCGAGTCGGCGACAAACAGCGCGCCAAACAAACCGAGCAACACGGCGAAGAAGGCCCCGTCGTATTGGAAGTAGAACAACGGATTGCGCCGGTATTGCACCGAAGGCTGGGTCAGGATCATGGATAGCAAACGCGACACCGTGGGCTGCCATAGCACAGCGCAGCTCACAACGTCGAGAGAGCGACGACTGTGCAGCTGTGATCACACTCTTTAAAATCGCGGGGTGGCGATGTCGCAACTCGGGAGATTCGGGCCGACAGGCTGGGGCACCCCCGTCGGGACTCTCGCCCGTTCGTGGCGGACGGAACGATCGCGGGTTCTCTTGGCTCTTTATGAGGCAGGGCAACCGGTGATCGGACGGTGAGCAGGGCTACTGAGTTTTCAACGGGTTAGCGGTGTGGCAGCCGACAAAGTTGCTCTTATAATAGAAACATGGATGGCACGGCCCGCAAGCACGCGACCTATGAAGATGTCCTGGCAGCCCCCGCGCACAAGGTTGCCGAGGTGCTTGCCGGACAGCTGTACCTCCACCCCCGCCCGGCCGGACCACACACCGCCGCCAGTTCGGCGCTCGGTGAGGAACTCGGGCCACCGTTCAAACGCGGCAAGGGGGGGCCGGGAGGTTGGATCATCGTCGACGAACCCGAGCTCCATTTGGGCGGAGACATCCTCGTCCCCGACTTGGCGGGTTGGCGCCGCTCCAACATGGACCACATCAGTGCGGCGCCGTTTTTCGAGATCCGCCCCGATTGGGTCTGCGAGGTGCTCTCGCCGTCGACCGAAAAAGTCGACCGCACGCTCAAGCTGCCGATTTACGCACGCGAGGGAGTCTCCCATGCGTGGGTGGTCAACCCCCTGCTTCGCACGCTCGAGGTCCTGCGCCTGCAGGCCGGGCAGTGGGTCAACATCGGCAACTACAGCGACGACCAGGAGATTCGCGCCGAACCATTTCACGCGATTGTGTTGCAGCTCGGCGTGTTGTGGGAAGATGTACAACTCTAAAAAATAATGCCTGTACATGTATCTTTGGCCCGTGCGTAGCGATGATCACGGCGACCGTTCGAGTGCCGCGCTGAGGTGCGGAGCAGATCTCAAAGCCCGGTCGGAACTCCGCAGCCGAAACGTCTGCGCGCCTGTGAAAGCCAGTGCGTGATCTCGACAACGCCGGCCACACCTCGGGGGGACATCGGCGCGGGACAGTGCTACAAGCTGGCCCGTGAGTACCCGCGACGATCCGTGGCTGGTCCGCCATCCGAGCGAGTGGCGGCAGATCGGAATTGTCGCGACCTACTGGGCGCTGCTCGGGTCGATGTACTTCATCCCCGAGACCCGCAACCTCCTGACATTTACCGGCGCTTGCCTGCTCAGCTTTCTCAACGCGGTGGTGCTGCACAATCACATGCATCGCGGCATCTTTCACTCGCGGCGGCTCAATGCGGTGTGGCGGGTCATCCTCAGCTTCGGCAACTTTTATCCGGCATCCGCCAATGTGCCGGGGCACAACTTGGTGCACCACCATTTTGAAGATGATGGTCGGCCCGACTGGGTTGCACCCGAACACGTCGGGTTTCGCTGGAACCTGCTCAACCTGATCCACTTTCCCAACACCGTCGGCCCCAACACGTTTACCGGTGTTGGTCTGTGGATGAAGCACACCCGCCAGCGCCACTTCATTCGCCGCTACTACACCGACACGTTGGTGCCGGCACTCGCGCTCGCGGTGCTGATGTACTTCGATTTTTGGGGCGCGCTGTTTTTTGTATTTTTGCCCCAACTCTACGGTGCCCGCGGAATTTTGCGGATCAACCTGATCCAGCACGACCGCACCGATATCCACAGCGAATGGAACCACTCGCGCAACTTTGTCGGTCGGTGGTTCAACTGGATCATGTGCAACAACGGCTACCACACGATCCACCACAACCGCGCCGGGATGCACTGGTCTGAACTCGATGCCGCCCACCGCCGCGAAGTCGTGCCGCGGATCCATCCCACACTCGATGAGCCGTCGATGGTGCGCTACCTGCTACGTACCTATGTGTTCAACTTCCGCAGGCCGGCGAGGATCGATGTCGCCGCGGCCGAGCGGGATGCTGCGTCGACCGACCTTGAAGCACGGGAGGTTCGCCGGGCCGAGGCCGAGGCCGAGGCCGCTGCAGAGGCGGTAATTCCATGATGATACACGGACTTATCAGCGATGTG
>CAZUPD010000077.1:0-35055 GCA_964621785.1 uncultured Nannocystaceae bacterium
CCGGCGAGCTACCTGGCTGCTCCACCCCGCACCAGGGAATGGCGTTCTACTGTTCTATCGTTCGCGCGTCAACACTTCGCCACAGAAAAGTCGAAAAAAATCGGGAAACCGGTCAAATCGTCACCTCCGGGGGAAATGCGTGCATTAGCCGGAATCGTGGCCGAGTCTGGTCACGATCCGAGTTCGGCAAGCGCGATGCGCTCGTGATGTGGATGGGCAATTTGTGCGAGGGCAGACAGAGGTTTGTTGAGGTTGTCGAGCACCATCAGGCTCGCACGCGCTGGGCGCGAAGTCTGAAAATTGAGGGGACAATGATCTACAAATGCGTCACCTCTGCCATCGTCGACGACAATCGGCAGCCCATGTGAGCGACAGATCAACGGCCGAACCGGGTAGACCGCACAGATCCCATCGACCAACAGAGCACAGTGGGGGCATGACTCGTCGCGTGCCTGGTCCCGGATCCGTTGCCGGAGCTCCGGAGCGGTCTGCGCGAGTTCGGCGAGTGCCCGGCGGATCGGATCGGCTTCGATTTCAAACACCCCAAAGCGGGCGTGACAACACTGGGTGCACCCGGCCCGGCACTGCATCGCTGTACCTTCGCGGTCTTGAGCCGCAGCGAAATGGGCGTCGACGCGGGCACGGAGCTCGGCTAAGTAGTCAGCTGGCTGCATCAGTTGAAGGTACAACAAATTAGATACAGCCACGAGTGCGAGACCCGTGACCGTATCGTTGGTTGTGCCTGCGTCAGGCCGGTGCGTTGGCTTTGAAGCGCCAAGTAAACGTCGCTTCGCCGTCGCGCTGGTCGACGGGATCGAGGGTCAGCCCGTCGATCGCATCGACGATGCAGTCACTCAAGGTCGCCGGGGCGGACGACGAGTCGTTGACCGCGGTGTTGATGATCTTGCCCGTCTTCTTCTCGACGGTGAAGTTGACGACGACCTCGCCGGAGAGGTTCGGATCGGTCACCAAGGCAGCGTCGTAGCACTCTTTGAGTGCGGAGTTGCGGGTCTCGACCAGCGAGCGGGTGTCTTGGCGGTAGGTCTCAGCATCGCGAGCGATGCATGTACAAGCGGGGAGCACGGACGAAGCCGCGATCAAACCGATAGAAAGGATCACGTTACGCATGGCAGCTGCTCCTTAGTTTTTCTTGGTTTCGACGACCTTTTCTTCGCCGGTTTCGGGGTCGATCTCAACCTTCGTCTTGGTGACGTCCTGTTCGGTGATGATGAACTCGACGCGGCGGTTTTTCTCCTTGCCTTCTTCGGTCGACTCATCAGCGATTGGATTGCTTTCACCAAAACCCTTGGAGGACAACATCTCGTCGGCGATGCTTTCTTTCTCGACGAGGTGCTTTTTGACCGAGGCGGCCCGCTTGTCCGACAGCTTCTGGTTGTGTTTGTCGCTGCCCTCGGTCGAGGTGTGACCCTCGATCGAAATCTTCTTGATGTGGGGGTTGGCCTTGATCACATCCGCGATTTCTTTGAGCAGATCAAACGACTCTTCGCGGATCGTCGCCTTGTTGAAGTCGAACTGGATCTTGTCGTTGATCACGATCCGGTTGTCGCGAACCTCGACCCGTTTCGGTTTTGGTTCAGGTTTGGGCTCGGGCTTGGGAGGGGGAGGAGGATCCCCGAGGATCACCAGGGCACTCGAGTCTTCAAACGCGATCGGGCCACAGGCGGTCAGCGGAAGGAACGTGACCGCGACGAGGGCTGGTAGCACCCGGAAGCGTGCAAAGTTACAAATGTTGCGCATTGACTGTCTCCGTGACAGGGCGCTGTCGTTGTGACGCACCCAGCTCGACACAAGGCTCAGTGTTTACGTCCAATTCGTCAAGTTCTCATCAAGCGAGGGTTATCGCAGTGGCGAGAAATCACGGGCCATTTACAAAATCTCTCGCGTGTCGCACGCGAGCCCGGTAGTGTTCGCCTATGTGGTCACGATCCCCCGCGCTCCGCAAACACTGTGTTTTCGCAGTTGTGTGTGGTTTGGTTTGGTTACACACGACCCCGACATCTGCTGCGCCTGAGGGGGAGAGGCCCCAAATTGATGCATCCACACCTGCCGCCGGGGAAGCCTCGCTCCCAACACCATCGACGGCCGCGCCGGGATCGGGATCTGAGGTCTCGGCAACCCAACCTGAAACCAATACCGCGCCCGGGGATGGTGTAACTGCACCGATTTCGCCCCTTCCCCCCGCACAAACCGGGCCTGAACCACCTCCCGGATCTGTGTCCACGCAACCGACTCCGGGGACACCTCCTGTCGAGCCCCCAAACATCTTGGCGCCCTCGGAGGGCGAGCCTCCTCCTCCGCCGAGCAATCGCGGACCCGTCCTTAGCGAGGAGGAACAGATCGAGGCCGAGCTTGCGGCGATGCGGAAGATGTATCGGCAACTTTATCGTCCGCCCGAAAACCCCGGTCGATTTTCGCTGCTCGTCCGGGGGGTGTTCTACGTCGCCGGCAACTCCATGCGAACCTCGGCAGGGCGCCTGGGCGGGCTTTTGGTCGACCTCGGACAGAATTGGAACGTCATCGGCTACGCGGCCACGATCCATGCGGTCGGTGGTCAACTGGCGATCGGCGAGAACCGACAGACTGCGGTGACGGCACTGATCGGTGGTGGCCCGACACTGACCCTCGGACGTCTGCCACTCAACGGGCGCGGATATTTTGGCGTCCGCGCAGGTTACGATTTTCTGTTTGCACCGACACGCATGGTCGCAGGGGCAGGTCCCGCAGATCCCACCAACGATCTGTCCTCACGGGCACCCCACGGACCGCGGCTCAATATCAACATGGGTTTGTTGGTCAAGCCGAGTCGCGACTCCCATCTGTTTCAAGGTTTCGGTGTGTCGATCGGCTACCAGGCCCTCGTCGGTAGTTTCTCGGGGGATTTTCCCCTGACCCATATGTTGATGTTCGGTCTCAACTACCGCCTGGGGTAGTCGCGGCCAACGGGTTCATTGCAGCTACAATCGTCAGTCGCTCTCGAGGTGCACCGGCGCCTCGGCGCGCAGGGTGTGAACCCCGTCGGCGACGGCTTCGACGCCCTCGGTGATCACGGCTGCATCATGCTCGGGGTTGTGTATCAGCAACAATGACGTGGGGTGTCTGTCAACGGCCGGGTGCGGGCCTGTGAGCGACTTGCGCTGGGGTTTTGCTCGCGTGGCGACGAGCGAGAGGAGGCTACCCCCACGGTGAAACACCCCGGTCGTCCGGCCGTCGGCGACCAACATGTGAAAGCGTTCGGGATTGCCGAGACGGTCGTCGAGCAAACGCAGCGCCCGGCGGATGTCGAGCGCCGCAGCGTAGGTTCGCCCGATTCCGGAAACTTCGTGTAGACACGCCAGGAAGGTAAACAGAACCAACTCCCGATCGGTGCCCTGACGCAGGCTGCGGGCCAAAAACCCCGGAAGGCGTTCGCGAAGTTCCCGGCACAGCTTCGCCGGTGTACGTCCACCGATCCCCTCGGACTGGATTCCGATCCAACGCTCAAACCGGCTGATCTCGAGTCGTGGCACCGGGCGTTGACTCGAACCGATGGCATAGGAAGCGATGGTGCATTGCGAGGGGACACGCAGGAAATCATCGACGAAGTCGGCATGACGATCGCGGACCACCGGCCGCGACTGGACCAGTGTCTCGAGGCCGTGCACCCCACCGACACTCCACGCCCGCGTCGCCGATGACCCAGCCGGCTGGAAGTCCCAATGGGTTTGCAACGTCGTCGTCAACCACTCCCGATCGACGCGCGGTTCGGCTTTGATGCTGTCGATCAAAGCGACGAGCGCTACTGCATCCTGCACATCTCGATCATACCAGCGGGGGATGGCGTCACCACGCTGAGGCAACAAGTCGCGGGGCTGTTGTGCCTACAAGAGTGATTGCGAAACCTGGGCACGCACGAGCAGCGGGTTCATCGCAACACGCGACTTCGCCAGTTCGACTCAATGATTTCACCGAGTTGTTCACCGGCCTCGGGGTTCGCTTCCGATCACAACGGCCATGCTTCCCGCGGGTCGTTTGCTCGGACAGGAATCGGAGATCGCCATGTCCGAACCGATCACCTCGAGGCGTGAGCAGCATCCGCGGATGGCGCAGAGCGGATCTCAACATCCCAACGAGGCATCGCCAAAAAGTCATAAAAATAGTTCTGGGAAGCTTTTGGGGCAAAATGGTGAGATCGACCATGAAGTCTGGCGCGCTTGTGGTCACCGAACAACCGCGCCGTCCCATGCGAGAAATCCGGAGCGGAGGACTTGTCGACCCCAATTGAATCGACCCACAATATGCGCGCATGCGTGTGCCCACGAGCAGGTTGCGAATCATTCGCGATCCGGAAGACTTCCCGGAGCGGGAAGTTGAACTGCCAAAGACTCCGGGCGCGCTGCTCCGCGACTTGCGTGAGCAACAAAATCTCAGCATCGAAGAACTCGCCACCCGCACGCGAGTTCCCCGCGCGAGTCTGCTGGCCCTCGAGGAAGATCGCTACGACGAGCTCCCGGGCCCTGTGTTTGTGAAGGGGTTTTTGCGGTGTTGCGCACGAACTCTCGAAGTCGATCCCGAGGCGTTTTTTGAACTGTTGTATGCGCAGTCCGAAGACGAAGATCCCCCCGAAGAACCGTCTGGGCGCACGCCGAGCGACTCGGTGTTGGCGCTCGCCGACTCCGTCGAACCTGTGGGGGAGCAGCAACCTCCGGCTTCGGGTGAGCCTCCCGTAGCGACAACCCCGAGCTTGTTCGCCGAATTGTGGATGCGATTCGATCCCGTTGTTCGCCGCGTAGGCCAAATGACTGGCAAACTCCCGAGTCGTCAGCTGTTGTGGCTCGGCGTGGTTCTGCTGTTGGCGCTGCTCGTGCTTGCCGCATTCACGCTGGGGATGTCGGGTGGCGGTGTGTTTGCACCGGCCTCCTGAGGTCCCCACCAATTTTCGAGACATCGCGTATATTCCGGGCGGCCCATGGCGGTTGTTCGCAACATCGCTGAGTTCGTCAAGCTGATGAAGAAGGGGGATGAGCGGTTGCTCATCCGCACCCTTGCGCGACTCGATGCCGTGCAGGTCGCCTCGTTGCTCGACATCCTCGACGCCGACGAACAGGATCGCGTGCTGCCGTTGCTGCAGCTCGATCGCCGGGCCGAAGTGATCGGCCATATGCGCTACGAACATGCGGCCGAAGTGCTCAGCCGCTTGGCGCCCGAAGAAGCCGCGCACCTAGTCGATGCACTCGATCCCGAGGACGCTGTCGATATTTTGCAAGAAGTCGAGCGGGCCAGTGTCAGCCAGATCTTGGCACGGGTCGACGCCGACGAAGTTTCTGATCTCGAAGAGCTGCTCGCCTACGACGACCAAACCGCCGGCGGACTGATGTCCCTCGACGTGTTTCGCGTGCGCAAGGACTTCACCATCGCCGAGGCGATGCGGCTATTGCAGGAGGCCGAGGAGTTACCCGAGAGCGTCTTTTACTTGTATGTCGTCGACGAGCACGACCGCCTGATCGGATTCATTACCCTGCGGATGTTGGTCCGCGGCAAACCGGACCAACCGATCCACGAGGTCATGGAGACCGAGGTCGTAACAGTCGTTGCCGATACCGACCAGGAAAAAGTCGCTGAGATCGCCAGCCGCTACGATTTGGTCACACTCCCGGTGGTCGACAGTCAACGCCGATTACTGGGCGTCGTGATGATCGACGACGTCGTCGATGTCATCCGCGAAGAGGCGACCGAGGACATTTTGAAGATGGCCGGTGCGGGGCAGGAAATGGTCGACACGCGATCGTTTTGGTCGAGTTTCCGCGCCCGGATGCCATGGCTGTTGACCGCGGCGCTCGGCGGATTGTTGGTTGCAGTTTCGCTGCAGGGTTTCGAAGAAGCCCTGCGCACCGTTCCGGCACTGGCCCTGTTTATGCCGGTGGTCGCAGGCATGGGGGGCAACGTCGGCACCCAATCGTCGACGATCGTCGTCCGCGGACTCGCCGTCGGCTACATCGCAGGTTCTCGCGTCGGTCGCCTCCTCGTCCGAGAAATCGCCTTGGGTGCGGTATTGGGGATGATCTACGGGACCTTGATCTCCCTGCTCGCACCGTTGCTCGGCGCCACTGCTGATGACCCGGTCGGTCTCGGTATGGTCGTCACCTTCGGCATGGTTGGTTGTATGGTCATTGCCGCGGGCGTCGGGACCTCGGTTCCGTTGGTACTCCATCGATTTCACGTCGATCCGGCCATCGCAACCGGACCGTTTGTCACAACTTCGGTCGATATCCTGGGCCTTTTGTTCTACTTCTGGTTGGCAACCGTGTTGCTCAACGTGATGGTTTGAAAGCCGCGTTTCAGGGCAATGCCTTGCCGGCGGTATTGCTGCGGACCCGTCCTTTGGGCGAGGCGGACTTGATTGCCGTGTTGCTCACGGCCGATGGCAAACGCGAAGCTGTGGCCGCGAGTGCGAGACGCTCGCGCAAACGTTTTGTCGGTGGTCTGGCCCCGGGCATGCGCGGCGTAGCCACACTTACCGCCGGCAAAGGCACGTGGATGCGGCTTGCGAGTTTTGATCCGACCGGCGACCACACTCCGGTCGGACGCGATCTAACGCGCTTCGCCTATGTCGCCTATGTGTGTGAACTGACAGACGAACTGATCGGAATGGATGTCCACGACCCGGCTGTGTTTGAGGTCGTCCTGACCAGTCTCACGGCGATCATCGACCACCCGCCCAAGCCGGCCGCGCTGCGAAGGTTTGAGCTACAACTTTTGCGAACCCTCGGGTTGTTGCCCCCACTTTTTGGCTGTTGTGTGTGTCGTCAGCAAGTCGTCGACCGCCGCGACCTATCCTCGGAAGTCGGGTTTGACCCGACGCGTGGCGGGGTGTTGTGTGCGGCGCATCGCGGTGACAATCAGGTACCTGCGGCGTCGGTGCTACATGCGATTGCTCTCGCGGAAGGGGACCGTGCCGATGTGTTGCGAGAGGTCGGTGGCGCGGCAGCTGCGGTTCGACGCGGACTTCGCGACATCACCGTAGGCCTGATCCGCCAGCATCTTCGGCGCCCCCTCAAATCGCAGGCATTTTTTGCCCAACTGCCGCGCGATGGGTGACGCACCACGGCCAGCAATCCCAACCACACCCGTGGGAAATTGATTCCTGCGTGAGCTCGCCCCGATGCGGGAAGTTCGACATTTCCAGCAGTGTCGGCCGTTTGCGCGGGACTGTGGTAGGTTGCCGCCCGATGCAGATCCGGCCGAACGCGCGCAGTTGCGGTTCACCAACCAAAACCCCGCCAATCACCCCGCAAGCACGCTCGCGCGGGTGGCAGTGCCTTTGTGGCATAGGCCTGCTCGCAACCCAGGTCTCTTGTTTTTCGCCCAGCGTCGGCAATGCGCCCGAACCCCGGCAGTTGTACTTCCCATCGGGCATGGTCCTCGATCCGCGCCCGCCCTTGGGGGAGGCATCCAAGTGGTTATTTGTCGTCAACGCCAACAGCGACCTCGCGTTCAACGGCTCGTCCCTGGTAGCGATCAACCTCGACCGCTTTTTCGATCTCGCATTTGACGACGCGGCGCTGCAAACCACGGGTGAACTTGTGGTCAGCTCTGATGTCAACGATGTCGGGGCCGAGGCGACCGACAGCCGTCCTTGTAGACGCAACGTTTCGCGACCGCAAATGATCGAGTGCGACGAGGGGGCGGTGATCAATGAAGATACAACCGTCTACATGACGAGTTTTGCCACGGTCGCCGCACTGTGGCGCCCCAACCCCGATACAAGTGACAGAATGCGGCTGTTTACACCGGTCCGCGGCGATCCGAGTATTTCGTATGTCGATATTTCGGGGGGGCTCGGTGGTGGCGACCTCGAGTTCGAGTGCGGGCAGGGCGAAGACGAAAGCGATCCGCGTCGCTGTGGATCCGACTATCGGATGAAGCACCTGCGGGGCGACGACACGTTGACGCGGTTGGCCACCGAACCAGCCAACATCGTGATCTCCGAGCATCCGGACTACCCGGTCGGCCTCGTCACCCATCTCAATCGTCCGGTGGTGACACTCATCGACCTCGACGGACTCGACGAGGTCGGCGGCGGCCAGTCGGTACTGATCGACGAAGAACTTCTGCTCGATGAAAACGAGGTCGTCGGTGGCTTTGGGATCGCCGAGCGCCCGTGCCCACCCGAGGCCCTGGGCAGTGACCTTCCGGGCTGTACCGCGCCCAAAATGTATGTTGGACACCGCGACCTTCCGCGGGTCGAGATCACAAGCATCGATGCCCAAACGCCCAGCGAGGGACAGATGTGCATCGAATATGCCGACCTCGGCGAACCGGGCGGACTGTTGTGCGACTTCGAGGTTGTCAGCGAGCTGACGTTTGTTCCCCAAACCCTCGGTGGCGTCGGCGTCAGCCAATTGCTCGGGGCCCCGTTTTTCGGCGAGATGGCATTTTCGCGGGATGGCAACGCGCTGTATGTCACCCAGGTCAACCCAGGCGGCCTGCTCTACATCGATACCAGCCTCAACGACGACGGCGAGGTGCGCAACGAAACCGTTGCCTCGGTCGAGATCTGTGCCGAACCGCAAGCACTCGAGCTGTTCGAGGACGACGGCGAAGAATTCGCAGCTGTCAGTTGCTACAAGCCGGCCGAGATCTTTATAGTCGAGTTGCGGACGTTCCGCGTGGTGCGCCAGGTCATTGCCGGCACCGGCCCCCACGAGATGGTCTTTGACCCGGTGCGAAAGGTTCTGTACGCCGCCAACACGCTCGATGCGACGATCAGTGTCATCGATGTTTCCCGCGCCCGCGTGACGCGTTTTACTGAGATCGCCCGGATCGGGCTACAGGAGCCGTACGGCGGATGACAAAGCCCCCTTATCCCAAGCTGCTCGCCCATGCCCTGATGATGCTGGGCTGTTTCGCTGGTTGTACCGCGGACGATGAGCTCACGATCCCCAACCGCACCCTCGACCGCCCGATGGACATGGTGCTGTCGTGTATCGACATCAACAGCAACGGCGTCCTGTTTCCCGAGGATGTCAGCCACTGCAAAGGTGTGGTCGCCACGGGCGAGACCAAAACCTGTGACATCGAGTACGACGAAGGGCAGGGCGATCCTCACCTGGTCGGGTTTGTCGCCAACTCCGAGCGCAACGAAGTGGCGATGTTCAGCGCCTGTTCCAACCGCTTGGTCGATATGGACACCGACTCCCCGGGGTACAGCTTTATCCCCGTCGGATCGCTGCCCTCGCGGCTGGTCACGACCGCCGACCGTTGCCAGGCGGTGACCGCCAACTACGGATCCTGCGACCTGAGTGTCCTCGATATTCCACCGCTGGCCGGCTACGCGTTTGATATCGAGACCGACCACGCACCGTCGACCTATGTCTCGCGGGTCGTGCCGCGGACCGGCGATGGTCGTGTGCTGGCTTCAAGGCCAGGTGACATGATCGCAGTCCCCGACGAGTATTCCCTCGGTCTCGGCGAAACCACGCCACCTCTCGAAGAGGGGGATACCGACGGTGTGATCGACTACGTCGAGTGCACATACAACAATCCTGCGAGCGTCATCGTGACGTTCCCGAACTGTCAGTTGGTCGCCGAGATCGACCTGCGCACCCAACTGATTGTCCAAAGCCGTCAGTTTGTCACCGAAGAAGATGGCACGGTGACCGTCCTCGATACCGGGACCACGCCCTATTGCCCGGTCGATTGCCCCGACCAACTCGAGGAGGGCTCCGAGGCCGCAACCGGTGGTGTCGAAAACGGTGAATATACACCAACTGGCGTGTTCCCCAACGCGTTGTCGATGGTTGCGGCGGACGATCCCAACAGCGAAGTCGAGGGCGACGAAGACCCCGAACAGATCTATGTGTTGCACGTCGGCGGTAAGGGGTCCGACACGGTGTTTGCGTTTCCCTACGACCTCGACGGCCAGTGGACCGAAGAGCCGCTGCGACACGACCTCATCGGAGCCCGTGGCGTGGTCCGGATCCGGCCAACCCCCGAAATGCAGTTGGTCGAACCGTCGAACAACCACACGGGCAGGTACCAGTTCCTCTATGTCATTGCCGGCGATGGTTCGACCCGTGTCATCGCCCGTGATTTGGAAGACCTCGAAGGCACGGTCGGCACGGTCGAGTGCGACACCCAATACGATCCAAACTTCCTCAGTCAGGACGGGCCATTTTGCAATACGGCACCCAAGATCTCACCAGATGCGACGGTTCCCGACCGCCGAGCGTTCGCCGATGGTCCGGGGATCCGGGTACCGCTTTCGGGGGCGGTCGTCACCGATTGGACGTTTCAAACCCTGCCCACCGAAGACGCCACACCAACCGGAGATGAGAACTCCAATAATGCGGTGACCCCCAACAACATCACCGGTGTGTTGGGGATCGGTGTGACCAATGCCGGGACCGTGACGCTCGTCAACTTCGGCCACTTCCCCGAGCGACAAATCGCCGTCAACGGTGGGATCGTCGATCCGTTGGGCACGATGGACACGACCGTTACGACCCATTCGGTGTGGCCTTCGGCCGATCCGACGCGCAAGCAAGACCCGACGTTGTGGCCGCGGATGCAAGATGCCCCGCCGACCCGGGTACTCGCGGGTGACCTGACCAATGCCGGCGCGACCAAGGTGCTCGCACCCGGGTTGCGTCTGATCGACAAGGCCTATGTCGGCAGCGTGTCACTCAAAGGATTCCCCGCCTACGACCCAAACGGCGGCGAAGATGGGGAGGGCGACGGTCTCAACGAGCCGGGCAACCGCGATAAGTTGGGCACCGTCGCATCGGTCGATGAGGTGCCAACGGCCCTCTACGAGAACGATGTCGTCCGGGCGATCGTCCGCGACTATCGCGAGTGGCGGGGTTCGGAGTGGGTCCTCGCCTGGGAAGGGCCGATCCCGGGGACCGTGTCACAAAACGGGCGACTGGTGTGTGACGAGGACAGTCTGTTCTTCCACGAGGCCTATTGCGCACCCCAAGAAGAGGGCGACTCGATGCTCGTCGACAGCCGCGCGAACTTCTGCGACGACGGTGTGCTTGCGGGCGATAAGCTGTTTGTCTACGGATGTACCGACGACGACGATTGCGGGGCAGGGCGGGTGTGTCTGCTCGATCCAACAGGCACATCAGTGACAGGCCTGTGTGTGTCCGAGCAGCGCTACGACTCCGACTACGCCAAGTTGCTCGACGCGTGTGCTGAGTTCATCCACGACCCATGCGGCAATCCGATCCGCGAGTTCACGATCACCAAGGCGTTCCAAGATCGTTTGTATCTACAGGTAAGGGACATCCCGAAAACGTCATTTCTCGATTGGGCCGAGATCGACGATGGCGATCCTGAAACCGAGAATGTTCGCACGCCGGTCGAAATCACCGGGCGCCTGCTGTGCGCCGAAGAGCAGCCCGAAGGTGGCTGTGTCGAGCACGCCGACTGCGATGGGGTTGTCGAACTGGGTGCGGAGGGCGAGGAGATCCCGTTCCCGTACTGTGTCGACGGTCGTTGCCGGCGGATCTGCGACGAAGAGACCGAGGACTGTGCCCTGCGCCATTTGCCGGGTCCGTACTGTTACAGCGAACTGGTTGAGTACCAAGTCCACACCAGCAACAGTTTTATCCTCAGCGGTCCGGGCGAGTACTCGTTTATCGACGATCGGGTCAAAGCCGACGACAACGGCGAGTGTTACGAGGACACGACGATGTCGCAACTGTTGACCAGTCGGATCCGCCTCGAAGAGACGATGGATGCCAACGAAACCTCGCTGTGGCCGATTCCAGACTGTCCGAGCGATGCCACCCCGGGCAACGAAGATCCAAACCCGTGCCTGGTGATCGCCGATCGGTTCGACGAAGATGCCCCGCTGTTCCACCAGATGACCTACGACGGCACACCCGTTAAGGCACTGCGGTTTAGCAACCCAATGATGTCCCTGGTCCTCGACCTGGCCTCGCTCGACGCCCTGATCGAGCCGATCCCCGGGAGCGACGAGGATTCGCCAGGTCAGTACTGGCCACCTGAGTTTGCCGAGTTCCGAAGGTCGCGGATTCCGCGAAATTACAATCAGCGGTTTACGACCCTTGCCGGTTACACCCCATACAACTTCGCCGTCCAGCTCGATTCGGTGCCCCTGACCAGTCCGGTGCAGGTCATTGCAGCACCCGAAGGCGGGGTCGTCTACGTGGTTGATTCGAGCGGTCGCGGGAGCACCCAGGGAACCCGCGGTCAAGTCCTGCGGGTGTTGATCCAAGATGCTCAGGTCGTGCCGGACGACACCTTCGAGGTGCGTTGAGGATCCGGTCGCACTCCGGCACCGGCTTGTAAATGCACGAAACTGTTGAAGGGGACTCTTCAACGCTGCCGCTTGTTGTCCCTTCGCGGCATCGGAGATTCTCGGCGACCGAATCTCCGGAGATTGAAATCACGCATGGCGTTGCCCAACAAACCTGCGCTTTCCTCGCTCAGGGTGGGCGAAGGTGCAATTGCAAGCCATGTCTCGCGAGACCCCTCCATCATGCGCTCGGTGGATGGCGACACGCGAGAAAAACCACGGTCTGCGAACAGACTTTGGGTGCGAGCCGTTCTCCTTCGGCTGTGCCGCGCCGATGGATTGCGGTATTGTTCCCCCGCAGTGCCGCAGTTCAAGATCAAATTTGGCGGACGCACGCTGCCCCTCCCGCTCGGGACGCACTTGTTGGGCAGAATGAGTGACTGCTGGCTCGTCTGTGACGACGACCGGATTTCCCGCTACCACGCACGACTACATGTGTCTGAAGCGGGTTTACACGTCGAGGACCTCGACAGTAGCAACGGCACTTTTCTCAACGGCGAGCGTCTCACCAAGCGGACCCGCGTCCAAGTTCACCACAAAGATACGATTCGAGTCGGGAACGAAGTCATCTCGATCATCAGCGACGCGAGTCTCACTCCGGTCGATGACCCGATGGACAGCTTGCGCAAGACCATGGGGCCCAACGACGGAACCGAGTTCCCGCAGCTGATCAGCCAGTTAGTCGAAAAGAGCCTCAAGGTCGGCAAACTCAAGGATGCCGAGCGTTACGCCCTGGCGCTCACCAATCAGCTCATGGGCACCAAGGTTCCCGAGGACCACCCCACGGCCCGCTCATGCGTCAACTGTTTGATTGCATTAGCAACAAAATCATCATCGGGAATCTGGCTCGACCGGGTCTTTCGCCTCCACGCCGTCCACGGGTGGTTGATGTCTGACGATGTCATCAAAAGCCTTCGATCGGCTCTCAACCAGATCACCCGGATCCCCGGGACCGGCCTCGGTGACTACGAGCGAGCCCTCCGCGACATCGCACGCGAGGGTCAACCGGTACCCAAGGGCCTGATGTCGACAATCGCCGAGTTTAGCGACGCCTACGGCGGCCCGTAACAACTCGGCAGTGTTCCTCAGATCGTTGCCGATACGATTGTTTGCCTACGGCGGCTCGTTGCCGAATGGGCGGCCAGCTCAGACGATTGTATCAGCACTGAACTAGACAGACGGAGCGCGCAACGTTAGCGACCCGTGGCTTACTCGCCCGTGTACTTGTTGACTTTGATCACCGTGCGGTTGTTCTTGGCGCGTCCGCTTGCCGTCATGTTCACAGCAATGGGGTTTTTGTCCCCGTACCCTTTCGCCTCGATGCGATCGGGCGACACGCCCTTGTCGACCAAATAGCTCCGGACGGCATCCGCCCGTTCCTCGGTGCGTTTTTTCGAATTACCGCGATCATCGGTGTAGACTGCGATCTCGATCTGTGCATAGTCAGGGTTTGTGTTGAGGAAAGCCGCCAGCTCATCGAGAATTGCGTGGCTCTTGTCGCTGAGGGCATTGCCCTTGTAGCGGATCCCCTTCTTCAAACTGATTCGACGCTTGTTGCCTTTGACGTTTGGCGTTTCGGCAGGTGTTGCCTTGGCCAGTGTTTCGCGGACGGTCGCTCCTTGGTCTCCCTCGGCCACTTCGAACGCGATCTTCTTCTCGGCAAAGCCAGCTGCGGTGATCGTCGCCGCATATCCACCGGTCGGCAGCTCGAGCACGATTTCACCGCCTTCCGAAGATTCAAATGGTTCCTCGACACCTTGGCCGACGACCATCATCGTGACCTTCACCGGGTTGCCGGCATCGTCGACGAACGTTCCGCTGACGATCCCGGTGGTGCCTGCGGCGGGCGAAGCTTCCCCAGATGCGCCCTCAAAACTGATGTCGAGGGTTGTGTCTTCCCCCTCACGCACCTCACCGACAGCGTCGGCGACCTGACCATCGGCGGCCTCGACATGGACACTCACTTCACCCTCGGGGAACCGGAAACTTGTATAGTAACCGTTCTCGTCGCTGAGAATCGGATTGGCTGCCAGCCCGGGGAACGTGATCTTTGCACCTACAACGGGAGCACCATTGGCGTCGATGACCTGTCCTGTGAGCCTCCCATCGAGGACTGCCGTGCCCTGCGGTTCTTCAATCGGGGCAGGCACCTCGACCTTGCGGATCGGCGGCTTGGGATCGATCGACCAGCCGAGGCCCAAGATGATTTGGTAGGGCGGTACCGGCGGACCAAACTCAAAGTTGGGCGAGACCATGCCGACGTCGATCGCTGCGTCGAGGTGAAGCCCCGCGACGACATTGGCTCGCAGACCGATTGTCGTCCACAGACTCGATCGGGGTAGGGGGGAAGGTTGTGCCCCGGGCTGGCCAAAAATCTCGAGCTCTTCTTGGGTCGATACATCCCAGCCGAGCTCGACGATCGGATCGAGGCCAAACTGCCGTTCCTTGCCGAGGCGAAATGGGAAATCGACCGCGTACCGCATGCGGACACGACTGTGATTGACCCCGAGCCCAAAGCGCATGATCTCGCGACTAGTGGGCTCTAACTGCTGTTCCCAGTCCTGCAACTTGGTCGAGTTGTCGAGCATCCAGCCGATGTTGGTGGTGAACCGAAACGGAAACTTGCTGCGCGTCAGATGGCGAATATCGAGGGTAAACAGAACATCGAAGTTGAAGTTGACGCGGTTGGCCGCCAGTCGATCGGCACCGGCCAACAGCCCCAGCGCCATCTGTCCACCGAGTCCGATCGCACCGCCTTTGACAAATCGGTGGGCTCCTTTGATACCAAGGGTCATGTCCCCGAGGGCAAAGTTGGTGACGGGGTCCTGACGGTCGGGCTGGTCGCGGGCATTCTTGTTGACCGAGCTTTCGACATTAAAAAAGATTTCGCCCCACTTGAACGGGCTGTAGCCGAGGTTCACCGCGCCGCGAAAACGTGTGTTTTTGTCGGGGCCAAACTCGCTGCTGTCGTAGATAAATCCACTTTTTGTGAAGAAGTCGGTGTGCAGGCGAAACCGGACCGTGTGGCGTCCTCCGACGTCTGCGAGGGTTGTGTGGTACAGGCCGAGGCCGCCGCGTAGGCTGTTGACGGCAGGTTCCCGGCGACCGCGAACCATATCCGGGCTATCGTCGAGGACCGGAACTGGAGTACTTGCATCTACACCAGCTTCGACATCGAGCGAGGCCGAAGCATCGGGACCCTCCGCCTCGAGATCGGTTGGTTCACCCAGCTCCGTATCGGTATCGGTCGCTGCTTCGTCGCCAGAATCCTCGGATGCAGGCGGATCGCCACTTTCATCGCTGGGATCCTCGACCGCGCCCGAGGGATCCTCTCCCAATACCGGAGGTCCACCCGGGTCGGGTGTCTCGCTAGGCGCAGGTGCTCCCTCTCCCTCGTCGTCAGAAATTGCCCCGGCGTTCGGATCTTCTGGCGGGAGACTGGGTTGGACGGCCGCGTCGACGGATCCGGACAGCCCGAATCCAAAGCAGGCGACAATCAGGCCCAGCGGATACATACGCATGGTGAGAAGCGTCCAACGTTTCCCACCTTCCTGTCAAACCTACGGCAATTTCGTCGTACTGGCGGGCGGAATTGGATGTTTTTTGCTGGGCATCCCAACCGGGACAAACAGGTCGGCGAACCGTTGAGGAGCACGGACCCCTTGAGCACGCAGGCGGTCGACTGGCGTCGAGTCCGTCTCAAGTTGGGCTGGTGCAAGTTGTGCGAGCTGGTGTTTTGCACAGTCTGCCCATCCGTGCATGTCCGCCTGTTCAAACCCCTCGGCGGCGAGTTGCAATTGTGCGATGCACGACTGCTGATCGCCGGCTTGTGCAGCGATACACGCGCGCAGCGACGCAACCTGTGGACGAACCCATCCGAGTTCGATCCGCGAGAGTACGGCGAGGTCTTGGTGCAATGTACGTTGAATGCGACGTCGCAAACGGCCGGGGAGGGTCGAGCGACGCAGGGCCGCGATACCTGCGCGAGCGCGTAGCTCATGGCTATTGACCCGCAACACTTCGATTCGCAACAGTAGCGATTTTTGGATCGAGCCCCAGGCATCATCGAGTCGACAAAATGCCTCGATCGGGCGGCCCTGGTACAGGTCGGTGGTTGCCCGCGCGAGCTCGCCGTTGAGGTGTTGAAGGTGCCATCCGCCAGATGTCCATTCGGACAGTGCGAGGTCGACTTCTGATCGCGCGCGCGTTGGATCATCTGCGACGATCCACAAAATATTGAGTCGCAGACGCAGATCGGTCGCGGCGTAGAGATTGCCGCGCTCATTGGCATCGGCGAGCAGTCCGGGAAGTTGCTCGGCGAGTCGGCGATACTCCCCCATGTACAGGCGCGAATTGAGGTGAAAGCGACGCGACGTCGCCAGTTCCCAGACCGCGCCTGTGCACTGCATATGCATGATTTCGGCGGCCTCGCATTGACCGGCGGCCCGCTTCCAGTCTCCGACCATGTATGTACAAACGCCCTGGGCCATGGTCGCCAGCGCGATTGCCCGCGGGGAGCCGTTTTGATGGGCGAGCGCGAGGGCCTGTTGGGCGTGGTTGAGCGCCCGATCGTGGTTGAGCGCCCCATCACTCGCGGCAAATGCCGCCTGCATACTCAACGCTGTCGAAACCCGTTTGACCTCACCGGCATCGAGTGCCAGCAGGGTCCCGCGGGCTTGAAACACGGCTGCGCGGACACTGTCGACCATACCCAGACCCGAGGAGACGGCCCAACACACATCGATTTTAAACAGCTCATCGGCCGGAATTTTTGTCTCCTCGATTTCGGTGAAATCCATCCCGCGCAGGCGTAGGCGCAGTTGCAGACCGATGAGGGAGAACAGGGCGCGACGCGGCGAGCTAGCGAGTTTCAGTCCAACCTGTCGCAGCACATCGGCGAGCACATCGAGCCCGTCGTCGATATGTCCGCTGCTCAACAGCTGCTCTGCCGCTGTTCGGCGCAGACGCAGCGCGTGTTGAGGATGCACGAGTTGGGCGGCTTTGAGATAGGCCTCGGCGGCCTGCCGGCAGCGTCCCGCATTGGCCAGCGCATCGCCGAGACCGACCTGAAGCGCCCGGTGGTCGAGGACCTCGGAATCCTTGACCGGAGCCAGGGCAATCGCTTGGCGGTAAAACGTCGCCGCCTGATCGAATGCGAGGGCTGCCGAGGCCCGGCCCGCAGCCCGAGCCGCGTAGTTGGCTGCTCGTGATGTTTCGCCAGCGCCAAGATAGTGAATATACAATCTTTCGAGATCATCCGAGCCCGTCCGCGACAACGCGCGCGCCAGGCTGCGATGCACCGTTCTGATCGCATCGGGATTCTCGGCTAAAAGCTTGGCTTGGAGCGCCTCCTGCAGACGGTCGTGGTAGAGCTCGAGTTCCTCGGCATCACCTCCCCAGCGCACCAGACCGGCAGCCTGCAACCGTCGGATCATCGCCCGCAGTTCGGTTCCCTCGCTCATCACCTCGGCGGCTTGGCAGGCAACCGAAATATGGGTCGGCCGAGCAGCGACGGCCAACACATTGAGCAGTGCCCGTGCTTCGGGCGAATGTCGGGACAGCCGTGCCTCGATCATCTCCCCGAGTTCGAGGGAAATCGTCGGGTTCTCTTCGATACGCACATAGTCGACAAACTGCTCGATCAAAAACGGACTCCCCCGAGCCTCGTCGACAATGGCATCGAGGTAGCGCAGAACATTTGGACTGTCGGGCGACCCATCGGGGAGTGCGGTCAGCAGCGTCGCTGCAAGTTTTCGTGCATGCACATCTGAAAGTGGGCCGAGAGCGATCACCTTGGCCGGGATCGGCGGTTCCTCGACGAGCTGTTTGAGAAACGGCTCATGGCTCAGATCCTCGGTCCGAAAGCTGACCAGCATCATCACCGGCGGAGCTTCGGGCTCGCGCAGCAGGTCGGTCAACAGGCGCAGGCCGTCGGCATCGGACCACTGCAGATCATCGATATGCAGGACGAGAAAATAGCGGTTGGCGAGCCTGGCCAGCAGCTCTCGCAGGGCTTGGACCGCGCGCCGCCGCAGCTCGACATCATCGCAGGTTGCAGCGAGCCGATTGTGCGACGACCGTCCGAGGGCCATCAATCCCAGGTGTTCGACGAGTGTCTGCAGCACCGGGAACAGGCGGGCGAGGGCCCATAGATCGCGGGGCATGTACACCCGCGACTCGGCATCCGGCAGCGACAACAAAAACTGCCCGAGCTGGTCGATGATCTCGTCAAACGCCTTGTAGGGGACCGACTCACGGACATGACAGCGCCCGCGCAAGGATACCAGTGGTGGATCGTCACGGGACAGGGTGGTGAAGAAATGGCGGATAAGGGTACTTTTTCCGACACCAGAATATCCATGTACACACAAGAGTGTCGGCTTTCCCTTGCGCGTCGATGCGACCGCTTGTTGTAATTCGAACAACTCTGCCTCGCGACCGATCGGAGCTCCGGCGGCGAGCTTCCCTGCAGTCGTCGCGTGTGTACGTGCAACAACTGGCTCGACTTGGCTGCGCGGACGCAGTCCAAAGTGGGCGAGGATATCCGGACCTTTGGGCCGTACCTTGGGATCGGTCGCCAGCAGGGCCATCGCCAAGTCACATAGATCTTCGGGCAGGTCAGGGGCGAGGTCGTGGACGCGCGGAGCAGGTTTTTTTTGCTTGTCACCGATGATGTCGGTAACCGAGCCGATAAACGGTCGCACCCCCGCCAGCGCCTCGTAGAGGATGACGCCAAATGCGTACCAATCGCTCGCCGGAGTGATGTCCGCAAGCGCAGCCTGTTCGGGGGCCATATAGGCGGCGGTGCCTGTGAGGTACTGTTCGGGCCGCGACTCGCTCACGCCCGCGCGCGGGATATCGGCCGCCAACCCGAAGTCGAGGAGCACCACACGACCTGTCTGTTCGACCATGATATTGGACGGTTTGAGATCGCGATGGATTTTGCCGGCGGCATGGAGCGCACAGACGCCGCTTGCCAATCCTGCCATCGCCGACCGCAACCGTTGTACAGCCAAGTTCTCGAGCGGGCCGCGTGAATCGACATCGATGGTCGTTTCTCCATCTTCGACCAGATTTGCAGCCTGGGGAACCTGGGCGCGTAAATCCCTCAGTTCGAGGGTTTCGTTGGGTTCGCTCGGCGTGTGCTCAGTCGGGCTTTCTGGGGCCACAGCATCCGGACGACGGCGAGCGGTCGGTGGTTCGTCGGGCAGGGTGTCGGGCCCGCGTTGGCCAATTGTATGTGCACCATGTTGGTGGGAATTCGGTCGGACCCACTCCAAAAAACGCACCCCATGGACCAGCTCCATTGTAAAAAAGCAGCGCCCCTCGTCGATAAAAAGCTCGTGCAAGGTCACGAGATTGGGATGGACGATATCTGCTAATGCACGAAACTCACGCTTGAAGTGGTACAAGTCATCGGCTTGGGCGTGGATCAGTCGCTTGAGGGCAACCACCTCGTCGCGCTCGCGATCATACGCTTCGTAGACCACTCCCATACTTCCGGCCCCGAGCCGGCGACGCAGGTAAAACCGCGCCCGATCGTCCGGTTTGTGGCTCAGGAGACTCACAGATAGCCCCAGGATAGCCGAATGCGGAGGCCGACTGCCCGGCGGAGAGCGACCCCGCAATCGAGAAGTCGGTGGATTCCTCGGGAAGCCGTCTCATATCCCGAGCTCTGCCGTTTTGACTCACTTCCAAGTGCGGGGATCACTCGGGATTTTCCGAAGCGTAGTGCGGGTCAGTCCGGACGGACGAGCTCGTTACGAAGTGGTTAGTCGAGGATCCGGATCCCCATCCCGAGCATCCTGTGACGCTTCCGTCGAAATCGCGCCGCGTGAAACAATCCGATGTAGTTGATCTCGGGATTTTCCGCCGGTCGTGGGCGCGCGAGCGTCTCCATACCTGAAATGACATCTTCAAATTTGCGGATGAACAGCGACGGTGGGCGACCCGAGATCGAATCATAGCCGGAGAGTTCCTGCTCAAACACCTTGATGGTGCGCTGGCGAAGGACACCGCGGCGCAACAGGTCTTGGACACTACTGGCCAAACGGGCAGGTGTGTAGCCAGCCGCACCCATCGCATCGACGACTTTGCGCGCCGATGGCATCTCGATGAGACCCGCTTCGGCCAGGACCAGGGCGGCCTGAAAGTAATTGTATATCGGAACAACGCGACCGCCGTAGGGCGTAAAGCGATCGAGCGGTGAGCGGGCTTCGAGGTGGATCAGGATTCGCCGGACCGCATTGCCTGTGTCGTAGAGCTTGCTGTGAAGCGCCATGATTTCATCGACATCGCGGCGGTAGACCCTCGCAGTGTGCAGGATCGCAGCGAGAGCCGTCCCGTCGACCCGTCCGGCGAGCATATCGCCGTAGAGGCTGTAGATAAACGCATCCTGTTCGGCATCGTCCCCAAACAGATACTCGTCGACCTGTCGCGCTGCCATATGACTGTGCAACAAAGCCTTGAGTTTGTAGCCAACCTGTCCGCGAAGGGCCCGAAACCGTCCACGCAGGAGGTTCGAGAGGTTGGGCTTGAGGATAAAAACGTCCGGTTCAATCCCGTCGAGAGCGAGCTTGCGGGTCAAGACCTTGCGCATCTGGTTGGGCGAACCGCTGATGAAGGTCACCCGGCGCAGCACATCCCCCCGCGGGGCGACCAGCTCACGCAGCAACGTCTTTGCACCTGCAATGGATACCTTGTCTTCGGCCCGTTGACGAAAGGTACGGTAAAGGTCCTTGAGGGTATCAAATTCGGTGCGGAGGTAAGTCTTATCGAGGTCCCAGCGAAGGTGCAACAGCCGGTCGGGCGGAGGTTCTTCCTCGTGGATCGACTCTGTTTCGCCGTCGGGTGTCGGCTCGACCGGCTCCGAAATTTCCGATGCGCCGTCAACCGCCTCGGATGTGTCAAGCGCGTCAGGGGCTGTCCCACGCAAACCAGATGTCCTTTCGGGCATCTTCGAAGTTGTCGCCTCGGATGCACTCGCGGACAGCTCCGTGACACGGGCGGCCTCGGGGCCTGTGTCCGCGACCTCGACCCCGTCACCCGAAGATTCGGGAGATTGTTGCGATTGCTGCTCGTCGCTCATCACGTCGCCGCTTGATCTTGGTGAAACGCTCGCTCGAGCCTACGCAGCGCCGCAACACCGACGCCGATGGACTCGATAACTTCGAGGCGGACAATCTTGGCGCCCAAACGGATCGCGTTGAGAAAGGCTCGAGTGCCGGAATTTGCCTGGGTGACAATCACCGGCTGGCGTACTCCTAAAAGCGGCGCACCGCCATAGTTTTCCCAGTTGGTGAACTCCCGCAGCCGACTGATCCCGCCGCCGAGGATCGACATCCCGAGTCGCCATTGAAACCGGTTCTGCGCCTTCTTCAACAGGGCTTCGGCCGTTGCGGCAACACCTTCGAGGGTACGGACAACCACATCGCCGGTAAAACCGTTGGTCACGATGACATCGGCCTCGCCGACGGTGATCTGATCACCGCGGATGGTGCCGATATAGTCGAAGTCGAGTTTGTGGCGCTGGAGCCGGAGATCGGCATCCTGGACCGACAGCGGCGCGGACCGGACACTACGGCCGTTGCTCAGCAGGGCGACCCGCGGTCGCTCGACACCTGAAATTTTCGATGCATATGCAGCACCCATGGCGGCGAACGTCACCAAGTGATCGCCGGTGCAGTGTGCCGTCGCCCCGACGTCGAGCAGGAGCGCAAATGGATCGTCGTTGGGTCCGCGATATTGGAGCGTCGGGTAGACCGCAGCGAGGGCGAGGCGGCCGACCGAAGCAATACGGTCGAGCGATTGCGTCGCGTAATGAAGCAGGATCGAGGGTCGCCCTGCGGAGATGAAAACTGCGTCTTCCTGGCTTGCCGTGTAGGCGAGCCCAACAGCCAGGCTCGATCGCGGCGCGACCTCATCCACCGTTTGCGTCGTCACGCCCTCTGGCAACACATCGGGCGCGTGCAAAACCGACAGGTGCTCGGCGTCATGTGCAATCTTGTTGAGCGCCTCCGTAATCTCGGATTCATCGCCGACGACGACCACTTGGATGCCGAGTTCGAGACTGGCGATCGCAGCGGCCTCGAGGGCGCTGCCCTCTTCTCCGGCGCAGGTATCGATGACGATCGTGGTCACGGCAAGAGCCGCAGGTTAGCCGACATTCTCCCGCCCGAATACCTCGCAGGCGTGCCGCCTAAACGCAGTTGTTCAGTCCAAAACCTTCCTCAAATAAATATACAGTTGATTATGATGTTTTATAGTGTCGAATTGATATCTCGAGCAATTTTAGTGAGGTCTGCCCCGTCGACTTTTCCAAAAATGTGCTACGTTCTCCTTAGAAACGCTATTTCTGTGAATGGGCGTTAGCGGCGAGCACGCCATCATAAAACACGGGAAAAAGAGACAGAATATGTCACAGCTCAGTGAACTCGAAGACCAAAGCGTCTACATCTTTCGGGAAGCGTTCAAGCACTTCAAGCAGCTGTGCATGCTGTGGTCGATCGGCAAAGACTCGACCGTCATGCTCTGGCTCGCGCGCAAGGCCTTCTTCGGCCACGTCCCGTTTCCCCTGGTGCATATCGACACCAGCTACAAGATCCCCGAAATGATCGCCTACCGCGACCGGGTGGCCCGCGAGTGGGGTCTCCAGATGGTTGTCGGTCAAAACAGGCAGGCACTCGCAAACGGGATGGGGCCCGAGCGCGGCCGGCTGACCTGTTGTCGCGCCCTCAAAACCGAAGCCCTACGTAAAACGCTGAGTGGCGAGTGGCCGCGAAGGCGCATGCAGCCCAACGGCAAATACGTCGACGAGGTCAACGGTGAACCGTTTACCGGTGTCATCGTCGGTGCCCGTGCCGACGAGGAGGGCAGCCGGTCCAAAGAGCGTTACTTCTCGCCCCGCGACCACGGTGGTGATTGGGACATTGCCGATCAGCCACCTGAACTTTGGAACCAGTTCAAAACCGACTTCGCCCCCGGCACCCACGTCCGCATCCATCCCTTACTCGACTGGACCGAGGTCAACATCTGGGAGTACGTCGAACGCGAGAACATCCCCATCATCGATCTTTATTTCGACAAGGGTCAGGGCCGGCGCTACCGATCGCTCGGCTGTGCCCCGTGCACAGGTTCCATCAGCTCATGCGCCACAAACCCCTCCGAGGTCATCGTCGAGTTACGCACCATCAAAACCGCCGAAAGGGCCGGGCGCGCACAGGACCGAGAAAACGCCTACGCCATGGAACAGTTGCGGCGAGAGGGGTACATGTAGCGATGGATGTCCCGACAAATGTACATGCACGCGAGACGATGCACATCGTCATCGTCGGGCATGTCGATCACGGAAAGTCGACCTTGGTTGGGCGGTTGTTGGCCGATACCCAAACCCTGCCCGAGGGCAAACTGGAGAAGGTCAAAAGCACCTGCGAGCGCACCGGAAAAGCATTTGAATATGCATTTTTACTCGACGCACTCGAGGCTGAGCAAGACCAGGGGATCACGATCGACGCCGCACGCGTGTTCTTCCGTACCGACCTGCGCGACTACATCATCATCGACGCACCGGGGCACATTGAGTTCCTCAAAAACATGGTCACAGGGGCAGCTCGGGCCGAGACCGCGATCCTCCTGATCGATGCGGGCGAGGGGGTCCAAGAAAATAGCCGGCGCCACGGTTATCTCCTGGCGATGTTGGGGATTTCGCAGGTTGTCGTCGCCGTCAACAAGATGGATTTGGTCGACTACCGGCGCGAAGTGTTTGACGACATCGTTCGCGAGTACAAGAAATTCCTCGCAGAAGTTGGAGTCAAGCCAGCGTGTTTCATCCCGGTGAGTGCACGCGAGGGGGAGTTGATCTCCGAGGCTCACTCGCAGGCGATGCCCTGGTACGACGGACCAAGTGTGTTAGGCGCGATGGATCGGTTTGCCAAGGCGCCCGCCGCCGAGGGTCGTCCACTACGGTTGCCGATACAAGATGTTTACAAGTGGGGGCACACTGGCGATGACAATCGGATCTTGGCGGGAAGGGTCGAGTCCGGTGAGTTTCACGTCGGAGATGAAGTCCTGTTTTTGCCTTCGGGCAAACGCTCGGTTGTCGCCCGGATCGAGGGCTTCAACCTGCCCGAAGAGCCAATTTCGGCAGTCGCCGGACGTTCGACCGGCCTGACCCTGCGCGAGCAAATCTTCGTCGGTCGCGGCGAAATTATGAGTCACGTCGACCGTCCGCCGGCCGTCGCTCGGGTGATCCGAGTCAAACTATTTTGGCTCGGACGTCGGGCGATGGAGCGGGGGAAGACCTACAAACTCAAGTTAGCGACCGCCCAAGTCGATGTTACGATCGCAAAGATCCACCGGGTGCTCGACGCGAGCGACCTCGATGCGACGACCGAGGGACAAGCCGTGGGCCGCCACGACGTCGCCGATGTCGAGCTCCGCCTACGCCGCCCGATCGCACTTGACTGTGCAAGTGAAAACGAGGCGACCGGGCGGTTTGTGATCGTCGACGGATTCGACATTGCCGGCGGGGGGATCGTTAGCGAGGTCATCCAGTTCGGAGCATCCCACCAAGCCGAGGCTGAGGAGAATTCGCTCGAAGCGATTCGAGCAAATCACTTCGGTCACCGAGCATGTCTCGTTGCGATCGACGGGGCAGGGGCAGAGAAGCTCGCCGAGGAGCTCGAGCGGGCGTTGGTCGAGACGGGGCACCACGCCTACCTGACAACCGATGCCTCCGAGCAGGTGGTTTCGGCACTTCTGGGCGCAGGGGTTATCGTCATCACAACCGGCGATCACAAACAGATTGCAGATACACCAGCTGTCACGTTCCCGGTCGGTGAAGCGCGGCGGAATGTTCGTGTGCAGCAAATCATCGATAAGCTCGGCTCAGAAGGCCGGCTGCGGATCTGAGCACGCCCGCGTTCAGAAGTTCGAGGTCTACACACCCGTAGACCTCGTTTTCGTTTGCATGGTTGTTGCTCAGCTCGCGGCCACAACTTCACTCAACGTCCGCGGATCGGTGAGTTTCCCCGTCACAGCCGACGCTGCCGCCACTGCCGGCGATACCAAATATACCGGTCCCGGCGCGCCCATACGGCGGTCGAAGTTTCGGTTTGTTGTACTTGCAGTGGTTTCGCCCTCGAACGGAATCCCGGGACCATTGCCGATACATGAACCGCACCCCGGAGCTGACACCACTGCTCCCAGGCTGCGAAACAGGTCGAGGAGGCCCTCTTTGTCCGCAGCTCGGCTGACCTCTGCGCTCGATGGTGTCACCGTGACGCGGACACCCTCCTTGATTTGGCGGCCTCGCAATACGGTCGCGGCCGCCCGCAAATCGGCGAGCGAACCTCCCGTACACGACGCGATCACGACGTTGTGAATCGCTACCTCGGCGACATCTCGCAGTGGTTTGCGGTTGCGTGAATCTCCTGGTGTCGCCACGGTCAATGGCACTTCGGCCAGATTGACTCGGATCGTGCGGACATACTCCGCGTCTGGATCTGGTTCGACCATCATCGCTTCAAAGTCCTTGTCGGACCCGCGGCGATCTTGGAGAAATTCGAGGATCGGAGCACATGGTTCAACGATTCCCGTCATCAGCCCGCCCTCGACTGTCATGTTGGTCAGGACGCTCAGCTCATCGACATTCCACTGTGCCAATCCGGGTCCGCCCAACTGAATCACACACGTGTCAGTCGGGGACTCGCGCCAGTGTTCCTCGCGGAAGTACGGGTCGCCGATGAGGTGTAGGATCAGGTCTTTTGGCGAAATCACCCCGCCGGCGTCACCTTCGACAAGGACACGCACCGTCTTGGGCACCGTCACCGGAATCAAACCTGTTCGCAGGGCAAACGACATCGCGGTCGAGCCGACACCAAATGCAAATGCATTGAGTACACCCGCTGTTGGGGTGTGCGAATCGGTCAGCACGATGATGGTTCCCGGTTCGGCGTAATCCTCGACCACGATCCGGTGGCACACCCCCTCTTGCAGCGCGCGCCCAGGGCCGTGGAGGCGGATACCGTTTCGTTCACAGACTTCGACCATCTCGTCGCGCAACCGCCTTGCCGGTTGCAGGCGTTGGTTTTTCACCCGGAGGGGCACCGTATCGTTGTTGATTAGGACAAAGTGATCTTCGAACGCGGCCACCAGCTCCGGGTTTTTCACCGGTTGCTGGCCCCATTCTTGGGCATACAGAGCCATCACCATGCCACCTGTATATTCATGCATTCCGCGGAAGCCGGCCTCGCACAACACCTGGTCGCCGGGCTTCACCGCTGCGATTCCGGTGTCGACATCGTTGCCCTTCCAGGTGCGGGCAGCGATGATTTTTTCGACACAGTTCATCGGCCTTACCGCCACATCGGTCGCGTAGCTCGGTTGGATCTCGTCGGCGAGCAGGCGTGTTCCGTAGCGCAACAGCCCACCGTTTTCGGCGACTGCGCGAAAAAATGGCGGGAGTTCATTTGCAAGTACACCTAAGTCGACATCCTCGCCCGCTTGCAAACGGTCGAGCACTCCGAAATTGGTGGTAAACGGGAGGCCGCTGTAGACCATGTTTTCTTGGAAGATCCGCTGGAATGAACGGGCGACGACGAGTTCGATACCCGCTCCTTGATGGGCGACCACCGCGACCTCCCGACTCGACCCCGACCCGTAGGCATCGCCGCCGACGACGACTTGAAAGTTGCCCTCACGGACACTGTCTTTTTGGACAGTTTCCTTAAAATTCTCGAGGAAGTAGGGGCCCAAGATATCGCCCGTGTAACCGAGGGTGCAGGCGGCCCCGTTGATCATCGCATCGGTGTTGACCGCAAAATGTAACGGCGCGTCATGGCCTAGGTTGAGATCGGTGCCGGACAGTTGCTCGGCAATTTTCGAGGAATCATCAGAGAGCCATAGAATTCGACCGTTGAGCTGCATTAAAACTGGGATAGCACTCCCATCTAATGCCTACAAGATGGTCATTTTTTTGCCAGAAAATGGCTATTCTATGTTCGGTTTGTTTGTCGCGTTTTGGAGCCTCTCGTCGAGTGGAACGACGATATCGATGCTTGAAAGGGTTCCGATCGCGTCGTTCCCGATGCTCAGCTGACGGTAGCCGAGCAGGGTGTCGGTCGCGGCGTCCTTGGCGAGCAGGAGGTAGTCGCCCGGTTTGAGTGGTGCCGACAGGCTGTAGTCTCCTTGGGGAGTCGTTCGCGCATGCGCGACCAACTTGCCTGGCGATGCGAGGCGGACGGGTCCATCAAGTACATGTACCGTCACTAAGATCTTGTCGAGCCCGCGGCCTGGGTGCCCGGGCTCAGCCTCGGCGAGTACCTTGCCCGTCAGTCGCAACACGTTGGCACCGAGGGAATCATTGTAGGAGCAACGAGCTGCATCGGGCGACACCGACTCACCGAGTTGGGGAATCCGCGAAGATGGGCACGCCGGCGCTGCTCCACCCGCGACACTCCGGGGGTAAACCGCGGCGTGGTTGGCACAGCCGGAAATCGTCGAGCACGCGAGTACAAGGGAAAAGCAACGCACGCACGCATTGTGCCGCGAACCACATCGAACGCAAGGCCGGCGAGCAACCTCGCTCCGCACGCAATGAACCGGAATAATCCGGGACGACGATTTGTTCGTCGCGGATCAGAACTTGATCTGGGAACCGAGATAGATGCTCAAGTCGTGGTTGAACACCGACTTTTCACTCGTGTAAATCGGGAGCAACTCCGACAGCCGGTCGTCTTGTGGAATCGAGTTGACCGGCCGACCGACGTCGTAGTTGGACACGGTGACCCGACCGTAGCCGATGCCGTAGCGCAGCGCGATCGTGGTGGCAAATGAAACATTCTTGGTATAGGCATCTTCGCCCGGATCGCGGCGGTTGGGATCCTTCCCCTGGCGTCGGCGTTTTTCCTCTTCGTTGAGTTGCTTCCACTCCTTGGGTCCCATCATGATCCGCCGTAGCAACCGACGTTCGATCCGCATGCCCAAAGTCAACCCGTAGAAGTTGACATCTTCGATGAACGTCCCTGCGCGGGCGGCCGAGAGATCGGTGTAGATACCAGTACCCATGGTCACGTATTTGCCGACGTTGAACATCGTGCCGATATGGGTGTTGAGCACGGTGCGGGCAAATTGTGCATTTGGAAAACTCTTGGGGTTGCGCGGCCGGACGTTGAGGTCGATTTGCAAGCTGGCCTTGTCCCAACGGTAGGCCGCACCGGCGTGGACGCGGAGGTTGGAGAGGATATCGAAGCGGGGGTGGACACCGTTGTCGAGCTCGGGAAAGTTGGTCAGAACTTCCGGCTCGGTCCCTGAGTAGGTCTTGGTCGACGACTCGGTTCGTGTCGAATAGAGATATTGTACAAACAACAAAGATGGGCTACGCAGCGTCAGTCCGAGGTCGAGGCGCGGGGTCGGGTTGTACTGAAATCCGAGGGTGAGCTGGGTGCCAAACCGCCGATCGAGGTTGCTTTCGGTCAGCTGCTCGACGATATCCCCGCCCTGCTGGCCCATTTGATCCTCCTCGAGCTGGCTGGCGTGGGTCCACAGGTGAAGGTTGCGCTCAGTCGCGTGGTAAATGAAGAAAAGCGAAGCGCCAAAGCGGAACTTGTCGTTGACGGCATAGCCGATCGAGGGTCCGATCATGTACTGCGCGACGCTCACGCCAACTTTCATGGTTTGGTCGCTGCGCCACAACTCGCCGTCGTCGGTCAGCGGCGCGACCTCTCCCCGCAACTCGCCCTGTAAGTCGTAATCTCGTTGATCGGTGACAAACACCGTGACGGCGCCGACCAGGCCCTTGCGAAACCTTCGCCCGTAGACGACCGCGGTCGGAACCACGTACAACTCGAGGTCGCTGAGTTTGATGGGGATCGAGCGATCGGGGTAGTTGATGACATGACCGCCGGGGATGTTGCGGATCCGCAGGCCGTAGGCATTGATCGCCAGGTCGATACTCGTACGCTCGATCTTTGCGAGTCCGCCAGGGTTGTACCAAGCAGCACTTCCGTCGCCGATCGAAGCCGTCACCGCGCCGGCGACCAAGGCGGCCTCGTTGCCCAAAAACAGCGAGTCACTGTTGTCGGCACGCACGGTCGACGGGGCCGAGACAAGTGTCACGACGACCCCGAAAAGGCCAGGTATGGCGCTTCGCAATCCGCGAGGCATCGCCGAAACATCCTAACAGACCCGCATCCGGGCTGGTCTGCAGCACGTCAACCACTTCGGAGCTCAGCACACAATGAATCGGACAACCCCGTGGCTTTTCTCGCGCGGTGCCTGGCAGAATCGACACTGAGATCGACCCTGTATGTCGCACAGGGAAGTTGTTGACGGCGAAGGGGGTTGCCCAGGTGGGAGAGCAGCCTGTTACCCTGGCTGAGATGAGACCTCGGTCCGCCCCGCGAAGTCGTGCAGCAAGTCGCGTGGCTTCTTCGACCAGCGAGCAGGTGAAATGACGATGATTGCTCCAGCCCCGATCGGCTACGAGCGCAGCCCCGTTCCCGGGACGACGTTTGAAGACCTCGACCACGAAGCTTTGCAGCATTTTTTTCGCCGCCGGGTGCCGCAGCAAGTCGACACCGTCTCGGTCGAACATTTGGCGTTGCGGTTTGGCCTGGTCGCGCAGTCCGGTTCACGGATCATCCCGACGATTGCCGGGATCTATCTGTTTGGTCGGTTTCCCCAACTTCTGCGGCCCGACTGGGGGGTGACGGCGATCCGTGTCGAGGGCAAGGTGCTCACCGATTCGATCGCGGCGCGGGCCGATCTCGAGGGGGGATTGTGTGAACTTCATCGCTGCGCCATGGCGTTTGTCCACACGCACGCCCGCCAGGTGCCCGATGCACTCGACGCTTCGCGGACGAGCGTCGAGTATCCCGAGCGAGCGGTGCGCGAGGCGATTGCCAACGCCCTGGTCCATCGCGACCTACGGATTCCGGGACGTGTCGCGGTGCGGATGTTCGACGGCCGGATCGAGATTTGGAACCCTGGCGGCATGTCACCCGCAGTCTTGCTCGAAGAACAGGCGCAACACGGAGGAGTGTCCCTCCCGCGCAATCCCTTGGTCGCCTCGATCGCGCGCAGTCTCGGATTGGTCGAACAACTCGGACGCGGGCTGCCCCTGATCCGCCGAGCGATCGGCGAATCGTCGCGGTCGACGGTCCAAGTTGTCCTGACCCAGACCGACGTCAAAATCGTGATTCCTTCGTTGCTCGAGGTTCCCCCGCACGAACGCGTCGAAAACTGAACCTGGCGATAAAACCAGGTTGTTGAAGCACAAAACAAACCTGTCGAAACGAGCGGGTTGTGGCATAAACCGGCCTATGTCCCGTGTGCCAAGTGTTGTGTATCACCCGGAATTTGTGGCTGATCACGACCGAATCCTCCAACAATTGGTCGACGGGGTCGCGTGGGATCAACGGATGCGAGCCCGGCGAACGGCTTCGTTTGGAACGCCCTACAACTACTCGGGGATGACCTATCCCGAGCAGCCGTTTTTGCCTCCGATCGAAGAGATTCGTCGGAGAGTTACCGGTGCGGTCGGGTTTGAGCCAAATAATTGTCTGGTCAACTACTACAGCGACGGCGATGCGAAGATGGGTTTTCACGCCGACAGCCTAGTCGGCCTAGGCCCGGGAACGGGTGTAGCGATCGTCTCCCTCGGGGCGGAGCGGACGTTGTGGTTTCGCGAACTTGCCGATCCTGATCTGCGATTGCCCCATCCGCTCGCAGGCGGTTCCCTCCTCTACATGCCGCCGGAGATCCAACTGCAGTGGAAGCACGGCGTCGCCAAAGAACCCGGTGCCGGTCCACGGATCAGCCTGACCTTTCGTCGGGTGACACCTCCTACCGGGGAGTGAGTCAGGTAGCGGTCGACGAGCTACGCGTGAGTTGTCCGGCGAGCCAGAGCACCTATTGTGCGGCGGCGCATCGGGAAAACCCATGTGCACACCGTTTTGGGCAACCCGACTGTAGTAGTTTTTGCCTCCGTCATGCGCACGCTTCCAAGCTACCTCTCCGGCTCCTGGCAACCTGGCTCGACCGAGCGTCCCACCGTCCTGTACAACCCGGCGACGGAACAACCGCTGGCGCAGGTTGGGAGGGCCCAAGAGCTCGATAAAGCAGTTGCCTATGCAAGAAAAATCGGCGGAGCGTCGTTGCGGGCCCTGAGTTTGGGCGAGCGGGGCGGGATGCTCAAGCAGCTCGCCGGAATGTTGCATGAGCACCGCGAAGCGTTGATCGCGATCTCAATCGCAAGTGGGGGGACGACCCGCGGCGACGCCAAGTTCGATATCGACGGCGCAACCGGTGTACTCGCAACCTATGCTCGGCTCGCCGGTGAGCTCGGAGACAAGCCCTGGATCGTCGTTGACGAACCCGAAGAGCTTGCGCGTACAAGTAAAATCCGGGCCCAGCATGTACTCGTCCCGCGGCACGGCCTGGCGATTCACATCAATGCGTTTAACTTTCCGGCCTGGGGCATGATCGGCAAGGCCGCTGTCTCGATCCTCGCCGGGATGCCCGTGCTGTCCAAGCCCGGCACCAGTACCTCACTGCTCGCCCACCGGATCGCTGAGTTAATCGTCGAGTCGAACATCCTCCCGGAGGGGGCGTTCTCGTTGCTCATGGGATCCGCGGGTGACCTCCTCGATCACGTCGGCCCTCAGGATGTGATTGCGTTTACCGGATCGGCGTCGACCGGAGCCCTGATCCGCGGGCACGCGCGGGTTGTGGCTGAGAACGTGCGGGTCAACATCGAAGCCGACAGCGTCAATGCCGTGGTCGCCGGCCCCGACCTCGATTCCGACAGCGAATTGTTCGACCTATTTATCCGCGACTGCGTCACTGAGATCACGCAAAAGGCTGGCCAGAAATGTACGGCGACCCGGCGGATCCTCGTTCCCGTGGGGATCCTCGACGAGGTTCAAGAAGAGCTCGTCGACCGCCTCGGCGAGAAGGCCGAACAGACAGGTAACCCGGCGAGCAAAGGTGTGCGCATGGGTCCGCTGGCGACGGCGCGACAACTTCGAGACGCCCGTGAGGGTCTCCAACAACTTGCCAAAGATGCCCCGATCGTATGTGGCAATCCCGAGCGGAACGAATTTGTCGATGTCGAGCCTGGCAAGGGCTATTTCTTAGAACCGATTTTGTTGCGGTCCACTGCCGAAGCTGCCCTCAATCCCGCTGCGCAGTTTCACCAGACCGAAGTATTTGGCCCCGTTTCCACCCTGCTTCCCTACGACGGCACGCTCGCCCAGGCGCGCACCATCATCGGGCATGGCGGCGGGAGTTTGGTGACGACTGTGTACAGCGACGACCGCACATTTGTCGCCGGAGCCGTGGCCGAGCTCGGACCCTACCTCGGGCGCTTGGTGGTCGCAGACGAGAAGTCTTCCGGTGGTTCCTTTCCCCCGGGTTGCGTTTTTCCGCAGGCACAACACGGAGGGCCGGGTAGGGCAGGGTGCGGTGCCGAATTGGGCGGGCGCCTCGGACTTGAACTGTACATGCAACGAACTGCCATCCAAGGTGGGGCGAGCCAACTCGCCCGGCTGTTCGGCAAGCCCAAGTCCGCGGGCTGACATACTTCGCAGCGGTTACCGACCGGTGGCCTCCTCAAACCGAGGAATACGATGCAAACACGCCGAACAACCGATCGACCTCTCGGGCGGAGCAGTGGTATCCTCGGGCGAAGCCGATGCCCGTCATTATCCTCGCCGTCTTGGGTGCCACCGCGTTTGCCATTATCCATCGTTTGCTCGTCCATCGCGAGCGGATGGCGGAGCTCGAATCCCGGCGCCCCAACGTGATGTTGCAACTCCCCCCGGGTCAAGTGCTCGAAGCTGATGACCTGACCCGCGAGATCATGGAGGCCTGCCGCGCAAAGGGAGTCGAACTCGATGTCGAAGTCGAGTCGCTGTGACGAGCAGTCCGTGATTCTCACCGCGCCGCTTTCCTCAGGCCATGGTTTGCGCGGGGTGGTGCGTCTCGCTGCCAATGTTCCCGTCGGCATCGGCTGGGTTTATCCCCGAAGTAGCAGGGACAGCCCTTCGATCAATCGACTGACTTCCTCCGACGTGTTGTAGTGCACCATGCTCACCCGGGCGACTCCGCCGGATGACCGTAAACCGAGGGCTTCGACGGCCCGCCGCGCGTAGAAATCACCGTGGCGAATGGCGACCTTGTGTCGCTCAAGTGCATGTGCAACTTCTTCGGGACGAAACCCGTCGACTGTAAACGCCAGGGTCGGCACTCGGTTTGCTGGTGTGGTCGGCCCGACGAGGTGCACCACATCGCTGTGGTCACAAATAAAATCGAGCAGCGGAGTCATCAGCTTGTGTTCGTGGGCCGCAAACAGGGAAAACACCCGCGCGAGGCTCTTTCGCCAGTTTGCGCTCGGCAGGCCGAAGTGATGGGCCTCGACCCAAGCGAAGTAGTCGAGGATCCCCATCAACCCCGCCACGAGCTCGTGGGACACGCCACCGGGTTCAAACTTGTACGGGACTTGATCTTCGCCGATGAAGTGATGATTTTGTCCGGCGACTTCGACCAGTGCATCACGTTTGCCATACAGCAATCCGAGGTGCGGCCCGTAGACCTTGTACAGGCTCACCGCATAGAAGTCGGCATCGAGGGCCTTGACGTCGACCTGACGATGAGGTGCATATGCAACGCCATCGACGCAGATACGGGCTCCGTGGGTGTGTACGAGCTCAATGATTGCCCGCACATCGATGATTTCTCCGACCACGTTGGCGCAATGGGTGACACACACGAGACGTGTTCGTGGGGACAGGAGTTGCTCGAGATCTGCGAGCTCGAGGCGTGCCGTTTCGGGGTTGAGTTGCCACTGCCGCACCTGGATGCCACTTCGTTGTAGCCGCAACCAAGATCCGATATTCGCCTCATGATCGAGGTTGGTCACGACAACTTCGTCTCCCGCCTGTAGCGTCTGTGCCATCCCGTCAGCCAGTATGCGTAGGAGGACCGTGGTCGAGGAGCCCAGCACGACTTCACCCGGGTCGGCGCCGACCAACAACTCGGCCACGCGATGGCCCTCGGCGAGTTTCTGCGTTGCCTCTTGGGACAGGGGATAACTCGCCCCCGTCTGCACCGGACTGGCGCGCATATAGCTGGTGATGCGGTCGATGACCGACCCTGGTGGAACCGAACCTCCGGCGTTGTCAAACAGTGCCCACGGGCTCGAAAGAGCCGGAAATTGCTTGCGAATCCCTTCACTATCGAGATCTGGTAAATGCGCGGAGGTGTTCATCGGCGGATGGTACCATCGCACCGCATGACCGTCGCTGAACTCTACGCCACGATCGAAAACGGTGGGAATGCCACGCTCGCCGGGATAGCCCTATTCCCGTTTGCGATCGGAGCAATCGCGTGGATGTGCAAACGCATCGGCAAGGCTGAACTGTCCCAGGCCATCGCCAACTTCGGGATCGCCATCGGCCTGGCGATGGTCGGTGTCGAGGTCCTCGCCCTGATCTACGCAGTTCGGCACCTCGACATCAACCCATTGGAGCAGACACCGATCAGTATGCTGTTCGCTCCGGTATACGTCACGATCGCCGCGTTTTTTGCCGAGCATCTGGTCCATCCCGGTCAGCAAAAAGGCATCCGCCGCCAGCTACGGGCCGGCATGTTGGTCGTGATCGTACTCGGGGTACTCTACTTCATCCTGAGTCACTTGAATATGCATATGCTCATCTGGACCAACATCTTCGGGT
>CAZUPD010000078.1:0-35048 GCA_964621785.1 uncultured Nannocystaceae bacterium
CACACCGTGGTCGTCAATATGAATGCATCTACACGCGTACTGCTCACCGAGCTGGTTCGCTACTATCGCAAGCTCCTCCCCGAGGGCCGACTTTCGCTGCACTGGCTGTGGCAGCTCGCCCGCAATACCCGCAGGGGGCTGCGTGGATCGAGGTATGTCGTCGTCGGTGATACCCATGATCCTCCCGACTATCTGCGTCAACCTGACCTTTCCAACATCGTCTACCGCGAGGGCTCAGCCGACTACGAGTTGCTGGTCCAACGTACGGACATACGCTCGGCCCGCCGCGTAGTCCTGCTCGCCGACCTCCAGGCCCAAAACCCCGATGCCGAGACCCTACGCTCACTTCTCACGGTGGTCGAAGCCCTGTGTGAAGGCGACCCACTCGACGAGCTCGATGTTCAAATCGATGGACATACAACTCACCCCGAAACCTGGTCCCGCGGGCGGTCGCGGCTGTTGATCGCAGAAATCCTCGATGAGAGTAACGTGCCCGCGGCCCGGGCTGCCATCGCCTCCGGGGGGCGCTGGACCCAGTCTTTTATCGTCCCGACCGAGCGCCTGATCGCCCTGTTTTTAGCCTGTGTGGCGCGACGCCGCGGTGCCGATGAGCTGCTCGAGGAATTGCTGTCGAGCCGAGGCCATGAAGTCTATACCTGTTTTTTTAGTCGGTCTGGCCTTTCATACAGTCGGAAAAAACCACCTCCCCTGCCCAAAACGCGGGACGAGATCATGGCGTACCTCCATCGCCGGGGAATCAAACTTCCCGTCGGGCATCGCGTCGTTCCGGTCGGTTTGCTGATGCAACCAACCACCTACAAAATCGGTGCACCTGCGGACCAGGTGGCCATCAATCCCCAAGGCGAACCAGACGACCACGCACGTTGCACCGGTTTTGTCGGTATTGCGCCCAACTTTGCCGCCATCCGCGACTTTGCCGAATCGCTCCACGCCCGCCCACAGTTCGACGCCACGTCGCAAACAGGACAACCAAACAGCAACACGTCCAACCTCGAATTTCAACGCTCCGCGACCACGCCATTGAACCGTATTTTGATCTGTGGATTTCGCTCGGCCACGGTCAGCATGATCGAATCGCTGCTGCGGGCCTCACCCGGTGCCGAGATCCTGGTGATGGTCCGTGACAGGGCAGCTCATCTCGCGGCCATGGACGATTTTGATGCTCATACAAATTTAATTAAAAACCGCCTGCTCTCCGACCTCCACGGCCAGTTCTTGCCCCAACCGGATGGCAGCTTGCGGTTTGTCGATGGCGAGGAAGACGACGACCTACCGGCGCCACCCGGGCCGGGGCAGATCCGGGTCACGATCGGCAACTGGACCTCTTCGCGTCAACTCAGCAAACTCCCCGAGGGCTTTGGCCACGTGTCGGTTGTCGATGTTGTGTTCCTGATCTCGGGCGAGCGCCCAGGGGCCGATGCCGACACCGTGCAAGCACTGATGAAGTTGGAAACATTGGCCGCACGCGCCGAGGGCAACGCTTCACACCAACGGGTCATCGCCGAGGTGCTCGACGCAGAACTCGCCCACCGCATGCGCCGGCACTACAAAACCCGCAGCTTGCAGCACGTGCGCATCTACTCGATCGAAACCCTGCGGGCGCTATTCATGTTTCAAGCCGTGGTCGTCCCGAGTTTTGATCTTGTCTACACCGAACTCCTCGGTCCGTGGGGCCAGAGTTTCGTCCGCCTCGAACCATCGAAGAAGGCTTTTGGGACATGTACGTTTCAAGAGCTGGCGACCGAACTCTACGCCCGTGGCCAAGTACTAGTCGGCGTCGAGCTCGGTGGGCTCCCGCTGATCCACATCGCCGAAGGTGACCCGCAAAAGGGTGCACGCATCGATCTCGAACAGCTAGGGGCAATTTGGGTGATTTGCGATGATCAGGCCTGTGGGCCGCCCGAGCGCAAACAAAGCGCGGCAGGGCAAAATCTCGTAGGTTAGTGTTTTGGAATGCGTTGGCGTTTGCTCCTCGGTGCTGCACTTACAAGCTTCTGCCTCCCGGCCATTGCGAGCGCCTGCACTCCTCCATTCAATTCCTTGTCGGGTACGAGCCCCGAGGCAGGCGCCACCTATCCGGGCAATGCTGCAGTCGTGTTCGAAGGCTGGAGTCTCCGGTTTGAAGAAGTCAGCGTGACTGTCGACGGAGTCGAAGCCACGCTCATCACGCCCGAGTTACCCATCAAGATGCTCGACTACTCCCAGGTGATCGAGCCAGTACCCGCGCCCGGGCAAGCAGTGCATATTCAAGGAAGTCTCTGCACGAACGGCTGCAATGTCGACCTCGCGTACACGGCGAGCGAGCACGACACGACAGCCCCCGCGGCGGCGACACAGGTGCAGCTCAGCCTACACGACTACCTCGACACGGAGACCGGATATTGTGGCCCATCGTACGGGCACACATATTGGATCGATGTCTCGTTCCCAGAAGCTGAATCACTGCGCTACCTCTACGCAGAGCTATACCGTCCCGACGACCCGGGAAGCATCCTGCGCGACGTTACGGTGCTCGCCGAGGACGCGAGCCACACCGTCGACATCCCCATATCGAGCTTTGATGACCCGACAAACATTTGTGTCCGCGTCACCGCTTTTGACCGGGCAAACAATCTCAGTGACTCGCTCGAGACCTGTGGATTGTGTCTGCTGCGAACCGATGACGCCACGATTTACGACTCAAAACCACCGGGCCCTGATTGGCACGCCGGAGACCTTGTGGCAGACGGGACGTGCCCGAACATGGTCCTTCCGCCAGCCCCCGAAACACCGGGTTGTGGCTGCCACACCGGGAGCCCCGCACACGCGAACTGGTCGCTCGCATTGATTTTCCTTGCCAGCCTTCGAGCCCGTCGCCGGGTGAAGTGCTTGCGCGGCTGATACCAAGTCAGGCACGATGGACCATGAATCTTCGTCGACTTCTTTGTTACGCCTGCTGCCTGACGCTGGCCTACAACCTCCACTCAACCGTCGCGTCGGCCTGTGGGGTGCCGGAGTCCGAGTTTCACGGGATCGACCCCGACGGTGGCATCCACCCGGGCAATTGGGCGATCCTAGTCGATGGAATCCAGCTCGACCTCGATCTCACGGTCACCATCGATGGCGAGGCCGGACAAATCGCGACGGCACCGAGCCCTGTCAACCGGCTTGCAACCGCGGTCTTTTTCATCGACCCTGAGCCCCAGGCGGGCCAACAAGTCCATCTCACCGGCAGTGTCTGTCACCTCGATACCTGCGAAATCGATGTCACATTTTTGGCCGACGTGCCGGATCTCGACCCGCCAGTAAATGCATCTGCAATCTTTCTCAATGTCCACGACTATCCCAATATCCCGAGTAACGACGGCTCGTGCCAGTACGGCAGCGACCTGACATTTTGGGTCGACATCGAACTCGCCGATTCCGCGGCTCAAAGCAACGTGTGGGTCGAGCTCTACCCCGCCGACAACCCACAACAAGTTCTCGGCTCCTCGGTCCCAACGATCACAGGCGCGGGGACGACGGGGTTTCGCCTGAGCGAGTCGACGCTTCAGGGGTATACGCCACAAGATCTATGCGCACGGGCGCAAGCATTCGATCGGGCTGGCAACCTCGGAACCGTTGTTGATACATGTGGTTTGTGCAAACAGCGACTCGAGGACGGGCCCGAACCAGAAATCGGGACGCCGAACCCATCACAGCCCGAGTGGCACAGCGGCGATCTGGTGGCCGAAGGGACATGCCCAGATGCGGTACTCGACCCCCCTCCAGGCACGGACACCGATACGACGGAAAGCGATACCGATGCGACCGCAGGTCCCGACAGTGCATCCGACACCGATGCGGGGACAGGTCTCGAGGGCGACGAAGGCTGTGGATGTCGTACCGACGGACCACAGGGCCTCAGCTGGCTGTTCGCGGCCATCGCACTCATCGGTTTGCGCCGCGGTGCCCGGAAGTGTCGTTCCTAGGTCATGAATATATGTATAAACATCTCATTTAGATTCGAGCCGAGGCAACGTTGGCTTGCCGGCAGCGTGCTCGAGCATGTCGATGAACGCTCGAACAGCCGCATGGACCGGGCGCGGTGAGGGCGTAACGGCATAAAAATCGGCAGCACCGGTTGTCCACTCAGGCAGAACACGGCGAAGCGTCCCCTCCCGCTCCTCTTTGGCGACGAGTCGCGTGGGGAATTGCGCAAACCCAGCACCGGCCAATGCGAGCTGGAGCTTCGCAGCGCCGGTGTTGACCCGGATCCGAGGCGAATCCTTGAGCGAAACGACCCGGCCGCCCTCGTGTTGGAGTTCGAGAAAGTCGCGACGCACCGAAAACTGCAGCCAGGGCACCCCATCCAGATCCGCGGGCGTGTGGATCGGCTTCGAGATGCACTCGGGGCTCGCAAACACCCCGATTTTGTCGCGCCACAGCGGGCGTGCGCCATAGCCCGAATCGGGCAACGGCCCGACCCGGATCGCCACGTGGATTCCCTCGTCGATGAGGTCGAGTGTATTTGCACTGACCCACAGGTCGATGTTCAACCGCGGATAGCGGACAACCATCTGCGCCAGTACCGGGGCGACAAACCGCTCGACGATCACGTCGGGAGCCGTGACGACAAGGGTACCTGTCGGTTCCGACACCTGACCCCGTGCGAGTGACGTCCCCCGTCGCCAGGTCTCGAGCAACTCACGCGCCTGAGCGAGAAGTGTCGTGCCTGCAGAAGTCAACGCGACCGCCCGAGACGTGCGCTCCAACAACCGCACGCCCATGGCGGCTTCGAGTTTTTGCACATGATGGGTCACCGTACTCGGCGACAGACCCAACACTTCCGCGGCAGCGCGAAACGTGCCGTGCTCGGCGACCTCGGCGAACACAACGAGCCGCGGCAGGTGCTCAAACGCCTCGCGTACACCGGGATTCTTCACGTCGAATCTTCCGTTCGATGACTTGCCATTGCCGTTGTAGAGGTCTCGCGCACCATAGCATCACGATGAAAACCCCGACGCACATCGCCTTCGTTCTCGCCACGCTGCTCGGATGTGGGCATACCGAACAATCGGCGTCTCCCTCCCATCCCCAAACCACTGCACAGGTCGCCATGTCTGACATCTCATTTTTCGATCAAAAAACCCTCTCCTACACCTACGAAAACGGTTGGTCGTTCACCAACTTTTTCGACGGTGATACCCGGATCACCAAGGTCGCCAAGCGAGGTGTGCTCCGGGAAAAGGTCGTCGTGCAGCAGGTCCGCGACGGCGTGTGGTTTGTCGCCTGGGAAGACGAGCACATGGGCCCCATCAGCCAGACGTTTGATTTCAATGCCAACCGTATGTGGGCGGCGGTGAAGTTCGAGGGCGAGCTACAAATCTGGCCCGGCGAGATCACGGGCTTTGGCGAGGGTCGCCCGGAGGGACTCGAGTAGCGATTCATACACATTCACCGACCTTGCCGAAGCTGGGCCTTGCCGGACGAAGGGGACCTCCCGGACGGCCATGGAAGCTTCGTGGTCACGTGCCCACTCGCCCGAGTCGACGCCCATGCTGGGCGCACCCACGTAAAAACGGCCGCACAAGTACGGCCGTTTTTATGCATGCACAAATGATTACTTCGTGCCCATGAACTCGGCCGCAAAGTCGCGCAGGCGCAACACCGACGGGATTCCGTCGTCGCTTTGGAACGTCAAGTTTGAATCAAACGTAATGTTCTGAGCTGACTTATAGGCCACGTAGGCGCGGCCTGCCGGGCTGTCGAGCAGGGCGTTGAGCTTGCTTTCAAACTCGCCGCGGACCGCCGCCAACTGGGCATCACCCTCGGCCTTTTGCCGCGCCGAGATACCGTCGGCCTCGGCCAGCACCTTCGTTTTGTAGGCCAGGGTCTCGGCCTCGATGTTTTTAATCCCGAGTAGGTAGGCATCGGTGATTTTGTCGAGGTTCTCGATGTCGAGTACCTTTTTGGCGTTTTCTCGCAGGGCTTGCCTGTCTTCCTCGGACATCTCGGTGAGCATCTGACGGGCCTTGCCTGGGGTTGCAGCCTCACCCCCCAGATCCAAAAACCCGACTTGATACGACCGCTCGAGCTCCGCCTCGATCCCGATCCACTCCTGGGCCCTTGCAGCTGCAAGTGCATTGGTCTCGAGTGTGTAGTTGTCGAGGGTCTGCTGTTTTTCGGCCACCGATTTGCGCGCCCCGTCGAGCAACTTGTTTTGCTCGTTGAGCTGGATCGCCTGCAACTGGGCCTCGTACTCGGGTCGAAACGCGACCGCCCGGATCAGCACGGACTCCGCTTCGAGGTGGATCAACTTGAGTTTTTCGTTGAGCATCTTGAGGGTCTGGTCGGCGACCTCGAGCCTGCGGGCGGTGTCGTAAAACTCGGCCGTCTGCAGCTGGGCGAGCTCCTCCCGCAGGACCGACACAGCGGTGTTTGAGGCCAGGCGTTGAAACCGAAACCCCCCGTCGCCGGTCGGCAGGTGAGCACCCTCTTCCATCAACAGATGCGCTTCGTCGGGAATGATCCGGTAGGGCACCGTCACGTCGATGGTGACATTGTTGTTGTCCTGGGTCCGGATCAGCAGCGACTTGTTTTCATCGCTGGTGTAGTTGAGTAACTGGTAGCTGCTGGGCAGCATCGTGAACCGGTGAATGCCGGGGATATCGAGGTGCCAGCCGGGTTTGAGGTCGGCGAGCAACACTCCCGACATATTCGAGCTGCGCACACCGATCGAGCCCATGGGTACCGTGGTCAACATACATGTTGGTACAACCAACAGCCCGAGTGTGAGCAGGACGATAAGTTTGGACAGTTTGACAATGCCGGACATTACTTCGCTCCTGCGATCTGGGACATGCGGACCCGTGAGGGGGTGGAGTCGTCGGCCCACGGTTGGATATCGATGGTCACGCCCTTGAGACGTTCGCCCAGTCGCTCCATCACGCGTTCGACCGGTTGGGTGCGGAATGCATCGATTTCGGCCTTACGGCTGCGGTACTCGGCGTCGAGCTGTCCCTTGAGTTCCTCGGCTTTGCGCTCGGCGGCCGCGCGGGCGGCCTGGCCCTTCCCCACGGTCTCGATCTTGTAGGTATCGACCTGGCGCATCGTGTTCGACTGTTCGGCTGTCGCTTGGGCCAGGGCCGACTCCAACTCCGTTCGCTTTTCTTGGATCGACCGGTTTTGGTCGCGGTTGACCTCGGCCAAGGTTCGCTCACGGGTGGTCTCGGCGGCAGCGAGATTGGACTCGATGACCTTGAGCTCGTTGCCCAAGGAGTTGCGCTGCTCGACCAGTTTTTCGTAGTCGTCGCTAAACTGTGGTCGCGGGGTCACGATCTGCGAAACCTGCAGGCCGTGGCGGCCGAGATACTCGTTGAGTCGCTCCTTCGCCTGTTGGGTAGCCTCGCCGAACTTCGCCGGGTTCGACACGGAGATCGTCGACTCGCGTCCAAACTCATCCCGCAAGACTGCACGGGCGTAGGGCCGCATCCACGAGAGATAGGCCATATCGAGCCCGGAGTCGCTGATCACGGTCTCAGCCTCGTCGCCCTTGAGTTGGAAGATCAGGGTCGTATCTTGGAAATGAAAGTTGGACCCGTCGCTCGCGCGCACAGTGAGTGCACGTACATGCAAATCATCGAGGTTATCCTGCCCGCTCATGGTGAAGTTTTGCGGGCTGGCGTCGAGGACATACACCGAGTGGACGCCAAACGGCATCTGGTAGATCCAGCCTGGCTGGGTCACAACGGTGTGGCCGCCGGTGAGGTTGTTGACGCGCACGGCCACCTGACCGGGTTCGATCGAGGTAAACGAGGCGAGCATCGTCCCTAGGACCGCAACGGCTGCCAGGCCCGGCCACAGGAGATTGATCCACGGGGGAGCCCCGCCGCCGTCGCTCTCGCTGCGAAAGGCCGAAGTTAAAAGGCCGAAGAGACTCTCGTCTTTTGCCTTTTGAGGGCGTTTTTTCCGGATACGTGCCATGCTGGCTCCTTGTTGACGGGCAATCGAAACCTGCGGTGGTCCCACCCCGACAAGTGCTGCGGATCGTACCAAAGCCGGCGTGTCATCGGCGAATAAGCGTGCACACCTACAGTGGCCCCGCAAACTCGTCAAAAACATGGTCCATACCCGGGCCTCGACTATACTGGACACGCATGGGTTCTGGGCTGTTCCTCCCATCACAGGCATCCCTGGCGGCACGGGTCTCGCAGGCACGCATGCGTGGGCGATCACGTCTGTTCGATCCTGCGCGAAAGATTGAGCTGCGGCGATTTGCCGGCACGATCCAGCACGCACAGCAGCTCACCACCCCGTTGCGGATCGCCCATATCACCGATCAGCATGTCGGTCGGGTCACACCCATGCGTATACAAATGGCTGCGATCGAAATGGTCAACAGCCAAAAGCCGGACCTCGTGTGTATCACCGGCGACTTTGTCTGCCACAGCCAGGCCTACCTCGACGCCCTCGGCGAAGTCTTGCAGGCCATCGAGGCCCCGGTCGTCGGCGTGTTGGGCAACCACGACTACTGGAGTGGGGCTGCTGCCGTGCGCCGGATCCTCCGCCGCGCCGGTGTCGAGGTGCTCGACAATGTACATACAACCGTTACCCTCCGCCGCGAACGCCTGCAGATCGTCGGGCTCGACGACGCCTATACGGGGCATGCCGACTGGCGTAAGGCCGTCAAAGGGCTTCGCCAGGACCTCCCGACCATCGGCCTTTCGCATATCGCCGAAGAGTGTGAACGCCTGTGGCGGTTCGGTGTCCCGCTGGTGCTCTCCGGCCACACCCACGCCGGTCAAGTCACCCTCGCCCGCCTCAACGAACTCGCACTCGGGCGCCTAGTCGGACACAAATACGTCCATGGTCTCTACGGTTCGCGCCACGCCAAGCGCCCACTCGGATCGGTCTATGTCGGAGCTGGGATCGGAGCTGCAGTGATTCCCGTCCGCCTCGGAGCTCGGGCCCGCCGGGAAGTCACGGTATTCGATCTCGGACTCGAACCGGGGTCGTTTGTTGAACACCACGACGCCCAAGATGCCCATCCCGGGCGTGCTCCGTCGGAGCGGACCAAAGCTCGTCGCGCCCGCAAGGTGGCAAAAAAAGCTACCCGCCGACGCGCCCGTGGCCTGCCCGACTAGCCAGCCCGAGTTGATCCGCGCGCATCGTCTTTGTTTGCCAACAAGTGCCACTCCATCAGCGTAGGAGCGAGTGAACTCGAACGCCCTGCGCCCGAACGACCCAGGCGCATCCCCCTGAGCCAAATCCTCGCCCCCGTGCGCTCGAACATAACATGTATCAACAAGTGGCTGGGAGCACACACGTTCATTTGAATGCGCACCCCATTTTTCCTTGCCGACTCGATAGGATCGCAGGTAGCTTGCTGGGCGGATGCGCCAGCAGACGAAACATTCATGCCTGCAATGGCCGCTGATTTTATGTGTACTTGCAATAATATCTTGCGTACAGGAGCAACCGAAGCCGGCCGTACCGGATCGCAAACCCGCACCTCCGGTGCGCACGCCGTTTGAAATTATCGACCGCCCCATTCAATACGACGACAAACGTATCGAACATACGATCACCTACCGTAGGGCTCACCAAAAGCCGGGGGCACCTGGCGTTGAGAGCATCTCGATCGACCCGCGTATACTCGTCCTCCACTATACGGACAGTATCTCGCTCGACGACACCTGGCGCTACTTCAACCGGCCGACGGTCGAGGGTCGTCGCGAACTCTTGGCAGAAGCCGGCGAGGTCAATGTATCAACACATTTTCTTGTCGACCGCGATGGCACCGTGTACCGGCTCATGCCGGAGACCTGGTTTGCACGCCATTGTATCGGTCTCAACCATGTAGCGATCGGCATTGAGAACATCGGTTCGGCAACCGACCCACTCACCGAGGCTCAAGTCCAAGCCAACGCGGAGCTCATCCGCTACCTCGCCGCCCGCTATCCCCGGCTGACCCATCTCATCGGACACATGGAGTACCGGGCGATGCAAAGCCATCCGTACTTTGACGAGCGGGATCCGACCTACCGCACCGACAAGGCCGACCCGGGAGATGCATTTCTCGCCCGCGTGCGTAAGCTTGTCGCGGATCTCGATCTACAGGGGCCGCCGGCTGGATGAGCCCTGTGCATGACTTGCGATGGGTTGCACGATCGAGATGACTTGGCTGGGCCGCGCGGGAGCCTTACTTGTGATGGCTGTATCGATGAACAACAGTCGCCCCTTTGAGGCCCGGTTGTGCGGTCGCCATCAACAGTGATCCGTCCTTCAGCGGCACCGATTCTCGGCACGAGTAGTGCTCACCAGCTGGGCGGTGCCCAAGGACCTCGAGGTTGTTGTCGAGCACGTAGACCACCGATGTCAGCTTGTCCTTGTAGTCGACACCACACACGAGGTAGTGGCCGGTCGCCAGCTGGACCACGCCGGTTGGCGTATGACTCTCGGCAGCGCCAAACATCTTGGACTTGCTGACCACCCCCTCGAGCGAAAGCACATTGAGCCAGTAGCGCTCGTGGTCGGAGGCGAGAACTGCGATGCCTTCGGCGACGAACTTCGCGTCTTTGACGGTCTGCTCCGATTTGTCGCCGAGGGTTTTTGACCATACAATTTTTCCGTCCGTGTCCACTCGGGCGATATATGGGCTCTCCTCAACAATCGGCCGGTCGTTTGCCACAACGATCACGCCGTTGTCGGACATCGGAAACAAAAACCCGCCGAGCCGCATCGAGATGCCCGAGAGTTTCGCAGCGGCAGTCCCCTCACCTGTCCACAAGGTCGCGTCGTTTTCGTAGGAGCCGAGCGCCCAAATCTGGCCGGAACGGGTCACCGCAACCGCGGCGATATGTTCTTCCTTGTCCGGTCGTTTGAAACTGTCGAGCTTCCCCGTGGTGTCGGTCGCCAACAACCATCCCTGACGCCCGCGTTCGTGCACGGCGTCCTCATCCTCGTCCACGTTTTCCGGCGCGACTTCGATGTCACCGGCGATCACAAACCCGCCCGGATGTGGACGAACGGCCAGGGACCATGCCTCTGGCACTCCCCAGTCGTCTTCGCCCCCGACCTTGGTCTTGGCCGCCGACAGGTCGACGGTTTGTGTCGTCGCCCCGGACGCATCGATGTGAACCACGAAGTCTTGGGCGCCGCCCTTGCGTACCTGTGTATAAACATAGATTCCATCACCTCCCGCAGCTGTCGCCGCCGGGTAGGTGCGCTCACCGAGTTGGACCGTCTGCTCCCAGACGGCCACGCTGGCGAGCGTCATCGGGTCGGCTGGTGCGGGGATCCATTTGTGGCCGCTTTCCTGCGCCTCCGCTTCGGATTTCGGATTCGTGTCGGCGTGCTCGTCGACGGACGCCTTGTCCACGACCTTCGCATCTGCCTGCTTGTCGGGTGCAACGACCTTTGCCTCGACTTGGGTCGACTTCGTCTCGGCCTGTTTGCTCGTCCACGCGTCACAACCCGTGACTGCGAACAGCACGAGGAGCGTGGCAATCGTTTGTGACTGTTGGAACCTGTCCACGAGGTCATTGTACCAACGGACACGGGCAGGTTCGCAACCTTCGGTTACACAGGTGCCCGTTCTTACCTGACCTGTAGCACACCCACATCGTAGTCGTCGCCGGCCTTCATATCTGCACAACACTTGTCACCGCCCAGGGTGATCGTCCACTTCTCACCGGCCTTAAATGTGAACTCGTAGCGACCGACAGGAACGTCTTTGAATGCGAACGATCCGTCAGACCCGGTGACGGCGGACACCTTGAAGGGGTTGGTCGAGCACGGTGTCTCCCCTTGCTGATGCATCATTCTCGGCGACTGACAGACTTCGATGGGGACGTTGGCCAACGGCCCCTTGGCACCGGTGAGTTTGCCTTTGATCGATGCGGTCTGGATCTCGCCAACCTTTTCGGGCAGCTGCGGTCCTTGACCCTGCACATAAATTGCCTCGATGCTACCGAGGAGCTCAGGCACGGTGCCTTGGGCCCAGTATTTGCTCTGCCCTTCGTTGTCGATGACCATCGGACCACCCTCGGTGGCAATCCACGAACGACCCTTTGTATCGACAAAGAAATCGTTGAACTGGCCCGTTTTGGGAATGTCGCCACTTTCCGTGGAAAACGATCGGGTCCCGCCGCCGCCCAAGGTCAGCCACATCACCGAACGATAGTTGAGCAGCTGCAGCCGCCCCTTGGGCCCGAACCCGAGGTGGTTGGCGCTCATGTAGCTATCGCCCGTCGAAACCGTGTACCACTTGTCGCCCGTGATTTTGAGCGCTCCGCCTGTGGCGATGACAAACAGCGCATTGTCGGCGAGAAGTCCCTCGCTGAGGTACAACGGATCGTCGCCACCGGTGTTGACGGTCGACCATTTTTTATTTTCATATACATGAATGCCTTCGTGGCTGATCAGCCATGCTCGGCCGTCTGCGTCCGTGAGCAGGTCGTTGTAGCCTCCCTTGACCAACGGATCGATCTGTTCTTTTTTGAACTCCTGCCACATCCCATCGCTGAATAGGCCCAAACCGTAGAGCCCGGTGACCCACACTTCGCCTTTGGGACCCACGGCGATCCGATCGAACAGGGTCCCGCCGCCCTTGCCATCGATGGTCTTGACCTTGCCGTCTTTGAGGTTGTGGATCTTGTAGGCGGTCAGCATCCACAGGCTGCCGTCGGGCGCGGGTGCGAGGCCGCGGATATCGTCGGGGGTCTCAGGAATCCTTGTAAATACACCGGCATCGAGCTTGACCAACCCACCGCCGTCGACGGCGAAGTAGGCCGGTCCGGGTGTCTCGGCGGGCACAACCACAGGAGCTCCGGGTTTGGGCAACACACCGCGGGGCTTGACCTCCCGCAACTCGCCGGCGGAAGCACGGGTCGCAGCCTCCGGTGCGGGCTCGGGGGTCGCGGGATCGGATGCAGGAGCACCCCCATCTCCACCGAAGAGCGAATCGCAACCGCAGATGGAAAGTGAAGATGCTGTTACAAGTGTCAGGACGAGGTTACGTGCCAAGGGTGTCTCCGTGGTCCGCGGTATACCCGGGCCGACAGCACATGACAACTCCCGATCGCGGCCAACCGCGCTCTGTTTCTGAGGGTTTTAGAGCTTCTTGGCCACCCGCACGACGATCTTCTCGGGAGTATCCCCCGCGGGCACGATGAACTTGGTGCGGAAGATGTTGTCCTCGTCATCGCGGATGTAGAGGACCGACTCGCCGGCCGGGAGCCGATACTTCTCATGCAAATTGTCGATCGTCCCTGCGATTTCGAGGCTCGAAACTTTGCAGTTCGAACTCGCCTCGGGGCAGTCGAAAAACCCGGGCGTGTTGTAGTCGTAGGGCGTGCCGTCTTCAAAATCCTCGGGGTGGACGAAGTACAGGTAGGCTTTGTCGTCGGGGGCAACGCGGTAGTAAAAGTCGACCTTGCCGTTGTTTTCTTTGTAGTTGCCGAGCAGTAGGTCCGAGATCAGGGATGCTTGATCCTGCAAGAAAGGTCGCGTCGATTCGGTAATCTGCTCGCCTGTGAGGCCGATGGGAATGTCGTAGAGCGTGAACTCGACATCCGCCTCGCCCTCGGGAATATCGCCACCTGGCGGGGTGTGCAGAGCAACTTGGGCGACTTCGAGGATCAGTTCCCACAGGTATTGATCTTCGGGCGGATTGCCGATGTCGAACAGGACGTCAAACACGGCCCAACCCGGCGGGTTTTGGTCGTCGTTGTCCTCGTGGGGGCCGATGTACACGCGCGCCGCGTTGAAGATACAAAGTCCGAACAGCTCGGTGTAGCACTCGTAAAACACGCGGTCGTTGTATTTGTAGCGGGCTCCGAGGACGATCGTGTACTCGAGCAGCCACTTGTCGAGCAGCCAGGCTGACCCCGGGAACAGGGCCGGGATCTGGTTCATGTGCTCGGGGATGTTGTTTTGGCAGGCGTCGTCGGCCGAACACGAGTTGATGTAGGAGCTGTCCTCGAAAATTGCGAACTTGAGATCGACGGTCGGATTGTCGAGGACCCCGTCGATCCAAAACTTGTTGGGGTCGTTGAAGTCGAGCTCGAGCTCATCGTCGTAGGACGGGCCAACTGTATCTGCAAGTATCGACAGGTAGTCCTTGTCGCGCGAGACATCGAGGCCGTCGAGCAGGCGGATGTTGGAATCGGCGACGACGGTCATGGCAAAGTCGGGGCCTAAGGCCTCGGCCTGGGGGACAAACCCGGGGGCGATCATTCCGGGGTGGTCGCCGACTGGTCCGTAGGTCTCACCGAGCGGGGCAAAGTCAAACAGTGCGTCGTACATCGTCACCGGCATATGCACGCCGTCGTCGGGCATATTCGGGTGCGAGCCGAGCAACGAGCCCTGCATCGACAACGCCAGGTTGTCGGTGTCGATGAACTCGTCGGTGCGTTCGATACCGAGGGAATCTGCGAGGATCTGGTTGAAGCCACCGCCGAGGTCGAGGAAGCTCGCTACGCCTTCGAGGCCCTCAATCGACGTGCCTGTCACATCGGCGTTGGCCGGGGTCATGGTCAACAGGCGGACCAGCGAATACTCGGGACTCGACTGCCAGTCGGGGCCAAAGCTCTCGCCGAGGGGGGTCTGCGTGCAGTCGTGGTTGGGATCGGGGTTGTCCTGTTGCCAGGCGGTCCCACAGGCGTTTTTGATTTCGTCGAGCGAGTTGGTCAGCAGCGGCGTGGTGTCGACTTCGAGCAGCAGGATATCCTTTGCATATTCACCAAAAAGCTCCTGGGCCTGCTCCTTGTTGAGTGTCAGCGTCAACGGCTCGGCCGGGGCCGCGTTGAGGCGCAACTCAAACTCGCGCTCGTCGCCAAACTCCGAGGGTCCGGCCGTACCTTCCGTTTCCGAGGCTTCGGTCTCGGTTTCTCCGCCGGTCGAGGTGTAGCTGTCGGTCCCCGAGTCGGTGACACCGGCAGTATCGTCGCCACAGGCGGACACCGGAAGAAGCAAAAGGGCTAAAAAAATCGAAGTTGTACGTGCCATCGCCGAAGTAAGCACGATATCACGGATCCTGCGCGACTCGCAGGAGAGAACGTCATCAACCGCAAAATTTCGTGTGTCTACAAACGACGAAAGCCCCGCGGATGGCGGAGCTCGTCGTTCGTACTCGGCGAAGTTAGCCGAACAGCGTCATTTGTTCGTCGTCCGGGATCAAGATGGGGAACTGTCGGCTGACCTCGTGATCGCTGATTCCGGCGATTTTACGCAGGTCGTTGTGGATGTGATGGGGTTCGATGTAGATCCCATTTGAATCGACCGACAGGTTACTGGGATTGACGGTCAACGCCCCGTGGCGTTCGTCACTCGCCCCGATCACGCGGTTGCCCGGGATGCCCTTGCCCATCAGCATCGCACTCGAGATGGGCCAATGGTCCTTGCCGTTGCCGTCGTTGTACCCGGGCGTACGGCCGAAGTCGGACCCGACAAACACAACCACGTTTTGCCACACCCCCTGGCGCAACGCCTCTTCGTAGATGAAGTCGATCCCGTTGAGGAGGTTGAGCAGCCGCGGGATGTGGGTGGCATCGTGATTGCCATGGGTATCGTAGCCGCCGATGCTCATGTTGCACGAGGTTGCGATCCCGGCCTTGTAGGCCGCCAAAGCGACCTGGGCCTGGCGCTCAAACCCGTTGTTGGAAAGTTCGGGCAGGAACTCCTGCAACTTCTTGAGCTCGTTGGAGCCGGCACGCCCCGACCACAAAAGGTCGAGCGATTGTTGGACCCGCGGCAGGTTTTCGACCTCGCGCAGATGGTCGTAGCGCTCCTCTTGGGCCGCCTTGATCAGGGCCGTGGCGGCCGTCGAGTGGAACGTCTGTGTCTCGTCGTCGGTGTTGTAACGATCGGGATAGGCGATCCGGGCCAGGGCGTTGGTGTTGCCACTGCGTGTACGTGCAACCAACCCCATGGTCTCGTCGTACCCGCCGAAACTCAAAAACGACATCGGCAGGTCGCGCCCGCGGGCTGCACTGTGGACGGCACCAAACGCCGGGTAGCCCTCGGCCAAGCGACCGCTGGCGATGTGCCGGGTGCCACCGTCGTGGCCGTTGGTCCGCATGTTGATGCCGTTGATGACCAACAGGCGTTCGTAGTGTTTGGTGAAGAAGTCCCGCATGGCGTTGGGATTTTCCTCGGTGCCCAACGGTGCGTAGCGAATGTTGCCGGCCTCTTCGATATCCGCGGCGAAGTAGGACTGGTTCATCGGATCGACCTCGTCCTCGCTTTTCATGCCCTTGGGGTCACAAAGCGAAGTCGGGTCCCAGCCACCACCTGCGTGGATGAGGACAAAGAAGGTTCCGGCATATGGCTCTAAGGCCAGTGGTTCGTAGTGGACCCGGCCCGAACGCGAACGTCCAAAGACGACGGGGGAGGCGACACCAAAGCCCGCGAGAGCTGCCAAACTGAGAAATTTACGGCGATCCATGGTCTTCGTCTCCTTATTCGTGCAAGAACCGGTAGTCGGCCAGTAGGTAGGTGACAACACCCATCCACGCGCGGATGGTGTAGTCGGGGTCGTTGACGATCTGCCGTTCCTCGGGAAGCGGCTCTCCGGTCCACCAATCGTTTTGGGCCCGGCATGGATTGGGCATCTGAACCCCGTAGGTCTCGTCGGCGAGGCCCGCCTTGCCATCCTCCCAGATGGCGACAAACAGCTCGTAGGCGCGGTTGACCTCGGGGCTGTTGAGCTCGACCTGTTCACCCAAAATGTGCAGATACAGGTATTGGATGTTGGCCTTGAGCGCGTCGGTCACCGCCGGCACGGCGAACCCGTTTTCCTCCTCGGGGACGAAGCTAGGCTCGACGTAGGGGAACAGCAGGCGGTCGGCCGGAGCCTTGGAGAAGTCCCGGGCCGTCGCCCAGCAACCCATCTCGTTGGACATCCGGGCTGCGATGTTGGCCATCAACCCGTTGGGCTCATCGATGCGCTCGGTGATCGAGTTGGAGTCGATGCCACCGTAGAAGATCCGGTACTCGTTGCCGCTGAGGAGGTAGTCGACACCGTTGACACCATTGCGCCACGGGTAACCGGTAACCGCCTCGATCTTGCGGTGCAGCTGCTCGGGGGTGAGGAACTTGGCGGTCCCCACATCGGCGAGTTCCATCAGGCGATCCTCGCTGGTTTCGCTGGTGTTGCGTGCCCGGAAGTAGGGCGACTTGACCAGCTCTTTGATGACCGTCTTGAGGTTGTAGCTGTTGTCGCGGAACTTGCTTGCGATCTCCGCGAGTACTTGCTGTTGCACCTTAAACGCGGCCAGGTCGGCGCCGTAGTCATCCATCGACGGGTCGTTGGGTTCGACCAGAGCTTCGCGCCCGGTGATGCCGCGGTACATGATCTGGACAACCGACACGGCGAACCGGTCGTCGGCTGCGATCTGTTGCCCGAGCCACTGGATGCTGGTCGGGTAATCGCCCTCGGGCAGGTCAGCACCCTCAAATCCTGGCAGACGCATGTCGCCGTACCAGCCTTCTTCGGGCGGGCTGTACGTCCCCCCAGCTGACCAGTTTTGGTAGGTGCCCGCAATCGGATCGATGACGCTGTGACAACCCTTGCAGTCGTTGGCGTTCATCGTCGGGTTGGGCAGGTTGCTGATGCTGTCGGCATCGACCGGACGCTCGCCGACGCGGAGGATGTCGGTGGCCAAGAAAAACAGCAACGTCATGCGTGCGCGATGGCGGTTGCGATTGGTCTCGGTGGTCGGGAAGCGATTGAGGAACATCGCCGACGACATCACCCCGGCGTGGGGCAGCGGGACACCAGCGGCCGACTTTAAGGTCGCCGGTTGGAGTTCCCACGGGTCGTTCGCATCGGTCCACGAGATGTCGTCAAACACTCCGTAGGTCTTGGCCGCACCCGGGTTGAGCACCACGTAGTCGGCCGTCACCACCCCGGTAAACGGCAGGTCGTTGGCGACCAGGTACTGGATGAGGTGAAGGTTTTCGCGGGCCACACCGACGTTGGCGTAGAACCGTTGCTCGTCCGAAACTCCATCCGGAAGGTCGTTGAACCAGTAGGCGTTGGGATAGGCGGTCGCGTCGAGGAGATCGATCGCGTCGGAGTTGGGGAGGTAGCGATCGGTCAACAGGATGTCGTTCCACAACTCGACCAGGCGCTCGTGAAACTCCTCTTCCTGCATCATCTCGTCGAGCACCGGCTCGAGCGACTCGATGCCGAGGTCGCGGACACGTTCGACTTCTTCGGGCGTGGGCAGACGACCGGCCAGGGCCAGCGATGCCTTGCGCAGGGTCTCTTCTTCGTTGAGGAGACTGACGCCGTTGAAGAACTCAGCCTCGGCGACGGAGCTGTCGCAACGAACAGGTTCTTCGAGCTGACCAATGAGACTTTCAAGTGCCTTGTATTGATCGCTGCCGGACTCGATCTGCATGCCACCGCCGTGCTCGATGCCCTGCATCGTCGGCTTGGCCAGCAACAGTGGCACGCCGTCGACCTCGATTCGGGCGAGGTTCTCGAGTACCGCGAGGTTGGTCTCGATGTATCCGGGCCAGTCCGAAGACCGCAAAATAAACTCGGTGTGGGATGCCTGTCCCTGGGAGTTGTGACAGCTAAAGCACGTCTCACTCATGAAGCTCGACCAGACTTCTGTCTGAAAGTACTCCTCTGTTGAAACGCAATCCCCACCGCTATTGCACCCGGCGAATCCCATCGCGAGACCTGAAAACGCTGCCACAGTGAGCAGTGCTCCGGTCCACCACGGGCGTTGCCTGTTTTCCGACGCGCGTGCCATGAAAGCTCCTATCCTCGTACAACCGTTCGACCGATGACCGAACTACACCTGCGACCAGGTGCGCTGACAATCATATGCCTCTTCGGCAAGCTACTGCAAGTAGATCGTTGTTCTGGCACCGTTGTGCACACCCGGGGGCGGTCGAACCCGAACCCGCTGGCCGGTGAGGTTTCGATCCCACGGGCACCACAGCGCGCACGTTCTGCATGAGATTTCTCAAACCCGACCAAATCCGGGCCCAGTCGGGCGTGTGCCCAATTCCTTGGACGTACATGAAAACCTGCCATCAGGCCTGAAATTGCGGCATCGCGTGGATGGGGTCCCGATACCTCGGCTGTGACATGGCTGTTTCTTTTTACATGTCCAAAGAAACATCTTTAAAAGGAAGCTCGCCGACCGCTCACCCGGCAACGCCGACGGGTCGAGAAGCCACAGCTGCGATGAACGCCCCAATCCTGTCGAGGACCGACGCACGTGTATTCGCACCTGACTGTCGACGGATGCGCGCGTGTGGACACACCACCAAAAACATGTATCTGCAAACTTTCGCCGACCACCACCTCGGTCTCGAGGATTGCACCACCCGGAGCGCTACGAGAGCCGGATTAAGTTGTCGAACCGGTGTCGGTATCCGTATCGGTATCCGTATCCGTCGTCGTGCCGTCTGTCGTCGGGTCGTCCGTCGTCGTGCTGTCGGTCGGGTCGGTCGTCGGATCTTCGGTCGTCGGATCTTCGGTTGTCGGATCTTCGGTCGTCGGATCTTCGGTTGTCGGATCTTCGGTTGTCGGATCTTCGGTCGTGGTCATCGGCTCCGGCGTTTCGCATTGGAACGTCTCATTGTTGCAGACATCATCGCCGGAGCATCCGGGTGCACAGGAGCCGCCGCAACCGTCGTTCCCACACTCTTTGCCGTCACATTGGGGTACACAGGCACAGGAGAGCGGCTCTTCGCCGGGGGCATAACCTTCATTGCACATGCATGAAGCATTGCCACCCGACTCGACGCACATTCCCCGTCCTGAACAGGTCTCCTTGAAACAGGGGCCCGTTTTGAAACCGAAGTATCCGACGTTGGTCACAAAGTCCCCGCTGCCGACCCCCACGAGCACAGCCACGGGTGTGTCGACCTTGTCGATCAAAAATGGGGACACCTGGAATTCAACCGAACTCGAGTTCAGTTGAATCGAGCTGCTGATCAGCCCGTTGACACAGCCGGCCGTGACCGCACCGCCCTGGACTTCGTCGATACTAAATCCGCAGTGGGTACTGTTATCCGATTTGTCGTTGAGCGGACGGTTGTAGGCGCCGTCCATGTCGTAGGCCGTCAACACGATGTCGCTAAACGGGCTCGAGGCATCGGGTGAAAAGGTCATTGTGACGGTATCGATGACGGTTTGCATGTCGGAGAGGCTGGTCGGATCGATACTCAGCTCGGGCGTCGAAAATTCGCCGAGCACATCGCCCTGCTCCGCCAGGGCAAAATTCCCGAGGCGGATGATGTGGGCCTGGGCCTGCGAACCGTTGGTCACCGGAATAAATGCACTTACACGATCTTCGATGCCATGCAAAATCGACGGCGACTCAGCATCGCCCGTGTCGTCGGCCTGGATCACCGCCGGTATCTTGAACATCAGGTCTGTGGGCTCGATGACGACAGCATCCCCGACCTGCTCAAAATCCCGACGCCCGAGGTCGTTGTCACTCTTGGAGATGGTAATCGTGCGATCGACACCCAGAGCGCCTTCAGGGACGATCAGGGTAAAGCCGTGGGCCGAGACCGTTCCGCCCTCGGGTCCGATCACGAGCTCCGCCGACCCGCCGCACGAAAGTACGCCGGCAACGAGTCCTGTTGCCAACGCGACACCGCCCACCCTCGCGGTGGTTCCACAGAGCCAACGAACCATCCGGTGTGTACCCATCATGGTCTATATACCACGTTCGCCCACCATTTCGGCGTGGTTCCTGCGATCACGATGCGGGAGATTTTGCGAGGTCGACAAGCCTCACCTGGCGGATCGGATCAACCGGATCGCGAATCATTTCACCTGCGAGATCAACCCACGCCCGACAGTTGTCGAGGATCCATGCATCACTGGTAGCGACCGTATCCTGTGCTTCGGCAAGCGCACGGTCGGGATTGTCGATGAGCTCGGCGGTCCACGGCCACGCGTGTTGTCCCGCGAGCTCGAGCAACTGAGCGCGCAATCGGCCGCTATTGCCAACCGGCCGGTCGAGCCACCAATGTACGGCGACCGAGCCGACACGCTGCAGATACGCTCCGATCCGACGGACCGCCAACTCGGTCTGGGCGACCGTGCGGTACGAGCCATGCACACTCGCGAGATCGCGATGGGCCCCGTCGCGGCCGACAAACACCACCCCTCCGGCAAGTGCTGTCTCGATCGTGATCAACAGGTTAAACCCATCAATCTGTAGATTGTGCCCGTGGAGTTGTTGGCTCGCTACACACCGTGCCCGCCGGTCCGCCTGTGCAGCTTTTGTGCATGTACATCTATACATGGCCTTGCGCTGACGTGCGGTGAGTTGATGGCGATCGCCGACCAGCTTGAGTGTCGCCTGTCCGGCATATCCGCGGCTGAGCAGCCATGCGTATTCATCAATAGCTGTCCTTAAGGTCTCATGGGTATCAGGGCCAAAAGCGACCGCGTCCTCCGGGGCGAGGCCGCGTTGCCGATCCGCGCGGGACATCACCCGACCTCCCGGGGTGTGGCAAACTTGCGCATCGGCGGATGGGCGTACTGCATCACCGGCGGATCGTACCAGGTCCGTGCACGTTCGCCTGCACCCCACGCGCCTTCCACATCTGTTCATCATCGCGGCCGCTGACGCGAAGACCTGTTCACCTGGACATCCCGTCTACGCTCGATGACCTGTTCGCCTGGCCATCTACTTTTCGTCCCGGCCCGCGCATGACAAAAGTGTACTCTTGACACCCATGACAGCCCCTCCTGCGCCGTCCGCTTCGCTCGCCCTGTTGACCGACCTCTACCAGCTGACGATGGCCTACGGATATTGGCAGCTCGGACGGGCCGAACACGAGGCTGTGTTCCACCTGTTTTTCCGTCGCAATCCGTTTCACGGGGGCTATGCCGTGGCCGCGGGCCTCGAACAGGCGATCGGGTTTTTAGACCAGTTCCGGTTTACCGACGACGACCTGACCTACCTCGCGGGGCTGACGGGCAACGATCAAAAGCCCCTGTTTGCACCGGCGTTTTTGGACTACCTCGGCAACATGCGGTTTTCGTGCGATGTCGATGCTGTCCCCGAGGGCACGCTGATGTTCCCCCACGCACCGCTTGTGCGGATCAAGGGACCGATTTTGCAGGGTCAACTGATCGAGACGCCGCTGCTCAACATCATTAACTTTTCTACCCTCATCGCCACCAAGTCGGCACGGATCTGTGCGGCAACCGGGGGCGAGCCGGTGCTCGAGTTTGGTCTGCGCAGGGCCCAGGGAGTCGACGGTGCACTGTCGGCTTCGCGTGCCGCCTATATCGGCGGCTGTGCGGCGACCTCCAACTGCCTCGCCGGCAAACGCTTCGGCATTCCGGTCAAGGGCACCCACGCCCACAGTTGGGTGATGTCGTTCGAAAGCGAGATGGAGGCGTTTGAATCCTACGCCAAGGCGATGCCCAACAACTGTGTGTTCCTGGTCGATACCTACGACACGATCGAGGGGGTCAAGAAGGCGATCGAGGTCGGGAAAACGTTGCGTACGCACGGGCATGAGATGGTCGGTATCCGCCTCGACTCCGGGGACCTGTGTGCCCTCAGCATCGCCGCCCGCGAGTTGCTCGACCAAGCGGGTTTTGAAGCGGCGGGGATCGTCGCCAGCAACGACCTCGACGAGTACCGGATCGCCGAACTCAAGCGCGGGGGCGCAACGATCGGCGTGTGGGGTGTGGGCACCCGTTTGGCGACCGCATACGATCAACCGGCTCTCGGGGGGGTGTATAAGCTCGCTGCGATCCGTGCACCCGAAAAAGATTGGATATACAAGGTTAAATTGTCGGAACAGGCGATCAAAGTTTCGAACCCAGGGATTCAACAGGTCCGCCGCTACCACCGCGACGGGCGAATGCTCGCGGATGTGATCTACGACAGTGAGCGCGGCATCTCGCGTGGCGGTCCGTCGCTGACGCAGGCGGGCGAGATGGTCGCGCTGCCGTCAGGAGCCGAGTCGTTCGATCTCCTCGAGCCGATCTACCGCGGAGGCACACGCGGTTACACGCCACCTGCGTTGGCCGAGTCCCGCGATCGCACCCTGTCCCAATTGCAAGCGCTCGGCGCGGGTACCCGCGAAACCAAACCGACGGCGACCTATCCGGTCGCGCTCGAAGGCTCACTCGCCGAACTTAAACAACAATTGATCGATGCCGCCAAGCCGCATCAGGCGAGTTGATGACGCGCGATACATCTCCCCAGTTGGCTGTGGCCGTCGACTGTGTGGTCTTCGGCCTCGAGACTGACAAGTCATCAGGGACATGTCTCAACATTTTATTAATTGAAAGGGGTGTCGAACCGTTCACCGGCAGTTGGGCCCTGCCGGGTGGGTTTGTCCATCTCGACGAGTCCCTCGAGGACGCCGCCCGTCGCGAACTCGGCGAGGAAGCTGGGCTGACCGACGTGTTCCTCGAGCAACTTTATACCTTCGGTGACCCCGCTCGCGATCCGCGTGGTCGGGTCGTCACGGTTGCCTACTACGCCCTGGTGCGGCTTTCCGACCACCGTGTGCAGGCAGCGACAGATGCCCGTCAGGCCAGGTGGTTTCCAGCCTCCGGGTGCCCACCACTGGCGTTCGATCACCGCGAGATCGTCGAACTCGCCACCCAACGCCTGCGCAACAAGGTCCGCTACCAACCGCTCGGGTTTGAACTGCTACCGAAAAAGTTCACCTTGTCGCAACTGCAGAGGATGTACGAGCACATTCTCGAGCGCCCCCTCGACAAGCGTAACTTCCGCAAGAAGATCCTCGGGATGGACCTGCTGGTCGCACTCGACGAGACCGAACAAGGGGTCGCCCACCGGGCCGCGCGGCTGTACCGTTTTGACGAGCGACGGTACAAACGACTGGTCAAACGTGGCTTCAACTTCGAGGTGTGACATGCGCGTACTGATCTTGGTCGACATCCAAAACGATTTTTTGCCCGGCGGCGCGCTGGCAGTTGCCCATGGCGACGAGGTCATCCCGATTGCCAACGCCCTGCAGCCCCACTTCGACCACGTGGTCTCGACCCAAGACTGGCACCCGCGCAACCACGGGAGCTTTGCCGCCAACCACGAGGGCAAAACGCCGGGCGAAGTGATCGAGCTCCACGGACTTTCGCAGGTGCTATGGCCCGTTCACTGTGTGCAAGACACACCCGGCGCAGCATTTGCAGATACACTGGATACGAAGCGTGTCGCGCGGGTGTTTCCCAAAGGTACCGATCCGCAAATCGATTCGTACTCGGGATTTTTTGACAACGGCAAACGCAAAGCGACCGGCCTCGGCGACTACCTGCAAGACCTGCCCGCGACTGCGGTCTACGTGATGGGCCTCGCGACCGACTACTGCGTCAAATTTACGGCCCTCGACGCCAAAAATCTGGGATTTCCGACCTTCCTCGTCCGCGATGGCTGCCGCGCAGTCAACCTCGCCGACGGCGATGAAGCGCGCGCCATTGCAGAAATGCAACAGGCCGGCATCGAGATTGTGACCAGCCAAGAGATCTACCAACCCGCGAATTGAGCGGACCGGTGGGCGATGTTCCGCGCCAGTACTGCGACACACGTTGCGCACCCGCGGTCGATTTTTAGCGCGCTCGTTTCACTTCCGGTGACCCTGCTACGAGCGGTCCCAACGTTGCTCTGTGGGCTTTCCTGCGCAGATGAAGGTTCGGTGTCGCGTCCGTCCGACACCCGACCGGCGAGCCCGCTCGTATTTTTTCCTTGCGGTCGGAAAACGAGAATTACAAGGTGTCCTAAGTAACAATCGTGGGGTTCGCCGGGCCAGGTTTGGCCCGACGCCAAGAGCTTTGCTCCCGCCCCTGATTTTTCATGATTTACCTTCCATCACGCGCACGGGACTGATGTTGATGCACAAACGAATTTCTTTAACTGTCTTGTTGGCCTTCGCCTTTACCGGTTGCAGCGGCACCGCAGAAGACACGGACTCTGACGATCCCTCCGGCATCACCACGACGTTGGGGACAACCACGACCGAGACGTCCGGCGAGTCCACGGACCCGGAAACGACCAATGACACGACCGAGGGCCCGACCACCGGCGATCCAGGTTCCGGCACCGATGCTTGTATGTCCGACGAAGACTGCCCCATCGAGGGCGAGTTTTGCATGAACGGATTTTGCGAGTACGACCCGAACTACTGTGGTGAAGCAGAGGTGATGGAGGTGCCCTACACCCCGCCCAACATCATCCTCGTGCTCGATAAGTCCGGTTCGATGGTCAACCCCGAAAACAACTGGGACGACGACGGAGACGATGCCGATGACGACGGCTTCCAAGACGACATGCCGATGATGATGGCCACGCCCAAGGTCACCCGTTGGCGGACGCTGCACGAGGTTGTGACCCTCATCGGCTCCGAGTTTGACGACAAGATCAACCTCGGGGCGAACCTGTTCCCAAGTACAGATGCTCAGCCAGTCCTCGGCCAGGCGGCCTGCTTGGTCAACACCGACCCCGAAGTTCCGGTCGCACCGATGAACGCCAATGCCGTGCTCGCCGGGATTCCGCCGGCAGGTGCTGCCGACCTCGCCGGTGGTACGCCGGCCGAAAAGGGTCTCACCGCAGCCTACAACCACCTCAAGGCCCTCGGTGGGGGCAACGACCCGGTCTCCATTCTGATCACCGACGGGGCTGCCAACTGCTCGACCTCGGCACCCGACGACATGGCCCTGCTCGACTACGACGAAAATCTCGTCCCGACGGTGGCCGCAGCCTTCAACACCGACGGGATTCCGACCTACGTCGTCGGCATCGACATTTCGTCTGAGCCCGACGCACAGGGCATCATCACCGTCGACGTCCTCAACGATGTCGCCAACGCCGGTGGTGTGCCAAAACCAAACGATCCGAACGAGCAGTTCTACAACGCCACCAACAAAGAGGAGCTCACCCTCGCCCTGCAGGAAATCGTCGGGCAAACCATCGACTGCACCATCGAACTCGAAGGCGGTATCCCGGACAACACCGAGCCGTCCATCGAAGTCGACGGAGTGCCGTATCCGCAACTCGACGGCCCCACCTGTGGCATGGATGACGGCTGGATCCTCAACGAGGATGTCGAGCCGCCGACCATCGAGCTATGCGGCGCAGCCTGCATTGGCTTCCAAAACTCGGGTAACCTCGACTTGACGTTCGCCTGCACCGACGTCGGCTAGGTCAGAGAACACCTGCAAAACACCGTACCCGGGCGGGTACGGTGTTTTTGTTTGTGCATACATCGTCTTGGCATCAACTGCGCGATCGCCAACACAAAAAAGATTCAAAATTATTGTTCGGCGCGTGGATCGGACGAGGGTGTCGCTCGTTACCCCCACAATAGCCCGGAAGATCCTCCGGAGCGGCCGGCCCGGCCGGGCTTGTCAACCGTGCTTCTCCTCCTCCGAACGGTCGTGTCCCCGAGGCAAATGCCTGATTGTCGCGGGAGATGAGTCCTCATGCGCCTAAGAAGCATGTACACACATCGAAATCATTGGTGAAACATGCGTAATCAAACATTTCTACGTTTCTTAGTTCCCCTATGCTTGGCCGCCTGCGGGGGCGGTGGCGAGATGGAATCGGATACCGAGCCCGAGACGTCCCTCGGCCCACTCCCGACGTCCTCCGGGTCCGACACGGATCCCACGGCCTCTTCCGATTCGACCGACCCTTCGGAAGGTCCGGCGACCGACAGCGAGACCGAAGACGGTCCATGTATGTCCGACGAGGACTGTGAGGAGGGCTACTTCTGTAACGATGTCGGCGAATGCTTCCTCGGCTGTGGCACCGAGGAGGTCCAAGAGGTCCCATTTATCCCGCCCAACGTCATCCTGATCCTCGATAAGTCGGGCTCGATGGTCAATCCAGAGCTGTTTTGGGACGACGACAACGACGATGCCGACGACGACGGGTTTGTCGACCAAAACCCGATGATGATGGCGACGCCGAAGGTCTCGCGTTGGCGCAGCCTCCACGATGTCGTGACACTGATCGGGTCGAGCTTCGACGACAAGATCAACCTAGGTGCCACGCTGTTCCCGAGTGTCGACGCCCAAGCGGTGTTGGGCCAAGCTGCGTGCTTGGTCAACGACACCCCCGAGATCGCCGTGATGCCGATGAATGCCGCCAATGTTCTCGCGGGCATCCCGGCTGCCGGGGACGAGAGTCTGGCCGGCGGTACGCCAGCCGAAAAGGGGGTCACGACCTCGTACAACCACCTCAAAGGCCTGTCCGGGCCAAACCAACCGATCGCGATTTTGGTGACCGACGGAGCCGCCAACTGCTCGACCTCGGCACCCGACGATATGTCGCTGCTCGACTACGACGAGAACTTGGTACCGAGTGTGTCGGCGGCCTTTGCCAACGATGGCATTCCGACCTATGTCGTCGGCATCGACATTTCATCCGAGCCCGACAGCCAGGGCATCATCACGTTTGACGTTCTCAACGATGTCGCGGTGGCCGGCGGTGTCCCCCGCGAAGGCGTCGAAAAGTTCTACAACGCGACCAATAAACTCGAGTTGCAGGAGGTTCTCGCCGGAATTCTCATCGGTGTGCTCGACTGTTCGATCCCGTTTCCGGATGGGTTCCCACCCGACACCGAGCCGACGATCGACAACTATCCCCAACCGCTCGACCCCGATGCCGACTGCTCGATGGAAGACGGATGGAAGCTCTACGAGGATGGCGAACATCCCATCATCGAGCTGTGCGGCTCTCTTTGCACCGGCTTCCAAGAATCGGGGGTTCTCGAGCTCAAGTTCGTGTGCGACGAACTCGGCTAGCAACGGTCGCTCGTACCGGTACTAGCCGGCTGCGATCTGGGCGAGAAATGCGTTGACCTGTTCGGCCAGCGCCTCGCCCAAGCCGGTCTCGGCAAACTCGTCGCGGGCCATGATGGCATGCCCACGGGCGTGTTCGTATTCACCGAGGCGGGCATCGAGGGTCGCGGCGTAGAAGTAGCGGATCCCCCTTCGCAACGCCTGGGGCTCACCGTCGACATTGCTCAGAAGAGCCGCGCGGCATAGGTCGGCCATCTCGGGCTCCCGCGCCATGACGACCAGCGCCTCTAGATTCGCGGCGGCCTGTTGGGCCTGTTCGGGATTCAACTCGCCCTTGAACAACAACGCGGGCAGGAGCTTTTCAAGATGCACGACCGCAGCACTGGCCCCCTGCTCCCCCATCACCAACCGCGTCCGCCCGAGCAACGAAGCGACATGGGTCGGCACGAGTTTGATCGCCTCGCGGTAGTGTTGATGGGCAGGACCAATCTGTTTGCGCATCCGGGCCACCTCGCCGCGGATGAAGTGGCACTGCGCCTCCTGCATCGGGTCGCCCAACTGACGGTAGATCTCGATCGCTTCGACGGCGAGCTTGTCGGCGTTGTCGAAGTCGAGTTGTTCGAGAGCGATGGCCGCCAGCATGTAGGTGACCATCGGATCGCTGTAACCGGCGTCCCGCGCCTGCAACAAAAATGGTTTGGCCGCGGCCCCAGAAAACTCGGCGTACTGCAAACCAGCCCACATATAGGCGAGGTCCGGGGTCAGGTGCCCCTCGGCCGCCAAGATCGCGAGATCGGTTTTGACTGTCTCTTCAGTCATGCGTGCGACCTCGGCATTGGCAGGGCACTGGCTGGCATAGGCGGCCATCCGCGCCCGGGCGATACGTGCTTGTACAACGAGTGGTGGAACCTTCGAGGCAATCGCAGCATCGAGATCGGTGAGGATCGATTCGACCGAGATGTCCCCGGGTTCGATCGTGGTGTTTTCGGAGAAGTCGGCTCGGCGCGACGGAGGTTCCCCGCCCTGCGGCAGATCCTGAAGGCGAAACGCGATCCCGCGGATGCACACGGTGAAGTAGAGCGCAGCTAGATCCCCGCGGGCAGCCGCGACCCAGTTACGCCCCTCACTGGTTGTAAACTTGCGCAGGTGCATCTCGGCCGACCGCATCTTGCCCTCGCGGATCAAGGTACTGGCCTGCCCGATCGCATCTTTGATCGCAGGCGGGGCATGGGTGTCAGCGACTTCGACCAGCGGACTGAGATCGCGCCATGCATCCCAGTCCCCCATCGCGCTGGCGCCACCCGCCGTTGTCGGAGCCGCGGACGGTTTCGTCTTACAGGCGAGCGAACCTGTCAGGCCGACCACGAGCGAAAGGGCGAAGCAAATGCGGAGCGTTGCCATGGCGCGCAAGCCTATCAGCCTATGGGTTTTCCCGCGCGTCGTCTCGCACCGAAGAATTTGTCGTCCGGGAATCGCGGCCACCGTGCGAGGGCCGCTCGGGATTTCAGGCCAGTGCATGGGTTTCGGGAGCAAATACCATTTGGCGGCTTCGGGCATCGATCTCCCACGCGGCCTACGAGATTTTTTGCTGGCCGGTGTAAGCCCTGTCGCATCCCACACGTTGACACAATGACTTCGGGCGACAGCCTCCCGTCCGACCCAGCCCTTGCCCGTTATTTGGAGAACACCGATGTCTGCTTTCACCTCTCGCCGTATTTTTGCCGGACTCCTCGCCGGCGTCATCGCAGCCACCGGTTTTGCGATCGCGCCGCAGGCCGACGCGCATGGTGTCCATCGCCAACCGCTCACGCATCACCACCACGTCGCTCCGCAGGTGCAACAGGAAGTGACTGTCAGCCTCGAGACCGCCGACGGACGTCCGCTGCAGACCTACTTTCACCAGGGATCGATGTATGTCGCCGGGAACCTCGGCGAGCGCTACAACATCCGTCTGACCAACAACACGCCCAACCGCGTCGAGACGGTTGTTACCGTCGACGGCCGCGATGTTATCTCGGGACAACTCGGCAACTATCGCAAGCAGCGCGGCTATGTCATCGGACCCTATGGCAGCGTGACCGTCGAAGGCTTTCGCCAGTCGCTCGACCACGTCGCAGCGTTTCGATTTTCAGACCTGACCGCCAGCTACAGCGCTCGTCGGGGCACGCCGCAACATGTCGGGGTCATCGGCGTGGCCGTGTTCAAAGAACGCCAGCGCCGGATTCGTCGCAAAAAGAGCAAGCCTATCGCCACCGCTCCCGCGCCTCGCCCCTACTACGAACCATATGCCGGTGCCGACGGTGCCGAGTACAACGCCCCCGAGGCCGCTCCGCACGCTCCCGCCAGCAAGCAGGCGCAAGGTCGGGCCTCGGTCTCCGACTCGAGTACCGCCAGCGGCGGGTTTAGCCCGCCGCCGCGGCAGCTCGGAACCGAATACGGCGAGACCCACCACAACTCCGTGCGCGAGGTGACCTTCAAGCGCCGACGCAAGAACCGTCCGGATTCCTTGGTCACGCTTTACTACGACTCCCACGATGGACTGCGCACCCGCGGCATCCCGGTCGATCCGCCCTACTACCACCCGTCCCCCTACCCCTCGCAGCCACAACCCTTCCCCGAAGGACGGTTTGCCCCGCCGCCGCGGTGATCACTGCTGACAAAAAAATGCCCCGTTCAACCGGGGCTTTTTTGTATACACATCCGGCCGCTCCGACTCAATGTACACACATGATTTTTGACCGAGCGATCAGGTCAGGGCCTGTAACCCTTTTTGGTCCTGTAGCGTCACCGTGCGTCCGCTGAGGTGGATGAGCCCCTTCTTCTTGAACTGGGCCAGGGTTGTCGAAATCGTCTCGCGTGTCGAACCGATGAGATTCGCCATTTCCTGGTGGGTGATCTTCAGATCGATCTCGACCCCGATGTCGGTCGCGAGGCCGTAGTCCTTGCCGAGCTCGAGCAACAGCGAGGCCAGCTTGGCGTGAACATCCCCAAAGGCCAGGTGTTCGAGTTTTTTTTCCATCGCCCGACGTCGCTGGCCGACCATCGTTGCGAACTGAAAACACAACTCGGCGTTGGTGCGCAGCAACTTGCAAAACAAGTCAGCTGGCACTTCGAGCATGATCGCGTTTTTCATCGCCTCGACCATCTCCTCGCGCGGGGAGTTGTCGAGCGCTCCGAGTTCGCCAAACATCTGTCCGGCACCGCGGTAACTCAGGGTCAACTCTTTGCCGTCGCGCGAGACCTTGCTGCACTTGACCCGCCCGCCGACTAAAAAGAACACGCTCTCACCGGGATCTCCGGGGAGGTACACAACCTGCCTGCGTTTGATCTCCCGCATTTCGACATGCGGCACGAGCTCAGCGAGATTCTCGCGAGCAATCGCTTCGAGCAGTGGAATCTTTCTCAAGTACCACAGCGTGCGCTTGGCATCCGCCGGGCTTTGTTTCGTCTCGTTCACGTCGACCCAGACACGGTACGGAATCTTGCGAAATCACGCAAACTTGCAGCATCGCCCGCAGCGCCGATTGGACCTCTCCGCCCTGAATTTCGCGGCATCAACGCAAAAACAAAATCTTCAACAGGATATGTCCTAATGGTATCTAGCCGCTATCTGAGGTGGTTTGGACATCCGGCGATTCTACCGCTGAACTGCCAAACTCGTACCCTTGCTCACCAACGATTCTCACTCCGGCAAGTTTGGGCCGTCACCATTTCCGACCGTGCGCAGGGGAGCCCATGGGCAAAACGGTGCGGCAGCAACTTTTGGCGACCCCTGCTACCCTCGACAATCCGATGGCCATTTCAAGCGGTGTACCGACCCCTCTTCGGGCCTTTTTGAAGGACGTCGGCCTCGACGTCACCGCCCCGAAAACAGCACGGATCTTCACCAACCGCAACCTCGCGTTTGAGAATATTCCGGTCGTCGGCTTTGACATGGACTACACCCTCGCCGCCTACAACCAGGCGGAACTCGAGGAACTTTCGCTTGCATGTACACTAAGCAAGTTGCTCGAGGCCGGGTACCCGCGGATGCTGGCCGATGTCCACGCCGATCCCAACTTCGCCGTCCGCGGGCTGATGGTCGACAAAAAGTACGGCAACATTATCAAAATGGATCGCCACGGCTATGTCGGTCGGGCATACCACGGACACCGCAAGTTGCCGCGGAGCGAACGCAAGTCGCTGTACCGGGAGCAACGCCTGGGCACCGAGCGCGAGCGGTTTGTCGCCGTCGATACCCTGTTTGCCCTGCCCGAGGTCACGCTCTACGCCGAGGTTGTGGAACTGATCGACACCCGTCCTGGCGCCTGGGCTCCGTCATCCGGGCCACCGAGCTATGCCACCGCTTGGGATGATGTCCGTGCCGCGATCGACAAGTCCCACCAGGACGGGTCGATCAAAGAACGCATCAAGGCTGACCTCCCGCGCTATTTTCACCTCGACGAACACCTCGGGCCGACCCTGCACAAGTTTCGCTCCTCGGGTAAAAAACTGTTTTTGTTGACCAACAGTTTTTACCCCTACACCGACGCGGTGATGTCGTTTTTGCTGCCCCCCTCCGAGCGTTACCCGAGCTGGCGCGACTACTTTGACTGGGTCATTGTAGGCGCAAAGAAACCCGGATTTTTTACCGAGGCCGAACCGTTTCAACAACTCAGCCCCGCGGGCAAGCCCGTCGGCGAACCTGTACGCGAACCGATGCCGCGCCGGATCTACGAAGGCGGCAGTCAACTCGGCCTGCAGGGCTCGCTTGGGGTGCACGGCGATCAGGTCCTGTACGTCGGCGATCATATCTACGGCGATATCGTTCGTTCGAAAAAGAGTTCTGGATGGCGCACGGCACTCATCGTCGAAGACCTCGAACACGAACTCGAGGTTCGCAGCGACCAGCGTCATATCATCGACGAGATCGACAGCCTGGCCAAACTCCGGATCGCCCTGACCGACGAGATGACAGCTGTCCGCTATCTCGTGACGCAGCTCGCCCGACAGACGCCGGAGGCACTGGTCGCCCGCGGTATCGAACCGGCCGACGCCGAGAAATATCTTGAAGATACACGTAAAATTCTCCGCGAGCGCCACCAACATCTGCGCCGCTACGAGGCGGAGACCGCCGACACACTCCAACGCCGGATCGACCAGCTCACCGCGGCCTTTAATCCCTACTGGGGATCGGTGTTCGCCGCCCGCCACGACCTCAGCCAGTTCGCTGCCCAAGTCGAGAGCTACGCATGCCTGTACACCAGTCGCGTGACCAACTTCCGCTTTGTCTCACCGGTGAAGTTCTTCCACACCCCGCTGCGAACCATGCCCCACTGGCTGACAGGCAGTTGATTCACCTACGCCAGGCTTGTGTATTTGCAACTGAAGCCAGCGTCTGAGCGCGATATCTGGCCGTGCACGCGAACGGAATCGGGACCGTCCGGCGACGGCAAAACAAGCACGTCCGCCAGCGTGCGGACGCACTCGTTTGTATCAGCAAATTAATCGAGGACGCTACACCTCCCGGTACCACTCGTCCGGTTGTTGTCCTCACGGCACTCGTGCCACGGGTGTTGGGGATCCGCATCGTCGACGACGATCCAGATCACCGCTGACCCATCGAGAATGTCATCGCTGGCGTCGGGAAGCAGCAAAATGACATCCTCGGCCTCGGCCGGATACAGCGTCTTGGTCGTGATCCCCTGACCGAGCAGCTCGCCGTCGATGTCTGGGTCTCCCTTATAAAAGTATACCGGGACACCTTCGGGCGCCGGCGCCTCGCCGATGTTGCGCACGCGGGCCACCAAGCCGTAGTCGTCGGGTGGACACTGACGCAGGAGCGAGACAACCAAGTCAGGGGCCGAAAACTCGCCCTCTGGCTGGACGTTTTGGCGGAAGTTGTTGAGTCCTGGCGTCAGCCAGTTTTTCATCTCGGGGCTCGGGATGGTGCCATCCTCGAGTACGTTGGTCACGTGGTAGGAGTGCTGATTCCAAACTCGCCGCGTCCGCACCCACTGGCCCTGGCTGTCGCCAAAAATCCGGACACCTGTCTGTTTGGTCCCCTCGCAGGTAATCGATGAATAATCATTGGACACCGCGACGATATCGGCTTGGCCATCGTTATCAACATCGGCGACCAGCGGATACTCGCGCAGGGTCCCAGTAGTATTGCAGGTCTGCCACAGCACATCCCCCGTGGACCCGTTGTAGATCCGCAGGTAGTGCTCGTCGGAGTACACGACCTCGGCACTGCCATCGCCGTCGAAGTCGAATACCGACGACCCGGTTTGGGCCGATGAACAGTCCTTGGTCTGCTTGATCCACAAAAATGTTTCGGGGCCGGGGATATTCGAATCCATCAACTTGGTCCCGTCAAACACCGCGTAGCCGATCCCTCCAGCCACCGCCACGTCTGGGGTGCCATCACCATTGAAATCAGCGATCGTCGGCGGGCCACCACCGCGGGTGTTGCCGGCCGATCCGTTGGGGCAAAGCGACGGGCTCAACGCACCGTTGATGTCGATCCCGTTGCGAATGATCTCGACGCCGTTCGGTTGATTGGCATCGTAGCGCCACATCACCAAGTGGTGTTTGAGGATCGAACCGGAGTTGGCGATAACCGCAACCTCGGGGTCGCCATCGAGGTCGAAGTCCGCAACCGCTGCGTGCAAACCATCGAGGCCCGTCGCGGCGATCTGGACACCTTCAGAGTTGTAGACGTACTACCGAATCCGGTCCTAGATGGCATTGTGGTGGATGCTACAGCGGATTTCGTTGATTGGGTCGAACGCAATCCAGAATTTCCGCCAAACTCCGGGGGTGATCTCTGGTGCGCGGTTCACGATTTTTTGAGTGGTCCCGCCGGCGTGCCAACTTTTGTGACAAACAAAAACATGTCCCATTAGACATGTGTTTTTGTTTGGACCATCACCCATTCGCGGCGATCGTTCCGCCGACCTCGAGAGAGGCAATGCACGATTTTCGTTTGTGTCGGAGCTGGCTCGGCTGGGGTGAGGCCGACGACGGTTCCGCCGGGGCCATCGGATCTGCAGACGACGTTGCGGTATCTGGTACCATCCACCCATGGCGCTCCCAGCCGACACGACCCTGGAGGCTCGGGCTCGACTCGACGCCCTCATCCGGCGCATGACCCCCGCCCAGAAGGTCGCCCGCGCGTTTGGGCTCCGCGAAGTTGCGTCGAACTTTGCCCTCGCCAAAATCCGGGCCGACTTCCCCGACGAGTCTGAGCGGCGCCATCGGTTGCGACTCGCCCTTCGCTCGCTCCCCGCCGACCTCGGGCGTGTGCTCG
>CAZUPD010000079.1:0-34866 GCA_964621785.1 uncultured Nannocystaceae bacterium
AATGTGTATGAGCATCGATTGGTTAATCATCGGCGGAGGGATCCACGGTGTGCATCTCGCCGCTCGCCTCATTGGCGAGGTCGGTGTGGCGCCCGACGCCGGGCCGGAGACCGTCTTGTCAACGCGCTTCGCCAGGGGACTGTCGTCGGTTGTTGACAGTCACGGGGCTAGCCCGCGATCAACCCGCGCCCGCGAAAGTACGCGACGGCGTCGGCGATCGTCTCGGTGATCGGGCGGTAGATCATTCCCAGTTCATCGACCGAGCGACGGTTATTAAAAAACACCGGTTGGCAGCTGTAGTCGAACATCTCTCGCGTCATCATTGGCGTCTCGCCGCGGAGGATCGCCAACTTGGTCAGCGTGCGCAGGTACAGCCGGGCAACCGGAGTCGGGATTTTGGGCAAACGCGGGTTTCGCCCCGCGATCTTGGCCACCGTCGTTAAAAAGTCACGGTTGTCGAGGTTGTGCCCGACCGCCAGGTAACGGCGGCCTGCCCGGCCCTTTTCAGATGCAAGTACATGAACTCTGGCGGCATCCCGGACATCGACATATCCACAGCCGCCGTCGGTCCAGCCCGGCGCCTTGCCGTTGGACACGTTGAGAATCAGATTGCCGGACGGTGTCGGGCCGATATCACCTGGCCCAAAAATCATGCCTGGACAGACAACCCGGACATCAAACCCCCAGGTGGAAAAATCCTCGGCCAAGCGACGACTGTGATACTTGCTGCGGCTGTAGGGGAAGTCGATCTGCCACGCCTCATAGGGCGTATCCTCATCGCCCAGCTCACCCGGTTTGGGCCGCCCGAGTGCGACCACACTCGCTGTATAGACAACATGTTCGACCCCCTCGCGGCGCGCTGCCTCGAGCACATTGAAGGTCCCCCGCATATTGACCTCGTACAGAGGAGTTGGATCGGGCATGTAGTCGCGGTAGATCGCGGCGGTGTGATAGACGCGGGCACAACCTTTGACCGCCGCTTCGCAGTCCGGACGCGAGCGGACATCTCCGCGGACGACCTCGACCTCGACACCACCGATGTTGTCGAGCCGTTCATCGGGCAGCGCCAACACACGCACCCTGCGGCCAGCGGCGACTAGCTGGCGGACGATCTCACTACCCAAAAACCCTGCGCCGCCGGTGACCAGGTCCAGGGGTGTTTCAGTCTGCGTTTTGTCTTGTATGGACGCATGCATGCGGCGGTATGGTATCCCGAGCCGACACGCGATGGTATGGCACCTACGCAAACCGACACACGCCGCGCTTCTCCGCGATCTCGCCAGGCTTCGGGGGGTTTTGGTCACCTACCCAACCCCGGGTATCAGCCGTGGGCCGTGCCCCACCGACTACCGCACCAACCATCTTTGCGCACGTATCGGCCGCGGACGCGAGGTGTTTGAGCGAGCCCGGGAGGGCCTGCAAACCTGGGCCATGTTCACCGATCTTCAGTGGATCGACCTGTGCCGCCCGACCCCGGTGGTGGCCGTCGAACAGGTGGTTGCCACGCTGGCCCGAGTCGGAGGAGTGTGGGCGGTCAACCCGTGTAAAATCGTGTATTGCCAAGGATTTGGTGACGGGGATCGTGCGTCGAACACCGCCGAGTTCGGCTACGGCACCCTCCCCGGCCATGTGTTCCTCGGCGAAGAGCGGTTTACCGTGCGCTTCGATCCCGCGACCGGCGGGGTCGACTACGAACTGTGTGCCTACACCCGCCCAGCATCCATCCTGACGCGTTTCGGCCAACTGTACGCAACCCGGGTCCAACGCCGGTTCGCCCGCGAGTCCGCACGCTCCCTCGCACGGTTCGCCACGCGTGCTCGTTCAATCTCTTGCTGATACAATGGATCGAGCCCGCCATGACCAAGCCCACCAAACGCAGCGTCCTCAATGTTTTGACCGCGCCGCGACTGTGTGCCCTGACCGGTCACTTCGACCTCCCGATCACGGCGCGCCATCCCAGAGTCGATCACCTCGAAGCCCTCGCCAACTCCCAGAAGGTCCGTTTCTCTGCCCTCCTCGCCGAGCTCACGGAGGATGAACTCAAAGCCATCTGCCGGGTTCACCAGCTCGGCGACGCATGTGGGCGCAGGGCCGACCTCGCCGCCCGCATCCTCGGTGCGGAGTGCTCAGCCACCGACAGGTGCCCGGCGCTCACACTCCCCGAACTCGAGCGCCATGTATGGGGTGCCGCCGACATCCTCCGGGGCTCGATCGACAGCTCCGACTACAAGCACTACATCCTTGGCCTGCTGTTTTACAAACGGCTCAACGACGTGTGGGTCGAGGAACACGAACACCCCCGCGGCCCCAAACATCGCTTCGACATCCCCGAGGGGTGTTTTTGGCAGGACGTCCGCAGGCATCGTACCGGCATTGGAAACGCATTAAACACCGCTTTTCGGGCCATTGAACGCACCAATCCCAACCGGCTCAAAGGCATCTTCCAAGACGTCGACTTCGCCAACCGCGAGCGTTTCCCCGACCATGTACTCAACGCATTACTCGATCATTTCGAGCGCTGCCGCCTGCGCACTGAAGATGTCCCATCAACCATGTTGGGTGATGCCTACGAATACCTGATCGCCCAGTTCGCCGACGATGCCGGCAAAAAGGGTGGTGAGTTCTACACGCCCAAGCAGGTCGTCCGCCTGATGGTCGAGGTTCTCCGGCCCGAGGCGGGCATGACCGTCTACGATCCAACCTGTGGATCGGGCGGCATGCTCTTAGAGGCAGCCCACTACATGCAGCGCAATGGACACGACCCGCGCGCACTCACCTTGTATGGGCAAGAAAAAAACCTGACCACATGGGCGATCTGCAGGATGTCGCTGTTTATCCACGACATCGACGATGCGTTCATCGAGCGCGGGGACACCCTGCTCGAGCCCAAACACCTCGCCAGCGACACGGCTGTACAGCGCTTCGATGTGGTGCTCGCCAACCCACCATTTAGCCTGAAAAATTGGGGACACCACCGTTGGAACAAAGGCGACCCCTACGCCCGCGATACCTACGGTTGTCCGCCCAAATCCTACGGCGACCTCGCGTTTGTCCAACACATGGTGGCCTCGCTCCAACCCGGCGGACGGATGGCCGTGGTCGTCCCCCTCGGCGTGCTGTTTCGCGGCGGCGCCGAGGGGAAGATTCGTGCCGGCCTGATCAAAAGCGACCTCATCGAAGCCGTCGTCGGACTCGGGCCAAACCTGTTTTATGGAACAGGCATACCAACCGCGGTCCTCTTCCTGCGGCGCGAGAAGCCGGCCGAACGCAAAGGCAAGCTTCTGGTCGTCAACGCAGAAAAGGTCTTTGTACCGGGCCTTCACCAAAACGCGTTGTCGGACGACAATGTCGCCACATTGGTCCATGCCGTCCACGGATTTGCGGATCGCGAGCTGCTGTGCCGGGTGGTCGGGCTCGCCGAATTGGAGGCCAACCACTTCAACCTCAATCTCACCCGCTATGTCCAAACCGCTCCTCCACCGCCGCCACTCGACGTGAGGCTCGAAGCCGCGAAACTCCGAGCATTGACGAAGACGCGAAACGAGGCCGAAAACTTGGTGCTAGGACATTTGAAGGAGCTCGGCTATGCCTGACCTCCCCCCGAGCTGGCGGGTGACCCCCCTCGGAGGTGTTCTGCGTCGCGTCAGAGACTCGCACGTCGTCCAAAAATCGTTGCAGTATCATCTATTGGGCGTGCGGTGGTACGGCGAGGGCTCGCGTCTACACGATGTCTGTCCCGGCCACCGCCTCAAGACCAAAATCCTCAACCGCGTTCGCAGCGGCCAGGTGACCTACAATCAAATGTGGGTGCGCAAGGGTGCGTTCGCAATTGTCGACACTGCGCACGATGGCCTGTACGCCACCAACGAATATCCGACGTTTGCCGTCCGAGATCGCGAGCTCGACAAACCGTTTTTTGCCTACGTCATGCAAACCACGGACTTTCAGGCGAAAGCCAGCGCCCTGTGCAAAGGGACGACATCGCGGGCACGCCTCAATCCCAAGGACTTTACGGCGATCGAGGTCGCTCTTCCGCCCCTGTGCGAGCAGCAAAAGATCGCCGCCATTCTCGCCTCGGTCGACGCGGCCATGGAGGCGAACAAGGCGGTGATTGAGCAGACCCGGCGGGTGAAGGCAGGACTGCTCCAACAGTTGTTGACCCGCGGCATCGGGCACACGCGATTCAAACACACCGAACTGGGAGAAATTCCAGAATCGTGGGAGATACAAACACTTGCCCAGGTCGCCCGACTCAAACCCGGCGGCACCCCACACCGCGCAAATCCAGCCTACTGGGGTGGCGCGATCCCTTGGATCAAGACCGGACAGATCAACTTTGCCACCATCGACCGCGCCGACGAGTACATCACCGAGTCGGGGCTCGAAAACTCCGCCGCCACGATCTTCCCAGCCGGCACCATTGTGATGGCGATGTACGGTCAAGGATCGACACGCGGCCGTGTGGGCGTGCTGGGACTCCCCGCCGCCACCAACCAGGCCTGTGTCGCTTTTTTGGACCTCCGCGTTTGCCCCGCGTTTTTGTACCAATTCCTCGCGGGCCACTATGAACAGTTGCGACGCTTGGGTCAGGAAGGGACCCAAAAAAACTTGAGTGTGCAACTTCTTCACCGCGTCAAACTTCCACGACCACCTCGAGATGAGCAAGTACGCATCGCGAAGTATTTGGACGACTTCGACCAGCTCATCCGAGACGCCACCCACTCGGTGGCACAGCTGACGCGAACGAAATCGGGCCTCCTCCACGATCTCCTGTCTGGCAAAGTCCGCGTCCCCCGGCCTCCTCACCAGACCCCGTGACCCGCTTGCACCGCCGACGTGATCGGCGTGGCGAGCCCTGATCGCTCGTCGTAGGCCCCCGACTCCTACCGAGCTGCGAGTTGCTCGAGTGCTGCGAGCGTCGGGTCGAGGAGCTGCAAAACGGCTTGTTTGTCCGTTTCGCCAGCGACATAGCTCTGCACCGCGTGGGCGAGTTTCACGGCACCGAGGTACAAGAGCGTGGGTCTTGTGGCGTGGCCAAGAAACTCGATCTGCGCCCGGTTCTCGATCTCGAGAGCGTCCCGGAGACTCGCAAACTGAGTTGTGAGTTGGGCGCGGGCTGTCTCCAACAGCGCGCGGGCATCTTCGGGGCCAAGTGTATCGGCAAACGTCTGCCAAACCTTGCTGTCGATCGCCGAATCGGATGGATCAGCGGAAGGTGGTTTTGCCCCGTCGTCCCGTCGTCTACACGCTCGCAGGGCGTCGAGGAGTTCACCGCGGTTGATCGGCTTGCTGATAAACGCATCGATCCCCGCGTCGAGACAGGCTTGACGCTCCTCGGGCAGAACGCCTGCCGTCAGCGCGAAAATCCGAGGCCGCTGCTCGCGTGGATACTTCTGGCAGATCCGGCGAGTCGCCTCGATACCGTCCATTTCGGGCATCTGGATATCCATCAACACAACGTCGTAGGGCTGTCGCTCGAGGGCCTTGAGCACCTCGACACCATTGCCGACCACATCGCAGCGATAGCCAAAACGATCCAGTAATAATGTAATGATTTTGAGGTTGAAGTGGTTGTCTTCTGCGACCAAAATCCGAAGTTCGGGATTGTCGGGAGCAGTGTCTGGCACCATTTGGACTTCGGGCTCGCTTCGACGCTGGGCAAATATCTCGAGGAGTTCGTTGTAGAGTACCGAGTGTTTGACCGGTTTCGACAACTGCAGCTGAAGCGGAATCTCCCGGGCGGTGACAACATCGGCAACCTTGCCGACTGAGCTGAGCATGACTTGCCTGATCGAGGGACCGAACTGGGACGAGAGCCGGCGGGCGAGCTCTAGGCCGTCCATCTCCGGCATATGGAAGTCGAGCAGCACAAGGTCACAGGCATCGCGGCGCTCGGCCCAGCTCAGGGCCTCGAATGCCGAGAGCGTCTCGCGGACGATCATTCCCCACCCCTCGCACCGCTTGCGCAGGATACGGCAATTGGTGGGATTATCGTCGACAATCCATACCCGCAATTGGCTCAGTGGATGCTGCGGGCCAACCGTGATTCGACGCGCAACCGGCTCGTGGGGTTGTGCCCGGACTGTAAAGTGAAAACAAGACCCTTTGCCGAGGGTACTCTCGACCCAAGTGCGCCCCCCCATGCGTTCGGCGAGACGTCGACAGATCGCCAGCCCGAGCCCCGTTCCGCCAAAGCGCCGCTGGATCGAACTATCGACCTGGGTAAACGACTGAAACAGGCGCTTCATCCCCGACTCGTCAATGCCGATACCGGTATCGCGGACGCGAAAGTGCAACTCGACCATGTCATCGGAAGGCCGGGCATCGACGTGGACGATCACCTCTCCGCGCTCGGTGAACTTGATGGCATTGGACAGGTAATTGACGAGGATCTGACGCACACGTCCGGCGTCGGCGACCACCCAAATCAGGGCACTGGGCTCGATCTCACAGGCGAGTTCGAGGTCCTTCTCTCGCGCCATTTGAGCGACCATCTCGAGCGCTTCCTCGACGACCAACTCGACGCGAAAGGGGAGGTCTTCGAGCAGCAGGTGTCCGGACTCGAGCTTGGAGAAGTCGAGGATGTCGTTGATCACCGTCAGCAGGTGGTCGCCATTGATGCGAATGATCTCGGCAAACTCGCGCTGTTCACTATCGAGAGATGTATCCCCGAGCAGTCCAGCCATCCCGATGATTGCATTGAGGGGTGTTCGAATCTCATGGCTCATGGTGGCCAAGAAAGCACTTTTGGCGCGGTCAGCCTCTTCGGCCGCACGTTTGGCATGGACGAGTTCAAGCCGTGCCGAACGGACGACGACATCGTTGTTGAACTCTTGGAGATGTTGGAGACGGGCGTCAAATGCCCGCAAGACCTCCTGTAAAAACATGGCCGAGCGCTTGACCTGTTTGGCATCGAGTTGATTGTCGGTCCGCAACCCGTGGAGGACTTTGAAGTGGAGTTTGACGATACTCCCGATCCGCAATGCCATCTTGTTGGCCAAATCACCCCACTCAAATGCCGCCTGCAGATCGGAGTGTCGGCTTGCGAGAAATGTCTGGAGTGCCTCCCGGTAGGAGGACGTCAGCTCAGGGTCGAGGGATCCCATTATTTTGGCTCGGGTACGAAGCGGAGGTACGGACGGACTTCGCGAACGTCATCCCCAAACTTTTGCTTGATCACATCGGGGTCGCTGACCGTCGGCAAAATGATGCACTCCCCACCTTTCTTCCAATCCGCCGGCGTCCCGACCAGACCGCGGTCGGTCAGTTGCAGCGAATCGATACACCGTAGGATCTCCTCAAAGTTGCGGCCGGTCGACGCCGGGTAGGTCATCATCAGACGTATCCGCTTGTCGTCGTCGATGATGAACACCGTGCGCACGGTCATCGTGTCGAGCGCCTTTGGGTGAATCATGCCGTAGAGCTCTGCGACCTCGCGCGAGTCATCGGCAATGATCGGAAAATCGACGGTGACGTGCTGGGTCTCGTTGATGTCCTTGATCCAGCCGTGGTGAAGCTCGACTTCGTCGACACTGAGGGCCAACACCTTGACACCGCGTTTGGCGAAGGCATCACGGAGGTCGGCGGCGCGTCCGAGTTCCGTGGTACAGATCGGTGTGTAGTCCTTGGGGTGGGAAAAAAATACGCACCAACTGTCATCGAGCCAGTCGTGAAAATCGATCGTCCCCTGGGATGAGGGAGCGGTAAAGTCGGGGGCAACATCCCCCAGTTGAAGTGGGCGCCTCGATTGGTTCATCTCGGCCGATGATAGCGAGATAACGCCTGTCCGTCTCTGCATTGCAACCTCCCTGTCGCCGCCCGGATGCCGAAACGAGCGCCAACACAGGCCCTGTGGCTGGCCTGAGAAGACGGTCGCACGCTTGTCGAGACGGAGATCCTTCGTTGCGGACAACCGACCTTCCAACTCGTCGTCGAATCGATGCTTTGATTCCCAGGTCGACCCCAGACCTCGCTTTGAAACTCGGGAACGTTCGTGGTACCTGTCGTGATTGTCTGACAATCGCTGCTGCGCCGGCTGGCCAACCGGATTACTTGTATGTCCCACCAAACTGACCTGCTGACTGCCGCCGAAGGCTCCCCTGCACCACCGGGTGTCCGTCGCCTCGTCGACGTGCCGACGCTCTACCTGATCGATGGGACCTCGCTGCTGTTTCGCGCCTACTACGGGATGCACACGCGAACATCGACCGACGGCCTCGAAGTCGGTGGCGTGGTCGGGCTCGGGCAATTGCTGTATGGCTTTTTACGCCGCGAGCAGACGTCGTTGGTGGCGGTGGTGTTCGATGCTGGCCAGTTGACGTTTCGCAACCGCATCGACCCGCGCTACAAGCAAAACCGCGGCGATCCGCCACCCGACCTCGAGCCTCAGTTTCCCCTTGCCCAGCAACTCGTGCGCGCCCTGGGGTTTGAGGTCATTGCCCTCGCCGACTACGAGGCGGACGATCTGATGGCGACCGGAGCCCGGATCGCCCGCGGGGCCGGCTACCCTGTCCGTTTGGTCAGCCCCGACAAGGACCTCGCCCAACTCGTGTGCGACGATCCCCCGGCCGTCTCGCTGCAGGATCCCAAATCAGGCGACCTGCTCGACCGGGAAGGTGTACATACAAAATTTGGTGTCTACCCCGAACGGATCGTCGAGTACATGGCCCTGGTCGGCGACGCGACTGACAACGTCCTCGGGGTCCGCGGAGTCGGGCCCAAGGCGGCGCAAGCCCTTGTGAACGTCTTTGGCACCATCGACAAAATCTACCAAAGCCTCGATCGGGTGGCATTTATCGGCGTCCGCGGGGCCAAGACCCTGGGCAAAAAGTTGACCGCGGGCAGGGACGAAGCCTTCCTCGCCCGCCAGTTGGTCGAACTCGACCGCCACGCCCCGCTCGCCTGGTCGCCACACAACCTCGAAGCGCAACTCACATGGCACGGCCCCGAGAAAGATGCTGATGCATTTTTTATGCGCCTCAAGGCCGACTACCTGCTGCGGAACTTTCGCAAGCTGTTCGGGTAGCGGGCGAACGCTCGACCCTAGACAGGCGATGGCGACGGCCGCGAAACATCGCGTGTCAGTCAATCCCGAGGATCGTACACGCGCGCCGGAGCGTGACCCGTCGGTGCTTGGGCAACAATGTCAATGCATCTTCAACTGTTTTCCAACACACCTGGGACTCGTCCGGAGGCGCCTGCAACTCGGCGGATGGGTCGATCAGTCGCGCGATAAAATAGCGGACGGAGAGATTTCCTTTGGCGGACAGCTCGTCGATCGTGACGCCCGGCAGTGGGGAAATCTGCTCGCGCACCAAGCTTGTCTCTTCGGTCAGCTCGCGTAGTGCATTTTGCTCGACGCTCTCCCCCCGCTCGCGCTTCCCCTTCGGAAATCCCCAGGTGCCACCGCGGGCCTGCACCAAGATGATCTGCGTCCCGTCGCGATGGTTGCGGAACACGAGCACGCCTGCGCAGGGTGGTTTTGATTGCATCGGCCGGAGTCTACCAGTCCACCGCCCAACGCGCCCAACGAGCCCAGCTGTCGGACCGAATTGAGGAACTGAGGTTGCATCACAGTCGCAGCAGAGGCCCGCTACAGGTGGTGCAACCGCGCGGAAACATCGCCAATCGTTCGAGCCATTGCAAGAGCAGGCGACATCTCGATGAGGAGTTCGCGCGAACATTTGAGTTGGCTCCGACACCACCGATGTGGCGTCTGAAAATATGTATATCAAAGTGATGTACCCGTGAGCGTGATGGATGTCGCCAACCCATCGCACGCATCCGCAAGTTCGTTGGCCTTTCGAGCCACAAGTGGTTTTGGATGCGGTACGATCCGGGACGTGCACGCCCACTCTCAGCAGCGCTGGCTCGCACTACTGCTCGTCTGTGCGTGTACCAGTCACCAGCCGGAGACCCAACCCGAGCCTCCGGTTTCGCAACAGATCGCGGACCGCAAAGCCGCGGGTTGTGGCGCCCAGTCCTACGGGATCCACCACAACCCCGGCGACACGTTTGAACAGATCGCCCGCCGGCGGATCGGCCAAATCGCCTGTGCAACCCCGTGCGACCCGAAACCGGCATTTGCCTCCGGGCCGATCGCCCGCGACGAGCACGGCGGGTACGGGTTTTTAGACCTCCCTGCGCGTGCATGTGCTGTCGACGGTGTCGACCTGCCGATCGCCTCGTGTCACGCGACCTGTGACGCCCAAGACCTGCTCGGCCAGATCTCGATTGAACTGAGCGACCGCAGCGAGGGGGCGCGCGACCGCATCTGTCGCGCGTTTGAGGCCGAGCTCGGACCCCCAGATGTCGGCACGTGCGGGTGCCTGCGCGACGACATCGTGTGGCGACCCCGTGCGACCCAAGCCGGTGTCGTGTTGCATTTTATGGGCACGTACCAACTCGACTGCGGATTTCCAGACGCCAACTACCTGCCGACTCATTGATTGTACAAGCGCCTGTGGGCGCGAAAATTGTAGCAGCACAGGACTCCGCGGTTGCAACCCGAGGGGGGCGAGAATTTTACTTTCGAATTGCCCGACTTCGACGTACTCTCTGGCGCGATGGCTGGCAGCACAATCGTCGCCGAGGGGCTACACAAACGCTATGGAGACCTCCACGCCGTCCGCGGGATCGACCTGACGATCGGAGCAGGTGACTCGCTGGCCCTGCTCGGCCCCAACGGCGCCGGAAAAACGACGACTTTGCACATGTTGGTGGGGGTCATCCGACCCGACGAGGGGACGATCCGGATCGACGACCAGCCCGATCCGACCCGCCCAGAAGTGCGCGCGGGCATCGGTGTGGCCCCGCAGGAACTTTCGGTCTACCCGGAGTTGACGGCAGCCGAAAACCTGCGTCTGTTCGCCCGGCTATATGGCCTTTCGGGCAAAAACCTCAACACGCGCGTCGATTGGGGGATCGAGTTTGCCGGACTCAAAGACCGGCGAGCCGACCGGGTCATCACCTACTCGGGCGGGATGAAGCGCCGCCTCAACCTCGCCTGTGCCCTGGTTCATGAACCGCGTCTGTTGCTGTGTGACGAGCCGACCGTCGGGGTCGATCCACAATCCCGCAACCACCTGTTTGACTGCATCGAAGAGATCCACCGCGGCGGAACCACGCTGATCTACACCACCCATTACATGGTCGAGGCCGAGCGCTTGTGTGCCCGGGTCGCCATCATGGACCACGGCCAGATCCTGACTGTTGGGACACCTGATGAGCTGATCGACCAGCACGGCGGCGAAGCGGTGGTCCGCGTCACCCTCGGTCAACCACCGGAAGACCTGCAAGCACTCCCCGGTGAAATCGCCGACAACGAACTGACCATCCCGACGACCTCCCCCTACGAAACCATCGATCAACTGCGGACGTTAAACCTCGATGTCCGCACACTCTCCGTCGAACGCCCAGGCCTCGAACAGGTGTTTTTGGCGCTCACGGGAAGGAGCCTGCGCGACTGATGGCTGCTGTTGTACACATGGCCCTCAAGGACCTGCGGTTGCTGTTGCGCGACCGCTTTGGTCTGTTTTGGATCTTTGTATTTCCACTGATCTACGCCCTCTTTTTCGGCACGATCTTCGGAGGCGGGGGAGGCTCGCGCGGGTCGATTTCGGTGGTGGTCATCGACCAAGCCCAAACCGACGCGTCGCGCAAATTCACCAAGCGGATCGCCGATGCCGACGGTCTCGGCGTCGACTCCGAGGATGCCGGATTGAGCCTCGAAGACGCCCGCGAACTCGTGCGCAAGGGCGACCGTGTGGCCTACATCCGCGTTCCCGCCGACTACGGACAAAACGCGTTTGCCATGTTCCAGCCGCCGACCGAGGGCGAGCGCATCGAAATCGGGATCGACCCTTCGCGTACGGCCGAACGCGGCCTGATCGAAGGAATGGTCACCCAACTCGCCTTTCAAGATGTATTTACACAGTTTTCCGACGACCAGGCGATGGCCAAACAGATCGCGACCTTCCGCGACGACCTCAAGTCCGACAACGGGCTCAATCCGGCCGATCGGATGATCCTCGACACGTTCATGGGCTCACTCGATAGCCTGCTTCAACAAACAGACTTTCAAATGACCACCGCAGGAGGCACAGGTGGTGATCGTCCTGCGACGTCCGTCGTCGAGATGGTCGAAGTCATCAAAGACACCTCGGGCCGCCCGCAATCGAGTTTTGAGCTCACCTTTCCATCGTCGATCGTATGGGCGCTGATGGGCTGTGTGGCCACGTTTTCACTCTCGATGGTCCGCGAACGCACCATGGGTACGCTCCTGCGCCTGCGTGTCGCCCCCCTGAGCCTAGCCCAGATCCTCGCCGGCAAAGCCCTCGCCTGCTTCCTCGCCTGTCTGACGGTCGCGGCAGTCCTCCTGCTGATCGGTTTTGCCATACTCGGTGTCCGGATCGCCAGCTGGCCGCTGATGCTCGCCGCCCTGCTGTGCTCCGCCGCCTGCTTCACCGGCATCATGATGTCGATCAGCGTCATCGGAAAAACCGAAAACGCAGTCGGAAGCGCAGGCTGGGGCGTCCTCATGCCATTGGCCATGGTCGGCGGAGGCATGATCCCACTGGTGGCCATGCCGAGTTGGCTATGGTCTGCGAGCCATATTAGTCCGTTCAAATGGGCGATCTACAGTCTCGAAGGTGCCGTCTGGCGCGACTTCACATTCTCCGAGCTGGCGCTGCCATTGGCCATCTTGTTGGGGATCGGTGCCTTGTTTTTTACGATTGGTGTTACGATTCTCCGGCGCACGATCACGTAATTTGTACCTGCAAACGTCGACTCCGACCGTGGCACACGCAAATCAGTCCCCCCGGTCGAGGAACCGACCGAGGCGGCTCGGGGCCATCAACGCCCGCTCAAAATCATTCACCGTGCGCGGCCGCTTGAGCCGGAGGACGCGGGGGAAGAACAGATCGGCCGGCATCACAAACCAGTCGCCGGGCATATCCACGAGGTAGTGGCCGAGCGCCAATGCCCAACCGCGGACAAACGCTTGATAGCGTGTGATGTCCCCCTCCATGTCCTCCTGTGCGAGTACGATTTCCTGTTCGCAGATGTTGTCGATCGAACGATCCGGTGTGCCGTTGGGCCCGTTCCAGTAGATGAGCCGGAGCGTCACTCGCAGGTTGCCCCAGCGATCGACCGCGGTCAATCGCCCGTTCGTCGCAACAATTTCCACGCTCGCAACGCCTGCAACCACCGGGAAAACTTCTGCGAGTGTCCGCTCGATGACGGCTACGAGTTCGTCGTTTGCCATTGCGGGACAGCCTACCACGCGATATCCGAGAGTACGGGAACAGCCCGCTCAGAAGTTACATGCAGCTGCAACCGCAGCTCCTAGCTTGGTGAGGGACCTTCAAAGTGGGACTTCGCTACGGCTGGTTTGCAAGACGGGAAGGCTGCGAGATTTTTTGCCGCTGATTTGCTGATACAGTGTTTGCATTTCCTCGGGGAGCGCCCGACCACCGCTCACATGCACATCTGCGCATAGGAGCGTCGGGTCGGTACGTGTTTGTTCGGCGTCGTAGTCCTCGCGCGTGAGGGCACCGGACTCAACCGCCCGCAGCAACAGACGCTCGCGGATGTTGTACTTCCAGCTCGGGCACGGAAGGATGGCAGCCTCTCCGCGCTGGGATCCCGAATGAACAAATTTGTATGCACAAGCACCCGAACAATTGGGCAGGATCTTGCAGTTGCGACAGGTCTCGTTGTCAAACGGAGTCCACTGCAACCACGCCCGTGCCAGTTCGTTTTTGTCGACAGACTCGAGGTCGAACAGCGAACCCACAGCTCGACTCGGGTCCGAAACGGTATCCCAGCACTTGTGGATCTCGCCGGACGGTACAATCACAAATCCTCGCGGCCGCACAGCCGCACATGTGCCGTGAAAACGCGGAGGATAGGGCAGTCCCGTCAGGCCGGCGCGATAACCATGGCGGTAGAGCTCGGCCTCGAGACGCGCATAGCGGGCCTTGGACATGGTCACGTCCTCGACTCCGTGACATCCCTCGGTCATGGCCTCGATCGGTGCAAAATACATCTTAAAATTGTGTTTGTGCCCTAGACCCTGGTCGGCGAGCAGGTCGATGAGACCCTCAATGTCGTCTCGATTGCGATCGTCGATATTGACGCGAATGCTGATCCGCAGCTGCGGAACCTCTTCGACGACAGCCTTGAGGTTCTCGAGAATCCGGGCAAATGTGCCCTTTTTTGAGTGCAGGTGACGACGCTGATCGTGATAGCTCGGTAGGCCGTCGAGCGTCACCTGGGCCGACTTCACGCGCTTGTCGACGAGCATACGGGCGACGTTGGTGTCGAGAAAGTAACCGTTGGTCACGATCATCGCATCGTAGATCTTGCCGTAGGCATCGCACTGTTCGATGACTCGGTCCGAGAGGCTTTCGATCAGGTCCCGTCGGATCAGTGGCTCCCCGCCGTACCAGGCGATATGTAGGCGGCGAATGGCGGGGCTCACTCGGTGGATGAGTCCGAGCAGAGCTTGTTGTACTTCCGAGCCCATCCCCTGGTTGGGTTTGTCCTGGCCTTGAAAGCAATAGTCGCACCCGAAGTTGCAGGCCAGTGTGGGTGCAACCGTGAGAATCATGGTTTTCATGTCGTAACGGTGTGCGTTGTACTGACCGCGGATGATCTCGAGTTCGTCGACATCATCTCGGACAGCGAATCCACCGTAGACGAGTTCAGCGAGCGAACTCGTAGTAGAATTTTGCTCGTCATCGAGAGGGAGTCGCTCGTAAATACGGCGTTCATCCTCCTCCCAAACCGCGAGCGCACCACTCAGCGAGTTGTACGCCAGTGTCCGTCCACCGTTGAGCGGCGTGAGAATCGTGTACCGAGACTGAATATGACGCACAGGACACCCTAACACGCAGACGAAAAGACAGTCCACGTACACGATTACTATCGACTGTCACTTTGAAAATGTCCAGGGGAGAGATCGCCCGTGTACCGACGGACTCGCAAACCCAAGGCACCGAGAAATCATCAAACATGTCCGATAGGTCATGTTTAAAATCCGTTTTTGACTGACAACTTCCGGCCACTCCGGTAATCTGTCGCTGTCCCTATCGAGCTCCGGCCGTTGGGATGTGAAACGATGTAGGCGCGCCACCTGGTTTGCGTGTACATTCAAACACGCGCCGAAAAGAGGAGAACCATGAAATATGTCGTCCGCCCCGTTTTTTCGAATGCCCAAAACTTCCCCGGGATCGAGCGAAGTCGCCGCTATCTCCTGACATCGGTGAAGAGTGGTTTGGTTGCCACGCTGCAGGCAGGAAAAGCGCTACTGATGCAGTACCGATGGAGCGAATCGTCGCGCCAACAGTGGATTCTCGAATCCCTCGAAGGTGCGGACGCGGGATATTTCAAGATCATCAATCACAATACCGGAAAGGTCCTTGACGTCCGAGGCGGATCGACCGATGCCAGTGCAGAGGTTATTGAATGGAGTTGGCACGGTGGCCACAACCAGCAGTGGAAGTTGGTCTATATCGGGACGAGCAAGTTTCGGATCGAGTGTCGGAAAAGCGGCCTCGTCCTCGACGTGAGCGGCGGCGAGGTGACACAGGGAGCCAAGATCATTCAATCCTGGTGGCACGGCGGGGAAAACCAACAGTGGTTGATTACCGAAGCCACAGAAAACCGCATGGAAGCCCTATCGAGCAAGGTCAAGATATTTGACCAAGCCAACTTCGCGGGGGCGTCACACGAAGTTGGTATTGGCAGCTACGACATCGACAAGCTCGGTATCGGCGGCGACAAGATCAGTTCACTCAAGGTTCCCGCCGGCCTGCGGGTTACCCTATATGAGCACCCGACCTTTCGCGGGCGCGGCAAAAAATTTCTCGCCGACGCATCCTATGTCGGTGACGACTTCAACAACATCGCCTCGTCAATGCTCGTGGAGGTCGTGGCGACCGTTTATGATGGCGACAATTTCCAGGGAGAAACCCACGCCCTCGGTATCGGGCGCTACAACGTCGGCGATCTCGGCATCGGCGGCGACCGGATTTCCTCGATACGCGTGCCTCAGGGGTTGATGGTCACCATTTACGATCATCCTGATTTCAAGGGCAAGTCCCACACCTACTTCGATGATATTGCTGTTGTCGGAGAACTCAACAACCGGGCCTCGAGTCTGATCGTCAAAATGATTGGGGTAAAAATTCCAGACGGAGTCCTGCGCTTTGGTACGAAAATCGCCCTCAAGTCAAAGTACAGCAAATGGTTGGTGGCAGAAAGCGACGGCCGCCTCAACGCCAACCGCGACGCTGCCCAGGAATGGGAGCACTTTACGCTCGCCCGTTCGGGCGCAACGAAACACCTGAGCTACATCAGTTTTGGCGATACCGTCTCCCTCAAAAGTGCGCACAATCAGTGGGTCACGGCCGCGAGTACGGGCGAAGCATTCGCCAACCGCAACGAGATCGGCCCAGACGAGCGGTGGACGATTGTCCGTGCCGGCAAGACTGCACACAATGGGTTTGTGTCGGCGGGCGACCAGATCGCGCTACTTTCAGTCTCAAAACAACTGTATCTGTGTGGCCAGTCGGACGGGTTTGCAAACGCCAATCAAAAAAAGATCACCCCGACCGAGACGTGGCTCGTGACCGACGCCATCCACCCCCCCCCGACCGACGGAGGAAGTAGTACGTCCGTCTGTGGAGCTGAGGCCTGTGCGACGGATACCTGCGGTGCGGCGGCCTGTGGAGCCGCTGCAGCTCTGGTGGGTGTTTGTGGTGCTGCCGCGTCTGGTATCGCTATCTGTGGTGCTGATGTTTCGCTCGTGGGTGTTTGCGGAGCTGCTGCCTGCGGAGCTGCCGGCGGCGCCGCGGGTGCCTGTGGAGCCGCTGTCGGGGGTGTCGGAGTCTGTGGAGGTGATGCCTGCGGAGCTGCTGCTTGTGGGGCTGCTGCCTGTGGGGTGGCGGCGTCGGGAATTGGAGTCTGTGGTGCCGATGCCTGCGGAGCGGCTGCTTGTGGAGCTGCTGCCTGTGGAGCTGCTGCTTGTGGTGCCGCTGCCTGTGGAGCCGCTGCCTGCCCAGCTGATGCATGTGCAACAGATTCCTGTGGCGCAGAAGCCTGTAGCGCAGAAGCCTGTGCAGCCGAGGCGTGTGGGGCCGAAGCTGGCCAGGGGGCATGCGCGGCCGATGCAGGGGGGATCGACGCCTGTCAGGCCGATGCATGTGCAGCCAACGCCTGTGCGATCAATCTCTGCCCCGCCGACGCCTGCGCAGCCGATGCTTGCGCGATCGATGTCATTCCGATCATTCCGTTCATCTGATCGGCGGAGAAACGTCGGGCGGCTGTTGCGTATACAATATCTCTATTCTTATACAGCCTCTCGAACCGAACAGTTGATCTTTGGCTCGGCCGCCAAGCACACACCGCCAGCAGTTCAACGTCGCTACCAGGGCTCACAAGCCAACCCCGATGCACGAACTTCGCGATCACCTCGCCGAACTGTGGTCATTCACGTATCTGCGAAGTCCGCAACGCTCATCACAGTTTTACCGATCTGCGCAACCGGTGACGACGACGGTACGCCGCGGGCGGACCGGACGTGGATCAGATCTTCAAGTTGATTTGCCGTCCTGTGGACGATGATCGGGCATGTTTTGGTGGCGTGATGGAGCGTCAGTCCGATGAGTGGATTGGCAAATGCCACTGTGGGCTTGGGCACCACTGCCAAAACCGGATGGGAGCGCGCGAGCGCAATATCATAGGTCAGTCCCACCACCGGTTCTCGTAGCTTGACGATTGGACCTGTCTCAAAGAACACGAGCGGAGCATCAAAGAACACGAGCGGGGCATCAAAGAGTTCGAGTTGGCTTCGCAATGTCTTCCCGGCATTCTCGACTGTACGTAGTTTGTACCCGCTCTTGTTCAGGTTCCACCCCAACCCTTTGAGTTCGGCGAAGCGGCTCGCTTCCACCGTCAAGAGCGGTGCATCCCCGTAGCCCGCGAGAATCGCGAGGATGGCTCCGTTGTCAGCCGCACCCTGCAAACGAGACGTCTGGATTTCCATGGTTACTCCCTTCACACCGCTCAGTCCGTTCGATCGCAAGACGAAGCTGAGGCGGGCCGTATTGACTTATCGCAGGCCGCCCACGACCGTCAACCTCGATCATGCAACCTGTCTCAAGGTATTGCTCAGCCATCGATCGCTGCCTGTACCCACATGGCGCTCTCTCGACTGCGCGGACTCGATGTTCGACAGCAAGCGTCAGGGTCGCGCAGCCTGCATCGCGCGCTCGACGAACGCAATTCCCACTCCGAGCTTCGCTTGTGGAACTTTGTCGGTTCTCGGCTACGATAGCCCCCCATGGCGTCCCTCAGCCGCGAAGATCTCCACGCATTGGCCCATGTCAGCGATACCGGCCTACTCACCCTGTTTGGCCGGGCACTCGACAGCCGCACCGGAGGCTCCATCCACGATCCCCTCGCTGAAAACCTCGCTGCTGCCCTCGTCCCCGTGCTCGGGCAGTCCAACCGGCCGCTGCACCGACGGCTCGCCAAGGGTCAGATCAAGGCTCTACTCGGCACCTATATGGGTTTGCGCGCACGCCATTTCGACGACAAAGCTGTCGACTTTCTCGCGCGTCACCCCGATGCCGTGATCGTCAACCTCGGTTGTGGCATCGACACTCGGTTTCACCGTTTGCGCCTGCGCCTTCAAGCCCCTGCGCTCGAGGTGGTCGACATCGATCTGCCGGAGCTCATTCGCGTCAAACAAAAAGTCATCGCGCCCGAGCCGGGCTACCGCATGGTCGCCGGCGACGTGACACAGCGAGCGTGGTTCGACGAACTACCGCCAACGCGCCCGCTGCTGTTCCTCGCCGAGGGGCTTTTGATGTACTTACATCCACAACACGCAAAAGCCCTCGTGCTCGATCTCCAGCAAAAAGCCCCCGGGTCCGAACTCGTGGCCGAAGTCGTACGCCGCCGCTGGCTCGAGGGTTGGCGCGGTCGCATCCTCGGACGCAAGTTGCAAGGCGGCCACAGTATCGACGAGAGTGCCGGGTTTCGCTTTGGTATCACGGGGCCCGAGGAGGTCGAATCGTGGGCCGAGGGGATCAAAAGTCTCGGCGAATGGTCCCTGTTCGATGAGTCATCTCCACGCCTGCGCGGCCTGCGTTGGATGCGGCGATTCGACGGACTTCGCCGGTTACAATGGGTCGTCCACTGGCAGTTGGGCGCACCGCCGCATCCGCGTCAATCACTCGATACCTGAAGTTGTCCAGCATTCGGCGTCTTTGAGGCGCGTAATGACTGTGGCTTGTGGCGCGACTTTTCCTTCCAATGTCGGACTTACTCGTTCTAGATGTTCACGGGTTCAAGTGCAGACAACATCGCTGCCAAACAATGCCCAGACCTCGGTTACCGCTCAACGAGAATCACCTGCAAATCGGGGGACAAACACCATCCACCGCGATCAGACCGGAGCGACTCCGACAAACCGAGTCTGCGCACACTATTCAACAACACATGCAAACGGTTTTGCGATGAGCGTGACATTGGCTGGGCCTCGTGCGGCCAGACACGGGTGACGAGTTCCCGCTGATCGAGTCGCTCCCCACATCGGAACAACCGCGACTGTACAAGGGTGTCAATGATTGCCCGCAGTACGGGCCGTCGCCGAGTTGAGACCCATTTGGCATGGGGGGGGCGGATCGCGTGTGGCCCAATGAGCAGTGCGCCCTCGGGAGGGGACCTTCGCGCGACAGCTGCCTTGGCGACATGGAGGAGCGATACAAATCCCGGTTCGGGGAGTTTTGGATGGCTGTCGAGGACGAGGGGCTCGTCGTCGGTGATAGCTCGTGACCACGCGTGAATCACCTCCCCCATGTTGCCAGATGGAAACGAAGCGGGCGGTACACAACGGATACCTCGCTCGTATTGTAGTAGGTAGCGCGACCACGTCGCAACCGGGGTGAGGTAGCTTTGTCCGAGGAGCTCCAACGCCTGTTGATAGTCCGCAACCGCCGACTCGTAGGACTGAACATGATGGTGAAACCATCCGCTATACAAATATGCTTGGCCCGAAACTCCTGAATGTTGTGGCTCGGTCAAGGAAACGGCCCTTCGACAGCACTCGAGTGCCGCCGAAATCTCTCCCTTTTGATGATGCAAGAGGGCACGGTATAGCATTGCATATGCTGTCACGTGGGGGATCTTGGACCGGCTCGCTGCCTCGCTCGCGCGTTCGATCAAATCGAGGCGTTCGGATACCGTCGGTGTCCCAATGAGCAAGTCGGCGGATCGCGTGGCGACAAACCAAAGCGTTGCACTGCTCCCGCTCTTCTCTGCCATCGCGAGCGCCTCTGCCTTGAGCTGTGGGGTCTTCGGGTCATCAGGCCCGAGATGCCAAGCCCATTGGATCGCCGATTGACTCCATCGACAAGGCTCGCCACCCGCCGAGGCTGTCTCATAGGCACGCCGAAATGCTTCTCTCGCCTCGTCGTGGCACCCCATAAGATCACACTTCGTGCCGCGCAGGTAGTGGCCTGCACTGATGACAGATGCATCGAGCCCCTCTGCCCAGAGAGTGTAGCGCTCCAGATAATACTCTAATTGTGCTGCATCTGCCAGCGAGAAGGCGCATGAACACAGGAAGAGATACCCGCTGGCCAAGGCCCTTCGCTGTGTTTGCGAAACAGACGCCCCGGCCTCGACGTGTGCGACCGCCCGCTCTAGACGGGTGATGTTACGCTTGGCCATACTTCGACGATCGACCGCGTTCAGGCGACGAATCAGTGCACGTAAACGATCAATCGGAGAATCCTCGCAGGTCAAAATCCTATCAAATTCGGCACGGCGTTCCGCAAGCAGAGTGTGGAGACGATCAATACCGCGGGTCCAGATATCGTCATCCGGTTCCAACCCATCGAGGAACCACCGACGATGCCGGTGATCCGCGGCATCAACCTCGCCGGACGCGACGAGTTTGTGAGCGGCAAATTCTCGAACAGGTGCCAGCAAACGGTACTCGGGTCCTCGACTGCCCGCAGGGTCCACAAGGTGAATCATGGAGGCGAGATACAACTGTTGCACGTTATTGAGAACCGTCACCTCATCGGCATCGACGACATGCTGTGCATCTTCAATACAAAAAGAGGCACGAAAGATTGCGAGTTGTGCAAGTGTGTGCTGCACCGATTGTGAGAGGCCCTGCCAGGACCACTCCAATGTTTTGAGCATCGAGTGGAAGGCAGCGTCTCGAAGCGGCGGATTCACAAGCTGAAGCTCGGTACTCACTCGCTCAGCGAGGTCACCCAATGGCAACACGGCAGCACGTGCTGCCGCAAACTCGATCGCCAGCGGGATGCGATCGACCGCGGTGACGATTCGATCGATCAGCCCGTGAACAGTACTCGTTTCCTCGAGGGGAATCGGACAACGTCGCACAAAGAGGGCGATACCGGGATCCTGTCCGCCATCTACGCGCCCTCGCAGAGGGCCTACGCGAATTTCTGTGGCCCCTCCGTGCGAGAGCACGACGCGGCTGGTGACGAGAATGCGCAAATTTGTCGTTCGAGCAAGGAGTTGCTTGATGACAGCGATACCCGGCTCGAGCACTTTTTCGAGTGCATCGAGTATCAACACGGGTCGGTTGAGGGCGGTGGTCGCTGCTGCGATCTTTGCAATCCGTCGATCGAGCGGTACGTCCTGCAGCCGAAGCCCGAATGCGCCACCAACTTCGTCGACAACATCGTCCCGGGTGCGGATATCTTCGAGCCAGCCGACAACGACATCATCCCCATGCTCGCGCGCTTCGCGGGCGATCGCCCGCGCCAAAGTTGATTTGCCGATCCCTCCAATGCCTGTCAGCACCACCAGGCGGGCACCCGATTCGAGTGCACTCCGACCCCTTGCCAGCTCGCTCGCTCGCCCAAGTAAAAGGGGCGTCTTCCCTCGCGGGGAGCGCGACTGTTGGGTCATGTGCAGAGTATCCAGGGTGTCGATTGTAGCGGTCAAGCGCACACCCTGCATCTCGGCAGATGCAGATCAACATTGGCGAACTGATCAGAAGGACTTCTGCGAAGGACGACCTTCAAACCGTTCGACGGGCTCGTTACTCCTTGTTGGCGCTCACGTTAACTCGGGGCACAAATCTCTACCGATTGATCGGAATAGAAGAATGCCTCGACATCTGCGTTCGAGCACAACCCGATATAGAGGTAGACAAGCTCACCGATGGACAGGTTCTCGTCCTCAAAGAGGATCGAACCCCACCCCCAACCGACACCGTGGCATGGCTCAGGAGTCCCAAGATCGATGATGACAACCGAATCTTCCCGAACATCCAAGACCTGAGCGCCCTCGGGAAGGGACATCTCTGCGGCGGCACGTGAAATCGCCCTTCCCTCCTCGATATTTTCTTCAATCACGCCACCGTTTGAGATATCGATCAATTCATTGCCAGTGTTTTCGTCCGACCACGCCATATAAAAATCGTCTACGAAGGGTTCGAAGTTCTTCACCTCGTCAACGGTATCTGGCATCAAGTCGTCCGTATACTTGAAGAGAAATGCATCGAGGAGGGCGTGGGGAGGCACTTCTCCGTCCATCAGGCAGCAAATATCCTCATCCGGGCAATCATCGGTCGTCGTCCCGTCCGTCGGATCGGCGTCAGTCGTTGTGTCACTGCTGGTCGTCATGTCACTATCGCTCGTATCGCCATCGCTCGTATCGCTCTCTGTCGACCCTCCTGTCGTGGCGTCGGTCGTCATAGCGTCGGATGTCGTGGCGTCGGTTTCACTGTCCGTCGGATCGTCTGTCGTCGGACCCTCCGTGTCCGTGAGGCCCTGTGTCGACGTTCCACCATCCGAATCCGAAGACCCATCTTCTGTCCCGCTGGAGCTCGTTTCAGAGGTAGTATCCGACGATGCGGTCTGTGCAGTTTCCCCCGTACCGTTCGTGGGCAGCGCCGTCGCCCCAGTTGTCATTGCTGAGTCCGAGCTTCCATCTGCACACGACGTGGCGAGACACCCAGCTAAGAAAACACTACACTTTTTGTACGATTTGAACATGCTTCTTCTCCACCCAATCGGTACGGCGACACCGTCCCGTCGACGATTCTTGGTCAACTCGCCCCCGTGGATCGAGTTATTCTTCGTTTCGCGAACTTAATTCCCCAGGGCTGAATGCCCGGCGTTCATGTGATGGCTACGCGCCACGTAAATCCGGCCGGACGGCACGTGCGACCGACCTTTGGCGGTCATCCAAATCACGTGTGTTCTGCGAGAATGACCCGCAACTCTGGTGAAAGACGCCATCCCTCAACCGTGGTTTCGAGAAAGTCCGTCAGACCGAGCCTCCGCGCCTTATTGAGTAGTACGTGCATCCGATTCCGAGCAGATGCCGAGCTCGGACGCTGCTCTTGAGGCCACACTCGGGTCACAATCTCAACCTGTGAAAGCGACTGACCAGCCCGCCGCAGGCGTGCTTCAACAAGAGTGTCAATCAACTTTCGCAGAACCCGTCGGCGGGTCGTCGAGATCCATTCACCGCGGGGTGGTCGGAGCCCCTCTGGTGCGAGATAAAGGGTATCGGCGGAAATGTACCTACGATCCGTGACCACCCGCGCGAGCAATGCCATCGAGATTGCGAGCGGATCCGTCGGTGTGAACCCTTCATCAAGCCTGAACGCTCCCTGACCCATGGCCGCTGTGAACCATGCGTCGAGGATTTGCCCATACGTACCCGGTAGAAGTTGTTGTGGCCGCGTCGGGTTCTCCCCCTGAGATTCGGCACAAAGTAAATCGTACGTCATCTGCGCGACACTCGCTAGCGTACATCGCGGAATCTTTGCAATCGCGAGTCTGTACTGTTTTCGTGCCTCCGCGTAGTCTTGGATATGATGATGAAACATCCCTGTACAAAAATGGGCCTTGCCGGCAAGGCTCGGGTGATCGTGTTCGGCCAACTCGAATGCTTCTTGTGACAACTGGAGTGCCTTTGCGATGTCCCCCTGCTGGTACTCAAACAGCGCACAACAGATCAGGTTAAATGCCGAGACATGGAGGATTCCGGCCTCTGCCGCCGTCTCGAAGGCATGTGAGATCAACCCGGAACGCTCCTGCAAGTGTGGAGTGTTTCGCAGTAGGTCTGCCGCTCGTATCGCCACAAACCAATGTGTTCCCTTGCTGTCGCATTGCGCAACTTGGGTGAGCGCCTCGTCGCGGAGCTCTGGTATGCGCGGATCGTCTGGATCGAGAAAGCACGCCCACTGAATCGCGGCCATACTCCAACGAAACGGTTCTTGATCGGATGATGCGATCTCGTATGCAAGCCGGAACGCTTGGCGTGCATCCTCCTCCTCTCCGCGTAGCTCGTGAAGGGTCCCACACAGGTAATGGTAGCTACTGCGCAGAGCAGGATCGAGGTCGTCCGAACGTGGCTCGATACGGGCGAGACTCCTCGCTAGTTGTGACTCGTCCATCAACGAGTAGGAATAGGTGGCCATGAGGAGCTGGCCAACATCCAGGGCTCGTGGCCGCTGTGCATCGGGAGTGAGGTCGGCTTCGACCGCACAAATCGCGCGCTCGAGCGGTCGTCGATTGCGCAGACTTGTACTCCGGCGATTTGTCGCTGAAAATCGGCGAATCATTGCTCTCAAACGATCAACCGGGTTCACAGCATACTCCATCACCCTGTCGAACTCGGCCCAGCGATCAGCAACCAACACATGCAACGCATCTCGCCAGCGGGTCCAGACATCGTCATCGGGCTCGATACCGTCGAGAAACCAGCGTGTATGCCGATCCTGCGTCGCTTCGAACTCTCCGAGCTCGATGAGTTTCGCCCGACCGAACTCGCGGACCGGAGCGAGGAGTCGATATTCCGGACCCCGCCGACCCTTTGGGTTGTGGAGATACAGGAGCGACGCTTGGATGAGTTCCTGTACCGCATCGAGAGTACCGTCCACGTTGACGATATGCTCTGCATCCGTACTATTGAACGGACCTCTAAAGATAGCGAGTTGAGCAAGTGCATGCCTCGCGGCGTCCCCGAGTGTTCCCCACGACCATGCGATAATTTGATGCATGGTTTGATGCCTCGAGAGGCTTCCGCGTCCTGGCTGTCCCTGCAGTCGTAACTCCAGCCCAACGCGAATGGCGAGCTGTGTAAGGGGCATGATTGCGGCACGGGCTGCCGCGAATTCAATCGCCAGTGGAATCCGATCGACGGCCTGGACCACCCGAAGGATCGAGCGTTCGGTCCTCCCGTCCTTCATCAGTGGAATCGGACAACTCCTGTGAAAAAGTGCCACCCCAGGGTCCGCTTGAGCGCCCACCTCCTCCCGTAGCGGGCCGACGCGAACTTCCGTCGCTTCGGCCAACGACACCGAACAGCGACATGTCACTAAGATACGGAGATCGAGTACCGCATCGAGCAACATACTGAGGATGACCGGACCCTCCTCCACAATCGTCTCAAACGCATCAAACAGGATCAGGGGTTGTGAATGTCGGCGGAGTGCAGCTGCCGCACGCGCGACACGGCCCGATAGCGATGGTCGCAGCTCGACACCGAGGGCGAGCGCGAGACCATCCACCATATCGTCCACACTCCGACATTCCTCGAGCGTGACGCGAAAAACATTCCCAAAGACCCCCGGACGCTCGGCAAACGCATTGGCAAGTGTGGACTTGCCAATGCCCCCGATTCCCGTAAGTACAATCAGCCGCGCTCCGGAAGCGTAGGCTCGGTCGCAAGCCGCCAACTCATCGCGACGGCCTAGGAGGTATGAGCTGCCCCGAGCCTGTGGAACCATCCAAAACAACCTACATCCGCTCCGGGCAGATTGTCAATCTCCCGCGGACCGAACACGAATGATTCACGGGGTACCACCGACGGTCGGTACCCATAGATCAACAGCAGCCGCGAGGCTCCCGCCCGGTCGGAGAACGCCGGGGCGGGCGAGAATCGCCCGAATCATCCGCGGATGTATCCTCGGAGGTCCTATCATCGCGTTCTTGTTCGTCTTCGCCTTCTTCCCCCTCTGAAGTAGAGATTGAAAGCTCTGACTCCTCCGGTTCAAGTTCGAATCCCGCACTTTCGGAGGTCTCGCAACCCAGTCCGAGTGCCAGCAACAACAGAACTATCCACATTCGATGCACCATAGTATCATGGTACACGAACGTGCATGCTCGTCGACTTAACTCCGCACAAATCGACTTAATTTTTAAGGCGAATCACGGTGGGCCACAATTGCCTCAAAACGCACACCTCGTACGCAGCGTGACACACGTTCAGCGAATCCCGCAAGAATCTCTCGCATCGTCTGGGATGGTAGTAAAGGGGTCACATGGGCAAATGTCATATCACAGCGGTCCCCGACGCTTCGGGCACTGAGCGACACAGCGAGCCCACCGGCGAGACGCACAGCATTCACGAACAGGTACGACAATTCCAGCTGACCAAACACACACCTCGTGGAGGCGACTCCCGAACTCGTGACACCGAGTCCAAGGGAGAATTCACGTGGGCTTGGGGCCCACGCAATCAGTTCTGGGAACGTCTCTGGGAGGCACCTGTAGGATTGGGAATTGTCGTGAATGCGACGGCGCAAACGCCTCGACCGCTCCCAAAGCGTGCCCGCCACAGGATCCGCGAAATCGATCGGAACGACCGCGACAAAACACCCTAAGTCGAGGCCGACCGACTCGGTACACTGTGCGCGCAAACATATCGGAATCGACAGCTTCGGCCGCCGCACTCCGAGCACATGCTCACAGGACGACTCCAAAGCAGCTGCGAGAAAAGCCGTCACACTTGTGTCCTCTTGTCGACAGCGGTTCGCCAAAACGGTTGCGTTACAATGTGCGTACACCTGCCGATGCACACGTCTAATCGCAGCCTGGATATGTGGTAGACTGCATCGAGGAACCCCATCCGCACGCCTGTGATTGCGCGCCTCTTGGAACGCTTGCCAGGTGTATCGCGGCGAGAATAGTTGTTCCATGTTGGGGTGTAACTTCTGGACAGCCGGAGGGAACTCGCTATCACCAGGTCTCTTGGCAAAACAGGCCATCACACGCAGTGCGAATTGATTCACACTGCGACCATCAGCGATCGCGTGGTGGAAACACAGAATCAGACACCCACCGTCCCCCGATGGAAGCCAACAGCTACGCCACAATGCACGTTCCGGCTCCAACGGGGTGTTCGCGGCATCTTCGACTGCACCTTGCCATCCACCTTCTCCAGCGATTTGACATCGAAATGGCAGTGAAGGGTCGCGGCGACGAAAAAACGCATATCCACCCGCGACCTTTCGGATGCACACTTGGAGCACCCCGTGCGTATCCTGTAACACTTCCAGAGCCCTACGGACCTTGCCTTCGCCGACGTTCCCGCGAATTCCAAGGGCGACGACAATCATTCCAGTTCCGTGGTACCGCTCATGCAGGTCGGCACAAACCGATTCCCAGTAACCAAGCTTACGAATCAATTGATGCTCCTTCCTGCCGGCACAACGTCTCCGCAATGACTTGCGCGACATGTTCGACAAACGGCTCGAATACCATTGTGATATGATTCCCCGCAACGATGCGCAGGTCGAGCCCCGCTTCGGCTACCTCGATCCATTCTCGCTCCGGTCTCGCGACATTGAAACGATCGCGGCTGTGTGCCCTTAGGTACAAGATCGGAGCGGGGGAAGGCTGCGAAAGTCGATACGCGTGCATGGCGAGACAATGAAAACGAAAACATTCGACAAATCTTTCGACATCCACACCAGAACCATCACCACCTGTATGGATCGATTCCCAAAACTGCGGCGCGAGCACTTCGAGGTAGTCACGAATTTCGGCGGGCGTCCGGAGATTGTCGATGTCGACCTCCTTGGGGCCTGGCGTATCGAGCATCACAATCTGCGCGACAGACTCTCCCATCTGGTGGAGGTATAGAGCCACTGCATAGGCCATGGCCCCACCGAGGGAATGCCCACCGAGTCGATAGGGCCCGTGAGGCTGTTGCAAGCGAATCTCATCCGCATAGCGGCTTGCGAGCGTCCCAAAATCCCCCGCGAGTTGCTCCCCGGCCTCGATCCCCGGCGAGCGAATCCCCCATACAGGCACCCGCGATGCCAAACGCTTTGCCAACGCCCGATACTGAAACACGGTCCCGCCAACCGGGTGAATGAGAAACAATGGCTGACCACGCGTGCATCGATTGAGTGGCACCAACAGCCCGCGACCAATGGCATCACCCGCGGGTCGGCTTCGCACACTCGCAAGATGTTCGGCCAGCGCGCGGGGTGTTGGATGGGCAATCAGGGCATGGGTCGATAAGGTGACACCCATCCTTGCGGACAAGCGACTTGCCACACCGACCGCAAGCAAACTGTGACCGCCGCAGTCGAAAAAGTCATCGTCAAGACCGAGGGTAACCCCCAGCGCATCTCCGAACACCTCTCGGATGGTTTGGGAAACAGGTGTGCTTCCAATCGAATCCGACTTCCCGTCCGCCGACGCAAATTCCGAAGCGGCCGCATCCAATGCCATTCGTTCCCGTGCGACCGTCTCAATCGGTGGAATCGGTGAAACGATCACGGTACCTGTGGGCTTGTTTCCAAGAATTCTAGCGAGTGTGTCGACGCCCTCATTCGGACTGACAAATGCACCCTGAACCGGCTCACGCGCCTTTCTCGCCATGCCGGTCTTGGCCCATCCCGGCCACTGAATCGACACACAGTAGGTTTTTGTGCCATTTTCCCGAGCCCGCGCCACCACTGCCTCCATCGCGGAATTTGCAGATGCATAACCGATGTAGCCCGTCCCACCAACCGTCACTGAGAGGGAGGAAAAACATGCAACGAAGTCGGTTTCGTCCCCACATAAATTGTGGAGAATGTTGTGCGCGCCAACCACCTTGGGGGCGAACAATTCACGAAAGCCTTCGGAGGAGAGATCCGAGGCCAACGTCTGGCGAAAAATGCCCGCCGCATGGATAATACCCGCAATTGCTCGACCATCGCTTCTCAGCTCCGAAAACAGTGCCGACATCTGTGAGGCATTGGTGACATCGACTCGCTTCACTTCGACCGTTGCCCCTTGCGCCCGCAAATGGTCGATCTCCGATGGTGTCGTACAACCCCTCCGACTTGTCAGGCACAGGTGCCGAGCGCCAGATGCCACCATCCAGTGGGCGATACAAAGCCCAATTCCCCCCGTTCCCCCAGTGATCACATATCGCTTGGACGCATCGAACGTCGGGCGTTTGGCGGTGGTTTTCACCCTACGAATCGTCGTTGTAAACCGCTGTGAACCCCGCACAGCGACCTGCCCAAACCGTAGCCCCGACCACATTTCATTCACAATCACTTGGGCAGTGAGGTCGGCGAAGGTACCGCAGTCGAAGATGATTCCATCCATCAACGGATTTGACTGTTGTACCAGCCTTCCCACAGTGTCGAGGGCGGCCGCAGCCGGGTCGGGTGTATCTCCGGACACCACTGAAAATAAATTCGGTGCAACGACACAGATCTTCACCGGTTTCTGAACACCCGCGAGACTTGTGGCCAGACGCGCAAGTGAAAGTGCTGGTCGCCAAACAACACCTCGACTCCCGCCGGGGGCGGATACAAAAATCACTGACCTGATTGTTCGACTGACGGCGAGCTCATCCCACCCACGGGAGTCATCAGCACGCACCGTCATTGTTGTTGAGCTCGGTGCATCGCTCACCAGTACTGTCTGTGTCGAGACCTCAGCGCGACGCAGTTCCTGTTCGAGGCCAGTGAGGACCTCGGGATCGTCGGACACAAGCAGACAGCACTCACCATCTCCCGCGAGCTTCTTGATGTCCACATCGCCAGGATGCTCGGCTCGGACCCACGCCCGATGGTACATCCAATCCTCGGGCCCTCCACGGCGGCTCTCATCTACATCGGCGCGGTTGGTCACCGGCTCCCGTCGATCGATCCAATGGCGTTGTCGGGCAAACGGATAGGTCGGAACAGGTGCGACTCCACCCCCCGAAGGCTGTTCAAATTGCACGTCTACCCCACGGCACCATGCTTCGGAGACTGCAGAAACGAACGCACATTGAGCATCGGGTATCGACGCTGACTGACTGGTGATAACATGGACCCGCGGTGAAATTGACCCGACGATACGGCTGAGAGTTTGCCCCGGCCCCACTTCGATCATCACCGACGACGGGTTCTCCACATAGGGGCGGATCCCGTCGTAGAAGCGAACCGTTTTACGAACGTGCATCGCCCAATACGTGGGGTCGAGAGCCTCCTGAGTCGAGAGAACCTTTCCGGTTACGTTTGACAGGATCGGAATCGTCGGAGGGCAACGCTTCACACCTGCGACACGGTTTTTGAATTGTTCGAGCATTCCCTCCATCGCAGAGGAATGAAATGCATGGGAGGTTCGCAACCTGCGAAATGTATGCCCCGCCTTGTCAAGGTCTCGACATAGCGCTTCGAGTGCCTCGAACGACCCCGCAACGACACAGAGGTGAGGACCGTTCACAGCAGCAACCTCCACACCGGGTGGGAGGGTTGCGGCGACCGTCTCAACACTCGCAGCGATAGCGAGCATGCTTCCGCGCGGCATTGCTTGCATGAGCTGACCACGCTCAATCACAAGCCGCATCGCATCTTCGAGGTCAAATACACCTGAGATCACGGCGGCTGCATATTCACCGAGACTATGGCCGACCACCACATCTGGCTTCAGTCCGCGGTCGAGCCAAAGCCGGGCGAGCGCCACTTCGATTGCAAACAGGACAGGTTGGGCAATCGCTGTTTCGCCGAGTGCATGATCGCGTTCCTGTTGTGGATGGTCACCATACAAATGGTGCAACAGGTCGTCACCCGTCTCCGTGTACAACACATCCTGGCATCGCCGGATCAGCGAACGAAACCGGGGCTCATGTCGGTAGAGTTCGTGACACGCCCCCACGCGCTGGGACCCTTGCCCCGGAAACATCATCACAACCCGCGTCTGTTTGCTTGCCACCCGTGGGCCCAGCTTTGCCCCAAACTCGACCTTTGTGTTGTCTACACTTACAATCATCGCTGTGCGGTGCTCGAACACTGTCCGCCGGGTCTGAAATGTGTCAACAACTGCCTCAAACCTCTCGTGGGCCCGGTTCGAAGCCACACCCAACCAAGCCTCGAGATGGTTCGCATAGGACTCCACCGCACTGGCGGTCTTTGCCGAAATCGGTAGCGCGTACACCCTACGACGGCCCTCCCGTTGCCTCCGTGGGGGCGATGGGTGCGTCCCGGCTTCAATGAGGACATGTGCATTTGTCCCACCAATACCAAATGCACTCACACCGGCAATCCGCGGCTGGTCCGACACCCAGGAACTGGATTGTTGGGGGATATAAAATGGACTTTGACCAAGATCAATCTCCGGATTCGGCTGATCAAAGTTCACCACACCTGGAATCGCTCCAACCGCGACAACTTGTGTCGCTCGGATCAGGCCCGCGACCCCGGCGGCCGCATCCAAATGCCCGAGATTTGCCTTAAGGGCACCAATTCCACACCACGGACGACGATATTTCTTCGCCGCAAATACCCGAGATAGCGCTTCAAACTCAATCGGGTCACCGAGGTGTGTCCCGGTCCCGTGGGTCTCGATATACCCGACTTCCGAGGGATCCAAACCAGCAAAGTTCAGGGCCGACTGAATAACTTCGGCTTGGCCCTCTAGACTCGGGGCAGTAAACCCCGCCTTATTTGAGCCGTCATTGTTCAGCCCAAACCCACGGATAATCGCAAGAACCGGATCTCCTTCACGCACAGCATCCCGCAGGCGTTTGAGAACAACAATCCCGACCCCGTTCCCCAGCACCGTACCGTTTGCACCCTTGGCAAACGGCCGACAGCGCCCGTCGGGTGAAAGAATCATCCCCGGCCGATACAGGTACCCCGCGCACAAGGGGGTGGTGACACATGCCCCTCCCGCAATGGCCATATCGCACTGCATTGTCAAGAGGGAGGTACAGGCCGAAATCACCGCAACGAGGGACGATGAGCATGCAGTCTGCACGTCCATCGCGGGACCCCGGAGATCTAATTGATAGGCGACTCGAGTCGCAAGAAAATCCTTGTCATTCCCAATGAGCTTTGCATAGCCTTCGTCTTGGTCCCAAATCCGTTCGCCACGATCGAAGTGATCGTAGAGGTACACCGGAAAACTACAACTTGCAAAAACACCGGTCGGAAAATCGATCTCTCGCGGGACGTAGCCCGCCCGCTCGAGAGCTGCCCACGCGCACTCCAAGAACACTCGGTGCTGCGGATCTGTCATCGCGGCTTCACGGGGAGAAATACCAAAAAACCGTGCATCGAGACAATCCGCATGTTCGAGGTACCCCTTTGCCCGTACGTAATTTGGATCGGAAACGAGATGTTTCGGCACACCGGAGTCGAGTAATTCGCGGTCTGTGAAATCCCGGATGCCAGATTTCATCTCCCGGGACAGACGCCATAGACTTTCGACATCTCGCGCACCGGGAAAACGTCCCGACATTCCAATGATTGCGATTTCAGTGTCGAGATTTGGTCGATTGAGTGCGTGTTTCATTGTACATCCCATCTTCATCCCCCATCCCCATTCCACCGCCGGTCCCAAACGGTTCGGTCACACTTGGACGAGGTGCGAATCGGCTAGTGACGATGTGCCCGCTTTGCAAGGGCCGCGAGGGCTGCTCGTCGAACGGTATTCGGCTTCGCAGCTCGTGACTCCGATTGTGGCCGGGTTCGTTTTCTCCGTCTGAGCTCGGCAACAAATCCGCCAATCGTCGGATGCATCAGCAGAGTTGACAGACGGACATCCACCCCCAGCTCATGGACCAGTTGCTGCTGTAGCATCACCAATAACAACGAATTCCCACCGAGCTCAAAAAACCCCGCGTCGGTGCGCTCGACACGAATCCCAAGGACGCGACTCCAGATTCGACACATTTGATGTTCGAGCTCACTCACGGACTCGGGTGCACGCCTGCGAACAGTATCGAGAGATGGCTCGGGAAGCGCGTCTCTGTCGACTTTCCCATTGGGAAGTTGTGGAATTTCCGGCACAATCACCAATTGCGAGGGAATCATATATTCCGGTAACTGCTGGGCGACAAAACGATGCATGCGACTCGTCGAGAGGGTCGCATCTTCGGATGCCTCGCAATACGCAACGATCCTTTGGTGCGATCCCTTTCCGTGGAGGATGACTGTTGGGTGATGAAGCCCGGGAAGCTGGGCGAGCACGGCCTCGATCTCGCCCAACTCAATCCGATGACCACGCAATTTTACCTGTCGATCAACCCTCCCAACAAACTCAACCGCGCCATCGTTGCGCATACGAACCAGGTCTCCTGTTCGGTACACTCGAATGCTCGAGTCATCCCGTTGCATCTCCAAAAATCGTTCCGCGGTGAGGTCGGGTCTCCCGAGATACCCCATACCGAGTCCGACACCATACAGCCATAACTCGCCCGTCGTGCCCACTGCAACGGGTTGCCCGGCCTCGTCCACCACCCAGCAGCCCATATGCTCAATTGGCCGTCCGATGGGGGGCTCACCGGACAAAGGACGGGGCACACGCCAAAATAGACTGTCGATCGTCGCCTCGGTCGGACCATACAGATTCACGACCTCGGTGGTTGGTAGTGCTGCGTGTAGGTCATCGACGAGTGCCTTGGTGAGCCGCTCTCCCCCCGAAAACAACAGCCGTAAACCGGAACAGTCACGGAGTGAATCTGCATGTACAAACATGTCGAGGAGCGTCGGCACAGCTTGCAGTACCGTAATTCCGCTTGTCCGAATCAATGTGCAAAGTTCCTGGGGGTTACGCTGCACCCGAGGAGGAGGGAGGATACATACAGCTCCTACCATGAGTGGAGCAAAAAGCTCCCACACCGAAGCATCGAATGAAATCGAGGTTCTTTGAAGAAATCGGTCTTGGGCGGCGAAGGCGAACTCCCCATTCATCCACTGCATATGATTTGCAAGCGCTCGATGGCTAATCAGGGCCCCCTTTGGCTGCCCCGTCGAGCCCGAGGTGAAGATACAGTAGGCCGGTTCTTGTAGGTCGACCTGGGGCAGCCGACTCCCCGCTTCCGGCAACAAGGGAATCTCTTGAAGTGTCAGGACACTCGCCTTCGCCACCGTAGGAATCAAGTCATTCCGGTTGGTCATGATCACCGATGGTTGTGAGCCTTCGATGATCTGAACGATCCGACCGGTTGGATATTCGGCGTCGACTGGCACGTATACCCCCCCAGCGCGTAAGATTCCGATCAAGCCAACAATCATCCAAGGGTCGCGCTCGACCAAGACGACAACTCGCTCGCCGGGCGAGAGACCTCGTTGATGAAGGGCCCAGGCCACGGCATCGGCACGCTCGTCCAAACATCCATAGGTGATTTGTACCGTACTCATCTGAACTGCGAGGTCCGCAGGCCGATTTGCTGCCACCCTGCGGATTTGCGCGTCAACGGTCCCCGAGCTCTCGCCAGTATCAACATTGCACGAAGCTGACCGATCGGGCTCATGTAGCGGTGGAAGGCGCTTGGACCACTCGGACTTCACCACGACGGAGGCGACATATTCGACGAATCGGGACGCCCATCGACAGACGGTTTCATGGGAGAACAGCGATCCACGGTATTTGAATGAACACACGAGATGATCGCCTGATTCGACAACCTCAAGGGTAAGATCTACTTGGTTTTCCTGCTGGGGCACATGGAGTGGTTCGACCTGCACGCCTCCGATCTCAATTTGCCCACAGCCGGCTGGTGGTGCGAAGACCTGGGCAAAATTCGGATCTCGAAACTGTTGATAAAGGAACACATAGCGAAAGGGGC
>CAZUPD010000080.1:0-33484 GCA_964621785.1 uncultured Nannocystaceae bacterium
ATTGGCGCTGGCGAAAGTGGTCGCGCGGCGGCCTGTCTGTTGCGCCATCTGGGTTGCGACGTCCGGATCTACGACCGTTCGCCCACCGCCACGGTACCCGACGGTTGTACCGGTTTTCTCGGCACTTTTGAGGTTGCCCCACAGGCGTTTGCCGATGTCGACCTTTTGCTCCTCAGCCCGGGTGTGCCGCCCGAGTCGGTCCGCGCACAGGCGCAAGAGCTCGCGCCAACGGCCCAGATCCACGGTGAGTTGAGCTTGGGACTGGCGCTGTTTGAACAACTTGCACCTGGCAAGCCGGCGGTCCTGATCACGGGGACCAACGGCAAGAGCACCGTGACGGCTTTGGTCGGCGAGCTGTTGCAGGCGGCCGGACGGGCGCCGTTTGTCGGGGGCAACCTCGGGGTTCCACTTTGCACCCGCGTGCTCGCGTGTTTGCAGGGAACGGCGGACATCCCCGACAGCTTGGTGATCGAGTGTTCGAGTTTTCAATTGGAAACACTCGAGCACCACCCCACGGAAGTTGCCATGGTCCTCAATGTCTCGCCGGACCACCTCGACCGCTATCCCTCGCTCGCGGCCTATGCCCACACCAAAGCTCGGATTTTTGCCGGACTCGGGCACAACACCGGGACCGCTTGCCAGCAATCTGGTTTGGCGCTGCTCGATGTCGAAGACCGGTTCACGCCTGAGTTAAGGGCCTTTGTCCCGGAAGATGCGCGACGTATCGAAGTTGGGGGTCCAGACGCCGCGCGGATCGAAGGGGAGGGACCGGGTCACACCTTGGTGTTTCCCGATGGCACGAGTCTGCCGCGCTCGGCCCTCCAACTCGCCGGGCGTCACAACTCGAAAAACGCCCTGTTTGCCGTGCTTGCAGCGCGTCACCTGGGGGCCTCGCTCACGCACTGTCACGCCGGCCTACGCACCTTCACCGGGCTGGCCCACCGGATGGTCAAGGTCGCCGAGGCCGACGGAGTTGCCTACTTCAATGATTCCAAGGCGACCAACGTCGCCAGCGTGCTCGCCGGACTCGACGGGTTTGATCGTCGGTTTGTGTTGATCGCCGGCGGACGTGCCAAGGGCGATGACTACGGGCCATTGCGCGAGCTACTCGCAAACGGGGGCCGCGGGTTGGTGGCGATCGGCGAGGCTGGGCCCGCGATTGTGGCGGCGACCGGACAGGTCGTACCAACCCGTGGAGCCACGTCGATGGTCGAGGCCTTGCAGGCTGCGCGGGCGATGGCACAGCCCGGCGATGCGGTTGTGTTGAGCCCGGCCTGTTCGAGTTATGATTGGTACGACAACTACCGCCAGCGCGGCGAGGTGTTCACCGCAGAAGTACGGCGGTTGGTCGGGCAGACACCTGCGGTGTGAACCCGAACAACGTCAGGACCTGTTGAGAAGGTCGTTTGGGGTGGGGCCAGGTTCTGTCAGACCATCACACCGCAAATTCCAACGTTTTCGTTGCCCATGTTCGGCATCTCGGTGAACGGGAAACACTCGTCGGTGTCGACGAACGACACTAGTACCGGATCCCCAGCCGCCGGTACAGATGTCCCAAAAGCCACAGCGGACCGATCAGGAGAAACTGAAGGTCCTTGAAAAACGACGGCTTTTTGCCCTCGATTTCGTGGCCGATGAATTGGCCAATCCATGCACTTACAAAGATCACGAGCGACACAAACCACAGCGGGGCAATGGCCAGCGCGTCGAGTGCGAGTACGCCAGCCACCAGCCCCAGCGACAACAAAGCCGCCCCGAAGGCGAGGCGCAGGGATAGCGAAGCGTAGTAGCCCAGTGCCAAGGCGATCGCGACAATCCCCCAGTTGAGGTCAAAAAACGGGCTTTGCAGCGGCCACAAGAGTCCGAGCAGGCTCAGAACGATCAGCGGGATGCACACCCAGTGAATCGCCTTGTTGACGGGGTTTTTGTGACTTGCGGCGTACTCGTCAAACCAGTGCTGGACAGTTTTCATCGCGCGGCCACGGTAGCAGCCGCCGAAGTCGGTTCAGACATCGAAAAACAAAGTTTCGATGGGAGTCAGCGCACCTGTGCGCGACTGTGAACCCGGGCCGCGACAGCCGTTTCAAAAGGGGCTATACCGCCCGGGATGATCCGCCTGTATCAAGTGCCACCCTCGTTCGGCCTGTCGAGCGGCAGTCCGTTTTGCACCCGCATCGAAGTCTTTTTGAAACTTGCCGGGATCGCCTACGAGAGTGACACCAACGCTGACCCGCGCAAGTCACCCAAGGGCAAGGTCCCGTGGATCGAAGATGGCGCGATCGTTCTCGGGGACTCGGGCTTCATCATCGCGTACCTGACCCAAAAGTACGATGTAAAACTCGACGCCGGACTCACGGACCCACAACAGGCGATCGCCCACACGGTCAGCCGCATGCTGACCGAGACGTTTTACTGGTACATCGCCCAATCTCGGTGGAACGAGCCGCATAACTGGGCCGCGTTCAGACGCAGTTTCATCAAGTTGTTGCCACCCGTGATAGGTCCGCTGATCCTTCCGCTGATTCGCAAAAAGATCCGAGGGCAGATGAACGGGCACGGGATAGGCCTGCACACACGCGAGGAACTGTGGACGATGTGCCGCGCCGATATCGACGCCCTCGGGGTGCTCCTCGGCGACCAAACCTATTTTTTCGGCGATGAGCCGACATCGATCGATGGTGATGTCTACAGCTTTCTTTCGAGTTTGTTGATTCCGGAGTTTGAGTCGCCGGGGAAGACATACTTGCAAAAGCAAGAAAATTTAGTGGCCCACTGTATGCGTTTGCATGCGCGTCTGTTTCCCGAGTTGGCCTAGGTCGCAGTGCCAACCGGCCCCCAACTGACCCACCGCCGGGTCCTCTCGCTGGTTTGGCCGGTTGTTTTGGCCCAAGCTGCGACGGCTCTCACTGGCGTTGTCGACACGGCTGTCATGGGTCGCGTCGGCACCGTAAACGACCTCGCTGCGGTGGGTGTGGCGGCCACCATCTTCTCGTTTGTCTATTGGGCCTTTGGGTTTTTGCGGATGTCCACCACCGGCTTGGTCGCCCAGTCGATCGGTGCCGCTGACTGGCCGCAGGCGCGGGCCTATTTGTGGCGGGCCTTGTCGACCGGTTGCCTTCTCGGATGTGTCGTGCTCGCATGTGCCTGGCCGATCGAAACCCTTGCACTTACATTTTTTGACGCTGCTGGTGGTGTCGAAACCCTGACCAGCGAGTATTTCCACGCCCGGATTTTTGGTGCTCCGGCGGCCTTGATGGGCTACGCCGTCACTGGCTACCTCCTCGGGACAGGTCAGACCCGGCGGTTGCTCGCATTTCAGGTCGTCCTCAACGCGGTCAACATCGGCTTCGATATCTGGCTGACCGGTGTGCTCGGCTGGGGTCCGATGGGGATTGGTCTCGGCACCGCGTTGGCCGAATGGATCTCGCTCGGGTTTGGCGTGGCGTGGGTCTTCGACGGATTGCGAGCCCCGGCCCGGGTGTTTGACCGAGCCAAGATCGTCGCTCTGTTTGCAGCCAACCGCGACATCCTTGTGCGGACACTGGCGCTGTTGTTTTCGTTCGCGTGGTTTGTCAATTCGGGCGCCCAGGTCGGAACACAGGCCCTCGCCGGCAACCAGGTGCTGCTGCAGTTCGTCGCCGTGGCGGCCTTCGTACTCGATGCATTTGCATTTATCGCGGAGAAAGAAATCGGTCAAGCCGTCGGCGAGGGCAGTGTTTCATCTGTCCGCCGGGCCATAAAAATGACGACGACACTCGCACTCGGCTTCGGGGCCGCGATTGCAGTCGTGTTTTGGAGCGTCGGCAGCCCCGTGATCGAGGCCCTGATCCGCGACCCCCAAGCCCGCACCGTCGCCCTCGAGTACCTCCCATTCGTGGCCGTGATCCCGCTGCTCGGGGTGCCAGCCTGGCAACTCGACGGGGTATTTTTAGGAGCGACCCAGGGTCGAGCATTGCGAAACGCCGCCGTGGTTGCAGCTGTGGCCTATGTCGCGGTCGACTGGCTGCTGGTCGACCGCTACGCAAACACAGGTGTGTGGATTGCGATGCTGTGGATGTATGTCGCGCGGGCGCTGGCGCTGGCGCTGTATTGGCCGGGGTTGGTTCGCTCGGTCGAGCGGAGCTAGCGGGTGGAGTCGATTCTACGCGCATGTATGCCCGCAAGTTCGGCTGTCTCCTGGGTGCCTGGATTGGGATGGTTCGTATTGCGCCGCCGCGCAGTGGCCTGTTGTCGCGCAGTGGCCTGTATTCGCCCTACGGCTCACTTCATTCGGCAACGCTTGGTGCTTGACGGTCAAGGTCGCAGATGCAATGACAAAAAGATGTCAGATGTCAAAGTGTTTGGTGTGTCACTCAGTTCCTACGTTCGCGCTGTGTGTGCCGCGTTGCATGAAAAGGGGGTTGACTTTGAACACGTCCAACACCCGCCGCATTCAGAGGCTCAGCTGGCCCTGCACCCCTACGGGAAAGTCCCGGCATTTGCCCACGGCGAGGTTCTCCTGTTTGAGTCGATCGCGATCCTAGACTACATCGACCGAGTGTTTGACGGACCTGCGTTGTCACCAGCCGATGCTGCGGGCCGCGGCAAGATGATGCAGTGGCTCAGTGTGTTCAACTCGTATATGTATGCAGATCTGGCCGCAGTCGTGATTCCCCGGCTGATCTACGGGCCCCAGGGGCAACCGGTTGACGAAGAGGCTGTGGCCGCATCGGCGATTAAAGTCCGCAGTCATCTCGAGTTACTCGACAAAGCACTTGCTCATACACCCTATTTGGTGGGTGAGCACTGTACCCTCGCGGACCTCAACGCGGTCCCGCTCATCCAGTACTTCACGATGACGCCCGAGGCCGAAAAGGGGCTCGCTGGGCTCGACAACGTGGCCCGCTGGCTCGCGGCGGTACTCGCCCGGCCGGCCATGCAAAAAGCGACCGAACAGCCTTCCGCCGCGAGCTAGCAGCTTCTCAAGAGCGGCCCGGACTTCTCACCAAAGTTTCGTTGCGAGGATTGCAACGGCACGGAAGTATTCGACGCACACAACGAGCAACGTCGAGATCCATGGATGTATGTATTTGCAATCAGCAGCTACAAGTTTGGTGGGACGTTTGGGTGAGTGGACAGATCGATCTGTCCACTTTTGTCTATACAAGCTTCTGTGGGATGCGGATGCGAAACACCGAACCGACATCGGGTGTACTTTCGACGGTAATCTCGCCTCCGAGGCGCTCGCAAAAGCGGGCTGTGACTGCGAGGCTGACACCGGTCCCCTCAAACCTGCGCGAGGGGGAATCGTCGACCTGGTAAAATGCATTGAACACGTTGGATATTGACGCTTCGTCGATGCCTTGGCCCTCATCTTCCACGGCGATGCACAGCCACGGGGCCCGGCGGTGCTCGAACGTTGCAACCCGGACGGTAATCGCCCCGTGACTCGTGAACCGGCAGGCGTTGTCGAGTACCGTGGCGAGGGCGTAGCGCAACATGTGCTCATCGGTTGTGAGGCTCGGCATGGGTGTCGGGGCCTCGATCCGAAAATGGTTCCCGTGGCGAGCCGCCGAATCTTTGAACGCCTCGGTGAGGCTCGTGAGAAGCTCACCGAGGTCGATCGCAACCGGGAGGGCGGTTCGTGCATCAGCTTCGATCCGGGTCAACTCGAGCAGCGACGACACGGACCGAAGCAGTCGCATCCCCGCACGATGGATCCCGCGAAGATCCTCGTCGAGGCCCGATGTATCGCCATCGGCAAGGTTCTCAGCCATCAGTTCGGTGTACCCGAGGATGGCGTTGAGGGGCGTGCGTAACTCATGAGACATGTTCATCAAAAACCGCGTCTTGACGCGATCGGCTGTGAGAGCAGCTCGGCGTGCATCGTCGAGGCTCCGGTAGAGATGGGCATTGGTCACCGAGATCGCAAACTGGGCGGCGAGTTGCTTGACCAAGGCCAAGCGACGCATGGTAAAGGCTCCCGCAGCCAAATCGTTTTCGAGGTACAAAATCCCGGCGAGCGTGCCGTGGTGGGTCACGGGAATACAAAGAAGGGAGCGCACATGATTCGCAACGATGTAGGGCTCGGCCGCAAACACCGGGTCATGGATCGCATCATTGAGGATGATATCCGTCTTCGTTCGCGCAACCCGATTGACGAGGGTGTGGGCGAGGTTTTCATAGTCGGCCAGCACAAGCCCATCGTGGAGTTCGACCTCGACCCCGTCAGCCTGGGTTTGTGCCTCGGCAGCGACTCGCAGCTCCTCGTCGAAGTTGAGTAGAAGCACACCGCGTCGGGCCCCTGCATTCTCCACCAGGAGCGTGGCAAGCTTCGTCAGTAGCCGATCCATCGCAAGCTCACCGGAAATGACGCGGCTGACCTGAATCACTGTATCGAGATCCAAGGCGACCGTTGTCGTAGCGGTGACGGAATGTTGCGTTTTACTGGTGACCGTTGCGAGATGGGATGATTGGACACTGTACTCATCGAACTCGCCGACGAGCGCACGAACTTTTGCCAATGCGCCCCAGCTGCGATACGCCCGGATCGACTCGGCGAGATAGGCACGGGTGAGGATGGGGTAATGCTGCGTCGATGCAAACCGCACAGCACACTCCGCTGCGATCGCCTCAATGTGGAGCATCTGGTGTTGGCGTGCCTCGGCGATCGCCTCATTGTAATGACGAAGTGCAGCACCTTCGTCACCGCAAAGCCGCGAAAGCTCACCGTGCAATAGCGACGCCCGAGCACCAAAGTTCTCCGGGGCAGTCTCGGCCCACTTGGCCAGCGCCTTGCGGCACCCCTTGAGTCGCCGCAGCATTGCGCGTCGCGTGGAGCCCTTTTGAGAGTCGAGCTCACGGGCGAGGATCATACCTTCGTAAAACCGGAAGTCGGCAATGATGGCACTCCCAAAGGCAACCTTGGTTCGGGTTTGGGCCTGCTCGAGAGCCGCCATCGCGCCTTTCTGATCCACCAAAAGGTAGCACTTTAGAGCCACATAAAGGTGATAGTAAAACATCACAAGCGGGGTTTTCTCGTCGCTGATCGACTCGCAAAACGCGACCTCGTCAAACTCCTCGTCGCGCCCCTCTGGGCTTTGTAGCAGGCGGCCAAACAGATGGCGCATATAGGTGATGGTGGCGATTTGATCGGCGAGCCCGCGACGGCGAAGCAACGGCATCAACGACTCGCAGTGAGCATCGATCCGCTGCAGGGTGCTACCGTCGATGACCATCACAAACGCTTCGGTCACCGCGCTGTAGATTCCGTAGATAAAGTCGCCGTTGCTGCTGGCGATCTGCGTGGCTTCACGAAGGTTGCGGACGACCTCGGGAAACGGCCGCACCCAGACCATCATGAACGTGGTTGAAAACAAGAGGATCTTGGCGCTGAGTTCGGCGTTGGCAAACCGATTGTTGAGTGTATGCGCAACTTCTGCGAGCGCATAGGCCTGTCGATACCGGCCAAAGGCGCCCGCCATGACCAGACCTGCGCCGATAAACCCGTAGGCCGACACATCACTCAACCCGTGTTTGAGCGAGATGTTGGCGATCCGCAACAAAATCACGGAGGCGAGGTTGGTGTCGAGAAAGTAGGCAGCCGCAGCCATCGACATCAGCACCCGAAGTTCGGCGATCCGGTCCGGGTCCACGAGTGGGGGAAGGTCGAGAATGGTTGTGGCGGGTCCACGCTGCAGGTGTTGAAACCTGGCATATGCCCGGAGAACCGACAGCGTTGAGGCCTTTTTGGGAAGTCGCCTGCCCAACTGCTGGAGCCCGTTTCGACCCGCCTGCAGGGCCGTGATGAGGTCGCCGCGATTGGTCTCGAGGGTGGCCCGAAGGGCATGAAGCCGGGCACGGTCGCGGCTCGCAACGGTGTGGGCGAGCAGGGGCTCAAAAATTTCAATCGCCCGTTTTGGGCGACCGGCGAGGTACTCGCATTCGACCTGGGCCGTGGCGAGGCTCGCGATGAGGTTGGGGTGGTTGCGCCACGGATCGTCGGCGAGAAATTGGACCCCAGCATCGAGGAAGACGCAGGCTTCGTGGTAGGCCGTCGAGGTCTTCGCCCGCCGGGCGGCACGCAGCATCAAGCGCGCAGCTTCCAGCCGTTTTTCCGGTTCGACAATGATCGGCCCGGCCGCCGAGAAGTGACCCGCGATCGCAAACAGATGCGTCTCATCGTCGAGATGTCCCTGGGTGGCAAGTTGCGTACCGATGGCAAGATGTAATTGCATCTTTTCTTCGGGATCGAGCAGGGCATAGGCCGCCTGCTGCACGCGGTCATGGACAAATTCGAATTCGACGCGATGGACTTCGTCGTCGACATACTTGTAATCATCACCGATGGGACGCACGAGGCCCGCCGTCACGGCTTCCCAAAGGTCGGCCACCGCGTCGGTCGCTGCCACCCCCGAGACGTGACTCAGCAGGTGGACGTCGAAGTGCCCCCCAATCCCGGCGGCGACTCGCAGGAGCTTTCGACCTTCACGCTTGAGATCCTGGAGTCGCCGGGTCACCAGCGAAATCACATCATCGGGCAGGGAGGCCGACGCCACCTCGTCGAGCTCCCACGTCCACCGCCCGCGGTCGCGGTCAAAGTGAAGAATGTCGGCTTCGTGAAGCGTCGTCAGCAGGGCGCGGATAAAAAACGGATTGCCGTGACTGCGGGCATGGATCATCTGCGCCAGTGGTTCGACGTCATCACTGCCCGACGCTTGGAGGGACGCCCGGACGATTTGAGTCACGGCCGCGGGATCGAGCGGGGTGAGAAGAAAGCTTGTGAGCGCTGCTTGGGCATCGACCAACGCCTGGCGCATCCGCCAAAGCGGGTGCTCGGGCGGGACCTCATCGTTGCGATAGGTGCCGATCCACAACACATAGGCGAGCTCAAAATCCGCGCCCAAATCCTCGATGAGTTTGAGGGTGGCGAGGTCGGCCCACTGAAGGTCATCGAGAAAAATGACGAGTGGATGGTCCTCGCGGGCGAGGGCGGCGATAAACCGGCGAAGGACACTTTGAAACCGATCGGCAGCCTCGGCCATCGGCATGGTCGGGACTGCAGGTTGGGGCCCGAGCAGGACCTCTAGCTCCGGAATCATCTCGACCAGCAACTGTCCATTTTGGCCGACGGCTTCGCTGATGGCCGCTCGCCACGTGTCCAAAACGGTTGCCGGGGCGCCCAGCAGATTCAGGACGAGTTGACGTAGGGCTGTCGCCAGGGCTGCATAGGGGGAGCGATGTGCAAGTGCATCGAACTTGCCAGCAATGAATGCCCCGCGCTGCGCCGCCAGGGATCGTTGCAACTCATGGACCAGGGCGGACTTGCCAATCCCTGCAGTTCCGCTGATGAGCACGGTTTCATTGCCGCCGACGCACACCCGTTCAAACGCCTGTGTCAGCGACTGCAGCTGCGGCTCGCGGCCGACGAGCGCCGTGCTGACGCGAAAGCGTTCACTGCGGTCGTTCTTGCCGAGGTCAAAGGTGACATCGCGTGCATCGGCAAACTGGCGAAGATCGGCGAGCAGACCACGCGAGCTTTGGTAGCGTTCCTCGGCATTTTTCGCCAGCAGTCGCATGACGATATCGGACAACACTTCGGGTACATCGGCACGAACCTCCCGGGGTGCCACGGGTCGACGGGCAATGTGGGCGTGTATCAGCTCGAGGGCATCGTGAGCACGAAACGGCGTGACGCCGGTCAGAAGCTCGTAGAAGGTGATGCCGAGGGAATAGAAGTCGCTTCGGTAGTCGACCGGGCGATTCATTCGGCCCGTTTGTTCCGGTGACAGATACGATAAGCTGCCCTCAAGGACATCTGGTGCCACGGGTTGGCGACGTTCCTGGGACAGTTTGGAGGCGATGCTCAAGTCGATGAGCGCAAGGCGTTTGGTGTGAAGATCGACAATCATGTTGTCGGGCTTGATGTCCTTATGTAGGACACCTGCCCGGTGAACCTCGCCAATCGCTTCGGTCGCTTGCAGGGCGAGCCAGATGAAAAAATCGAAGTCGATTCCGGTTGCTACGACGTGCTCGCGCAGTGAAGTACCGCCGAAATCCTCGAGTATGATGGCCACGCGCGGTCCGTTGCGGAGCAATCCCTGTGTGCGAATCATTCGGTCGGTGTCGAACAGCTTGAGGAGCTCATACTCGTGACGCAGGCGGGCGACGTCTCGCAGCGGTGGGTGCTCACTGCGTAGGACTTTGAGGATGACCCGCGCGTTGGTGTTTCGGTTGACGGCGCGAACGACCTGCACCCGGTTGCCGCTGTGAACCAGCGAACCGAAACGAAAACCTGGGAACCATTGTTTCATGCACCACACCGCAGGAGTTCGACGGCAATTGGATGTTCGCACAGCCGTACCGGGGATTGAAGCAACACATGTTCAAAAAGACAGATGTCACTTGTATATCCGTGCGCGACAATGGCCTCGTAGGCGACCTTGTAGATGAAAGTACATGCAGTAACGCTCGGTGCTCCCGCATCATGTGGAGCCCTTGGTCACGGCCGGATTCTCGCGTCGACCTGTCGTTGCGGTCGGGTGCTTCAACCCGTAGGGGTAACGAGCGGACCGCGGGCCGGCGACTTGGTCGAAGTCGGGCGAGCAGCGAGCTCGCCCGTTCGCGTGACTCGTTACTTCTTTTCGCCCTTGAGCTGTATTTTTAACCACCCTGAAAGTCGGTCGACGAACGCCGGATCGACGGCTCGTCCGGGCACCAAATAGCGCTCGGGTGACGATTTTCCCGGCTCTGGCTTAAACAGATGGTCCAGGGTTGGGAACTGCTCCAGCGAGACCTTCACCCTGTGTTTTTTGGCGGCTGCCACCAGTGCCTTTGGGTCCTTGTCGGGATTGACCTCGAAGTCTTGGCCGCCCTGGGCCACCCACATGGGGCACTTGAGTTTGGCGACCAGTTTGCTCGGGTCGACCCGCATGATCTCGCGGATCCATGGCGCTTGGCCCATCAACTCGGGGGGCACCGCGCCTCCCGTTTTCAGTGCGGTGAAGATCCGCTCCTGCTCTTCCTTTGCATCTGCACGCATCTCGGGGGGCAGTTGCTCGCGCAGGACCTCGGATTTTTCTCGCAGCAGTTGTTCGTATGGTCTGCCTGGACTTGCCAACACGGCCACCGCCGCGAGTCCGCGGCCTTCGCTCGCCAGTTGGAGTGCGCGCCATCCACCCTCGCCGTGGCCGATGACTGCCACGCGATCGGGATCGACCGACTCTTGTACGAGCAATGTTCTCAGGGCTCGGCGGGCGTCTTCGACCTGGGCCAGATAGGTGCGCTCGCCATCCTCGCTCTCACCCTGGCCACGCTCGTCAAATCGCAGCACCACCATACCGGCGCGAGCCAGTGCGTCGGTGATCTCGTGACTGCCGAGATCGACCGGCGGCGGGCCGGCAAATCCATGGCGGTCCTGCAGGCCGTTGCTCGACAGCCACAGCAGGCCCGGACGAGGTTTTTTAGCTCCTTTGGGCACCAGGATTTCACCCTGCAATTTCGGCTGACCTGGCCGACCGGGCAGCTCGACAGGGATGATCGTGAAGCTCGCATCCGGGTCGGGCACGTAGTCGAGGCGGACCGGGGGGAGTACGGTCCACTCGGGAAACGCTGCTTTCGAGGGCACGATTTCGACGGTTTCGGCATCGATCGCGATCCGCGTGATCCGGCCGTCCCGCCACTCGATACGCTCACCCAAGTTGGTATCGATGATCGCCGCTCCCGGGCGGTCGGGGTCGGAGCGGACATCGGCCGACCACTCGGTGGGCAACGAGCCCGAAAGGCTGACCTGGCGCCAGCTGATCTCGCCGGTTTGCAGCGGGCGCAAGCCGAGGTTGAGCTCCTCGTGCAGGATTGTCCAAAAGGCCATGTAGGCGGTGTCGCTGCGGTAGGTCAGCTCTTCGCGTTCGCGTCCGGATGTAAATACAAGTGTTTCGCCCTGGCGTTCAAACCGGAGTTCGAGCGCTGGGCTGCGTTCAAATCCGCGGACCAGCGCACCCATTGTATCGACAACGATCTCGCCAGCGGTGCGTACCGGGGGTTGGCCCGGGGGGGTAAATTCGATGCGGGTGGTAAACCGGTGCAGCGAGGGTTGTTCGGCGAGTGGTCCGTCGTAGCGGCCGAAAGAGGTGCCGACTTTTTCCCCGCTGCGCAGGATGTCAAAACTGCGGGCCTCGCCCGGCGTGTAAAGTTCGGGGACCGTCTTGCCGGGCCAAACGACTAGTTGCTCGCGCGTACCGGCGGTACGATGGCTGGCCGGCGTTTCACTCTCGGTCGGAATCTTCAGGCAGGCGGGCGCGAGCGCGAGGAGGCAGGTACAGAAAACGAGCTGGCCGCGACTGGTCGGGTGGGGGGCGCGAGCGCGGGACGGTTGTTTGGACACCGCGTTTGGGCAGATCGGCGAAATAGTTGGGTGGGGGGCGCGAGCGCGGGACGGTTGTTCGGACACCGCGTTCGGGCAAAGCGGCGAAGTGGGGAGAGGTGTTGGCGTTGTTTGTACATTCACGTGGCGAGCGGCCTGTGGTTTGTCTCGCGCGTCGCTCCGCGCAGGGTGTAGGGAGTGTCTCGGCTCGAATACCCGCACGGACGGAGTTGTAATCCGCGGACTGGCGGAAACATGCACGGGCAGCAAGCGGGTGCGCAGATCGAGCCTCGACAATCTCGGTGAGCGAGGTGGCGTGTCGAGAGGACCCGCGAGCTGTCATGAACGTGTGTGTGAACCTGCCAAGCGCGGGGAGCATTTGGAATGCTGGCGAAGCGCAGTGCGGGCCAGCTCGCATCGAGAGGGCTAGACATGCGCGGGGACACGCGCGCACTATACATGCTCCGATGCCGTGGACACGTGATCAGATCGCCGCCCGTGCTGCCTCCGAGTTGACCGCCGGTCAAGTCGTCAACCTCGGGATCGGGATCCCGACGCTGGTCAGCAATCACCTCGGTCCGCAGTCGGGCGTCACCCTGCACTCGGAAAATGGGTTGTTGGGGATGGGTCCGTTTCCCTACGACGACGAGGTCGACGCCCAGGTGATCAACGCCGGCAAACAGACGGTCACGGTGATGCCGGGGGGGGCGACCTTCGACTCGGCCCTGAGTTTTGCCATGATCCGCGGGGGCCATGTCGATGTTGCGATCCTCGGAGCGATGGAGGTCTCGCGCGACGGGGACCTGGCCAACTGGATGATCCCCGGTAAAAAAGTTGCGGGGATCGGCGGGGCGATGGATCTGGCGACAGGTGCCCGCCGGGTGATTGCCCTGATGACCCACAAAAACCGCAAGGGTATCAGCAAACTGGTCGAATCCTGCGACCTCCCGCTGACGTCGGTCGGGTGTGTGAACCTGGTGATCACCGACTTGGCGGTGTTGGCTGTCGAGCCTTCGCGTGCTGGGGGGCGTGGGTTCGTGCTGGTGGAGTGCGCCGATGGGGTGACACCCGAGCAGGTTGTTGCCGCGACAGCAGCTCCTGTCGCAGTCTAAAAAATTCGTCCCATCTGTGACCGCGATGGCATCGAGTGGTGAATGATCGAGTGCCGACGCTCCCGGTTGTTGTTCCCGCATCGTTCAGATGGGAGGTTCACCACACCGCCGACCAGCTTGCGACCGCCATCGCCTCGTGTGGGCGTGGTAAATACACCGGACTTTTAACCGACGTTTGAGCCTGCCTTGAAGCCTGCAAAAGCCACTGCTGTCGATCCAAAATCTCCGTCCTGGCCTCCGCTGTTGCACCGCATCAGTGCGTGGTTGGTCGAAAATCGGTGGTTTGTCTGCATCATGCTGGCGGCGCTGTTTGTCCGCCTGCACTGGAACTTGTGGGTACATCCAATTGGCGACTACATCCTCTCGGACATGCGCGGCTACGACATCCGGTCGGCCCAAGTGTTGGCGACCCCGGGGCGGAAGATCGAGTATCACGCGTTTTTTCCGTTTGGGACCCACTACCTAGTCGCCGGCATGAAGTGGGTGTTCGGGCGCTACAACCACCAGGCGATCAGTGTCATCTACGCCTTGCTGGGCACCTGGACGGTCGGGTTTGCCTATGGGATCGCCGCCCGGGTATCGCGGTTTCGGTGGCTGGCCCCGGCGGTCGGTTTGTGTCTGGTGTTTTACTACCCGCTCATCTCGCTCGGCGGCTACATGCTCAGCGAGTTGCCCTCGTCGTTTTTTATGATCGGCGCGACCTATTACCTGGTCCGCTTGGCCAAAGAAGGGTCGGTGCGCTTTGCCTGGCTGGCGGGGGCGATGGCCGGGTGCGGGGCGGTGGTACGTCCACAGATTCTGATGTCGCTGGCGGTACTCGGGGTCGTGTGGTTGGCCGGGCGCAAATACCTGCCGAAGTTGACGTTCAAACGGATGTTGTGCGCATTGATTCCGATCGCCATCGTCCTCGGGTACTCGTCGTATCGCCATCATTACCACACCGGGCGCTACGGATTGATCAGTGAAAACGGCACCTTCAACATGGTGTTTGGCCGCTGCCACAACAAGGGCATCACGGCCCATCCCGACGGCAAAAAGCACCGCTCGCGGGTGATGTTTGGCCCGCCGCCGCTGATCCAGTTGCTCAAACGCGACGACCGCAACAAAGACTCGTGGGTGAAGGCCGAGCCGGCGTTGGCCGACAAGCTCAGCTATCAGGGCTATATCGGCGACAAGGTGATTCTCAAGGAATTTATCCGTGAGTGTGTCGAAAACACCGGGTACTTGGGTCAGGTCAAATACAGCATTGTCAACGTCCTGTTGCTCGCCGGCTACAACACCATGTGGCCGGATTCGGGGCAGGGGATGTGGCGGCACAAGGCGGCCCGCTGGGGCAGGATCCACCTCTACACGCTGACGCTCCCCGGCCTTATCGGCATGTTTCTCGCGTTTCGCCGGCGCAACCTCGATGGCCTCGGGCTGGTCGCCGTGCATCTGTGGGGGATGGTGATTGTGGCCGCGATCTACTTCGGCGGCGCCCGGGTCCGCGGGCCCTACGACCCGCTGATCATGATCCTCGCGTTTGAGGTCTACGGCCTGCTGGGGCTTTTGTTGTATCATCAATATCTCAAGCGCCGGGGGCTGCCGGTGCCGGCCTGGTTGGCTGCGGCGCCCGCTTCCAAACCCGCTGCGACATCGGTCGATCCCCCGCAACAACCCGAAAAACAGGAGTCATGACCATGGTCAGGCCGTCGTCCCTCGAACTGCTCCCCGCCCGCGTCGAGGTTGTTCGGCACGACGATGGCACGCTCCTGTTGCGCTCTCCGGTTGCACTTGCCGCGTATCCCCGGTGTATCAGCACCTATCTCGAGCATTGGGCACACACGCGACCCGAGCATGTGTTTTTGAAGGCCCGCACCCAGGCGGGTACGTGGGACCAGGTGACCTACGCCGCCTGTCTCCAGCGTGTTCAGGCCCTCGCCGGGCAGCTGCTCGCCTGTTGCGGCACGCCGGGTGGAGACCGGGGCGATCGCCGGTCGTTGCCCGTGCGCCCGCTGATGATCCTGTCGGACAATTCGATTGCACATGCACTTTTGATGTTGGCTGCGATGCACGTCGGGATCCCTGTGGCCCCGGTTTCGCCGGCCTACAGCCTGATGTCGCAGGACTTTCGCAAACTCAAATTGCTCGGGAAACTGTGTCGGCCCGCGCTCGTGTTTGCCGACGATGCCGAGCGGTTTGCCAAACCCGTGGCGGCCCTGTGCGAAGCTGTGCGCGTGACCGGGGTCGATGAGCCGGGGGTGGTGTACGCGCTCGATCACCTCGAAAAGATGGTCGATGCACCTGTTTCGCCCGAAGCCGTCGCGCGCGCAGCAGCAGCGGTCAGCCCGGACACCGTGGCCAAGATCCTGTTTACCTCGGGGTCGACCGGGAGCCCCAAGGGCGTGATCAACAGCCAGCGAATGTTGTGTGCCAATCAACAGGCGATCGCCCAGTGCTGGCCGTTTTTGGGTCGGCGGCCGCCGCTGTTGGTCGATTGGTTGCCGTGGAACCACACGTTTGGCGGCAATCACAACTTCAACATGGTACTGGCCCACGGGGGCACCCTGGTGCTCGATGCCGGCAAACCGGCCCCGGGCTTGGTCGAGCAAACCGTCGCCAATTTACGTGAACATGCACCGACCATGTACTTCAATGTTCCGCGTGGCTTCGACATGTTGTTGCCCCACCTCGAAGGCGACGCGGCGCTGGCCGAACGGTTTTTTTCGCAGCTCGATCTGGTGTTCTACGCCGGGGCGGCGTTGCCCCAGAGTTTGTGGGAGCGTCTGGACGTGGTCGCCAAGCGGGTGCTCGGCCACGGGGTGATGATGAGTTCCGCGTGGGGGTCGACCGAGACCGCTCCGCTGGTCACCAGTGTGCATTTTCCGATCCCCCGCGCCGGTGTGATCGGGTTGCCGGCGCCCGGTTGCGAGTTGTGGATGGTGCCCCACCGCGGCAAGTTTGAGATGCGTGTACGTGCACCTTGGGTGACGCCAGGCTATCTCGAACAACCGGAACTGACGCGGGCGGTGTTCGACGAACGCGGAGCCTACCTCACCGGCGATGCCGGGCGCTTCGCCGACCCTGATGCGCCCGAACGCGGGGTGGTGTTCGACGGACGGGTAGCCGAGGACTTCAAGCTGACCTCCGGGACATGGGTCCATGTCGGGACGGTCCGGGTCGACGTCATCGCCGCCCTGTCCCCGCTGGCGCAGGATGTCGTGGTCGCAGGCGAGAGTCGCGACGCGCTCGCAGTGCTGGTGGTGCCCAACCTGCCGCAGTGCCACAAACTCGTCGGAGAGCTTGACTTGGCGCAGCTGCGAAAACATCCCAAGCTGCTGGCGGCGATCGGCGAAGGACTCCGGAGGCACAATGCGGCACACCCCCAGGGCAGCCGCCGGATCGTCCGTGCAATGGTTGTCGCGGAGTTGCCAAATATCGATGCCGGGGAGATCACCGACAAGGGGTATCTCAATCAACGGGCGATCCTCGAGCGACGGGCCCAGCGTGTCGAGCACCTGTACGCAAAGGTGCCTGCCGAGGATATTGTGTGTACATAGAATCTCCTGCTCAGTTTCGCAGGTACACCCCCACGCGTTGTGTCTTTTAGTTGTATCACCATTTTCTCCGGCAATTGCGGTCTCGCCGGCACGGGCGATCCGGCGCAATGACGCAGGGGCTTGCAAATGCACGCAACCGTCGAACGGCGCGTCACCGTTCACGTGCCCGCGTCCATCCGTGACGAAACTTTGTCACGTCACCTCGAACCGCGGGCGTTCGCATACGAGGGGCCGACTTCGCGTCTGTGGATGCGACTCGACTCTCGCCGGCGAGGGGTGGGCGAATGGCCGCGAACCGTGTAGGATGATCGGCCAAGGTCGGCGAGGGGAGGTGCCTGCCGGACGCTCACCGGCCGACTCGACACCACCGCTTACGGGGTCGACCATGACCCGCGAAGGAATCGTATACCGTGACGCAGCTATCCCCGGACCTCATCGCCCGCCTCCCCAAGACCGATCTCCATGTGCACCTCGACGGTTCCATGCGGATACAAACAGTTTTGGAGTTGGCGGCCGAGCAGGGGGTGACACTGCCGGCCGATACGGCCGACGGGCTGCGCAAACATCTGCGCCTCGGTGAAAATACCGGTTCGCTGGTCGAGTATCTCAAGGCGTTTGATGTCACGTTGCAGGTGCTACAGGTCGAAACGGCCCTGTACCGCGCGGCCTATGAGCTGGCGGCCGATGCCGCGGCGGAGAACGTGCGCTACATGGAGGTTCGCTACTCGCCGATGTTGCACACGCGCCAGGGGCTCAAACTGACGACGGTGGTCGAGACCGTGTTGCAGGGGCTGCACGATGCCCAAGTGGAGCACAACATCGAGAGCCGCCTGATTCTGTGTGGGATCCGCAACATCTCCGCAGCCTCGTCACTGCGGATGGCCGAACTCGTGGTGGCCTACAAAAACCGCGGTGTGGTCGGGTTTGACCTCGCCGGAGCCGAGTACGACTATCCGCCCAAGGACCACCGCGAGGCGTTTCGCCTGGTCCGCGAAAACAATGTCAACGTGACGATTCACGCGGGCGAGGCCTATGGCCCAGCGTCGATCGCCCAGGCGTTGCACGTGTGTGGCGCCCACCGAATCGGCCACGGCTGCCGCCTGCGCGAGGACGGCGAGTTGTTGCGATATGTGATCGACCACCGAATCCCCCTCGAGTGTTGCCCATCGTCCAACGTCCAGACCGGTGCGGTGCGCAGCATGGCCGACCACCCGATGCGGCTGTACTACAACCTCGGCGCCCGGGTGACGGTCAACACCGACAACCGCTTGGTCACCGATACGACAATGACCAAGGAGCTCCACATCCTCCACCGCGAGCTCGGGTTTGATTTCCAGGAGCTTTGCCAGGTGATTTTGGCCGGGTTCAAGAGTTCGTTTTTACCCCACCACGAAAAGCAGCGAATGATGCGGGCGATCGCCTCGGAACTCGAGGGGATTTCGCGGGAATTCGAGGAGCTCGAAGAGCTGCAGCTCAATACGTCGCCGGCGGCAAATCGCCGGGCCAAAGAGTCCGCGGTGAGCGGAAGTTGAGCGAGTGTTTGTAGCTACACTCCGTCCGTACAGGCGGGCTCAAACACGCTGATACCCGGGCCACCTTGCCAATCGCGTTTGATAACCAGACCCTCGGTGATCTCGAAGATGCAGTCGAAGTCGCAGTCGTAACAAAGCCCATACGAACCGACTTCGAGCTCGAGGGCGTAGGAACCGTCCACGGAAGACGAGGTCACACAAATCATGTCCTCAGCGTTCGGCGGATTTTCTGGATCGGCGAGTTGTGCTTCGGTCGCGGCACACACCTGTCGCGAGATCGGCACGTCCTTCCCAGAGACGTCGTCGTAGGTCAGTGTATATCCCCAAAAACCTTGACTCGGCATACCCTGCTCGGGTCCGGCATCGGTGGTGGTCGTATCGGTATCCGATGCGGAGTCGGTGGTTGGCTCTGCGGTGGTACCCGATCCCCCATCGGTCGCAGGTGTGCAGCGAAACTCGTCTACACACCCCGTTTTACCGCATCCGGAGACAGTCAAACACGCGAGTCCGAGAACGCAGGTGATTTTGAACGTGATGGTGGGTACGGGCATTCGGTTCCTCCGGTGACTCAGGATACTTGACGTCGTGAGTCGCTTCCGAACTTGCGAATGTCCAAACCCGCGCTACGTCGGGCGCCATGTCGACGCTTCGCAGTCGGGTCCCTGAGGCCCGCGTCACCCCGCTCGCCACCCACCCAGTCAAGCGGGACGGACGCTACGTGCTTTATTGGATGGTCGCCAACCGGCGGATCCACGACAACTTTGCCCTCGACTATGCGCTCGACTTGGGTCGTCAGTTGGGTCGGCCGGTGTTGGTGTTTGAAGCGCTGCGCCACGGCTATCCGTGGGCGAGCGATCGTCTACATGCGTTTGTGCTCGACGGAATGCTCGCAAATGCGGCCGACTGTGCCAAATTTGGGCTGCGGTACTACGGGTTTGTCGAGCGCGCCGATGTTCCGGGCACAGGACTTTTGCAGGCGCTGGCCGAGCATGCCTGTGCCGTGGTGACCGACGATTTCCCGTGTGGATTTTTGCCCCGGATGCAACAGGCCGCAGCCTCGCGCTTACAGGTGTTTACGGCGATGGTCGATAGCGTGGGCCTGTTGCCGATGCGCAGTGGTACGCGGGTCTTCGCGACCGCCGCATCGTTTCGCAGACACGTCCAAAAGTCGATCGCCGGAGCTTTGCTCATACAGCCACACTCCCGGCCCCAGGCTCCCACGGGGCGGGCGAAGATTCCGGCGGGTGTGCTCGCGCGCTGGCCGGCCGTCACCAACCACCAACTGACGCGGGGCCGAGCCCAGCTGCTGCAGTCCCTACCGATCGACCACGAGGTCGCCACGGTCGCCACAACAGGCGGACCACAGGCCGGCCTTGAACGGTTGGCGCGATTTACCGAACACGACCTCGCCACCTACGCCGAAGACCGCAACCACCCGGACAAGGCCGCGACCTCGGGACTTTCGCCATACCTCCACTTCGGTCACATCTCGGCCCACCGAATCGTGCGGACCATCCTCGAGCGCGAGGGTTTTGATCCGTCGCGTTTGGCCAGTCCAAAGGGCCAGCGCGAAGGGTTTTGGGGTCTGGGGCCCGGGGCCGAGGCGATCCTCGATCAACTGCTCGTGTGGCGTGAGCTCGCGTTTAATGCGGCCCACCACCGGGCGATGGTCGAGCGCATCGAGCAACTTCCAGCCTGGGCGAGCAAGTCACTCGCAGCCCACGCGGGAGATCCCCGACCTTATGTGTATACGCACGAACAGTTTGAAGCCGCGGATACCCACGATCCGCTGTGGAACGCGGCCCAGCGGCAGCTTTTGAGTGAGGGCGTGATTCACAACGCGCTGCGGATGCTGTGGGGCAAAAAAATCCTCGAGTGGAGTAGCGATCCCGAAACAGCCTTGGCGACAATGATCGCGCTCAACAATCGCTGGGCACTCGACGGCCGCGACCCCAATTCCTATGCCGGGATCGCCTGGGTGCTCGGGCGCTACGATCGGCCTTGGGGACCGCGCCGCCCCGTGTTTGGAGTGGTGCGGTACATGACCAGTCAAAGCACAGCCCGCAAACGCCGGGTGCGCCGCTACCTCGGGTGCTACGGGCCCAACAGATCGTCCAGCACATCACTCGAACTTCCGTTTAAGTAGGTCTACACATCTAAATTTGGAAGATTGTTCGCACGGGTTGTGCGGTCAAAAAAAATCCTGGGCAACTCTTGACTCACCCACTCAGACGGGTAGAGTACGCCCCCCGAGCGCGGGAGTAGCTCAGTTGGTAGAGCGCAACCTTGCCAAGGTTGAAGTCGCGAGTTCGAACCTCGTCTCCCGCTTTCAAAACCCTGTCATCTAGGCAGGGTTTTTTGCTTTCGAACGGCAAATCGGCGAACTTGCCGGCGAAAAGTGACGGCCAGCCCGGAATTCTCACCGTATTTCCTCGGAGAATGAGGAATAGGATCGAGGTTGCGCAGTTGGCCCTACTCGTCATAGCCTCGGCTCGGCCTACGTGACTTGCGCACTCAAGAACTTCTTGCGGATCGCGCTGATGCTCGCCTTGTGGATGGGTCTCAGCGTAGCGGGGACGTTTAACAATCTTAAGTTGCAGTCGCTCGGGCACCAAGGACCACGCACCCAACTCGCGGATGACGATGCGATCGATTCCCGGGCGGCGCTCATCGAAATGGTCTTGGGTGGCGAACGGATCTGCGGTGGCGAAGAAGATCCCGAGGCTGCAGTCTTTTGCGGTGGCGAGTTGCTGGCGAGTTTGCTGGCCGATCCATCCGTGTTGGTGATGTCGCGTTCGACCTGCTCGCTGTTGCTCGAGCGGTTGTACGAGGCCGAAACCTGTTCGCTGGCCGATGGTGGGTGTCGGGCAGTCCCCGGCGACCTTCCGCCGACATCTCCCCGTCTGTCGCTGGCACCGGTTGCCGTGCAGCCCGGGGGGCACAGCGATTTGTATTTACTCGCCCAGGCGCGGGCACAGATGCGTGCGGACGCAGATGGCGAACCAGACAGTTTTCGCGCCCGTCCGCCGACACCTCCTCCCCGTTGCACTGCACATGTGTAGGCGGGTGGGCACGGCCCACTTGAGGTGTTTGCATGGACAAGGTCCACGGCATCAAAGCGACGCTCACGACGAGCGGCAATGTGTATGTGTCTGCGAGGACACCAAAGGTGAAGTTCCTGGATGAGAAGACAAACGGCAGCCCTGTGGCTCGCACTGTGTGTGGGCGCAACCGGGGCGTGTAACAACCGCAGCGAAGGCCATGACCACAGCCATGGGCACGTGGATAAACAGGCGACATTCGACGACGAGCGACGGTTTGCAGCCACGCTCGCAGATGGCGATCACACCTTGGGCGGCACCGAGCCGCTGGTGACCGTCGTCGTGTTCGGAGGATACGCCTGCCCGCCCTGTGCACGCACCTGGCAGGTGCTCGAGAATGTGCTCGAGGACTACGGCGACCAGGTGCAGGTCGTGTTTCGCAGCCTGACCATTCCCGGTCTTGCGGCCGAGGAGCAGGCTGTCGAAGCGGTATTTGCCGCGGGTGCACAGGGCAAGTTTTGGCCCATGCACCGGCGGCTGATGACGGCCGGAGGCAAGTTCGATCGCAAGTCCCTAGAGGGCTACGCCCAAGAACTCGGCCTCGATGTGGCGAAGTTTGTCGATGAGCTCGATACCGGTGTTCACACAGCGGCGCGCATGCGTGACCGCCGTGAAGGCTTGGAGCTCGGGGTCAAGTTCGGGCCGGTCGCGTTTTTAAACGGCCGACCGATTGTGGGTCACCGCGGCGAGCCGCAGTGGCATGGCCTCATCGACCAGGAAATTGCACATGCACAAAAAACGATCGACGCCGGGACGCCGCGCAGTGAACTCTACAGCGCACTGATGGAGCAGGCGGTACGCGAGCAGATCACACTGCCCGCCGAGGCTCTTGCGGCCTACGAAGAGTTGGTCGGCAAGCAGGCCGAAGCGCCCAAGCCCCAATTGCAACCACCTGATAAAACCACGCGCTACCGCGTGCTCGCAGGCGATGCCCCGACGGTGGGGCCCGCCGATGCCCCACTTTTGTTGGTGGCATTTGTCGACATGGAGTGCCCCTATTGCAAGCGGGTACACACCGAGTCGTTTGCCGAGCTGCAACAGCGCTATCCCAACGATCTGCGGATCGCGGTGCGACACTATCCTCTGGTGATTCACCAGGCGGCCGAGGGCTTGGCCCGTGCCGCGGTAGCTGCGCATCGACAGGGTAAATTCTGGCCGTTTTACGAACGGCTGATGGCGGCCAAACCAGGGACTGTCGGGCGCTCGACCTTTGTCGAGATCGCCGACGACCTCGGATTGGACCGTCCGCGTTTCCTCGACGACCTCGATGCAGAGGACGTCATGGAAGTCGTGCGTGAGGATGTTCGCCTCGGGCGGCGCTTGGGGGTCGATGGGACTCCCGGGTTTTTCCTCAACGGGCGTTACATCAGCGGGTACCAACCGTTGGAAAACTTGGTGGCGAAGATCGACGAGGAGCTGGCAGATGCACGCAAGCGTGAGCAAGCCGGCACTGCGCGGGCAGACCTGCTTTCGCAAAGCCTCGCCGATGCCCTACCCGAATCACAGTTTCCCAACGCAGCGGCCTACTGACCAAGCCTGAGTTTTTTCTCTCGTTGACGAGCAGCGCCTTCGCCCCGCGATTTGTGGTGTGGCGCGCACAAACCCAGTACCTTAGCCCCGCCGCGCTCCAACCGGCGCCACAGCGGAGCAAAACCGAAACGAAAGCAACATGAAACGCATCTCGATTCCAGTCGTCCTGGTCGCGGCCCTCGGCCTGACCGCCTCTTCCCTGACCACCGGGTGCACCGGTCGCAGGGGAGCCCCCCAAGAAAAGCACGATGCTGCCGCTGAAAACGACGCTGCAGCCCCGGGTGGAGGCGGCACGGTCGTCACCATGGACCAAGTCGACGACAGCCTCAACGACAAGATCCAGGGCGAACGCTTCCGCGTGACCTACACCGATAAGGACTACTACAAGGGCGCCGCCGAGCCGCTGGTGACCATTGTCGAGTTCTCCGACTTCCAATGTCCCTACTGCTCCAAGTTCACCAAGAACCTCGAGGAGCTGCTCAAAGATCCGGCCTACGCCGACGACGTCCGCGTGGTCTTCAAGCACTTCCCGCTACCGATGCACAAAGACGCCAACCCCGGTTCGCAGGCATCGCTGGCCGCGGGTGCCCAGGGCAAGTTCTGGGAGTTCCACGACCTGCTGTTCGCCAATCAGCGCAAGATGGACCGCGCCGCCCTCGAAGGCTACGCCGAGCAGGTCGGAATTGATGTAGGTGCATTCAAAAAAGCGCTCGACGGCGGTGAGTTCAAGGCCCAGGTCGACGCCGACATGAAACAGGGCCAGCAGTTCGGCGTCCGCGGGACCCCGAGCTTCTTCCTCAACGGCAAGTGGCAACGCGGTGCACCGCGTTCGATCGATGGCCTCAAAAAGCTGGTCGACGACGAGAAAAAGCACGCCGAAGAGCTGATCAAGGCCGGTGCCAAGCGCTCCGAGATCTACGCCCGGATCATGAAGGCGGCCAAGGACCAGCGCACCCCGCCGCCGCGGCCCGAACGTCAGCGCCCCGGGCAACCCGATCCCAAGCTCAGCTACGCGGTCCCGACCGACGATCGTCCGGCGTGGGGCAAGCCCGATGCGCTGGTCACGATCGTCGAGTTCAGCGACTTCCAATGCCCGTTTTGCAGCCGCGTCAATCCGACGATGAAGCAGATCAAGGACACCTATCCCAACGACGTCCGGATCGTGTTCCGCCAGCTGCCGCTGCCGATGCACCCGCAGGCCAAGTCGGCCGGCAAGGCGTCGCTCGCCGCCGCCAAGCAGGGCAAGTTCTGGGAGATGCACGACAAGCTGTTCGCCAATCAAAAGGCGCTCAACGACCAGAACTACGAGACCTGGGCCGGTGAGCTCGGACTCGATGTCGCCAAGTTCAAGGCCGACTACGCCGATCCGTCACTCGACAAGATGGTCGCCGAGGACATGGCAGCCGCCTCGAAGTTCGGTGCCCGCGGGACCCCGGCGTTTTTCGTCAACGGCCGCTTCATCTCCGGCGCGCGTCCGTTTGAGAGCTTCGACGCCATCATCAAGGAAGAAAAAGCCAAGGCCGAGAAGTTCCTCGCAACCAAGGGCGTGGCCAAGGACAAACTCTACGACGAGATGCGCAAGGGCTGGGAGACCGAGCTCAAGGTTCCCCCGCCGCCACCGCCCGCCGACCACACCCGCCGCGATGTCACCACTGCTGGTCTCGCCGGCAAGGGCAACCTCAAGTCGCCCAAGATCACCATCGTCGAGTGCTCCGACTTCGACTGCCCGTTTTGCAAGCGGGGAGCCGACACCATGACCGAGATCATGAAGGAGTACGGAGACAAGGTCGCGTTCTACTTCCGCAACTATCCGTTGCCGATGCACAAAAACGCCGAGCCAGCTCACCGCGCTGCGATCGCGGCGCAAAACCAAGGCGACGACAAGTTCTGGGCCATGCACGATCTGCTGTTCGCCGACAAGAGCAAGCGCAGCCCCGAGCAGCTCAAGGAGATCGCCCAGCAGGTTGGCCTCGATGTCGCCAAATGGGAGAAGGACTTCAACGATCCGGCGACCGCCCAGCGGGTCAAGGACGACATGGCGCAGTGCCAGAAGATGAACGTCCGCGGCGCACCCGGGTTCTTGATCAACGGCCGTCTCATGAGCGGCGCCCAACCCCTGCCGACCTTCAAGAAGGTGCTCGAGGAGGAGCTCAACGGCGGGTTTGAAGCCACGCTCAAAAAAGAAGCCGCCGCCAAAAAGGCCGCCGGCGAGAAAAAACCTGGCTAAAAGGCCATAGGCCGGGTGGGACCTCGCCGCCACAGGCGAAACCGGTCCCACCCGGTTTCCATTTCGATTGTACCTACAATCAACCCGTCACCCGATTTTGCGAACACAACGATGACCGACGAGCAAAGCAAACCGTCCGAACAAAGCGAGAGCGAAGCAAAGGCCGAGAAGTCGTCCGACAAGCCCGAAGGCAAAAAGGGTGGATCGGCGTCTCTGGTCGGTGTGGTCGGGTTTTTAGCGACCCTGGCGATCGGATTTTTTGCCGGCCGCGAGCTCGACAAGAGCTATCACATCGGCGAGCGGGTGCGGTCGATCTTCACCGGTGGCCCGACCGTCAACGCCGAAGACGACGAGCGCTACCGGGCCGACCTACGCGGTGACGAGCCGCAGTTGGGCCCCGACGATGCACTCATCACGATCGTCGAATACTCCGATTTCCAATGCCCCTACTGTGCCAAAGCGGCACCGGTGGTCAAACAGATCGTCGACAGCTACGAGGGCGATGTTCGGGTGATTTTCAAACAGTACCCGCTACCGGGTCACCCCAAGGCGATCCCCGCGGGTAAGGCTGCCTACGCCGCCCACAAGCAGGGCAAGTTCTGGGAGTTCCACGACCACCTGTTCGACAACAAGGCCAACACCCAGGGCATCGAAAAATTCGCCGCCGACCAGGGCCTCGACGTCGAGCAGTTCAAAAAAGATATGGCTTCCAAAGAAGTCGCGGACTGGGTCGACAACGATCACGCCTCGGGTGGCAAGGCCGGAACCTCGGGGACGCCCTACTTCCTGGTCAACGGACGTCCGTTTAGCGGCGCCCGCCCAATTACCCACTGGGAGGCGATCGTCGAACAGGAACTCGACTACGCCAACTCCCTCGGGGTCGACCGGGCCAAGGTCTACGAGACCATCATGAAAGACGCCAAGGCCGTGCGCGCCGGTGGGCAGGGGGTCGGTGGCGCTCCGTCCAAACGCGCCCAGCGTCCGGGTGCCCCAGACCCGTCCAAGGTCTACGCAGTGCCTCCGGGCGAAGGCAGGCCGCAGATGGGCCCCAGCGATGCCCTGGTGACGATCATCGAGTACTCCGACTTCCAGTGTCCGTTTTGCGAGAAGGTCCTGCCGACGATTGAGCAGATCAAACAGACCTATCCCAACGACGTCCGGGTGATCTTCCGCCAACGCCCGCTGGGGATGCACCCGCAGGCGCGGCCGGCAGCCCAGGCAGCTCTCGCGGCCCACCGCCAGGGCAAGTTTTGGGAGATGCACGACCTGCTGTTTCAAAATCGTAAGTTGCTGAGCACCGCCAAGTTCGAAGAACTCGCCCAACAGCTCGGGCTCGACATGGCCACGTTTCGGACCGACTACGAGGATCCAGCCATCGCCCAGATGATCCGCGAAGACGAACAGGTCGCCACCAACTTCGGCGCCGGCGGAACTCCAGCCTTCTTCATCAACGGTCGGTTCTTGTCGGGGGCCCGTCCGTTTGAGTCATTCCAGGCGATCATCGACGAAGAAAAAGCCAAGGCCCAGGCACTGGTCGACGCGGGGACGCCCCGCAGCCAAGTACTCGCCAAGCTCTACGAGGGCGCCGAAACTTCGGTGCCCAAGCCCAAGCCGGTGAATCCCGGCACTGGGGTCAAGCCAGGTGGCTGAGGGGAAAGTACGATCGAGCTACTCCGGCTCATTTGTGCTTCCCGGGCCGGATGCCGAGCAATCGCCGCTTGTGCCACTGCTCGGCATCATCCTGTTTATCGCCATCAGTGGCGGTCTGGTATTTGCGTTTGGCCTTTCGCTCCAAGACGCAGTCTCCGTCCAAAACCGTGCTGGCTGCCGAGAGTTACGACCCGAGGAGCGCAGCGGCCCGGCACCGGCGTTTACCGTCCAAGACCTCGCCGGCAACAAAGTCTCCCTCAGCGATTTCCGCGGCAAGTTCGTCGTCCTCAACTTCTGGGCGACGTGGTGCGAGCCGTGCATCACCGAGTGGCCACAGCTGGCCCGGTTAGCCGAGCGGTTTGCCGACCGCGAAGATGTCGTGATCCTCGCCGTGAGCGTCGACAAGAGCGCGAGCGAGGTCCAGGCGTTTCTCAACCGCATGCAGCTACAAGACTCTGGGGTCACGGTGGTGTGGGACCCTGAGGAAAAGCTCAACAAGACCTACGGCAGCGAGAAGCTACCAGACACCTACTTTGTCGGCCGAGATGGCGAGCTGCAGCAGGTATTTGTCAATACACGCGAGTGGGGCCGGCCGGCGGCCTATCGCTGCGTTGAGTCGGCAGCGGCACGTTGAGCGAACAGGTCGGCACGCGGACTGCCGACCAAATGAAAGCAGTCGCGCGGATCCCTTCGTTGAAGGTGCAACGATTCACAGCACCGGCAGCGAAACCCGAGAAGCCGATTTTAGGCATCTGAGGACGACCACACGAGGTCTGTTGAAGGTGCAACGATTCACAGCGCCGGCAGCGAAACCCGAGAAGCCGATTTTAGGCATCTGAGACAACCGACGACCACATGAGGTCTGTTGAAGGTGCAACGATTCACAACGTACCGGGACAACCACGCATTCGAATAAACAACGGGCCCGCGTACACACGGGCCCATTTGTTGCGAAGGGTGCAGCGATGTTAGGTGCCGCGGCGCCGGCGGGGCAACACCAGCAGCATCAACAACAGGCCGGGCAGCAGTACCCGCGGGCTGTCGGCGGATGTACATGCACATCCCTCGTCCAGGTCTTCGCCGCCGTAGTCCGGGGGTAGGGCGGTTCCACCACCGCCATCGGTCAGGCTGCCGAAGGTATCCGGCGGATCTCCGGTCGTATCGGTGTCGTCGGGTCCGGTGGTTCCGGTATTGGAATCCGAGTTGCCGCCGGTGGTCGGGTCGCCGGTGGTTGGGTCGCCGGTGGTCGGGTCGCCGGTAGTCGGGTCGCCGGTGGTCGGATCTCCCGACGTTGTCGAATTCGGGTCCTCGACATACACCGTGACAACTGCACTCATCGCCATGTTGTCGGAGTCGTCGTAGGCGCGGGCTTGGAAGTCGTACTGCCCTGCACCTACGTTTTGGACCGGCCACTCAAAGGGGGCACTCGTATCATCGTCGAGTAGTTCGTTGTTGAGGTAGAGCTCGACCTTGGCGACATTGACATCATCGTTGGCGGTCGCCGTGATCGTGAAGTTTGCCGGCGGGTCAAACATGGCCCCATTGCTAGGCGCCGTGATGCTCACCGTCGGCGGTGAGTTGTCGGGTGAAGCCGGCCCAAATAGCGTCATCAACTCCTGATAGGAGTTCTGGGTCGTTCCGTTGCCCCCACACTCTGCCGCGTGTTGCTGCGTGCAGTAGATCTGCCCGTTGTTCGGCACGATCGTAATGCATTGATCGAGAAAGCTCGGATCACCCCCGGCGTTGTAGGGGTTCATGATGTCGCCCTCTTCGTTGACGTGCTCTAGGCCGTAGGCGTGGGCGATTTCCTGGCTGATCGTGGTGGCTTGGGTCGAGGCTGGAAACTGATCGTTGGCGCTGTGAAATGCAAATACAACGTTGCGGTCCTGTTGGTCATTGCAGTCGAGTGGGGCGACCCCCAGCACACCGCCGCCAAACGGGTTGGTGGGCCCGGTCATACACATGGTGTAGTTACCGGAATTCGGACGCGACTCGGTGATCACGACATTAAACGGCGACCAATCCTGTTTGACTGCCTGTAGGGTTGCGGCCCGTTTGGCCCCGTTCCCGTAGGCGGAAAACGGCCCTGCGCACTGGCCGATTTGGGTTCTGTCGTTCGACGAATCATCCTCACCATAGGACAGGTTCGCCCCATCGAAGTTGATGAACATGACATTGGTCCCGACCCCGAGGGGCTCGTCGTTGCCTTTGTCGCTCAGAAATTCGGCCGGCACCGGGATTGGATCGGCCCGGTAGTAATCCTCTGGGGCACGTTCCAATTCGGGCTCCGCAGCAGTCGCGTTTGAGGACATCAAACCCCCGAAGCCCGCGGCGATCACGAGTGACAACGAAAGATTATGTACATGCACCAGTTTCATGGGAACCTCGGATGGAACGTGGTCCCAACCCTAGGGGGAGTGCGTGGGCCAGACAAGCCAAAACACTGATTCCTCGATCTGCTCCTACAACCAACGTTGGGGGACAATGACCACAGCTCAGCGGTGGGTGGCCAACGTCCTGTGCAGGTACACGTGCGGGAACGCAGGTCTGCTGAGGCGAGGTGACCCCGGCACGGCCGTACAATCGGGCGTGCACGTGCGCGGCCTGCCGGGACAACAGCCACCGTAGAAAACGATGTACATACCTCAAAAACCCAAGGTGCTTGTGATCGGATGTGGGGTCTCTGGGCTCACGACGGCCGATGTCTTACTCCGCAGCGGCTTTCCGGTCGAAATCTGGGGGCGGGAACCCTCTCACTTGACGACTTCTACGGTTGCGGCTGCTGTTTGGCTTCCGTACGAAATGGTTCCGCGCACACGTGTCGCCTTGTGGGCACAAGAGAGCTACCACACATTTGGTCAGTTCGTAGATCTCCCGGAAACCGGTGTCCTGCGCCGAACGGTGCGCGAGTTGTTGGCTGAGAAAACGACGGTGGACCTAGTCGAACTCGACCCAGTTTGGGTCAAAAACATGCCTGGATTTGGTGAGCTCGCCGCCTCGGAACTGCCTGCGGGATACTTCGGCGGCCATCGTTTCACATCCTATGTCATTGAGATGCCGCGGTATCTGGCGTGGCTGCGTCAGCGCGTTCAAAACGCCGGGGCCACGATCGTCGAGCGCGAGGTCACCTCGCTCACCGAAGTGCGACAGCCTGACTCACGCACACAAATGCGACGCGATGTCGCATCTGTACCGAGATATCTCGCTGGGAGTGCGGACATTGGCGAGACAACCCGACAATTCGAACGAAGCGGGCTCTCGTCGGATGACCCACAGATCATCGTCAACTGCGCGGGTCTCGGAGGTCGTGAATTGAATGTGGATCCCTCCGTTTATCCCAAATTGGGTCAGGTTGTGCGCACGACCAACCCCGGGATCGAGGACGTCGTTGTTGATGCCGACAACCCCCAGGGGATGACCTACATCATTCCGCGGTCTCAGGACTGTATTTTAGGGGGAACGAGCATCCGCGGCGTGGAGCGTGCCCAAATCTGTGCACAGACAACGAATCTGATCCTCGAGCGGTGTCGGGCCCTCGACCCGCGGTTAAACGCGGCCGAGGTGCTCGATGTACATGCAGGTTTGCGGCCTTGCCGTCCCGAGGTTTGCCTGATGGATGTGGATACATCTTCTGGGCAAATCCTGGTGCACAACTACGGGCACGGTGGTGTCGGTGTCACGCTTTCGTGGGGTTGTGCCTTTGAGGTTGCGCAGCGACTCAAGATGCGGGGGTACGCTTAGTCTTTGTCTTGGCCTTGGCGCGCCGCCTGGCGGCCCGCTGGGCTTCGACACTCGGTACGTAGCTCTTGAGCGTAATCTTCTTGCCGAAGCACAACAGCTCGTCGCTGGCCATCAGCACCTGGTCGCCGCGGGGATTGGGGATCCGGACCGAGCCGCGTGTGATGTTGAGGACTTGGACATCGCGCTCGCGCAACTCGGTCTCGCGGAGTTTTTTGCCGACGAGTTCCGACTGCGGAGACAGGGTAAATTCGGCGATTGCATAGCCCTTGGACACGCTCAGACGCTGGCGTAGATCGACTTCGGGGAACCGTACTTGCTCCTGCAAGTATTCGATGATCGCACCGGCGACGTCGACCTTGGTCGCCCCTTCGATGCCCTCGAGGCCAGGTGAGGAGTTGACCTCCATCACCTGCGGTCCATTTGCCCCCTCGAGCATGTCGACCCCTGCCACGTGCAGCCCCATGATCTGCGCTGCGTGGATCGCCGTGCGCTCGTAGGTCGGATCGAGGGAAACCGCCTCGGTCACCCCTCCGCGGTGGACATTGCTGCGAAACTCCTCGCCCACGGCCTTGCGCCGCATCGCCGCGACGACCCGATCGCCGACCACGAATGCGCGGATGTCCCGGCCTTTGCTCTCCTTGACAAACTTTTGTATCAGCACGTTTTGTTTGGTGCTCTGGAGTGTCTCGATGATGGCCTCGGCGATCTTGGGGTGGTCGGCCAAAATCACGCCGATGCCCTGGGTCCCCTCGAGGAGCTTGATGATCACCGGGCACCCGCCGACCTGCTCGATCGCCGGCAATACCCCGGCTTTGTCGCGGACGAACACGGTCTGGGGAATGCCGACGTTGTGGCGGCTGAGCACCTGGATCGAGCGAAGTTTGTCGCGCGACACACTGATCGCGTGGGACGGGCTGAGTGTAAATACACCCATCTGTTCAAACTGGCGCACCACTGCGAGGCCGTAAAATGTCACCGAGGCACCGATCCGCGGAATAATCGCGTCGTAGGTACTCAGACGCTTGTTGCGGTAGTAGAGGGCGGGTCGCCCCTGCTCGACGAACATGCTGAACTTCATGGTGTTGAGCACACGCACGGTGTGGCCGCGGGTCTCCCCGGCTTCCTTGAGCCGGCGGGTGCTATAGGCTTCGGGACTGCGGGATAAAATCGCCAGTTTCATGGGTGAGATGACCTCTCGTTGTGGTGACGGGCTAGGTCGGTTTGCGCCGACGCTTCGCGGTTTTTTTGGTTTTGGTGAGGATGAATCGACGGCTGACATCGACCAGCGCACGCCCGGACAACGTCGTGCGCCCGACCAACATTCGGTAGCGCATCTTGGCACGGTCGACCAGACTGACCTCGATCGTCGTTGCGATGGTTCCCATTTTAAACGCGGCTGTCACAAAGATGCGTTCGTCGTACTGTCCGTTGGACGAGCGCACACGGGCCTTGCGGGTGATGGCCGTCGACACCCGAACCCTGCGCGTGTGGTCGGCACGATCGAGGCGGACCTCAAACGCCACCCGACCCCGCGGGAGTTCTTGGATGTTCTCGACATGAAGCGCGGACGAACGGGCACCGGTATCGATCTTGGCTTTGAGTCGCTCAATCCCCCACTCGGGAAAACTGACGTACTCGGCCAACCCGACGATCGGAAGCTCGCTGTGTTTGCCCATGCCCACCAACCATACCGACCTCATGCGCGCGTTGCTAGTCCCTCCATCGCGCGCATGCAGATGGCCTCGGCCCGTTTGTGGTCACACGCGAGGCATGCCCGTCCGATCGAGCGCACGACTTCCATTGCCGGCACCGGGAGGTTGCGCAGCTCCGTGGCGTTGACTTGGGTATGGCCATTGGTGATCCGCACGTAGCGGTCGACGATCGGCGAATTGAGCCAGCTGGCGAGTCCCCAGGCTTCTGCTTGGTCGAGGGTATTTTGTTGTCGATACAAGTAGTTGAGGTGGTTTTCCAATCCGATCTGCGAGCCGGGGAGCGAGCCCGGGTACACACCGGCCGTCACCCGCTGGGCCTCATCCTTGGACGACAGCCGGCGGACGAGCACATAGGTCGTATTGTCGATCAGGCCCGGGGCGGTGTTGCGAATGTGTTGGGGCTTGCGAAACCCGGGACCGGCCGGCCAGTGAATCCCGCGGCGGTCGACATGTTGCATCCACAACAGCGGTACGCTGTCGGGGGTGGCCCGAGGTTGCAAAAATGGCCCGGCACGAAACGGGACGATCTTGCCGGTCGAGACCTCGATCCCGAGGTCGCGCAGCGGTTCTAGGCCGCTCAATTGGGTCAGGCAGCGAAGGTCGGTGGCATCGACTGGAATCCGGATCTCCCCGCCGGCGTCGACGACCAGCCGGTGTGGGACCGCGAGACGCGAATCGACGTCTGTGCACCCATCCCCACGACTGCTCGAGATCACGACCGGATCCGCGTGTGGGCCCCTGCGGTAGTGGCAGATCAAGGTTTCTTGCAGCACCGCGTCGGCGGCGAAGGTCGCACGTCTCGATGTAAATACATGTAGACTTTGCAGGCCGAGCTGGTGGTGGAGGTGCCGGCGAAAACCGGCAAAATAACGCCCCGAGGTGAAACTGCGCGGCACCAGGAAAATCAGCTGTCCACCCGGTTTCAGCTGCCCGGCAGCAACTTCCATAAACCGCGTGTAGAGATTGGGAGAACGCCCACCCCGGGGCTCGCGGGGGGACA